>NZ_RQEP01000005.1:0-600000 GCF_004770055.1 Leptospira semungkisensis | reverse complement strand
GAATGGAGCAAGCCGCGACTAACGTAAGCGTATATTGTTTGGATTTCGACACCCAAAACGGACGCTACTTCCTCTGCGCTCAAGAAAGGTTTTTTGAGAGAAAAACTCATATATTGACAATATAATCAACATTGACGAAGTAGTGTCAATCCACTAAACTCAAGGTAAAATAGGAGGAAACCATGATACTCTCTGAACAAGAAAAAGAGAAAATCTATAGTCCAGGTCTGGACGGGATCCCTGCTGCGAGGACCAAGCTTTCCTTAGTGGATGGCAAGGCCGGCAGATTGATCATTGCAGGCTATGATGTGGATGAGTTTGCAGGAAAGGCAGTCTTTGAAGAAACCATCTTCACTCTCTGGGATGATAGAAGGCCGAAGCCTACAGAAGTAAGCTTATTCGCAGAAGAGCTTAGATCATCTAGAAGATTTTCTAAGGTGATACGGACTATCATCGAGGAAGCTGTGTATGCGCATCTTCCCTTGATTGATATCTTGAGAATAGGCTCTGCAGCTCTTTCTTTAGGATCCGAAAAAGAAGATCCTAAAAAAGATGCGATGGCGGTGCTTGCTACTTTCCCTTTGATTGTTGCTTGGGCATTTCGTTTGAGCAAGGGAATGGCACCTATATTGCCGAGACAGGATTTAGATATAGCTGCAAATTTCCTATACATGTTGAAGGGAGTCGATCCGGATCCAAGAAGTGTAAGAGCATTAAACACTTACTTAAATACTGTTTGCGATCATGGATTGAATGCTTCTACCTTTGCGGCAAGAGTGATCATCTCCACTCAATCGGATATGATCTCTGCTGTGACCGGAGGATTGGGGGCCTTGAAAGGACCATTGCATGGAGGAGCTCCGGGGCCTGCGTTAGACACCGTTTTCGAGATAGGAACGCAGCAAAATGCGGAGAAGGTCCTGAGAGAAAAACTGAAAACGGGAGATCGACTCATGGGATTCGGTCATAGGATCTATAAGATGAGAGATCCTCGAGCCGACGTTTTGGCAAAGGCTTCTAAGATTCTATACGATACGGATGAGAAGAAGGATTTCTATGATCTGGCGATGCATGTAGAAAAAACTGCATTGGCCTTATTAAAGGAATATAAACCGGATCGAGTCTTGCAAACCAATGTGGAATTTTATACCGCTTTGCTTTTGCATGGATTGGATTTTCCTACGGAACTTTTCACACCGATATTTGCTATGGCAAGAGCTGCAGGATGGACCGCACATTGTTTCGAGCAATTGAAAGAAAGGATTCTCAGACCCGATGCAATCTATATCGGAGAAGAAGGAAAACTTTGGAATTGAAAAAATGAAGAAAGAATATTACGGACGAGTAGATATAAACTCGTCCGTTACTTCTTTACTGGCGCAGGTTTAGAACCTAATAACTCGGTTTGGACCACTGATAAAGGATCGATCATCGTTCCTAAGACTCGCAAGCCTAAATGCAAATGAGGTCCAGTTGACATTCCGGTGGATCCGATCTTTCCGATCAAATCTCCCTTTTTAACCTTGTCCCCTTGCTTTACCAATAGTTCTGACTGATGCATGTATAGAGAATACACTTCGAGTCCGTGATCGATGAC
Organism: Leptospira semungkisensis; assembly: GCF_004770055.1. Taxonomy (NCBI): domain Bacteria; kingdom Pseudomonadati; phylum Spirochaetota; class Leptospiria; order Leptospirales; family Leptospiraceae; genus Leptospira; species Leptospira semungkisensis. The sequence goes on along the minus strand of NZ_RQEP01000005.1, from coordinate 598,403 downwards.
AGTAAAATTTCCTTCATAGTACATGGATCTTGCAAGGATCACAGTGCCATCGTTGATCGCGTAAATAGGATCACCTACGCCACCCTTGAAATCCGAGCCTCCATGAGGACGACCCTTCTCTTTGTTATAGATCCTACGTTTATAAAATGGACTGTTTAAGATTGGATTTTGAACCGGATAAGCAAAATCCGAATCGATCTGAATTTCAGACTTGGATTGAAACGCTTTAGCCTTTGCTTCGGAACAATCCTTGATAAATGACTTTGTTTCCTCGGACAGCTCTTCTGTAGTATATTGTTTATCCATGGTAAGATGAGAAATCTTAGAAGTCGCGAAATTCGTCTTTTGAACAGGGATCTCATACTTCTTGGAATCGTTCTTGGAGAATAAATGTCTTTCCGTTAATTCTAAAACTCCGGTAGGTTTGGAGAACTCCGGAGAGATCGGAATAAACACTAAAAGATAACCATCTTTTTGAGAGAATGGGAGCTCAGTGCCTTCCCAAGTAATTTTAAAGTTTCCTAATTTATCTAATAATCTCGCAAGAGGTTTGATCTTTAAAAACAGAAGTTCACCTTGCGCAAATTTTCTGCCGGATAGAACGAAAGAAAAGAGCTCTTCTTTCTTCTCCACTTCTTCTCCATGAAGACGTTTTGGTCCTTTCTTACCGGCGCTTACTTTTTTTGAAGCGTTTACGGGCGGTTTTTTCTTTTCATCCTTCTTTACAGAAGAAGTCTTTTTAGCAGAGGAGATCTTTGGTAGAACCGAAGATTTTTTAGGCTCTTCTTTCTTTTTGGAGGTATCTTCTTTTGCATGAGAAGATAGGGAGAAAAAACAAACTAAGAATATACTAAAGATCGTTTTCAAAGAATAAGAGGACATACAAGAAGCGGACGGCAATTCAGATCTCATTCGCATAATGGAATAGGACGTTTATAGGTACAGAAATATTTTTCCTTTCTATCCAGAAACTAAGTTTCGTTCAAAAAGGATAATAGTTCCGGATTTAAGATCTCAGGGATCTCATGATGGATCCAATGAGTCGCTTTGGGAAAGAAACGGACTGATCCCTGCGAGAGCAGAGGAAGTGTTTCTAATGCCATTTCCTTGGATAAGAATCTATCTTTTTCACCCCAAAAGATCCGAGTAGGAACTTGGATCTTTCTGCTTCGAATGAGTTTGGGAGGATTCTTTGTCATGGCTCGATACCAATTCAACATGGATCTCACGCAATCCGGTTGGGACCAAGCTTCCTTATAAATAGAAATCTCTTCCGAACTGAAGGCTCCTTTTATAGAAGTCTTTGTCAAAGACCGTTCCAATTTTCGAAAGTTCTTTCTAGAAAGTAAGAATTCGGGCAACCAAGGAATACGAAAGAATAAGATGTACATGCTCTTCTTTCTTTGGGACTTATCTGAAAGTATTTTTCTCTTCATCACTGTCGGATGAGGAAGATTCAATACACATGCCTTTGTAAATCGATCTGGGAATTTTGAGATGGTCCAATACGTGACGGCTCCTCCCCAGTCGTGACCGATAATATCAACTTTGGAAAATTTATACGCATCTAAAATTGCTATCACATCTTCCGATAGACGATCCAGGCTATAGTCTGAGATCGATTTTGGTTTGGAACTTCTTCCATAGCCTCTTTGGTCCGGAGCGATCACGAAGTATCCTTGGTTAGCGAAGTATGCGATTTGGTGCTTCCAAGCGTAAGAGAATTCTGGAAATCCATGCAGAAGCAATAAGGGTCTTCCTTCTTTTTTTCCGGACTCTAACAAGAAGAATTTTTGTCCGTTCGCTTCAATATATTTCGAACGAACTTCGAATTCATTTTCTTGAAAAGGGAATTCGGGTAAGGATAAATTATGATTATTTAATGTACTGGTTTTCATTTAAAGCGATTTATGATACGTCTTGTAATCAGGAAACGCAAGTTTAAATTGAACAAAGTTTTGTAAACGTGTGTTCAAAGAATTTTAGAGAACAAACTTTTACATCTAATTCTAGACGAAAGCAAGGGGAATGAATTCAATTTAGAACTCTGAATTTGTACCTTTCTATAGGAGAGGGATCTTGGTTTTGGGAGGAGAAGGCGAAATTCAGGATTTGAATTCTTTTGGTAAGATATAAAAATTATGTCTCTTAAAACTTCTCTATTTTATCCGGAATCGCCTTTCGGTTAAAACATTCTCTTTCTTGAGAACTGTTCCGGGAAACTCTGCATTTTCAAAAAAACCCCTTATAAAAATCCGGAATCCGCCGAAACAAAGAACAGGGACCGGACAATGACATCAAACAAAGAGGAATGGTTGGATCGGATATGCTTTCTTTTCGAAGAAGAAATCCGTCTGTACTCCGAAATCCTGGAGTTAGAAAAAAATAAAACGGAAGCGGTGACCAAGGCTGACGGAAAGTCCTTGGAAGCCATTTCTAAAAAAACGTACGAGCTTATCGTTCATGCGAGCGAGTTGGAAAGAGTTCGTATGGTTGCCATTCAAGACGTTTACACTTCAAGTAATTTAGGAATTCCTAAAGAAGGTGAACTGACTCTAACTGATTTTTTAAATAAGATAGACCGTGATTCCGAGCACAGATTGAAACAGCTCGGCATGGGATTGAAAGACACGGTGCATCGGTTGAAAGACCGAATCAAGGCGAACGACAAGTTGATTCGCACCAGACAGGAATTTTTGACGGCTACCATAGACGCAATGCGTAACAACGCAAATAGCGGAGAAGTGGCTGTTTACGAGGATGAAAATTCTACTTCTACAAGAGGAAGAAAGAAACGTTCGTCTGTCCTCATGAACGCTTCGGCGTAACGGCATTTTGGATAGGAGGGAGATAGTATGGGATCCACATTCTCCGGATTAGAAATAGGCAAGAGAGGCTTAGCTGCGCATCAGCAAGCTTTGCAAACTACTGGTCACAATATTTCAAACGCGGACAATAAACATTATTCGCGTCAGAGAGTGGTATTGCAAGCCACGGATCCTCTCTATGAACCTTCTTTAAATAGAGCTCATCTTCCTGGTCAAATCGGACAAGGTGTTGAGATTGCTTCCATCGAGAGAGTCAGAGATTCTTTTATCGACGATCGTATTATTGAAACTTCTGGTGTGAAGGATTATTGGGCAGCTAAGAATGAATATCTGTACCAAACGGAGAATATCTTTAACGAGCCGAATGGTACGACTCTCAGAACCTTGATGGATAAATTCTGGTCTTCTTGGGAAGAATTAGCCAATTATCCGGAAGACAATGCACATCGTTCCGTGGTTTTAGAAAAGGCACAAGGCCTTGGAAGCAGAGTAGAAGATGTGTATCGCAAACTTTCTCAACTTCGCGACCAAGCAAATAGAGAGATAGAATCTCATGCGATGCACTTAAATACCATCGGAGAGAATATCCGTACTTTAAACGAAAGGATCGCAAAGTCCGAGGCTCTCGGAGATAAGCCGAATGATCTCTATGACAAAAGAGATTCTCTTTTGCAAGAGTTAGCTAGTCTTACGGACATCAATATAGGTAGAAGTGACGAAGACGAATTGATGGTCTTTATCGGTCAGCAGATCCTTGTGCAAGGCGGTAAGCTGAACAAGATCGATATATTAGGAAATCCTTCTAAAGACGGATTACTCGATCTGTATTGGCATGTTACAGGTGATCCTGTACTTCTTAGAAAAGGCCGCTTACAAGGTTTGATCGAGGTAAGGGACAAGATTCTTGGTGAAAAGATAGACCAAGTAGACTCTCTTGCAGTCAACGTGATGGATGTAATCAACGAGATCCATAAAGACGGATTTGGTTTGAATGGAAATACGAACCTGAATTTCTTCGATATTCGTTCTTTGTCCTTGAATACTTTTGGAGAATACGACTCTGACGGGGACGGACAAAACGATATCTCTGCGATCTTTAGGGTGACAGGAAAGAATACTTTGGATCCGGATCGTCCGATCGGGATCAGTGGGACCATGACTTTTCTACGTCCTGACGAAAAGGAAACTCCTGTTCTAGTTCCTTATTCTGCGAATGATACTTTGAACGGTATTATTAAGAGAATCAACGCTTCAAAGGTAGGCGTCGTGGCGTATATGAATCACGACAACCAGCTTGCTCTTAAGGCGACTGTTGCTGAAGATTCTCCTAAAAAGAATTTCGTTCTTAGACACTTAGAAGATTCAGGAGATTTACTAGTAGGTCTGACTGGGATTCTAATGGCTTCCGGTCCTTCCGGTGCTTATGATTATAAGCGATTGGGTGAGATCACTAAATTGCAGTCCAAGCCGGAAGACATTACTCTAACACCTCATTTTCATCCTTCTTCTCATTTTAAAATCAATGAGCATATAGCGAATAACGTGGCAAATATCGCTGCGGCTCGCGGTAAAGATGTGGGTGGAACAGGAGATTATAATTCTCCAGGCGGCCATAAGGACGGTCGCAATGCTCTCTTGGTAGCTTCTTCTCTTAGAAACAATCCTGTGATGGTGGATTATTCCAAGACCACGGATGATTTCTATAATAGTCTTATCTCTAAGTTAGGAACCGAAGCTAGAGAAGCAAAACAAGAATGGGGAATCCAAACCGATCTCATGACTGAACTAGAGAACATGAGACAATCGGTTATGGGTGTAAGCCTAGACGAGGAAATGGCCAATATGGTCCAATTCCAACATTCGTATAACGCGTCAGCTAAGATGATCAATACCATGAATGAGATTCTGGATACGATCATCAATAGGTTGGGCGCTTAATTCCGCGGGGAATAGCAAGGAGGCGAAGCCATGATGCGGATCACTAACATGATGCAAAATAACAGTCTGGTGAGGACTTTAAACCGTCACCAGGTGGCTATGGATGAAACCCAAAACCAATTGGGTACTGGACAAAGGATACGAATTCCTTCCGACGAACCTGGAAGAGCTACGAATCAAATGTTCTTTCGTTCTCGTTTGAATGAGTTGGATACTTTTCAATCCAATATAGACGACGGATTCGGCAGACTTCAACAGATAGATGGAGAACTGGATAGGATCGGAAATCTTTTCCAAAGAGCGAGAGTTCTTGCGGTCCAAGCTTCTAACGGTATTTATCAAGGTGATAAGGGCTTTGAATTGGAAGTCGCCGTGGGTAAGGAAATCGACGAGTTGCTTCGTGCGTTAGTCGATATTGCCAATACCAGAGATGCTACTGGAAGACCTTTGTTCGGTGGACATGTGATCGAAAGACCTCCGTTCGAGCCGATCGAATCCAAAATCAAAGGTCTCCAAGGTTTGGAATTAAAGAACCAATACATCGGTGTAGAATATCGCGGAGATATCGGAGAACAGATCCGAGAAATCGAGAAGGGCGAATATATTCCTGTCACTATTCCCGGAAATAAGGTCTTCTGGGGAACCAACATGAGTGTGACCAGCCGAGTAGATAACTCTGGCTATGTAGCAGTTTCGGATCAAAAGTTCAAAATAGATGGAGTAGAGATCCAAGTTTCAGCTGGAGATACGATCGATGATATCATCGACAAGATCAACAATTCTCCGATAGAAGCGAAGGCAAACAAACTAGCTCAGGATAATATCAGCTTAAGTTCCACTGCGCCTCATCAGATCTGGTTAGAGGATGTGGATGGAGGAACTGTACTCAGGGATATTGGTCTCATCGATCCTGCAAATTCCGAGCCTCCAAATAATTATAGCAAGTCTGCAACTGTAACAGGACTTTCTGTGTTTGATGTGCTCATCCAATTCAGGAATGATTTGATCCAAAAAGACCAAGAAAGGATCTCCGGAAGAGATATCCAAGATTTGGATCTTGCGCTGGAGAACATTCTTCGTTACAGATCTATTGTGGGTGCGAGAATGAATCGGATGGAAGAACATTCTCAAAGAGTTTCCTTTGATAAGTCTTATATGACTGAGTTGCTTGCTAAGAATGAAGGCATCGACTTCCCGGAGACGATCATGAATATGAAATGGTTGGAAACAATCCATCAGTATGCGCTTAACGTAGGTTCCAAGGTGATCAAATCCACTTTGATGGACTTTTTAAGATAAACCGATTTCCCGGCGGCAATTCTGCCGGGGAATTCTTGTTGTAGAGAATTGAAAAAGCAATAAACTAAGGGCGCTCTCGGCGCTAACAGGTCGGTCAATGGTTGAGATCCAAAGCAAACCTTTCGGGAAAATACAAGTTTCAGAACGACAACTTATTAAATTTCCTGAAGGACTCTTAGGTTTTAGCAATTATAAGAATTTTGCCTTAATTGAAGAGGACGAAGAGTCCGTATTCAAATGGCTTCAGTCGGTGGATGAAGTGGATCTTGCTTTCGTCGTCATCCCCCCAACTCTTTTTAAAAAAGAATACAAACCCTTGCTCAGCTCGGAAGAGATTTCTCAAATCGGGTTGCAGGATGTTTTAGAAGCGCTGATATTAGTCATAGTGACCATCCCGAACGACGATCCGGCTTCAATGACTGCGAATTTGCAAGGACCAATTCTGATCAATAAGCAGGATCTAACAGGTCGTCAATTCGTCTCTCGTAACGAAGTTCATTCGGTAAGAGAAAAGATCTTGGAAAGTGCCACTGTGGAGATGTCCTAAGTGCTCGTACTAGCTAGACGTACCAATGAATCCATAATCATCGGCGACGATATTGAGATCGTCATTGTGGATATCAAAGGAGACCAAGTAAAGATCGGGGTCAAAGCTCCCAAAGAAGTTTCTGTACACAGAGCCGAAGTGTACAGAGAGATCCAAGCTGAGAATAAGAAAGCAGCGGGAGCGAAAATTAAGCCGGAGGAATTGGGCAAAATTGGCAGCATGCTTAAAAAATCCGATTCGGGCAAAAAAGAAAAGTCCTGATCTATTTTCTTTCCTTCTCGTATTCGCATTCATAACGACCTCATGCCTTTCTTTGCAAAAGAAAGAAATGGCAAGTTCTTCCGACACGATCGTTCTCTTCTATTTAAAGAAGAGTCCCGAAACTCCTCTCTTTTTAGAACCTGATACTTGGTTGCCAATTGCGTCTACTGTTCTTACGGGAGCTGCGTTAGACGCTACGGATAAAACAGAATTCATATCTCGCTGGCAAAAGCTTTTTAAGTTTACTGGCATCCCCGAAACAGGAGTCATCTCCAGAGATCCGGTCAGAATTCTTACGGAAGAAGAGACTGCTCAGCTAGGCGAGTTGCTGTTTAAAGCGGAGGCTGATATTCCGGATGGCCTTCCCCACGCATATCAAGTTATTATAAAGAGAGAAGATCCTATTCGTCCAGGTCTTAGGATTAGAAGGACTGTATTCTATATCAGAAATCGTGCAGATGGTCTTATCTTAGAATTCTCGGAGATAGGACAGGTCTTGGATTTTCAAACTCCTTATTCGTTTAGGGAATGGACCTTGGTCCCTGTCATGAAACCGGAGACTTCTACCAGAAATGCAATTTACTTGCCCGAAATTCGTCCAGAAGGTTTGGACTTTCTTGTTTTCCCTTCGGGCCAAACGCAAGAGGCGAATCGCATCAGCGTGAAGCCTGGCTTTTGGACTTCTCAGGTGTTAAAAGATACAACAAATGAACCTAAGAAATCTTATCCAAAGACTGTCGAAGATAGGTTGAAGACCTTAAAAGAACTATTGGACAAGAAGTTGATCTCTAAGCCTGAATACGAAAAAAAGAAGGCCGAGATCCTAAAAGATCTATAATATATCAAAATTTTATAAAATTCCATAAGAAGAAATTCCTGAAATAGAACTTCTTCTTATGGAGAAAATGTATTAGAAGTTTTTAACGAGACCGAAGGTGGCTCCGAAATTCCCTAATTGTTTATTGTCTAGGGTAGAGGAAAGATTCTCTACTGAACCGATTTCAACCGGAGTGCTTCCAGGTGCGACATTGTATCCTTGAACGGAACCTACGCTGAAAGTACTCAACTGATAAAATCCTCCAACCCTAATTCCAAAGGTGTTAAAGATGCGGATCACGAAGCCTGTTTCAAAGCTCCAGGTAAATCCGCTGAGTCCTTCGAAAAAACCGTCCTTAGATTTGAAAATGGTGGCCTGAGCTGGAGCATAAGATCCTGCCGTGACTCCGGTGTCGGCGCCCGCCTGAAAAGAAGCCATACTCATATTTCCCCAGAACATAGTGAAGTCTCCGCGAAAATACCAGTTCAACCAGTCCCACATAGGAATAGCGACCCCATAATCGATTGAGAAATTTCGAATATTATATTTTAACTGTCCTGCCGCAAGCGCGTATCCACTGATCCCGTCAGAAGTTCCGCCCGAGATACCAGGAAGCTTTAAACCGATATTGCTATAATTTCCTGTCGTAGAAGAACTTCCATATCCGATAGAAAATTCATAGCTGAAGTCATTTCTAGTGAGAAGGTTCAACGGACCCCAACCGTATCTGATCTTCCATTCATTGGTAGTAGGTTTGATCGTATCTTCAGTGAAGCGGTTTGAAGTGCTTGTGGTAGTCGTCTTTGTTACAGATTTCTCCCCTAAGGAATAATTGAATCCTATGAAGGTATTATCCGAAAGCTGTTGGCTCAATCTGATCTTTGGAGTAATAGTTCCCACAGGAGTGGTAGAGGAGCTTTCCTTAAAAAATTCAGGCGCATCGCCGAGCACGCTGTTTGCAAGACGTACACTATTCAAGATCCCATTTACAGATTGAGGTCCTCCCTTTTCAAGTCCGCCACTCACTGCATCTAATTCTAAAATCGTTAACAATCCCGAATAGGTACTGCTCGAATCGTCGTTAGAAGAATTTGAACTCGAACCCTGATCGTTTGCATTCTGGATCGGAGGGTTGTTTTGATTCTGAGTGTTTTGGTTATTTGGAGGGTTTTTCTGAGGTTGCCGGTTTGGTCCTCCCGCTTGTGCGAAGAGAGAAATACCGAACAGGTACATTGCCAATATAGCTAATTTTCTTTTTTTCATTCTCATTCCTGAGTAATAATTTTTTTCCTAAATCATCAGGAAGAGGAGTTGAGAGCAAGAGAAAAACAAAAGACCGGAGCGGCCCCCGAAGAGGCCGCTCACGTAGTGAGAATAGTGAAGAGAATTGGATATATGTTAACTAACTACCGGTTATGGTACTTAGGTAACATTCCATAAATACCATACCTATAAAACGGGCTTAAAATACAGACCTTTTTCAATAAATTGCAGTTTTTTTAATAAGAAGCATACAAAGGAGAACTAAGCTCTTTGTATTAAGTTGATCTAAACAATTTCCTTAAATTTAAGGCCTAATGCTGAAAGAATAGAAGCGATTTCGTAAGAAATATTTTGAAAACGATGGTTCGGCCGTTTTAAATAAATTATTTCCAAGTGGTTGTCTTCGCTTAATCTTAAGATCCACACCTTCTTAAACAAAGTAACAGTGTAAGACCTTTCCGATTGCGAAAAAATTCCGTTTCAAAAACGTAATTTTACAAAGTTTGCTTAACGTTTTACGAATTCTTCTTCGTATTCATGCTCGTATCTAGACGAACGCTCGTTTAGGTTTTTTGCACCAAGATAATAGCTTCCCTCTTCTTCCTTTTTTGCCATTTCAGTAAACTTCTCTGAGCGATGTTCCAGATAGGGATGAGTCATAAAGTATTCTTCGATCGGAGAAAGAGTCCCTTCCCCGCTACCGGTGGCTTCTTTTAATCTTCGAAAGGTCCTACCCATAGCATAGGGGTCATATTTTTCTCTACGCAGAAGTTCATAACCGTATTGATCCGCTTCATCTTCTTGGTTTTTTCCGAAAGAAGGTTTTATGAAGAGTCCTACCGCGATATCTGCGAATTCTCCCAAGCTTGCAGCACCTATCTTTCTTGAGAGAAGCTCTCCTCTGACTCCATCCATGCAATGGGACAATTCTACGTGGCCAATCTCATGACCAAGAATAGCAGCAAGTTCGGCTTCGGACTTTACCATAGACAAAAGGCCCTTGGTCACGAATAGGACGCCTCCCGGCATAGCGAATGCATTCGGAGAAGAAGTATCCATTATAAAAACTCTATATTCAAAATTCTTGGAATTTCCTGCGCTCAGGTTATCGACTAGATTCTTTAAATAGATCTGGTCCGGATTTGTCGGATCGGAATAGGATTCATATCGTAAAGCGATTGAGTCTCCCAGCCGTTTTTCGTCCAGATCATTGATTGGAAGAAGTTTAGTTAAAGAGCGATCGATCGTTTTGATCGGCTTTCCTAACAACTGAAATGCCGAAGAAAGAGTGGCAGGCATTTGAACCGTCGCCTTGCTTTTAACGGCAAAGAAAGAAAGTAGGGCTCCGGAAGCCAAAAGAGATAGAAAGAAAAAGAGTCTGTTACGCAACATCGGATTTCTCCCTGTTTTTGAATTTTCCGTAAAGTGTATTCATTAAAATTAATATTCCTCCGACTCCCAGGAATACCAAGGCTCTGGTGATCGTAGATGATTTAGAGAGATCCCAAAAGATCAATCGTACCAGACAGATGATCATAGAGCCGAGAGAGACATATCTGAAATGTTCCTCTCTTAAGACTAACCCGATTACGAATACAATAAAGACTTCGACCATCCAGAGTAATGTAAGAAGGGAAGAATCGAAACTCCAATAAAGGAATAGAGCGACTGCGGCAAAGAGAGGATAGAAGATCACCACGTTGAATCTAGGCGATAGCTTTTCTGCAAGCTGTTGCACTTGGGCAGGAAATCTTTCCGTTTCCGAGGACTTGTAAGAAGGAAATTTATAAACCCTCACTAGATAAGCAGTTAATAGAAGAATAGCAATTAGTCCGCTCAACCATTCTTGGTCCGCCCAGTAGGAAGAAGGACTTGTGTTCGAACTTGAAACGAATCCTACGTGGATACAGGAATACCAGAAGAAGCAAAGGGAATAGAATCTGAATCTGGAAATCCTAGAAGAGAATTTATAGCCGAGCAACTCTAAGAAGAATGCCCAAAGGATCCAAGCTACTGCTAACCATTGATTCGGAATCTCTAATGCGATTGCGATCGTAGCAATAATTGCACTCAATTCCCAGAAGAAAGGAAGGATCTTGTTCCAAATTCCAGTGAATATCTGTGTAGAAGACTGACTGGTTGACCAATACAGAAAAACAGCGATTGCAAAAAATTGGATGAGCAATCTGATCTTAAATATCCCGAAAGAATATTCGGATTGAAGATGCACCAGGATATGAGCTCCCAAAAACAAAGCAACGAAGGAGATCGCAAATATTGCCCATATATTCTTGCTCGCGATAATAGAAGCCTTCCAAGAGTTCTGCCAGATATCTTCCTTCTTCTCAAAGAAAACTTTGGCTTCTAGATAGAAGACGGAAAGAAGAAGCCACAAAATTCCCGGCAGGAATGGAGAGATAGGATTCGTAACCCAATAGCTCAAGAATAGAATATGAGAAGAAAATAATACTGCTCCTGGCTGTGAGAAATACAAAGACTTGTCCGAATCTCTTTTGACTTTGGAAAGAGGAATGCAAAGGAAACTGAAGGCGATCGCAGGCAGATCTCGAAGTAGTATCTCCCATGGTTCTAGATGAGAGATCCTATAGATGACTAAAGAGTGTAGAGCGATTAAGAAAGGAAATAGCCCGATGCCGAGACCGCTCCAATTCCTGTTCTGGCGGATTGCTAATAATACGATTCCGAAAATAGGAAGATAGAATTCAGAATACTGCCAAGGAAATGCTAAGAAACAGATCGCAGAGGAAAATAGACCTATAAACACCCCAGACGGAGATATTTTATGATCTTCTAAAATACCGTAGATATCATCGATAGCTCTCGACGAATCCTTGTTTCGAACCGAGTCGTAGACTTGGATTGCGAATGAGAGCAATAACATTCCTAGGCAGCTTGCTAACGTAGAGAAGAATCCTACCTTATTTTCGGTGGACTGGTCTTCCATCAAAAGAAGTAGAAAGAAGGCCCAGGAGAAATGTAAAAGTCCCGCGCCTACTTTTTTCAAGAAGTCTTCCTTCTCTTCGGAAGCTACGATAAAGAAGATTGTGAACAATAGAGAAGAAAAGACTGTGATCGCAAATTTGTCGATCTCCAGACGGCTCAGAAGTAATACCCCTATGAACGCAATCCCGAGGGACACCAGACTATCTGTAAGATAGAGCCAACGAATCTTCTTCTTTTCTCTTGCAGTCCTTGCCCAAAAGAAAAGTACAACAGAGCTTACGATCAGGATCGGAGGATTCCAAACGGAACCGGTGGAATATAAGGCGAGCCCTAAACCTATTCCCGCCCAAGAGAATATATGAGTTATAAAAGGAAGAGTCTCGAATTTTTCGGAAGAATACACTTTTCTGTAATGAACTAATATGGAAGTGATTCCTACGAGCAAGGTTCCGAGTATTCCCCAAATCCTGGATTGATCCGAATTCAAGAGAGGACCTTGGATGGAGAAATGGGTCTTATAAATAAAGTTCAAAACTAAGAAGGAAAGCACCGTTTGTAAGAGATGAAATTCCCACTTGGCTCTGTATGCTAGAATCGCACTGAAGAAAGAAACTCCGACTCCCAAGAAAAAGATCAAAGTGCTAAAAGGTAGTATCGCAAGAGAGACTAAGCTCAAGATAATATGCAGACTCGCAAATCTTTGTTTAGAAGAGAACCAGGCCAACGTTAGGTTGATCGCTACACCTATCAGAATGAAGACTAACGCTAGAGATTCGCTTTGGATCCATTTCATTCCGGGAACGGACGTGGATGCAACGCACGCAAATAATACGATCGCTCCGGATCCGCTTCTTAACCAGTAGCCGATCTGTTCCCAAAAATCTTTTCTTACTAAGAAGACCGATGCTCCGAAGAGTGCGATTGCGATTCCAAGAATCATTAGGAATCTGAAAAAGGGAGACATATTCAGTGCGGCATAAATTCCTAAAAAGCCGACTCCCATCACTAAGATGATGGTTCCTAAGATACCGGTCCAATTTTCCGCAATCTGCTTTTCGAATCTTTGCCAAGCCTCTGATTTTTGCGCAGGCTCCGCGATCTTTGTGACTTTCTCTTGTTTCGGTGGGGAAGGGATTGGAGTAGCAGATGCAGCTGGTGCAACTACTGTCTTTGCAGTTTTTGGAGCTGCCTCTCGCACTTGGATTGGCTTCTCTTCTTTAGGAATCTGCTTTTCTTTTTCGATCGGGCGAGAAGGCGCAGGTTTCGCCTCTCCTTCTCCCAATCTTGTTTCTAATTCTCGAACCCTTTCGGTTAGCTCGCGAATACGAGAACTTAATATAAAAGGGAAGATTAAATAAAAAATGGCCGCGAGGATCCCAAAAAAACCGAGCATTTCCAACATAGGCGATTGAGTTCATCAGAGCCTGTCTCGATGTAAATTTATTTTTCAACCTCTTATGGGTTATAATTAAGGCGAATATTGGGCTAGGTGACGTTAAGTTAGCCGCTACCTATTAAAAAAACCTTTCTGATCGAAAAAAAAGAAAGAAGAAGAAAAATAGTTTCTACAGTTCTTGAGTCGATTAGTATTTGAAGGCCTCCTGGGTGCTGGTCAAAAGCTTGGAATCTTCCACTTCAAATCTACATTTTTTAAAGCAGTTTTTCGACCGAATGGAAGACGGTATTTTTGCGTTTTCTGGATCTGGAAAGCTGTTAGATCTAAATCCCGCTGCAGCCGAGCTTATAGGTTATACTCCTCAGGAACTTTTGAAGATCAGTTTCTCCAAGGTTTCCAATGTTGCGAACTCACTTCCTGAAAAACTGAAATTAAAGGAAAGAACTGAATGGTTCTTGGATACTTTCTCTTGCAAAGACGGAACTTCCAAGACGATGTTTTGTCAGGCCTTTCGCATCAAGGGAGAAGAAGGGCAGGAAACTTCTTACTGGTTGCATGTTCGACTTCCAAAATCGAGTGAGACTTCTGAAGTTCCCGGTTTAGGAACCGAGATCGGTTGGGAAGTATTGGAAAGATTCTTCGATATGAATCCTCTTCCGATGGCAATCACCGAGATAGAAACCGGAAAGTATCTTAAAGTAAATCAACAATTTTGCATACAGGTAAAGTATTCCGAAGAAGAGATCCTGGGCAGGTCAGGCGTGGATCTTGGATTTTGGTCTTCTCTTGAAACAAGAGATGAGGTCATGCATACGATCAAGAAGAAGGGATTTGTACGAGATTTAGAGATCCAATTTATGAATCGATTGGGAGAAGAATTTTGGGGCCTACTTTCCGCTCATCCTATCGAGTTCGGAGGATCTTTAAAATTATTAACTGTAACTGTTCCAATCACAGATCGAGTTAAGGAAGAATTCGAAAAACAAAAACTGTTAGAAGAATTCAAAGAAAACGAAGAGATCCTGACTCAGATCATTCGATTGAATCCCACAGCAATCACATTATCCAGATCCGATGGAACTTATCTGGAAGCAAACGATCTCTTCTTGGAGTTTGTAGGCAAGACGAGAGAAGAAGTGATCGGAAAAACTCCAGTAGAACTAGGTGTTTATTATGATCTAGAAGATCGAGAATTGATCCGAGGACTTCTGAGCCAAAAGGGATTAGTAGAAAATCTAGAAGTAAAGATGGGCAGCCCAGAAGGCAAGATCCGATCCATTCTATTTTCTGCACGTGTTTTGGAAACGGGAGGAGAAAGAAAGATATTAGCGATCGGACATGATATTACTCATATTAAAGAAGCTCAAGAAGATCTCAGAGACCTCGCTTCGGAATTGGAAAAGAGCAAAGAGTTATTCCAAAAATTATTCCAATTGATTCCTTCCTACGTTGTGCTCACCGATCTGGTCTCCAAGAAGGTCGTGGATGTAAATGAAAGATTTATGGAATTCGTCAAGGTCACTCGAGAAGAAGTGGTGGGTAAGGAAACGATAGAGCTTCCGGTCTGGAATAACGATCCGGAAACAAGGGCCAAGATCTATCAGCAACTTCTCGAGAAGGGAGAGATCAATAATATAGAGACCATATTCACTTCAACTGACGGTACATCGATACCTGTACTTTATTCCGGAAGGGTAATCAATCTGAATGGAAGACCACATGTGATCTCTTTGGGTACCGACATTTCAGAAAGGACCAAGGCAGAAGCCGAGGCGCAAAGATTAAACGAAGAGGTGCAGCATAATAAAGAACTCTTCGAGAAGATCTTTCATATGAATCCCGCGGCAGTTTCCTTATCGGATCTGGCAACTGGAACGTATATGCAGGTCAACGAGGCCTACTGCGAACTGATCGGTTATACAAAAGAGGAGATCATAGGCAAGACTTCATTTCAATTGGGAATATGGAAAACCAATTTGGATAGAGGTAAAATCCTTAAGGAGCTCCAAGAAGTGGGTTGGTCCAAGAATGTGGAGGCCGCGATCAATCATTCTGACGGTACCGAAAGACATGTGATTTCTGGAAATAGAGTGTTTATGGTCGGAGATCGAATGGTCCTTCTTGCACTTCTTATCGATATTACCGACAAGAAGAAGGTTGAATCCGAAAGGGACCAATACCTCGCTCAATTAGAAGAGAGTAAGGATCTCTTCGAAAAAGTGTTCGATATGAACCCAGACACAGTCACTATTTCTGATCTGGAAACGGGAAAATACATCAATGTAAACTCGATGTTCCACGATTTAATGCAATACAATAAGGAAGAAGTGATCGGCCGAACCGTTATGGACCTGGGAATTTGGGCCGATCCGGAACAAAGAGGAAAGCTCGTTAAGCAGCTCCAAGAAACAGGGATCCTCAGGGATATAGAGGTTACATTTAAAAAGAAAGATGACAGCACCATAGACACGATCTTCTCAGCAAGGACAGTGAATTTATTAGGAAGACCTGCGTTAGTCGCAATATCTAAAGACAATACCTTAGCGAAAGCAGTCGCGAGAGAAAAAGAAGAGGAAGGCAAAAGACTTTCCGAGCAAACTAGAATGCTCCTGAATATGGCAACCGACTCGGACTTCGCTTCCGGGAATATGGAGTCAGGACTCAAGAATATCGTGCAAATGTGCACGAAAACTCTGGATTGCGATCGTGCTTCGGTTTGGCTCTTTAAAGGTAAAGAAAGGGAAACTCTTACTTTGGCGACAGGCTGGGACAGAAAGTACAACGAATTTATGGAACCTTCTTCCTTGGATCTTTCAGATTGCCCTAGTTATTTCTCGGCGATCACAACGGAAAGATTCGTGGATGCGATGGATGTGATTCATGATCCTCGCACTAGCGAATTTGCGGATTCATATAGTATTCCATTAGAAATAGATTCTTTATTGGATTCTCCTATCTTCTTAAGAGGAGAATTGCATGGAGTAATTTGCTTAGAGCATAGAGGCGGCAAAAGAAGATGGAAAGGTTACGAACAACAATTCGTGGTTACTGTAGCCGAGCAGGTCACTCAGCTAACTCTTAACTCCGAAAGAAGAGAAGCCAAAGAAGAATTAGAAGTGGCAGTACGTACAAGGACTTCGGAGCTTGCATCTGCATTAGATAATTTAAGAAAGACCCAGGACCAATTGATCCTTTCCGAAAAGATGGCTGCCTTAGGACAGTTAGTGGCAGGTATTGCACATGAGATCAATAATCCGTTAGGCGCTATTTCCGCATTGAGCGGCGAAGTGAGAGCTTATCTGGATTCTTCTCCGGAACGTTTGCAAAAGTTAGGGCCGCATTTTGCGGGTGCCGAGCCGAGCTTTATTAAGAGGCTCGTCGAATTCATGCGAGAGGGCAATCGGAATAAAGAAGCTGCCGTATCTAGAGAAGAGCGAAGATCTATTCTAAAGCGTATGAAAGATCGTTTGAACCAAATCGGTTTCGAGAATCCTTATGACCTTGCGGATAGGTTAATGGATGTGGGAATGTATACTTGCATCGATGACTTTCCGGAGATCTTTCAATCGAATTCTAATATAGCTCTTCTGGATTTTGCGATCGAAGAAATTCAAAATTACAAGAATGCAGCGTCGATCCGCTTGGCTGTGGACAGGACTTCTAAGATCGTATATGCTCTTAAGAGTTTTTCCCATATCGATTCCAGTGGAGGAAAGATCGATACCGATCTCGCAGAGAATATCGAAACTGTTCTTACTATCTATCACAATCAAATCAAGAATGGAGTAGAGGTAGAGTTGGATTTTCAAGCGAGACCGATCATTCCTGCGTATCCGGATGATTTGATCCAGGTCTGGACGAATTTGATCTATAACTCTTTGCAAGCGATGCAGTTCAAGGGAAAGATCAAGATCGCAATTCAAGATTCGGACTCGGACGTATCCGTTTTGATTTCGGATAACGGGCCGGGCATACCTCCCGAGATCAAAGCTAAGATATTTGATCCTTTTTATACCACGAAAGCTCCGGGAGAAGGAAGTGGGCTCGGACTGGATATCTCTCGCAGGATCGTTTTAAAGCACGGAGGAAGAATAGAATTCTCTTCCAAGCCGGGTAAGACCGTATTTAAGGTAATCCTTCCAAAGAGTTGATTTCTAACTCTTTTCAGTTCTAAAGAATTCTACTTCTTTTTTCAAGGAGCTAGCTTGGATTGCCAACTTCTCTGCGAGAGAATCTATATCGTTTACGACTCCGTTCAGGAATTCGGTTGCTTCCGAGATAGATCCAATCGTTTTAGAAAATTCTAAAGAAGTCTGGGACTGTTCTTTCGTATGATTTCTAATTTCCTCTGCGGATCGGATCAGTTCGGAGAAGGCATTCTTCACTCTTGCACTCGCTACTAATTGAGCCTCGGACAAGGAAGAAACATTTAGGATTCTTTCAGAAGTATTTAAAGCTGTATCGCCGATCCTTCTGAAAGCGACTTCAGTATTTCCTATTACTTCTCTTCCTGAGTTTGTAGCCTTGACTGCTTCCGCCAAAGTTGCTCGAATCCGTTTTGCATTTTCTTGGGTTTGTTCTCCCAGTTTAGAGATCTCTTGCGCTACTACTGCGAAACCCTTTCCGGCTTCTCCTGCTCTTGCTGCCTCGATAGCTGCATTCAAGGAGAGCAATCCGATCCTATCGGTGATCTCATGGATTACGTTTACGCTGGCTTCCATTTTTGCAGTGTTCGCTTCGATCTCAGCCATTGCATTTCTGGTGCTTGAAAGAGCAGATTCTCCATTAGAAGTTTCTAATCTCATTCTTTCTGCGTCGTTCTTTGTTTCTAAGAGAGAAGTATGCACATTGCGAATTCTATCTTCCAATTCAGCAAGTGAGGTGGTAGCCTGCTCCACTGTAGAAGACTGGCTATCAGCTCGTCCGGAAGTAGATTGTATGGAGGCAGCGATCTCTTCTACACCTGCACTCATTTGTTCTGTAGAAGCAGCCTGTTCTTGCATCTTCATCGCTAGATTTTTAGTTCTTTCTTCTAATGCTTTTGAACTTTGAGATAGCTTTTCGGATTCTTTGATAACTGTCTTCACTACGATCCGCAAACGTTTTACGAAATCATTGATCATTCTACTACTTCTTCCGAGTTCGTCGGTGGATATCATAGGAAGCAGGATATCTAATTCTCCTTGAGACATTTCCAGGAATGCTCCAGACATATTCTTAGAGTTCCTACGAATACTCGCTGCGAGTAATAGAGATGCTACAACAACAGTGATCAGAAGAAACATCATGGTGAGAGCTAGAGTGATCCGTACATCTCCCAATTCGATCCAACCGGAGGTTTCCTCCACCAATAGATAACCGATTACAATAATGGGAAGGGACGTGATAGAAGCGATCGTCGCTATGATTCGGGTGAACAAAGAGACTTTTCGGACTGATTTCTCTTCGACAGGCATTCCGATGAGTTTATCCGATTCTAATACTTCGGACAGTACCGATTCGGTTAGAAAGAAATGAGAAACGCCTAAGATCGGATAAATGATCAGAGGCAATACCATGAACGGCACGGATTCTGACAAATTGGGAGTGAAGGAAAAATGAAGCATTTTCCAAGCTGCAGGAACTCCATACGTCCATTGCACAATATAGAATATGCTATTTAACAAAGGAAAGTTTAAGAGCTTAGTTTTAACTAAGGACTTTCCGTTTGTGTTTAACGTTTCCCATTTTTCCGGTTCTAAAGAAGATAAGATCCTTCCTAAATAAAGAAAACGGATCGCTGGAATTACATAAGAAGTACATAAACTAACAGTCGAAGTAGCTATTAAAACGAGCGATTTCTGAAAATCGAAACCACCTGCTACAATTATGAATAACACCGCAAGAGGTACAGCTAAGACGGAGGTCAATAGCTCCAGCCCGAGAGTTAATCTCCATCTTATTTTTCTAGATTCCCCTCTATTCATCCTAATCTCACCTTTTTTTATTTGAAAGAAGTTAGCCCTTCGGCATATTTCTGGACAATGAGACGCAATAAGCATTTATCATCCAGCCATTTGTTCATTTTACTGTTTGGATTCTTTTACTGCTATTTGTCAGTATTTGGAAAAAGTCCTATATCCGACACAGGTTCGCCTTCTCCCATCCGATCGGGTCCTATGCTTGGATACTCCACTCACAAAGAAGTAAAGATCTGGGTTCAAACAAAAATGCCGGCAAAAGTTTATGCCGAGTATTTCTTATCAGACGACTCGAAGAAGAAACATCTTACTCAAGAAGTTATTTCGGAACATAAGAATGGGAATGTTGCTCATCTCATTGCGGATGAGCTGGAGCCTGGAAAGAGCTATGATTATATAATTTATATAAACGGAAAATACCAAGAGCCTGGATCTGTTCAGAGATTTAAGACCCAACCGATCTGGATCGGCAAAGCTTCTGGACCTCCTGAGATAAAATTCGCCTTGGGAAGCTGCGCTTTCGTAAACGATGCAAAGTATGATACGCAAACAAAACCTTATGGAGGGGAATATTTCATCTATAAGGCAATTTCTTCTAAGAATCCTGAATTCATGCTTTGGATGGGAGATAATATATATTTGCGAGAGCCGGATTGGGAGTCACGCACCGGGTTTATCTATCGATATACAAACCAAAGGGCTCTACCTGATTTGCAGCCATTACTTGCGAATGTGCATCATTATGCAATCTGGGATGACCATGATTGGGGCCCGAATGACGGGGACGCATCTTTTTGGATGGGAGCCACTGCGGAGGAGATGTTCAAACTCTTTTGGGCCAATCCTAATTATTCAAAAAAAGGAATATACGGTTCCTTTACTTGGGGAGACGCTCAATTCTTTCTGACAGATGATCGCAGTTTTCGAACAGCCAATGATAATAAAACTGGAGAAAGATCTTATCTAGGCAAAAAGCAATTGGACTGGCTTGTTAACGGACTCGCTTTCTCC
Source organism: Leptospira semungkisensis (assembly GCF_004770055.1). Lineage (NCBI taxonomy): Bacteria > Pseudomonadati > Spirochaetota > Leptospiria > Leptospirales > Leptospiraceae > Leptospira > Leptospira semungkisensis. Next base: position 578,119 of record NZ_RQEP01000005.1, on the reverse strand, counting down.
AAGGCGACGTTCAAGTTTGTGGTGGTAGGCGGGCAGGCTTTGAACCCACTTGCAGTCTTTGAAAATTATTCCACCTATGCAGAAGAGAGAAATCTATTACTCTCTAAGATCCAAAAGTTGAAATTGAAAAATGTGATCTTCTTAACAGGAGATAGACATTTTACCGAATTATCATATTTAGAAGAAGGATACGAATATCCTCTTTATGATCTTACGGTCTCTCCTTTGACATCCTCTACTCATCCTCCAATCACCGAAAAGAATCCGATTCGTGTAGAAGGAACCTTGGTGGATGATAAGAGAAATTTCGGTACCATCGAGATCGCAGGACCTTTGAAGCAAAGAGCGTTGACCTTTCGTATATTTGATGCGGAAGGAAAGGAGCTTTGGAACAGAGAAATCAAGGCAAAATGAAATTTCTTAAGGCAATGCTTTATCTCCTTTCTGTCATTCTGCTTCTGTTTTTGGGTTTGTTAGGATTATTATATTATAATCAAGACAAGCTCATTTTCTTTCCGGAGCTATTGCCTGAGGAGTATACATATTCCTTTCCATATCAGTTTGAAGAGATCCAGTTAGATCAAGAAGATGGAGAAAAGATTTATGGGCTCTTCTTTCCTGCAAAGGGTCCGTCAAAAGGGACGGTTCTATACTTTCATGGAAATGCAGGAAGCCTCAGATCTTGGGGAGGAGTAGCAGAAGATTTCGTACCCAGAGGCTGGGACCTGTTAATGACCGATTATAGGGGTTACGGAAAGAGCCGGGCCAGATTGACTGAAAAGGGAATGTATGAAGATGCAGAAAAATGGTATTCGTATCTGCAAACTCATAAGGCTAAAAAAGAAAATGAGATACTGATTTATGGTCGTTCCATCGGGACAGGTGTGGCACTTGATTTGGGCACTAAGACTTATCCCGCTTACATTCTATTAGAAACTCCTTATACATCTATAGCTGATCTAGCTCGAGAGTTTTATCCTTTTGTCCCATCTTGGTTTTTATCCTTTGCTTTAGATTCTAAGAAGAAGATAGAAAAAGTTAAATCTCCGATTACGATCTTTCACGGAGATCAAGATGAGATCGTTCCATTCGAACAAGGTCAGGCATTATTTCAAATTGCGACGCAGGCAGGAAAAGATGCTAAGTTCGTTCGGATAGAAGGAGGAAATCATAATAATCTTTCCTTCTATCCGAAATACCAAAAAGGACTTTCAGAGATTTTAGATTCGGTTCACGCGAACCGAGGAAGAACCAACGCTCAGAGATAATCTGGAAATAGCACCTTCAGCTTGGAGACTGCGTCCGGATTTCTACGTTCAGGCGCAGTAATGATGGAGAACTTGGTACTGTTCTTAAGAGTAAGATCATCTCCGTTTCCAAGATCAGGAATAAGAGAAGCCAAAAGTTTTTTAGCGGTGTCTGCGTTCTTGCTTAGGTTTCCCATTACCATTTCCGCAGTAACAGCTTCTTCATTTTCTCTCCAGCAATCGTAATCAGTAGACATACAGATCATCTGGTAAGCGATCTCCGCTTCTCTTGCGAGTTTAGCTTCCGGAAGAACGCTCATATTAATAATGTCCGCTCCCCAAGAACGATACATATGAGATTCGGCTCTGGTAGAAAAGAGTGGGCCTTCCATACAAACCAAGGTTTTATTTTCATGGATTGGAAGTTTGATCTTATCTGCAGCTTTCTTAATTCGATCGCTTAGATTTTTAGAAAACGGATCTGCGAATGGAGCATGGGCAACAACTCCCTTTCCGAAGAAGCTGGATTCTCTTCCTCGGGTTCTATCGATGATTTGAGAAGGAAGAACGAAATCCATAGGCTTGATCTCTTCTCTCAAACTTCCTACGGAACTGAAAGCAACGATCTCTTCGACACCCAGGATCTTTAAGGCGCAGATATTTGCCTTCATAGGAACTTCATGAGGCATTAGAAAATGTCCTACGCCATGTCTAGGAAGGAATGCGATCAGTTTACCTTGGATTTTTCCGATCTTGATCGTATCGGAAGGTTTGCCCCAAGGTGTTTCCGGAAGGATTTCTTCAACGAGTTCCATTCCATCAAGACTGTAGAGACCCGTTCCTCCGATTACTGCCGCTTTTACTTTGGTCCCCATTCTTCTTCTCCTGATCGGGATTTATAAATTCCATAGAAGGAAATACCCGTCGCCTTGTAAAGAAGAAGGAGATAAACGTCTAGTTGGAATTATTACTGAGCACTCTCAACTCGGAAGCTTTGGATTTGATCTTCTCGATCTCCGAATTTAAATTGCCGGAGTCTTCGTTGATCTCGTTGATATCTTTCTCCAATTGAGACATGGTGCGAACCATTTCCTTTTGGCCCACGGATTGCTCTTTTTCAGACTCGTAGATCTCGTTCGAAACCGACTTAATGCTTTCTAGCTCGCTCAAGAATCTTCGGATAATATTTCTTTGCTCAAGATAAAGAGCATTCATTTGCACTATTCTGTCCGAAGTGTCTAAAATCTTAAACTTCTGTTTTTCAGTTAGATCTCCCGTTTCCGTCGAGGCTGTCTTAGCTTCGCTGATAAAACTCTGGGACTGTTTCACGATGATTGAAATGGATTTTGCATTTTCAGAGGTAAAGTCTGCGAGCTTACTTACTTCGTTTGCCACAACCGCAAACCCTCTTCCTGCGACACCAGCACGAGCCGCTTCGATAGATGCGTTTAATGCGAGAAGATTAGTTTTATCCGCGATCTCTCCCATGATCTGATTGATCTCGTCCACCTTATTAAACGAATTCGTAATATCGACTAGATACGATTTTGTTTTTTCGGCAGCGATCGTAACATTCTCCATATCCTCTTTATTGTCTTTTGCAAAATTAGAAAGCGCGGAACTATACTCAGTGATATTCGAAACGATTCCTTCCAGTTTTTGTGAATCCTCTACGAGTTCGTTCAAACTTATATTCTGACTTTCAATCGATCTAGAAGTATTGGAGGAAGCCGCCGAAAGTTCCTCTAATACCGCATTTACTTGTTCCAAGGCGGCTGCTTGGGACTCCATCTTCTCGCTTGTACGATTGATGAATTGAGCAAACTTAAAAATGGAATCTTCTAACCCTTCCGCGGAGCTATTGATAAAGACTTGGTTTTGTTTAAGTTTTTCTAACAAGACTGCTGAATCCGAATGGAGCCTGTTCCCTTCTGTAGTTAATTTTAAGAAGAGCCTCATGAGCTGTGCTAATATCACGCTCGCAACCATGATGAACGCAAGTTTAATGATCTCGGTGGAAGCGCTGAGGTTATAAGGTAATTTTGCAAGCTCGGGATCCATCACGAAGCCTACTCCGTTTTTAATGGCATAGACTAACGCTATAGCTGCTCCTGCAGTAGAAACGAACCCGACTACAAGTACAAAGTTCTTCTCTCCTAAAAGGCAAGAGTAGATCATAATATAAAAATAGATGAAGAATAAGACCACATTCTTGAGAGCTCCGGCCGCAATGTCCGGACTCACGAAACAATCCAGGATTAAAGTAATACTCAAAACGTTTACATCAAGGAGCACCAAGGTTTTATGAAAACCTACGGACATTGTCCTCTTTCGATTCAAAACAAAATTTAGAATACAATAGAATCCCATGAAAGCGGTGCCACCTACATGAACTATGAATTGAAGTGACTCAAAACTTTTGTATGCTCCCGCAAGTGAAACAATGAAAAGAAGTATTAAACCAAGACGTATGCGATTGATTACGATCGCTCCGTTCTTCCAGATCTGAAGGATTGTAGAGTCGGCAGTGCTTGCCTTATGTTTGGAGAATTCCATTCCTATTCCTCTTATAGCTAAGTTGGAGGAATATGTTTCTATATATTTAGAATCCTCCGGAAAGCTCGGTCAGTGGACCGCCTTTCCGAATAGACGGAAATTTATGTTGGGACCTACGATCTTAAAGGAAACTTTAAGTAGAAGACTGGCCGCTCAAGACTCTAAGCTCGCTGGCTTGCGTTTTGATCTTATCAATCTCCGAATTTAAATGCCCGGAATCTTCGCTGATCTCGTTTATGTCTTTTTCCAGCTGGTCCATAGTTTTGATCATCTCGTTTTGGCCCACTGTCTGTTCTTTTGTGGATTCCAAAATATCGGTCGAGGCTCCCTTGATATGATCCAATTCAGTCAAAAAGCGTTGTAGGATGGACTTCTGCTCTTTATAGAGGTCGTTCATTTTTATGATCCGATCCGTTGTCTCGATCAGTTTGAATTTTTGTTTTTCGGTAAGATCTCCTGTTTCCGCAGATGCGGTTCTCGCCTCGTTAATAAAACTCTGAGACTGTCTTACGATAGTCGAAATCGATTTTGCATTTTCTGAAGTAAAGTCTGCGAGCTTACTTACTTCGTTTGCCACAACCGCGAATCCTCTTCCTGCGACACCAGCGCGAGCTGCCTCGATAGATGCGTTTAATGCAAGAAGATTGGTCTTATCTGCGATCTCCCCCATGATCTGATTGATCTCGTCCACTCGGTTGAATGAATTAGAGATATCGACTAGATACGATTTTGTTTTTTCGGCAGCGATCGTAACATTCTCCATGTCAGCCTTATTATCTTCTGCAAATGCAGAAAGAGCTTCGCTGTATTCGGTGATGTTTCCGATGATACCGCCCAATTTTTGAGAATTGCTAACTAGTCCGGAAAGGCTTTCGTTTTGGCTTTCAATGGATTGGGTATTATTGCGAGAAGATGCAGAAAGTTCTTCTAATACGGCGTTTACTTCCTCCAAGGCGGCCGCCTGGGACTCCATCTTCTCACCGATTCGCGAAATATAGTCTGCGAATTTATCGATTGAATCTTCTAAGTTCTCAGCAGAATTGCGGACTATATTTTGGTTACCTTTGATCTGGTTCAAGAAGACCTTGGTCTCATCATAGAGACGAGATCCTTCCGAAGTAAGATTCTCAAAGAGACGCATCAATTGGTACAAGATCACGCTAGCAGTGATCATGAAACCGATCTTAACGATCTGCACAGAAAAAATAAGAGTGTCCGGATCCTTTGACTTGGTTGCATTTTCTGTAAGTACTAAACCGCTTTTCCATCCTACATACAATGCAATCCCAACACCTATCGCCGTAAGAAATCCGATCAGAAGAACAAAACTCTTCTGTCCTAAGAGTGCAGAATAGATCATTATATAAAAATAAATAAAGAATAGGATCATATTTGCCAAAGTATCTCTGGCAACGATTGGACCAATGCTGCAATCAGCGGCCATGATTGCGGAAAGTATGATCACGTCCAAGATGACCAATGTCTTTTGGAAAGCGATGCCCACTTTCCCGCTTTTCGCTAAGAAGAATTCTATGATGCAATAGAGAGCCATGAATCCTGTCCCGACTGAATGGGCGATTACTTGGGTGGGATGGTTGGTCTTAGAGACCCCGATCAGAGTCAGCACGAATAGAATCACCAAGCCTAGGCGGATACGGTTGATTACAATCGCTCCGTTCTTCCAGATTTTTGTGATAGATGATTCTTCCGAAATTCCTGAATTTACGATGGAACTCATTACCTGACCTTCCGACTAAAATATTGTTTCAGTTTTCAAATTCGCGAACGGATTTTCGCTACGCGATAGATTTCCTGGCTTCGTCCAGGATCCTTTCCAATTCCAGAATGCCTTCTTCAAATAAGGCGGGACCGGGCTGAAGAATAATCGCCGGGTCCATTTCGAATATAAGATTTTTCTTAATTGCTGGCAAGTCTTTCCACTCTTCTCTGGAGCGAACCCAATCAAAGTCGACCGGTTTTCCACACCAACTTCCTACGATCGCATCCGGCTTGGAATCTGCAACATCGTGCAAGGTCACGATCCTGTCTTTCGCCAATGATTTTTCTTTTAAATGAGAGAAGCAATCGTCAGCTCCTAAGATTTCTAACAGCTCTGAAACCCAACGTATTCCGGTGATAATGGGTTGGTCCCATTCCTGGAAAAAGATTTTTACCTTAGGTTTGGAAGAAGATCTAGAACGGATATCTTCTAATTTTTGTCTGTAACCTTCTACTAATCGGATCACCTCGTTCGATTTTCCGACTAGACCGCCTACCATCAGAATGGTTTGAAATATTTCTTCCAGACTTCTTTGATTGGTGACTAATACATTCAGACCTTCTTTTACGAGGTCGTGCGCTAGTTGGGCCTGTATATCCGAGAAGCCGATCACAAGATCAGGATTCAGATCTTTGATACGCTTTATATTTCCGTTAATAAAGGCAGAGACCCTCGGCTTTTCTTCTTTAGCTCTAGGAGGACGGACAGTGTACGCAGAGATCCCTACGATTCTGTCCTCTTCTCCCAGAAGGTAAAGAAGCTCGGTCGTTTCTTCCGTTAAACAAACGATTCTTTCCGGTCCGACGCGATTCAACTGTGATACTTCTTCTTGTCCTCTATTAATTTTTCGACCACACTTGGATCTGCTAGAGTTGAGATATCACCCAAGCCTTCGAACTCTCCTGCTGCAATTTTGCGTAAGATCCTTCTCATGATCTTTCCGGATCTTGTTTTGGGAAGACCAGGAGCCCAATGGATCACATCCGGTCTCGCGATCTTACCTATGATCTTTTCTACAGTAGCGATCAGTTCTTTTTTAAGTGTATCATTCGTAGTCACTCCTTGTTTTACAGTAACGTACGCATAGATCCCTTGGCCCTTGATATCATGAGGAAAGCCAACCACTGCGGCTTCGGCTACGGATTGGTTCTCCACAAGTGCGCTTTCCACTTCGGCAGAACCTATTCTATGACCGGATACATTGATCACATCGTCCACTCGGCCAGTGATCCAATAGTAACCGTCCTTATCTCTCCTTGCTCCATCCCCAGTGAAGTAGTATCCTTTATAAACGGAAAAGTATGTGTCGTAAAATCTTTTCGGATCTTTGTACACACCTCTCATCATAGATGGCCAAGGAGATTTGATCGCTAAGTTACCGGACACTTCTCCCTTTGCATTGATCTCTTTACCCGCATCATCCAATAATACTGGTTGCACTCCAAAGAAAGGAAGAGTTGCTGATCCTGGTTTTTGCGCGATCGCTCCCGGCAAAGGAGAGATCATAATTCCCCCAGTTTCTGTCTGCCACCAAGTATCCACGATCGGGCATCTCGATTTTCCTATATTTTCAAAATACCATTCCCAAGCTTCTGGATTGATCGGTTCTCCTACCGAGCCGATCAGTCTTAAAGTCTCGAGACTTCGTTTCTTGATGAGATCTGTTCCTTCTCTCATTAGGGAACGGATCGCAGTAGGTGCCGTATAGAAGATGGTAACTCCATGTTTATCGATCACGTCCCAAAATCTTCCTGCATCGGGATAGGTAGGAACTCCTTCAAACATAAGTGAAGTGGCTCCATTAGAAAGAGGTCCATAAACTAGATAGCTATGACCAGTGACCCAGCCTATATCTGCAGTACACCAATATGTATCCGTCGGCTTAATATCGAAAACATAATAGAAGGTCATATTTACTCCGAGAAGATACCCGCCCGTAGTATGCAGAACTCCCTTCGGTTTTCCAGTGGAACCGGAAGTATATAGAATAAAGAGAGGATCTTCCGCATTCATCTTTTCCGGTTCGCAATAAGCAGGAAGTTCAGGATCATTCATCAGATAATGCCACCAATGATCTCTACCTTCTTTCCAGTTGAGATTGGTTTCTTCTCCCGTTCTTCGGGCCACGATCACATCGTTTACTTTTTCCTTCGTTTGATCGAGTGCAGTATCTACCGACTTCTTCAGATCCAGGCTCTTTCCGCCTCGATAACCTCCGTCGGAAGTAATGATGATCTTAGGCTTGCAATCTTCTATTCGGCTCACCAATGCTTCCGGTGAAAAGCCTCCGAATACTACTGAGTGAATTGCGCCGATCCGAGTGCAGGCAAGAATGGAGATGGCGAGTTCAGGGATCATAGGAAGATACACCATGACCACATCTCCTTTCTTAACACCAGTCGCTTTGAGAACATTTGCGAACTTGTTCACTTCTCTGTATAGATCGTGATATGTATACGTCTTAGATTCTAAAGGATTGTCCCCTTCCCAAATCAAGGCGGCTTTGTTCTTGAGAGGAGTGTTCAAGTGTCGGTCCAAACAATTGTAGGAGACGTTTAGCTTTCCTCCCTTGAACCATTCCACTTTCGCGTTCTTGAAATCGTGTTCTAGGACCTTATCCCATTTCTTGAACCAAGTGAGTCGATTTCCCGCCTCTCTTGCCCAAAACTTCTTAGGGTTCTCAATGGATTCTTTATATAATGTTTTATAATCTTTTAGAGTAATATTCGCCGTTTTCTTAAAATGAGCAAACGGTTGGACGATTCTTTCTTTTGCCATCGTTCTCCTCCGCAAAATCAAGTAAGATGTAAAATAAAATCTAGCTGTCCACTCATTCTCTTATTGGAAGCTCGGATTCAGAATATTGATAAAAGCCGGATATGATAGATTCAGAGAGCAATTGTTTCAAAATACTTCTGCTTTGTCCCGAAATTTGATCTTCTTATTTTTAGGAATCCTTCAAAGAATTCATAAATAAACGTGCCCCCCGACCGTGTTATAATATTTTCGCCGATAATGTCTGCTAAATTGGACCCGGCGATGCCGGATAGTTTTAAGAGAAAAATCCTTGTTTGGTTGGTGCCTACACTCGTTGTTCTTTTGCAAAGGTTCGTAGGTCTTACGTCGCGAAAAGTGGAGTTAGGAAAGGAACATTTCAATGAACTCTTTCCTAAGAATAAACCATTCATTCTTTCTATTTGGCACACGAATGTTCTGTATTCTCCTTACTTGAATAAGAACAGAAAGTTGGCCGTGCTTATTTCCGAATCGAAGGATGGAGACTTCATTACAGGAGTAGTCCATCGTTTTGGAAACGGTAGCATTCGGGGAAGTTCTTCGAAGGGAGGATCCAGAGCCTTGAAAGCTATGATTGTGCATCTAAGAAAGAATTTGCCCGCTGCATTTACGCCTGATGGACCTAGAGGTCCGGCTTGGATTGTGCAGCCTGGATTAATCGCAGCCGCTCAGGTATCTCAAGTTCCAATCCTTCCGTTTCATTACGAATGCACTCGGCAATGGGTCTTAGAAAAATCCTGGGACAAACACAGAATCCCAAAACCGTTTACTACATTTGTGATCTCGTACGGAGAACCTATTTTGATCCCTAGAGATTTAGATGATCAAGGATTCGAAAGAGAGCGGCTCCGAGTAGAAGCCGCTATGTTGGAAAACAAAGATCGGGCAGAGAGAAAGGCTGAAGAACTAAGAGTAGGATAACTCTCAGGTAGACCCGGTGCGGATCAGATCTAAAAATTCGCTACGGGTCACCATATTGGTCTTAAATTCTCCGAGCATGCAGGACGTGAAAAGTTCCGAGTTCTGCTTTTCGACTCCTCTCATCATCATGCAAAGATGTTTAGCCTTGATGACTACAGCGACTCCAAGTGGATCCAATACTTCCATGAGAGCATAAGCGATCTGCTCAGTCATTCTTTCTTGGACCTGCAGCCTTCTTGCAAACACGTCTACGATCCTAGGGATCTTGGAAATCCCTATGATCTTTTTATTAGGAATATAACCTACATGTGCCTTTCCAAAAAAAGGAAGAAGGTGATGTTCACAAAGGGAATACATTTCTATGTCTCGAACAAGAACCATTCCCTGGCTATCCTCTTCAAAGATAGCTCCGTTCACGATCGAGTTCATGTCCGCTCTATAACCAGAGGTTAGGAATTCGTACGATTTACGAACTCTCTTGGGAGTATTTAAGAGCCCCTCTCGAGAAGGATCTTCTCCAATCGCCTTCAATATATTTGTGACTTCTTGTTCCAAGTGTATCTCCGTTCTGAGCCAGGAAAATATTTTTATTTAGACTATGATCTGGACAAGTCTCAGCGGTTTAATCCTCTTTTCAAGGGAAAAGCGATCGAACGACTTGCCATTCCGACTAAGTTCTACACGATGGCCTTTAAAGTTCGATGGTTCAAAATTGGATTAAAATAGGTTTGGATGCAAGAATGATCGCCCATTCTGGGATCGGATCACGTATCAAAGGCGTCTTAAACGAATTAGCTGCACCTGCTGCTAAGAAGAATATAAAGATCACTCTTCTAGGAGATCTCGAGCTACTTAAGAAAAACCTTTCTCCGAAAGTTTTGAAGCAATACGAAATTTTGGAATATAAGGCGGGCATCTATTCACTTTCTGAATGGAAGGGAATTCCGGAGATGCAGAATTTCGATCTATTGGATATTCCACATTTCAATGCTCCTTTGCGTTACATGGATCGTTGCATAGTAACCATTCACGATATCATTCCATTTAGAATGAAGCAGTTTCATTCTTCTCTTTTGAAACAGATTTATCTTAGGCTTGTCTTCTCTAAGATTAGAAGAAGCTCCGCTGCTGTTCTCACTGTTTCCGATTTTACTGCAAAAGATGTGCACGAGGTATTCGAGTTTTCTTATGATCAGATGAGAACCGTTTACAATGGTTTGGACAAAAATGTATTTTATCCCAGAAGCAATTCGGAGAAGAGGTCCTTCCTTAAAAAGTATGATTTAGAAGCTGGATATCTTCTCAGCGTAGGAATAGGAAAAGAGCATAAGAATCTGGGATTTATTCTGAGATCCTTTAAGGCACTTTGGACGGAGAAGAAGCTGAAACAGAACTGGGTGATCGCAGGCGCCGGAGGAAAACTTCCGGAGTATCTAGCCCAAGAAGCAAAAGGCTGGGAGCATAAGATCAAAGTGCTTCCTTATTTGTCCGAAGAAGAGTTGAGTGTTTTGTATTCTGCGGCGGGAGTGCTTGTATATCCTTCTCTTTACGAAGGATTTGGTTTTCCTCCAGTAGAGGCTCAGGCTTGCGGATGTCCTGTGTATTCTTCGGATGCAAGTGTACTGCCGGAGATCTTGGGTAGTTCTGCCTTTTATTTTAATCCGACAAATTCGGCTGAGTTTGAAACGGATTTGCTTGGACTGCTTTCTTCTCCTAAGAAGTTGAGCTCTAAAGTTAAATCGGGCCTTCTAAATAGCAAACGATTCGATTGGAAAAAGTCTGCGAACCAAATTGTGGACGAATATCTTAGGATTGCAAAAGCGAAAGGGATTAAACGCTAAACTCCGCGTTTGTGCCGCAGACAGCGGATCTTATTTTAGGAATTTCTAAAATAGTCTTTTCCGAGAGATTCTTTTCTCTCATCTATTTTAATTCGGATCGCTTTTCTTTCTTCTTCTGTGTAAATTACCCAGCGACCTATTTCTTCTAGGGTGCGAAAGCAACCTTCGCAAAGCCCTGTTTCAGGATCCATAGTGCAGATTTTGATGCAGGGCGAACGAACGATCATAGAAAAACTATTTGGCTTTTACAGCCTTCTTCTTATTGGACGAAGCCTTTTTTGTTTTAGGCTTCGCACTTTTCTCCAAGTTTATGAGACCGCTGTTTTCTACCATTCCTCTCAGTTCAGTAAACAAGGAAAGTCCGGACAATCTGCCAGGTACAATTACATGGGCCGCGCCGTTATTTCTAAGAACATCCGCTTCTTTTGGATCGTCGGTGGTGAGAATGATCTTAGGTTGATGATGTCTACAAATGCTTTTTAAGGATTCCAATAGTCTTCGATTGGTTGTTCCTTTTAAGATCATATCGGAAACAGTACAGACTACATATCTAGCTTCTTCAATTCCTAAGTGATGCAAGCTTTCCGGATTCGCTAAGTCTCCGTACGCCCAACGAACTCCTTTGGATTCTAAGGTTTGTCTATAGATTGGATTGAAGTCTACTACCAGAATTCTCTTTAGCCAAGAAGGTCTGTCTTTTTCGATCCCTTCTATCAAGCCCTGAGCGATCCGGAAATATCCTAAGATGACGATATCTCTTTTGGTCTCGCCGGTCACTTGAGATTCTAAAGGCTCACCTTTTTCTTTTACTCCGAATAAGGAGACGAATGCCAAGATGCCTCTCGCAATTCTATCATTGAACAAGATCACGTATGTCGAGATAATCGAAGCAATGATCATAGAAGTAAGCACGATCGCTTGTAGCTCTTTTCCGATATGTTCTTTTTGTACTCCCAAGGCAAGAATGACCAAGGAGAACTCGGAGATCTGAGCAAGGTTTAATCCAGCTACGATCCCAGCTCTCAATCCTTTGCCCGAGAAATAAACTGTAGGAGCAACGATCAATACTCTACTGAGTAAAACGAATCCGACTGCTAAGAATGCGAGTCCTAGATCTCCGGAACTTGGGGCTTGGACCTTCATTCCTAAAGCAACGAAGAATAAGGTAATGAAGAAGTCTCTGATCCCCGAAAGTTTACTGATCACATCCGCTCCGTAAGGAAAGGCTGCGATACTTACTCCTGCGATCAATGCACCCATTTCTTTAGAAAGTTCTGCCTTTTCAGCTACACCGCATAAGAAGAAACACCAAGCGATAGAAGTGATGAGTACTAACTCCGGTTTGGCAGCGGCAAATAGGAAGAGTCTAGAAAGAACGTAGCGGCTGATCACGAATGCAATCAATACAAGAGCGCAACCTTTTGCTAAGGAACCAAGTACGTTCCAGATCTGAGGATCTTGCAGATCAGGTTGGATCCCCATGAATAAGATTGCCCAGATATCTTGTAGCACTAAGACTCCGATAGTCAGCCTTCCTGCTACAGTGCTGATCTCGAATTTATCATGAAGAAGTTTGACCACGATCATGGTGGAGCTTAAAGACAATGCGATCGCAAAATAGAGAAGATCGAAATTGCCCGGAGCAGGAGGGAAGAACGTCTTGAACGCAAACCAGGCTGCTGCAACTCCCAAGAAGAATTGCAGTACTCCTAGCGCGAACATGGATCTTCCCATGCGAGCGAGTTCTTTCAGATCGATCTCGAGTCCGATGATGAATAGTAAAAGGATGAGCCCGATCTCGGAGATCAGTTCGATGCTGTCCTCGCTATGAACATAGCCTATATGAAGTTTCGAATCTATATAAGGCCCGAGTAAGGGGCCGATAAATAATCCCGCGATCACGTAGCCCAGGACAAGAGGTTGCTTTAGTGCTTTAGCGATATGGGAGAAAAGCGTAGCGAATATAATACTGAGAGCGATATCTGTTAATAGGCTGAGCGAATGTTCCATCTGATCGGTTCGAATTCTCCCTTCGAATTAAATTAGATTTTATGATATTACAAAAAGAAATAATTCCTGGAATCAAGTCCATTCACTTTCTTTGATTTTCGGAGCGCTTTCCGATAAGCGAACTATGCTTTTAAGATCTCAATCCTGAGATTTGAACAGATCCTTTACGGCATCCTTAGCCTTGGATAGAGTGTAATCTTCTCTATCAATCAGGATAAAGTCCAGATTCTCTTTTTCGATCCTTGCTAGGACCTTTGCGATATCGCCCGCAGATTTGAGATTCGTAGCCAAGTATTTGAATTTAGTCCCGCATTCTGGACAGGATTTGTCCTTTGTATAATTCAAGCCAAGATGCTTACATTTTCCGCAAGTGCCATACAGATCATCTATGATCATCAATTGAGAAGAAACTTCGGAGACGCTTAGCTTCTTCCATACTCTGATGTATTTTTTGTCGTCGGCTTGCATGCTTTCAAAAAAACGAATTTTGAAAGATTAGTCAAGGGTTTTACGAATGGAGGCAACGATCAAAGAGGCTGCTTCTTCTAACTCTTCTTTGGTAATGCAAAGTGGAGGAGCGAAACGTATCGTATGATCATGAGTTTGCTTAGCAAGTATTCCCGCATCTAAAAGCTTGTAACAGATCTTCTTTCCTCTAGGACCTGTATCGTCCGGAAAGAATTCTACTGCGTTTAATAAGCCCTTGCCTCGGACCTCTTTGATCTTGTCCGGATATTCTTCTTTGATTTGCCCGAGTATCTTTCTGAATTCGATGCCTCGATTCTCTGCATTCTCGGAAAGGTTTTCTTCCAATAGGACTTGCACTGCAGTAGTTGCAACTGCAGCCGCTAGAGGATTTCCTCCGAAAGTAGAACCGTGGGTTCCTGGCTTCAAAGTAAGAATCACTTCATCAGAAGAAAGAACCGCAGAGACCGGTAAGGTTCCGCCGGAAAGAGCCTTGCCTAAAACAAGTAGATCTGGCTTTACTCCTTCATGATCTGCAGCTAGAAGTTTTCCGGTTCTTCCTAAACCTGTTTGTACTTCGTCTAGTATTAATAAAACATTATGTTCGGAACAAAGCCTACGAACTTCTTGTAGGTATCCCGGTTTGGGAACGATGACACCTGCTTCTCCTTGGATCGGTTCCAGCATGAATGCAGTCACGTTCGGATCCTTGAGTTCCCTCTTAAGTGCATCCAGATCGTCGAAAGGAATGAGGGAGAATCCAGGTACAAAAGGACCGAAATCCCCTCTGCTATTCTCGTCTGTAGAAGCGGAGATTGCGCCTATGCTTCTTCCCCAAAAATTTCCGGAAGCGAATACGATCTTTGCCTGGTCTTTCGGGATCTTCTTCACTTGATAACCCCAGCGCCTTGCAAGTTTAACCGAGGTTTCTGCTGCCTCGACTCCTGTATTCATGGGAACCATTCGATCGAAACCGAAGGTCTCACATAAAAATTTCTCCATAGGACCGAGTTGATCGTTATAAAAGGCGCGAGAAGTTAAGGTTAATTTTTCGGCTTGGGATTTGAGAGTGTCGATGATGCGGGGATGACAATGTCCTTGGTTCACCGCGCTGTAAGCGGAGAGGAAATCGAAATACTTTTTGCCTTCCGTGTCCCAAAGAAAGATACCTCTTCCTTTTTCTAGAACGACTGGAAGAGGTTCGTAGTTAAAGGCACCGTATTCCTTTTCGATATCCAGATAAAACTGTGAGGATTGTGTCCGCATCAATACTTCATTCTTCTTTGCTAAGAGAGGCACAAGGAGATTTCGGTATTTTACCTTGACTTTTGTGTTTCAACTCGTTGAAAATTAGTACATGCAAAATTCGTTTCGAAGAGTTTCGATCCTAATCCCTTTATTTTCTGCGATTATGTTCCTTACGAACTGTCTTTATACCAATATCAAGTCTCCAGGCTGGTACTATTCTCAAAGTTATTCCGACGTGAGGGGAATGGAACCCATCGGTAAATTAGAAGGAGTTTCCTGCGGCACGAGCTGGTTGTGGGCGGTATATACGGGAGATGAAAGTTACGAGGCGGCTGTCCAAAATGCCATCAAGGATAAAGCGGATCTTCTCTTCGATGTGCAAACGGACTATAGTTATAAATCCTTTTTATTCGCTCTCTATTTCGAAAAATGTACTCGAGTGAGCGGAATAGGAGTCAAGCTTCCTCAAAGACTCCTGAAGAAAGAATGATATCTGTAAAGAAAAAGTTTCTAGTTCTTCTATTGGCTTTCGCGGAATGCGCGAGCCTGAATTTCTGCGGTCCTATGATGGAGAACCGGGCTCTTGTACGAAGAAATCCGGAACCTTATCCTACAGGTTTGGGAATTCCTCCTGACAATGATGTGAGTATTAATGGAGTGAACTTTCGAGATCCTTCCATTCATTTCGGTGCGAGTTCAACCAAGCTCAAGACAGGTGTGTTTGACGGTTTCATCCGAGCCACTACTTCTTTGCCTCATAAGGATATGTTCCATGCTTCCTTGGACGGCTGGGATTGGTCGGAGCATCGGATCGTACGCTTCGAAGGAGAGAGCAAGGGTTGCCAGTTTGGGGTTCGATTATTCTTACCAGTTAAACAAGGTTCTAACGACTCTTTCATTCCAATTCATTTCGTCTTTGGGCAAAAGAGTTTTTACGAAGAGTTACAGGATTTGATGCAGGAACATTCTATCCAGGCATTATTCGATAGTCGTCTGGACGTAGAAAATACGATGTATATCTTTGGATTATTCAGAAGGAAATGTCTTCGGTTTCACAGTTATGGTATCCAAAAATTCTAATTCTAACTTACTCTTTTTCGCAGGACTTCTAGGCTTCTTAGGAGTTGCATTGGGGGCTTTCGGAGCTCACGGATTAAAATCAATTTTAACTCCAGATCTAATGACCATCTTTGATACGGGATCCAAATATCATTTGATCCATTCTGTAGTTTTACTCGCTCTTGCATTGAGTGAGAAAACTACAGAATCCAAACCTCTAAGAGTCGGATTCTGGTTTATCTTTGCAGGAGTTCTGATCTTTTCTGGATCTCTTTATATTCTTTCGATCACCGGAATTAGGATCCTAGGAGCAGTTACTCCTTTTGGAGGAGTTTCTCTATTGATCGGATGGTCCTCCATCGCTTATTCCGCGTTCATTAAGAAAGATTAAAGCTCTTCTCTTAGATCTATTTTACGATATGGAAATTGAAGTTTGCATGTCCATAGATCCCGTATAATCGGACCCACATAGGCAGGAGCATCTCGGCAGCTCTTGCTCCCACTATATCCCCAAGATCTATAATATTGTTCCAACCGAAGTCTTTTGCGAGAAGGTTAGAGATCGTTTTCTTTGCTTCGGCATCATTTCCGCAAACGAAAATATCATGTTCTCCTTTGATCAAAGAAGCATCTACCATGATGGAACAGTTCGTAGTGTTTAGAGTCTTGACTACTTTTAGATCCGGAAATTCCTTCTGGATCATTTCTCCCAAAGAGTTATGACTATCAGTAAGCAGACCTGGAGGTCTTCCTTTGGAGAAGTCGAGAGCGTTCGAAACGTCGGCTAGTATTTTGCCTTTCAGATTTTCAGCACCAGCTTGACGAAGTACTTCTAGGCTGACTTCTCCTTTCGTACAATTGAACAAGATCTCACCGAATGTGGCTGCGTCCTTAAAGGTTCCTTGAGAAGCCTTGCTTCCGGACTTTGCCACCCATTCAGCAGCCTTTTCGTTTTGTGCAGAACGAGAACCCATTTTGACTTCGTAACCTTTTTCAATTAACTTGGATCCGATCGTGTTTCCGACCATTCCAGTTCCTAATATGCCGATTTTCATTTCCTTCTCCTCAAATCCTTCCGAAGAAGAATATCAATGCACTGATACATTGCGTATCATGTCCTTAGACATTTCTTTGCAAACAAGGTTTGTCTATAATTTCTGTATTGGAAAAAAGAAAGGAAACTGTAACTGTATTCTTTCGAAAGAAAGAGTTATCTTCCGAGTTAAAGTATGATTGAAGAATATAAGATCTATCAGATTGATGCATTCGCGGATTCCCTCTTTAAAGGAAATCCTGCTGCAGTGGTGCCTTGGAAAGGAGAATGGCTTTCCGATACAGTTTTGCTTCAGATCGCCGCCGAGAACAATTTATCCGAGACTGCATTTTATAGATCCAATGGAAAACCTGGAGAATTCGATCTGAGATGGTTTACTCCCGGAGTAGAAGTAGATCTTTGCGGACATGCAACACTAGCTTCTGCTTTTGCAATTTACGAATTGGAAGAAGGGGCCAATACTCTTCCTTCTTCTCTTCGCTTTCATACTAAAAGTGGGATCTTGGAGGTCTTTCGAGAGAAGGATCTATATTATCTAGATTTTCCTTCTAGGGCTCCGGTTGTGTTAGAGCAATCCTTGCATGATTTCGCGGAATGTTTCGATATCCTTCCCAGACAAGTATGGAAAGCCAGGGATATTCTTTTTCTTTTCGAGAAGGAATCTGATGTTCGTAACCTTGTTCCAAATTTTGAGAAGATCAAAGAACTTCCTTACTTTGCTGCGATAGTAACTGCTCCCGCTGAC
The DNA here is from genome assembly GCF_004770055.1 of Leptospira semungkisensis. NCBI lineage: Bacteria > Pseudomonadati > Spirochaetota > Leptospiria > Leptospirales > Leptospiraceae > Leptospira > Leptospira semungkisensis. The sequence continues at coordinate 560,397 of NZ_RQEP01000005.1, read as the reverse complement.
GCAGGAAAACCTTATGATTTTGTATCCAGATTCTTTGCGCCTGCAAAAGGAGTTCCTGAAGATCCGGTGACTGGGTCCGCGCATTGTACTTTGATCCCGTATTGGTCTAATAGGATTGGTAAAAAATATCTAAGAGCCTACCAAGCTTCGAAGAGAGGTGGACATCTTCTTTGTGAGGACAGGGGAGAAAGAGTTCGGATAGGAGGAACTTGTAAACTCTATTTGAAAGGAAGTTTTTATCTAGAATAGGCTCAGTGTTTATATTAAGCACGATATTCTTTTGGATTGAGATGCGAACTATTTTGTATTTCTCTTCATTAAACCTAAATTTAAGATCTTCAATATTTTCTCCGCCTCTTGCACAGCGTTCTTCTTATTGATCTGCAAAAGAGGATTCTCCATTTGACCTTCATTGATCAGAACGGAGTAACCATGTACTATAGACCAGCTTGCCGCTGCCATTTCTTTGGGAGAGAAACCTGAGTTTCCCTCTGCCTCACAGCTTAAGATCGTATCCCATAGTTTTAAAAAAGATTGTTTCCCTATTTCCTGTAACTCGGTTAGATCTTCCATGGATCCTAGATCAGTATGCCACATTGCTCTGTAGTATCCTGGATGCTGAATGCAAAAACGAATGTATGCAAGGCCTAGTTTTTGAAGCCGATCAAACGGATCATTTGCAGAAGCCGATCTTTCTGCCAGAGTAAATTCTTCTGTGATCTTTATAAAACCTTCTTTAGAGATTTCTGCAAGTAGATCGATCCTAGAGGGAAAATGTCGATAGGCCGCAGCGTGGCTCACACCTGCTTCTCTTGCGATCTCTCTTATTGTAAAAGCGGAATCTTTGCTTTCTTCCAAACGGTTCAAGGCCAATGATTTCAGGGTTTCCGCTAAATTTCCGTGATGATAGGCGCCTTCCGGTTTCTTCGTTTTTTTCTTCGCAGGCATAAAATATTTCCAAAAAATGTTGACGTTGGTAACATTTGGTGTTACCAATAGTAACATATAAGGAGCCTTTCCTTTTAGCAAGTAAAACCTCTTCCCACATAAGAGGTTGGAGAGATTTTATGAGTCCAGAGTTGATTTTTACGATAGCGAGTCGATTTGCGATCCTAGGTTGGATCTTGCTCGCAGTTATTCCGAAGCAAAAGATTACCAGGATCTTAGTGAGAAGCGGAGCTTGGTCTGCGGCACTTTCCCTTTTATACTTAATCGTATTTGCCTTTCATATAGGTGGGGAAGGGAATTTTCAGACCTTGCAGGGAGTAGCTCAGTTATTTTCCAATCCTTGGGTGCTTCTGGCAGGCTGGGTTCACTATCTGGCGTTCGATCTATTCTTAGGAGTTTGGGAAACCAAGGAAGCGGAAGAATTGGGAATTTCTAAATGGATCTTAATCCCATGTTTGTTCTTCACTCTTATGTTTGGCCCAGTTGGATATCTATTCTTTCAAGTGGTTCGCTGGATCAAAGGAGGAGACCGTGCAAGTATCTAATACTTTAAGTGAGAGCCGTTTCTTCTCTCATTTAAGAAAGAACCAGGCAGCCACTTTTTATACGGGCCTACTTTCTTTAGTGGCAATCCCAGTGTATCTTCTTTTGTCGGAGTTGGATCCAAGAACTCTTCTAGGCTTGAACGTTTGGATTAAGCCGATGAAATTTGCGGTCTCGATTTGGATCTTCTTATGGACGATGTCTTGGTATTTAGAAGAGCTAAGAGAGTTTCCTTCCTTTGTAGGCAAGCTGGAGAAATACTTTGTAGTTTCTTTGATGGTAGAGTTGGTGCTAATCACCTTGCAAGCGGCAAGAGGGGTCACTTCTCATTTCAATCAGAGCAGCGCTTTAGATGGGGCAATCTACTCCATCATGGGCCTTTTCATCTTTCCGATGATACCCGTTGCTATTCTCATGGATCGAAAATTCAAACTTCTTTCTTCTGAGATTGATGAGAGAATGCTAGTCGGCATTAGATTTTCCTTATGGATTTTTGCGATCGCTTCTATTTTCGGGATTGTGATGTCCTCGAGGTTGGCTCATTCTGTTGGAGTTCCTGACGGGGGACCTGGGCTTCCTTTTGTGAATTGGAGTAGAAATGGAGGAGATATTCGGATCGCGCATTTTGCGGGAATTCACGCTCTGCAAATACTTCCGATCTTCGGTTTTATTTCGATCAAACAGAATTGGGGAAGAATTCCAATGTTCGCGGTATCGATCGGATATTCGCTTCTTGTCGCAGCGGTCTTTATCAATGCAATGTTAGGAAGACCTCTTTATTAAAAAAATAAGATCCTGGATTTGTCATATTTCGAACTGATCCAGGATCTTTATCCTGAAAAAACAATTCCTCGTTTTCTCACTCGTCTTAAAAATTTTGTTTAATAGATTTCTCTTTTATCTATTGCTATAGTCATGGTCGAAAAAAATTCTCCGGAAAAGAACCTTCAGATCATTCAGGAAATATTGAAGCCTATGCCTGAGGGAATCTTAGAGATAGTCGACAAACTTCGAAAATCCATTCGATCCTATTTTCCGGAATTAGAAGAGAAAGGTTATCCAGTTTGGAAGGCAATCGGCTATCGAGATAAAAATTCTGGATACGTTTGTGGTATCTTTCCTTTTCTGGAAAGAGTACAGCTGATATTTGAATGGGGGATCTTATTTCAAGATCCGAAAAATGTTCTATTGGGTGAGACTAAACAGATTCGATATTTAGAATATACATCCTTAGAAGAAATACGATTTCCTTTGATTCGAGAATTTATTTTGCAGGGTTTATCCTTGCCTCAAGGAACCAAGGACAAGAAATTTTTAGCACAAGGAATTCTCTCCAAGACAACAACTGCAAAATCAAAAAAGATAGAGGCAAAGAAGCAATTGGCAAAAAAAGATTCTATCAAGAAGGCTAAAGCCAAAACATCTATAGAAAAGAAGTCTGTTAAACGAAAAGGAAAACCTTAATGGAATATTTTAAATCCATAATTATCTTTATCTTGGCCGGAATTTGCGAGATCGGCGGCGGTTACTTGGTCTGGCTTTGGTACAAAGAATCCAAATCCGTTTTCTATCTAATTTTTGGCGGAGCGATACTTGCCTTATACGGAATTGTTGCCGCATTTCAACCTTCTTCTTTTGGAAGAGTATATGCGACGTACGGTGGATTTTTTATCGTAATGTCCTTACTCTGGGCTTGGAAGGTGGATGGATTTCAGCCGGACAAGTATGATTTAATCGGATCTGCTATTGCGTTGTTCGGAGTAGCGATTATCTATTATGCGCCAAGATAGAACTTCTCTCAGCCTCTTTCTGTTCCAAAGTAGAACTTGCCTTGCTTGCGGATGAGATTCCGGCTGATCAATCCATCTGCGATAATGAGAAGACCTTGGACCGCAGCCTGCTTCTTCTCATCCGAAAAATCGTTTTGCTTTGCCATGAGTTCGTGTACGAAAGCTCTTCTTTTAGAATCCATAACACCTAGCATGGATCCACAAACTTTTTTATCTCCAACCAAAAAGGCGAGTGCAAGAGTCTGGGGAGGAGTCTCATTGCAAAGATAAAAGAGTGCAAGATTATCGAAGAAGGATAATTCTTCGAATGATTTGAGAGTTAATTCTTCTTTATCGTCACCGCTCATTTTCTATCCTTGTTCCGCGATTTTAGAGCCAAGATATTCGATCAGATACTTTGCATTGGGTTCTTCTCCCGTTGCTTCTCGGATCAGGTCCTTTGCTTCTATACTTCTTCCCTTGCTATGAACATTTTTTCGAAGCCACCTTAAGAGAGAAGAAGTTTCTCTTTTTTTCAACTCTTCGGGAAACTTAGGATGTTCCTTTAGAAAAGCCGAGTAGAGCTGTGCTGCGTAAATATTCCCCAAAGAATAGGTAGGAAAATAACCGAAGGCTCCTCCACTCCAATGTACATCTTGCAAATATCCTTTGGGGTCGTCGGGCACATCTATTCCTAGTAAATTTTTCATTCCTTCCTTCCAAGCCTGGGAGATCTCTTTTACGGAAATTTCTTTTTTGAAGATGGCTCTTTCTATCTGGAATCTTAAAATGATATGAAGATTGTATGTGATCTGATCCGCTTCGACTCGAATGAGAGAAGACTTGGATTTATTTACGAACGAATATAATTTTGAGAATGGTAAAAAGGACTCTGAAAGCCCGAGTTTCTCTAAGAAGATAGGATACATTCCTTCCCAAAACTCCTTAGATCTTCCTACTTGATTTTCCCAAAGACGGCTTTGAGATTCATGCATTCCCAACGAAACGGAATCTTTTAAAGGAGACGGATCTCCATGAATTAAAGAGATACCCGATTCGTATAGAGCATGACCGGTCTCATGCAAAACGGAATATACGGAAGAAAGAGGATCAGATTCTTCATAGCGAGTGGTGATCCTTTTGTCGGAACTTCCAAGAGAAGTAGAGAATGGATGTGCGCTTGCATCTAATCGAAATCCTTCTTTAGATAAACCTAATAGAACAGGCAGTTCTTTATTGAAAGGTTCTTGCTGAGAGATCGGAAAATGTCCCAAAAAAGGAAAATCTGCGTCCTTAGCTTTTGCAAGTAAAGGAACCAAGGACTTTCTTAGGTTAGAGAATAGCTCCTCCAAGTCGGAAGCCTTTGCGCCAGGTTCATATTCATCCAAGAGAGCATCGTATGCTTCCGTTTGAAATCCGAAGAACTGAGTTTTTTGAAAACTAAGATCTATGATCTTTTCTAAAACTGGAAGAAAGGAACTAGAGTCGTTCTTCTTTCTGGCTTCTGCCCAAACGGAGTGGGCTTGGCTTGTGACCTTGGAGAATTCTTCCACCCAGGAGATGGGCAAACAAGAAGAACGATCCAAGTCTTTGAACAAAAGATCCAATTCTCTTTCTCTCAGTTGTTTTCCCGGAAGATCGAGTTTTGAATTTTCTTCTTTGGCCTTTTGTGCAAGAGAACGAAAAGAATCGGATACGAAAGATTTGTGAGCCAAGCCAGAGAGCAAACTCAACTGGTCTCCTCTTTCTTCCTGTCCTTCGTGAGGAATGGTAACTTCCATATCCCAATGAAGAACTCCTGCAATATTTCGAAGATGATAGATTGTCTTAAATTCGTCCCGATACGCTTTGAACGCCGGAAGTTCTTTTTCCCAATTGCTTAGCTCTGATTCCCACATACAAAAATCATTCTTTTCGATTGACTTCCGTGCCTCCAATCAAAAACTGACTCTATCCTATCGCGGGCATGGTGTAATGGCTAGCACCGTAGCCTTCCAAGCTTCTAGTGAGGGTTCGAGTCCCTCTGCCCGCAAAAATCAAACTCATCTTTCGAATTTAATTCTTGGAGAATTTCCAAAATTATATTCCTCTAATTACTTAGTCGAGGTCACTGCGGCTAAAACTATGTTCTTCCCCCGAATTCTTTCCTTCTCCCTTATATTCTTTGCTTTCAGTTTGAGTTCCTGTAAAGACTCATCTAACGGAGAGAAGGAGGGAATATTATTCTACCTCTTGACGAAAGTTTGGATTCCAGCGCCGGGAACCACATTTCAGATCCAGTTCAGTGGAACATTAGATGAATCTGTCGATGCAAACGTTTTCGATATTGATTCAGATCTGACTGATTCCGATCCAACTGTTATCGATAGATTGCATGCAAACGGAAAGAGAGTGATTTGCTATATTGATGTAGGTTCGTACGAGAATTACAGATCAGATGCGAGTAAATTCCCGCCTGAAGTTTTAGGAAATGCATACGCAGGTTTTCCGGACGAACAGTGGTTGGACATCAGAAGGTTGGATATTTTAGGTCCCATTCTTTCTGCTCGTTTTGATAAGGCAAGAAACCAAGGTTGTGACGGGATCGATCCGGATAATATGGATGGATATCAGAATAGTACGGGCTTTCCTTTGACTGCCGAAGATCAGCTCCATTTTAATAAATGGGTAAGTAACTCTGCTCGATCTCGGGGAATGTCTGTCGGCTTAAAAAATGATCCGGATCAAATCTCAGATCTGATCTCTCATTTTGATTGGGCAATCACTGAGAGTTGTTACGCGGATGGATGGTGCTCCGAAGAGGCCGCGTTTCCAAGTAAGGGCTCTGCAGTTTTTCAGATCGAATATACGGAGAATGGAACGAACAAGAGCGATTTCTGCCCTCAATCTTCCAGTCTCCGTTTATCAGGTTTTCTGAAACACCAAAGCTTGGACGCGTATAGGGATCCTTGTCCTTAAGAAGCTTCCTTCTGCAACATGTCTGCTGCGAACGCATCTTCTAACTGACGGATTGCATTCCTGGAGAATGCAATCAGCTCCTTCTCGTTATGACGGAGTTTGTATTGCTGTTTGACCATTGCCTCATCATATCTTCTAAATTTATCAATGAAGTACTGCACTTCGGAAGGTAAGAAGCCAAGGTCCTTCAGTGTTTCCTCAGCGAGTTCTAAAGAAGAAGCAAATGTGTCCCTTCGTATAGTTTCGATTCCTAGTTCTAAAAGATCGAAATAATGGGCTCTATTTCTCGCCCTAGCAATGATCTTCAAGTTCGGGAAATTTTCCTTAGCTATAGTCGCGATCTTAATAGAGAGTTCCATATCCTGAACCGCTAAGACCAGAATCTCGGCCTGGGCCGCTCCAGCAGCAGTCAGTAAATCCAGACGACTCGCATCTCCGTAATAGATCTTATGCCCGAATTTTCGAGCGGCATTCACTTGGTCTGCATTATGCTCCAAAGCAGTAAATCCTATCTTATGTAGATAGAGCATACGAGAAATGATTTGCCCAACCCTTCCGAAACCGGCGATGATCACTCTGTTTTGTTCGTGGATCGGATCGGCTGGTCTTTCTTCTTCTTTGTTTAAGTAAGGGTTTATTAGCTTTTCCTTAAATATTCCGAAGAAAGGAGTGAGCATCATAGAAGCGGTTACAATCACGATCGAATACTCTGCGATCTCCTTGCTTAGCACGTTTAATTGAGAAGCCACATTTAGAATTACAAATGCGAATTCTCCACCTTGAGAAATGCTCACCGCAAGATTGATAGAAGAATCCGAATTTAACTTTGCTACCCTTCCGATCACGAATAATACGATTCCTTTGATCGCCATGAGTCCGAGGGCCAAACTTAAGATTAAAAAAGGATGATTGATCAGAAGCTCCAAGTTCATGGACATTCCCACTGCCAAGAAGAATAGTCCGAGCAATAGTCCTTTGAACGGTTCTAGATTCGCTTCTAACTCGTGTCTGTATTCCGAGTCGGCGAGAAGAACTCCTCCTAAGAAGGAGCCCAAGGCCATGGACAGTCCTACTTTCTCCATGGCCAGCGAAACTCCCAATACGAGAAGAAGGGAAAGCGCCACAAAGATCTCGTGGTTCCCGGAAGCGGCTATCAATCTAAATAAGGGACGCATTAAGAAACGCCCGCTTAGGATCACTAAAAAGATCGCTAATGCTGCAGTTCCCAATTTATAAAAATCTAATCCGTTTACATCCGAGTTTTCAGGAGTGAGTGCAGCCATAGGTAAGATGGCCATGACCGGAATAACTGCCAAGTCCTGGAAGAGTAGAATGGCAAAAGCGGATCTCCCATAAGATGTCTTTAACTGATTTTTTTCCGCTAAGGATTGGAGAGCGAATGCAGTCGAAGAGAGGGACAAACTCAAGCCCAGAATAACGGAGGCTAAAAATCCCAAATGGAAAAGATAACCGATAGTTACTGCAAGTAAGAAGGAGGTCAAAGCCACCTGCACTAGTCCCATTCCGAATACCGGTTTTCTTAAGACCCAAAGAGTTTGAGGACGAAGCTCAAGCCCGATCAAAAATAAAAGCAATACTACTCCGAATTCGGCAAAGTGAAGGATCTCCGTCCCTCCTGTGACCAATCGGATCCCATGCGGCCCGATAAGAATTCCTCCGACCACGTATCCTATGATGGATCCGATCCCTAGTTTCTTGAAGACAGGCACGCATAGAACGGCCGTAGTGAGTAGAATGATTGCGGTAAGTAATAGACTTTTTTCTTCCATCAATGCGGTTCCTTTGTGTAGGGATTAATTTTAATTAGACTTTTTTCAGAAGAAGGTTCACTCTTTCCTCTCGCGATCGAGGCTAATCTTGCGGAAATTCAGTGCCATTCTTATTTTTTCTTTGAATATCGTTATAAACGTCTATCGGATCGTTAAGGTTCCGTAAAGAAAATTTACCCTTTCGAAAATTGATGGATTCGATGTTTGTCCTGAAACGATTGGAATCGATGAAAAATAAATGCGTCTCGGTGATCCTCATCGCGGTGGGATTCTCTCTTCCCGTCTCAGAAACGGAAGCAGAAGAGAATTCGATTGCTCAGAAACCGTCCAAGGTCTTTACCCAACAGACTTCGGCGGGGGTCAAAAACCCAAATGAAGGATCGACCGAGGAAAAAGAGCCGAGCCAGGAACCGGATTTGAAGAAAGGAGATCAGCCTTCTAAAGAGAAGGATAAGTCGTCGTCTTCTTCTCAAAATAAAAAAGAGAATGAGGAAGAAGAGGAGACTTTTTCCAAATCGGAAGAATTGAATCCTAAGAAAAAGGAAAACGCGGTCATCCCGGTCCAATTCGGATTTTTCATAGATGGTTATTATAATGCCAGTTTGAATCGCCCCGATTCTAAAGAATTATCTTATACGACGCAAGCAACTAGAACCAACGAGTACAATATCAATCTAGCTTATATAGATGGAAAAGTAGAAACGGATAAATATAGAGGAAGGTTAGCTCTTCAATTCGGGACCTCGGTAGTTGCAAACTATGTGGGAGAAGGTACCACAGGCAAAACTTCCAATGAGTTTTCGATCCGTAATATGCAGGAAGCGTACGCTGGAATTAAGTTGGGCAAGTCTACATGGCTGGATGCTGGGATTTATTTCGGTCATCTAGGATATGAGTCTTGGATCTCTCATGAGAACTTCGTTTATACAAGAGCGTTTTCTCTAGATTACGTACCATATTACGTTTCCGGTTTTCGATTGAGTGGAAAGATTACGAATAAACTCTCCTATCAATTACACTTGGACAATGGATACCAAGTCGTGACGGATAATAATAAGGACATGTCGGGAGGGTTTCGCTTAGAATACAACCCTCGTCCGAATATTATGCTTCGTTGGAATACGTTCATGGGAAATGAGCAGCCAACTGCAGTTCCCAAAGAGACGAGATACTATAATAACTTTATCGCCGAATGGAAGCCGACTCACGCACTTACTTTCGCCTCTTCCTTCGACGTTGCTTACCAAGAAAGAGCGAGCAGTCAGAATCTTGTGTACACTCCGGATCGTTCTTATTATGTGCGAGGCGATAGTAACGCTTACAGACAAGTGTATGTAGGAAACCTTTGGGTCGCGTACAGATTCTTGCCTGATTGGAGAATCGGAGCTCGTTTAGAAAGATACTTGGACAGGGATCAGATGATCGTAGTAACCAATACTAAGGATGGATTCCAAACAGGAGGAGCGACCGGAACCTTGGATTATAATCCTGATCCTGCGATCTTACTTAGATTTACATACCAATACAGACGCTCAATGGATTCTATTTATCCTTACGAACACAATACCACTTCTAGATTGGATCGTATGTTTATCTTTTCTCTATCTCTTAAGATTTGAGATCGTTCAGTCCTTTCAAAACTCTTTCAGCAGAAACTCCAGGCGGAACGAGAAGGATGGCTCTTCCCATCTTTGAGAATCTGGTGCTTGTAATCGCGATCTTGTCTCTTTCGCATACGTCCAGGCAGGAAACTTCCATGACTCTTACGTTGCGAACTCCTTCAGAGCGAAGAGTATCTTTTAGTTCCGACCTTAATCTTGTTCTTCCGTTAAAGAACTCTCCTCGGAATTTAGAAGCACATTTTGTACATACTAAGATAGCTTCTTCCCAATCGGATTGAACTGTCTCCATTGGCGCATTGGGATCGGATCCCTGTGGGTGAAATAATGTGTTAAATCTCATTTTGTTTTTCCTCATCTATTACGTTGTGCCGTTAGAGAAATCCTTGGAAAAATTTATGAGTCTTTTTGAAAAAGATCTCGTTTCTCTTCCTTCTTTCATCTTCAAATCGCCTAAAACCGACCCGAGTCTCGGAGTTTTACTCAATGGAAATAGAAAAAGATTTTAGAAATCAGGTAAAAAATGATTGAACAAAATTAAATTGTATACAATCTATTTTGTAAACTAGGAGGTACTAAGACGTGGCTCAGAATTTATACGAACTAACTGCTACTCTAAACAACGGAACCGAAAAAAAATTGGAAGACTATAAGGGAAAAGTTTTACTGATCGTAAACACTGCAAGCCAATGCGGCTTCACTCCTCAATACAAAGGTCTCCAAGAAATGTATGAGAAATACAAGTCCCAAGGATTAGAAATTCTTGGCTTTCCATGCGACCAATTTGGTCACCAAGAGCCTGGAACTGATTCGGAGATTCAAAACTTCTGCCAAGTGAATTTCGGAGTGAGCTTTCCTCTTTTCAAAAAGATCGAAGTGAACGGAGAAGGAACTCACCCTATATATCAATTCTTAAAGAAGAAGGCTCCAGGTCTCTTCGGCAAGTCCATTAAGTGGAACTTTACTAAATTCTTAGTCGATAGAAAGGGAAATGTGATCAAGAGATTTGCAACTCTTACTCCGCCTGAAAAAATTGACAGCAAGATCCTGGAACTCTTATCCACTTGAATTACGAATCTCTAAAGTTAGAAAAGCAGCTTTGCTTCTCTCTTTATGCAACTTCCAGGGCGGTAACGGCTTTGTACCGTCCGCTTCTGGAAGAAATGGGCATAACGTATTCTCAGTATTTGGTGTTACTTGTTCTCTGGGAGACGGATTCTATTCCTTTGAAAGAAATAGGAGATCGTCTCTTCTTGGATTCAGGGACCTTGACTCCTTTATTAAAGAAGATGGAAAAGAATGGGTTCTTGACAAGGGCGAGATCCGAAGAGGATGAACGCAATCTTGTTGTCCGACTGACGATCAAAGGCCGCAACCTACGCAAGAAGGCTCTCTGCATTCCGGAACGTTTACTGGAAAGTTCTGGACTAGTGGTAGAGAAGGTGGTCGCTATGAAAAAAGATTTAGACAAACTTATGCTTCATCTGGAGGAAAAAGTAAGAAATTCGGCGTGACAAATCCGTTTTATCGAAAACTATAGAGCCGCTTTAAATGGCGCCTACTCGCGCTGAGGAGTTTTAGAATGAAACGAATACTTTCTGCGATTTTATTTGTCGCAGTTCTTCTTATAGGAGCTTGTTCCTCCGAAGAAAAAAAATCCGAGCCGGCATATCAGCCTAATTCGGATATTCGCACTATCGAAGCCAGCATGATCAAAGAAGGAGACAAAAGGATTAAGGCCGAAGCGGTCTTAGGAACTCCTACTGTCGAAGAAAATACCCAAGACGGATCTCTGCTTGAGTGGTATATGGAATCTACCACGTATCAAAAAAATTCGTACAAGACCCTTGCTGAGAAACCTTCTCGCATCAATGAGAACACCAAGTTCATCAGAGTGATCGTTGATAAAAAAGGCGTGATCAAAAAATACGAATACAAGCTTTAATCGAATTTTTCGAACTAGTTTGAAAAGGCCGTGATTTGCACGGCCTTTTTTATTTCTTCTTTAAGACTCTTAAAGATCGTCTTCCATCAGATCCAATCCGGTAAATCCTAGCAGAAAGTCCACGAATTCGCCGATATTGAAGCCTAATCTGAGTCCGTACTTAACAGAAATATAAAGTTCTATTTCGAAGAGGAAACCCAGTGGATAATCATCTTTGCTTCTGGGGTTTTGGGTCAGATACGTTTGGATCGCTTCGTTCTTTTTTTCAGGATCCAAGTGTTCTAGGAATTTTTTAAAGAATAAGACCTTCTTAGCCTTCCTTCTTTCTTCTACAGGATTATTATAAAATTGTAAATATCGTATCTCAAAACTTTTAGTGTTTTGTCTCTCATTCGCAAGTTCCGGAGTAGGATTCGGATCTTCTTCATTTTCGGGAGAATCGGGTAATAGTAAAAATCCAGGAGAGCTAGGATCCTGAGCTGATGATTTTGGCTCTGTCTTTGGACTAGGCGCCACAGGATCCGGAGTGTCTGGAAGAGAATGAAATTTTTCCCCGCCTAAGAATCCGAACACGAGTTGTTGGGACCTATAAGATCCGTAACTTCCACCTCGTAATCCGTAGCCGGTTCCAAGATCTCTTTTGCCGGGCGCGCTCTCTCCTCCTTGGAAGATGAATCCGGTAGCTAAAGGTCCGATCCTAAGTCCTACACCATAACCGGGAGTCTCTACTCCTGCGGTAAAGACATCAGCAAGATCGTTCTTTCTATGAGCCCAATAAGTTGAACAATCGATCACTAAGAAGCTGAGAAGAAAGATTGAATAGAAATAAAACCGTTTTGTAATCAAAGAGCTTCTTTTTTCAATATGGAAAGCAGATGTGCTTTTTATTCTTCCAAATCGCGAGGATAAGAATTTAAAACTGGAATTTCTTCGAAAAATTGAGTTCAATGTTTCATTCATTGCGATGGTTAGAAGATTGCACTTCGTAAGAAGATGCTTTACCGCTACGCTTTCGGTTTAAACAGGAAACGCAATCGCAAAAGTGTGCGAATTTTATTGGTTTTCTTCCCTTCTTCGATTGGGAAAGTATCCGGAAAAATAAATATTAAATTGGAACGAGTTGATGATTGATTTGGAAGAAGTTCCGCCCCGCTTTAAGAACATAGCAATTTTCGGCGGCGGGCCCATGGGAGTTCATCTTTCCGTGTCTCTTTCGGAAAAGACTGAAAATCTTTTTCTTTGGTACTTTGATAAGAAGAATGCGGATCGCATGCAGAAGGATAGAACTACGGAGTTTTTGGACGATCATGTCCCTCTTCCGAACAATATTCAGGTAGTAAGCGATTTTGAATTTTTATCCAAAGGATCTTGGGTCATTATCATTGCAGTTCCTTCTCGACAGACTGAAAACGTGGTCGATCGAATCTCTTCCGTTCTTTCGCCCGACGAAGAACATACGATGGTCGCGTTTACGAAAGGCCTCGTTTCCACTTCCACCAGAAAGAAAACGAACGCAGTCACATTCTCCGATTATGTTTTAAAAGTCAGAGAGATAAAGGATAAGCTGGATCTTGAATATGTTGCAGTCGCCGGTCCAAATCTTCTTTCTGAAATGGCAAAGGGAAAGCATAGTTTCTTTTCTATTGCATCGTCTGGCGAGAGGGGTTCCGAGGTAATCGAAGGACTTTTTTCAGGCCCTAGAAATCATATTAAAACTTTTGAAGATATCCGTTCCTTAGAACTAGTCGGAGTGATGAAGAATCCGATAGCAATCGCTTGCGGGATCTTGAGTGGGATCCCGGAATGCGGTTCTAATTTTGAAGGAGAGCTAATCAGTTTAGGTTTTTCTGAAATACTTAGTTTATTGAACGCGTTGGATCTTCCTGCAAAACCTGCTATGGAATTCGGATTGGCGGACCTAATCACTACAGCTACATCCAGATCGAGCAGAAACCGCGCTTACGGACAAAGATTTATTCGAAAGCTGATCTCTGGAGAAGATTCTCCAAATCTGTTGGAGAGAATCGAGTTATTCTTCAATCCAAAAGAATTCATCCAAAAGGAAATGAGCCAAAGCGAAAGTCATGTAGAAGGAGCTTATTCTCTCTCTACTATTCTTGATCTGGCGGAAGAGAAGAAAGTCGAACTACCTTTATTTACGACTCTTTTCGAAGTTCTTACTAGAAAGGTTTCTCCTACGGAGATGATCCGTTTCGTTTCTAAATCTACAAGTGATGAGATACGAAATATTTCCCGTACTGCGCGCAAACGTTTTGGATTGACTCTCGCTTCCGGAAAGGAATTCCAACAAGCGCTTAGAAGAAGAGTACTGCGTCATGTTCATTCTCAGCCTGGAATGGCGGATCGTATCTTAAAACAAGCAGGCCTTCAGATCAAATCCTTGGAGAAGAGATACGCTGAAGCGGTGGAGAATGAAGCAGGCACAGATCTTTTTCTTCTTCCGAAAGAGATCGTTCTTTGGCAAGAAGCGGAAGAAACGTATGAAAAGAAACATACTCGGAATTTGGAAAGGTTAGTTGAGTTCTATGTTTCTGAGATTGCAGATGAATACAGTCCTTTCTTCCGTGAATCGCTTATCCATTTAGTAGCTCCCGCGCGTTTTGCGATCGGGGGATTCAAGCCTGGAGGAGGTTTGCCTAAGATCGGAGGACAGATTAAGGAGATCAAAGCGTTAGCTTCCCGTTATGATATTCTTTATACTCCGACTCATAGATCTCATTTGGATTCTATAGAAGTCGCTTTCGGTCTGCGTTGGTTAGGTCTGCCTGTTCCCAGATATGCAGCGGACAAGAAGGTGATGGCAACTCCAGGACTCGCTCGGGTTCTGAAATCGCTCGGCGCCTATATGGTAGATAGAAAAAGGAACAGAAATCTTCTCTATTTAGAATGTCTGACCCAATATTCTACCATGATGTTAGAGGCAGGAATTCCTACATTGGTATATCCAGAAGGCACTCGCTCTAGAACCGGCGGAATTATTCCGATTAAGACCGGAATTCTTTCTACTTCTGTCGAAGCTTTCAAGCATACTGGAAGTGAAGTTCTTGTAGTTCCAATCGTTCTGTCTTACGAAAATGTTCCGGAAGATGTGGAATTTACCGGCAAAGATATTCATTTGTCCTTTAGAGATTTCTTATTTAAGAGAACGGAAGTATATATGGATCTCTGCGAACCTATTCCGGTTTCTCGTTATATCCACGAGGATGATCCAACACTTTCTATCTCCATGGAGATTTCTAGAGAATGGCAGGCGCATCATAGGATCCTGCCGAACCATCTAGTTGCAAAACTTCTAATGGAAGCGGGAGGAGAGATCAGTCTTTCCGATTTGGAGAAGATGATCGCAGAAAGGATACTGACCAGAAAGGGAAATTATCTCACCAAAGATACTGGAGAAATCCTGAACCGAGGACTTAAGGTTCTTCAGTCCAGAAAATTCATCCGGAAAGAAGACGAGATGATCAAGGCCCTTGATGGGGACCTTCTACAATATTATGCGAATATGGTGCCGGACCCGACTTAAGAGTCCGGCGCTTATTCTTTAATTTACTTTTATTTTCGAGGCGATCAGAGTCGCTCTCTTACGTAGCATAGAAATGGATTCGTCCTTATTTGTATAAGTAAGGGCCACTCCCATTCTTCTATACTTTTTAGTGATAGGTTTTCCAAAGATCCTAAGATCCGATTCAGGCATCTCACAAGCCTTATCGATCCCTTGAATATTCGGGATATTTCCTTCGGTCTCGGAAAGGATCACTGCGCTTGCGCCCTTGCGAACTAGAACGATCTCAGGTATCGGAAGTCCAAGTACTGCTCTCAAATGCAATTCGAACTCATTGAAGTTCTGGGTTCCTGCCAAGGTAACCATTCCAGTATCATGAGGACGAGGAGAAAGCTCGGAGAAATAAACTGCGTCTGTAGCTAAGAAAAATTCAACTCCCCAAATCCCAGAGCCGCTTAATTCTCTAGTTACCTTATCCGCCATATCCTGTGCAGCCTGTAGTTGAGTCTCTGAGATCTCAGTAGGTTGCCAGCTCTCTTGATAATCTCCTCTTTCTTGCCTGTGACCAATCGGTGGACAGAACAAAGTGCGGCCGCTCTTTTGGGTAACCGTCAAGAGAGTGATCTCGGATTCGAATCGGATAAATTCTTCTACAATGATTTCAGATGCTCCCGTTCTTCCTTTCGTTTGAGATGCGATCCAAGCGGGCTCTATGTCTTCTGTAGTTTTGATCACAGACTGACCTTTTCCGGAAGAAGACATCAATGGCTTGATCACGCAAGGGATCCCGATGGTTTCGATCGCTTTCTTCAATTCATCCAAAGTGGAAGCGTATTCATATTTCGCAGTTTTCAATCCGAGAGTCTTTGCAGCCAGGTCTCGGATCGACTTTCGATTCATAGTGAAATTCGCTGCTTTTGCACTCGGAACTACTTGGTATCCTTGCTTTTCATATTCGTAAAATCGCTCCGTGCGAATTGCTTCGATCTCTGGAACGATTAAGTCCGGCTTATGCTTTGCGACTACTTGGTCCAGGGCATTGCCATCCAACATATCTATAACTTCTTTTTCGTGGGCCACTTGCATGGCCGGTGCTCCATCGTAACTGTCGACGGCGATCACATACTGTCCTAGCCTTTGGGCCGCGATCACGAATTCTTTGCCTAGCTCTCCCGAGCCTAGTAGAAGGATTTTCTTTTTCATGGTTCTTGGGAGAATTTCTAGACGCAAATAAGGAAGGGAAGGAAAAAATAAAAGGCTCCATTTACATTCTAAGGAAATGAGGCCTTCTTTTCGATCTATCAGGACTGCAAAGAATAGTCCGGACGAACCTTGTCTAAGATTTATTTTTTCTTCTTCTTAGTAACTAGATCAAAGTTCTTGTATTCAATATATTTGATCTGAGAGGTATTCAATCTGAAGATCCCTTCTGTAGAATGTAGTAGAATCGTATCACCTACTTGTGTTACTACTGCTCCGCTGAGTTCCGTATCATCCACCTTGCGGACCGTCTCCAGGACGCTATAATACTTTTGGATCTCACCCTCCGATTCCAAGTTTTGGTCCTTTGCTACACTCTCTATCTTATCGAAAGCTTGGTTTAATTTTTCGGACTGATCCTTTTGGATTTGAGAAGAAACCTCTACGCCTTCTTTCTTTTCAAGATCGGAATCGATCAGTTCTTCTTTTACTTTCACTAGGGTTTGGAGATCTGCTTCTTCTTGAGGGCTGATATTGAAGTTCTTTTTAGAGACCGCTTTTTTAAGCACATCTTCTTGAAACTCGTTTATACTTTGCTCAATTGTTTTCTTGTCCACCTGCGTGAGAATGGCTTGGATCAATTCTTCATAAGCTGGTTTCACTACTGCTTCTTCTTTTTCGGAGATGATTACTTCGTTCTCTTTTAAGAATTGTTCGAATCTTTTTAAATTCGGATTTTTGGCGATGTCTTCGGCAGTAATCTCTTTGCTGATCGGAGATTTCAGAGTCATGGCTACCATTCCCTCATAGACCTTGATCCTCGGCAGCGTTCCCTCTACTACTTCGAATGAGAATGCAGTTCCTCGTACGGCAGCGATCGCAGTAGGAGTAGAAACTCGGAAGCTTTCCTTAGAGCTGAGTTTGTTTGCCTTGATCAATAATTGTCCTGTTTTGACTGCAAGAGAAGTCTCTTCGTTCAATTCTCCATGCAAGGATTCAATGCTCAGTCTAGTGAAGGATTTCAATCGGATCGTATGGCCATAACTGCTTTGTAAATCGATGCTTCCATTATTGGTGATGATCTCATCATTCCTTTGTAAGATATCTCCGATCTTGATTTGAATCTTATTGCCTTCTCTTTGTACTTGAACTCCGCCGTTTACAAAGATGACTACCAGTCCCGGCTTGGATTTACTTGGACTTAAGATCTGTGAGATCTTTGAACAGGATCCTAAGACTATAAAGCTAATACAAAGGAGAAGATGGAGGGAAAGGATTTTCGATTTCATATAACATCGCTTTTCAATAGGGATTTTCAAATTTAAATAACAAACCTAAGTAAAAGGATTTTAGGAAAATGGGAAAAAAATTATCAAACTTCGAAAATTTAACTCTCTTACTAAATCAACCTAAGTGAAAAATTGAAATTTCAGATCCGCAGTCTTTGCAAGAGAGGATGACTCCGCTTATGTTTCAAAAGGTCTTGTCGATTTCTATTTTTACAATCCTTCTAAATGCGTTCCTTTCTTCTTTGCTGGGGATAGGATCCAAACAGGTCCGATTTACCGGCACAGCATACGATCTCGAAACGGGCAAATTATTATACAGAGATTACCATGAAGAGTTTTGGGAGAATGGAAAGCATACTCATTCTTTAGTTACCTATAAAGATCCCGAAGGAAAGACCTTTGCCAAGAAGAGGATTAGTTTCGTTAAGAATAGAAATGTTCCTGACTTTCAATTGGATGATGATAGGGACGGATATTTAGAAGGGGGAAGTTTTCTGGGAGGAGACTCAGTAAAATTATTCGCACGTCGTAAGACGGACCAACCGATTCAGGAAAAGGTGCTGGAGAATAACGGGCCGGCTGCTTTGGATGGAGGCTTTGATTATTTCGTAGAGGATCATTGGGAGGAATTAGTTTCGGGCAAGAAGCTGAGTCTTTATTTCCTAGTTCCGGTAGAGAGAGATAAGTTTCGTTTTACTGTAGAGAAGACCAAGGAAGGAGAATTTAACAGTAAGCCTGCCTTATTCCTAAGATTGAAAATAGATAGCGCCTTTCTTTCCGTATTCGTAAAACCAATCGATCTTGTGTACGATAAGGGATCCAAGAGGATCATGGAATACAAGGGCACGAGCAATATAAACGACGAGAATGGCAAGAGCCATCAGGTACGGATCGTTTATGGAGCACGATAATCTATCAAAATCCTAATCTCCAGAAAGCGAGCCCTCTTAACTTTAGATTTTTTGCATATTCTGACCAGAGACTAGTATCCAGGATTAAGCTTCCTTCTCCTGTTTTGGTTCGGATCAGATAAATTCCTTGTTTTTCCTTTCCGTTGTCCAAAGCGAATTTGCCGTCCTTGTAATATGTTAGGACTCTCGGGGAATCTTTATCCTTCTCCCAAAAATAACCGTACAAAGGAATTCCAAGCCAGACCTGATCCGATCTGTATGTTTTTAGAAGAAGATTCATATTCTTCTGCATCCAAGTATAATCGGTTACAGGTCCAGGTTTCGTTTTGGGGGAATGATAATCGTACGCCATGAGCACCACTTCATCCGCAAGATTTTGCCTATAAACGAAAGAGTGAAACTGGGCTAACTCGGGTATAAAATTCTCCTGAGGAAATAATGCCAGAGAAAGGATCCTCTTCTTTTGTTGTATTTTGGGATGAAGTTGGACTAAGAAATCTTTATAATGCGGCCCGGCACTCGGAGGCATTCCTTCAAAATCCAAATGAATGCCTTTGTAAATAGGATATTGATCTAAGAACTTTTCTAAATGGCGGATCAATTCTCTTCTTTGTGTAGGAGAAGAGAAGATCATTTCTCCTATCTTAGGCGAGGAGAAGCTGATTAAGGGGAACCAACGGACACCTTTTTTGTTCCCATTTACCAGAAGCTCGGTAGGAGGAGCATGGTGTTGTATTTTGGAATCAGAACTAATGCTCGTTCCCGTAAAGCAAATGGTCGTTCCTTGTTGGAATTCCTTCTCCCAGAACTTATCCGGTTTGCTATGCAGGTCCTTGCCTAGGGCATATTTCCAAACGCCGTTTTCTTCTGCGGATAAGGGACATAGAGAAATCAGTGCTAAGATGGTAAAACAGACTCGAGTCATTGGAAAGATATTCATTTCTTCGTCCTGTAATAATAGGGAAACCGATTGTTGATTTTTCTTCAATCCTGAAGACCCAGACACCGATTTTTAAAGGAGATCCCGGGTCGAAGAATTGGGAAGGATGCGAATGATGGCAATCACGAATACAGGCATGGAGGACTTGATCCGAGACGGATTGGACCGGCTCGGCATTTTATCCTCTACCAAGAAGGCAGAGATCAGCTTTCATTCTGCAAGCCTGTTCGAGCTATACCTTGCCAAATTGCCTGATGGTTCCCGCCTCGCAATCAAACTCATTCCCAAGAAAGAAATGGCTGAGACAGAAGCAGAAGGTCTCGAGCAATTATGCAGGCTGGGTGTCAGAGTTCCAGAATGCTTAGGAACGGTGCACCTCGGAAAGACTTCGCTACTTGCGATGGAGTTTATCGAGACCGGATCTTCTGCAGGTTTCAGACAGGACCTAATCGCCAGTTTAAAGAATCTTTATAGAACCGAATTCGGATCCTGGGGTTGGAAACGGGATAATTTTATCGGATCCCTTCCTCAGACAAACGGATGGTTTTCTACATTTTCCGAATTCTATTGGGAGAGAAGGTTAAAGCCTCAGATCGAATTGGCACAGTCCCGGAAATTATTAACCGATAAGGATTTCATTTCTATTCAAACGATCTTCCAAAAGTTTGCAGAAGAATGGGGGCTGGATCGTATACAGCCAAGAATGGTACATGGAGATCTTTGGTCAGGTAACGTTCTCCAGGCAAAAAATGGACACGCATACTTAATAGATCCTTCCGTTTCTTATTCCCATCCGGAACAAGATCTGGCGATGCTGCAATTATTCGGAAGTCCTCTCAACCTGGAGGAAATGCAAGAGATACTTGCTACCTGTGGTTTGGAAGATCCGGCAAATCTTAAGGATAGAATTCAATTTTGGCAATTGTATCCAGTGTTGGTCCATATTAATCTGTTCGGAGCTTCTTACTTAACCAGTCTCCGACATATACTTCGCTATTACGGTATGAAATAGTTTTCTTGAAGGAATCTTCGGGAACTGTTCTTTTGTAAGAATCAATCCGAGTCCGGGGATACTTCTTTGCCCAATACCAAAAAACAAAAAGGCGCTCGCGTTCCTGCTTCCCAGGACAAGCCGGACACATCCAATCTCAGAAAGTCTCCTTCTCAAAAGAGAGCGATCGAACGTGTGCAATATATTTTGGATATCGTTACCGGTCTCTTGGACGAAGTTGGGACCGAAGCGATCACTACCAATCTGATTGCTCAGAAAGCTGGAATACCGATCGGCTCTCTCTATCAATATTTTCCGAATAAGCATGCGATCATTAGCGCCGTTGGAGAAAGGCATTTGGCTAGAGTGAATGATATGGTCTTAAACTTTATCGACAGCAAGCCAGACATGTCGAACTGGGAATCCTTAGTGGACCAACTCATAGATGCATTTGCTAGATTTTATAAGACGGAACCGGGTTTTATTCCTATTTGGTCGAATAAGAATTTGGATCCTCAGCTGGTCAGTATAGATCGCGAAAATAACAGGGCGATCGCCGATTTTTTAAGTAATTTGTTTTTCGGTGTTATCCCTTGGATGAAAAAAAAAGAAGAGATGACCGTGATGTCAAGGATCATGGTCGAGGTAACTGATTCCGTTTTGAGTCGTTGGTTGAGAGAGCGCCAAGACCAAGCATTGGCGGACGGAATTCTTCAGGAATTAAAGACCATGTTAAAGGCTTACTTAAACTATTATATCCAAAGAGGTGAGAAGTGAGAGCATACCTGCTTGAATTTCCTCTTACCGCATTCTTTGTCGGGCTTATTTCCATTTCACAGTTCGTTCTTTATTTCTTGGTTCCCGAAGAGATTTTGGATGCATTCTTTATCAGTCGTCCCGGAGAATTCTATCCTTGGAAATGGGTGGGAATGGCCTTCTTGCATGCGGACTTCATGCATTTGTTTTGGAATATGATCTTCCTATTTTTTTTAGGAAGGATCGTAGAATACAAAGTGGGAAGATCTAAATGGCTTCTATTCTTCTTCATGGGAGCAATCGTTTCCGGCGGATTGGATTCTTTCGTAAGAGGAGTAATTCTCGGAGAACACCAACCTGCAATCGGAGCCTCGGGAGCGGTATCAGGACTCGCGGCAGTTGCGGCCCTTCTTTCTCCTTTTTCCATTCGAGTGAAAAAGAGAAACTATCCTTTTCCGGTATTTGCAGTCGCTTGGTTGATGGTATACTCGGATATAACGAATTTATTTTCCAAGGATCAGGTCGCTCATTGGGCTCACTTGGGAGGATTTCTTTCCGTAGTCTTTGCGGCTTATTTCTTGAATAATAAGATCAGAAGAGAATTGCATACAGGTTTCGTACTGAATGTTGTCTTCGTGATCTTATTACTGATTCTGGGGTTCTTTGTAGGAGCCAGATAATTGCAGTTTGTAAGTTTTACAGCCTTCGATTATAACTCGGATGATTCTTTTAGTAGATCCGTATATGAAATGGAAGGCTCCGAAGAATCCGGCTGGAAAATCCAGCGCAATGCTCTTCCTTACCTAGAACTTGGAAAAGGATATAGGCTCGTCAAAACGGAACTCTGCGGAATTTGTTCGACAGATCTGGATAGAAGATTTCTACCTTTTGCTTTGCCTCAAGTCATCGGACACGAGGTCTTGGTTTCCGACCCACTTACTCATAAGAAATACGTATTAGAGATCAATGATACTGTTGCGGCCAGAGGAGAAGAGACGGATCCGTTTTGCAATATAGGAATTCCCACTCATAGCCCAACTAGAATGGTGTTGGGAATAGATCGTCTTCCGGGAGGATTCGGTCCTTATATCTTAGCCCCTGTGGGAACTCTTGTAGAAACAGGTTCTCTGAAAGACAAGGAAGCAGTTTTGCTAGAACCATTTGCAGCTTCTTTGCATGGGGTAGAAGTTTCTTTGGATAGAAGAGGCAGAGATCTTCCTCAAAAGATTGCGGTTTTAGGAGCGAGGAGACTTGGATCTCTTGTAATCGCAGCATTGGATCTTTATCGCAAAAGAAAGAATCTGAGTTATGAGATCGTTTCCATTCTTAGACATGAAGATTTGAAAGAACTCTCCCTTTCGGTAGGCGCAGATAAAGTATTCTATTTTTCTAATTTAGGAAAGGAAGAAACCGAGATCGAAAAGACGATTGGTGCTGATACGAAGATGTTCGATCGATCCGAAGAGGCTCTGCTCGGAAAAGTATTTGATAGATCGAAGATAGAACCTAAAGCCATAAAATGGGCCGATTGCAAAGATGCATTCGATCTGGTCTTTGATACCACCGGTTCTGTTTCGGGATTGGAAACTGCTATGTATCTTACTGCAAAGGAAATCCATCGAAAGACAACGAATGGACAGGCTTCTTTGGGAATCTCTCATCTCACGGAAATGGTTGTGGATGAGATCTCTATCACTTATCTGAGATCGGATCTTTCTGATTTGATTTGGGGAATCCAAGAGACTTCTCCAACTTGGATCTATATATCTTCTCAAACGGAACTTACCAAAGAAGAGCAGATCTGGATCGATCAATTAAAGACCCAGAACAAATATAAATTCTTTGTAGGAAGTATCCAAGAGGCCGACGAATTTCTACATAGCACTGAGTTTGATGGAGCTCTGCCTCATTTCGATTTTGCCATTATAGGTTCTAGTTCTGAATTGGATCCTATTCTTCGTCCAAAGACAGGGATCGAAAGATCTTTGGTGAGGCCAAGAGGATCCGTCCTAATCTCTCAAGGTGCAAAGAAGGATCCGAATCCATTTGCTTTTTGGATTCTCTCCGGTGGCATTCTAAGTTCGAGTAGATGCGGTGACTTTCATAGAACAAGAGAGTTATTGGAATCCGAACCTGGTTTCTTACATACCGTTTCAGAAGCATTGATCAGTGGGGAATACGATTCTCAGTCCATCCCGGAAGCGTATCTCGCCGCTAGAAAATCGGAGAATATAAAAGTGATTGTCAGGCATGGAGCTTCCTGACCGAGTATTTAGTTACTTTTCGGAGCCGAGAATTTTGAGCAAACACGGATTCTTTCAAATTACGCAGAAGGTTTTTTTAAGAAAGGGAAAAGATATTCTTATCCTCAGAGATAAAAAGTCCGGCTTCGGGGACCTGCCCGGTGGCAGGATGAATGAGGATGAATTTTATGGAGATTGGTTAGCTAGTCTTTCCAGAGAATTGCAAGAAGAGATGGGAGATTCCTGCGAGATCAAGATCCATCCTAAACCGATCATGGTCCATAAACATAGAGTGAGTGATGGAAATCATCCTTGCGTGATCATCGGTTACCATGGCGAATTCCTATCCGGAGAAATAAAGATCTCCGACGAACATGATTATTTATCTTGGGTGGACGCAATTTCGTACGACCCGAACGGTTTATTCTTCGAATATATGTTGGATGCATTCAAACTTTATCAAAAAGAATACGCACCTCTTATGCCTGAAGGAAGACTGGAAGCGAAAGGATGGCTACTATGAGCCCATTTGTGAGAAACGCAGTTATCTCCTTTCTATTGCTTCCTATATTCTTGTTTATAGGTTGGATCCTTTCCGGGACAGGTCTGAGTGACGAAGATTTCCAAAACAGGATTTCTAAGAAGGAAACGAAAACAGTTACCTTAGGCTGGGACAGAAGGTCCGGAAATTTACTCTTAGTCCAGTTAGAATTCAAACCGGAATATTTTACTAGAGAAGATAGACTTAGAGCTTGGTTAGAAGAGCCTCTTCTTCTGGCAAAGGAGAAAGGCTGGTTGCAAAAGACCACAATCGTGGCCTATCCTCCCGAAATAGGAAATTACTTTTTCTTAATAGATTCTCGCAAAGAGATCTTGGATGCTGATAAGGAGCATTCTGCTTGGAATATGGCGGTCTTCTTTCAAAGGATCCTTCCTACGAATTTAGCCTCCTTTTCTATCGGAGAAGATACTTCTACCTTTCAGATTGCAGATTCTTCTAAAGAACGTTACCAAAGAATATTCAGCACTTTATCTAAGATCTATGGAGTTCAGATACTCGCCGGTTCGATCTGTCTTCCTTCTCCGGAAGTAAAAGAAGGAAAGTTACTGATTCGTCCTGGCAATTGGGAAGAAAGAGCTTATATCTTCGACTCGGAAGGTAAGTTCGCAGAAGGTTCTTTGCTTCGAACAAGATCCAGAGATATGGAGATAGAAAAGAATTCGCAAACGAATCCGAATGAAATTCCTCCAAATATCTGGGTCGCGAATCTTTCTTTTGGAAGGATTGGAGTCGTATTCACTGAAGATTTGAAATCTCCTGCTTTGGATGAAATGGTCAAGAAGACCTATATCAGCAAATGGATCGGCCTAGGTTCGGTAGAAGACGAGGGCAAGTTCAGAGAATGGATCAAGAATTCTAGTTTCGAATCCAGTGGCCAGGTACAGTTTTCAGGAAAGACTTGGGATTACGAATTTCCAGGAAAAAGTTTTGCTAAGACTAGATACGGATCTCCCGAGCCTTTAGAAGGACAAAAAGGAAATCTTCTTATTAATATCTTCTTCTGATCTTAGAGTTATTTATCTCTGGACTCTTCGTAGAGTTTAAGAATGGTCCAGTCTTCTTGCGGAAAGTCCAGGCCGGTGATATAGAATTCTTTCGTTTCATTCTCGCATAGAATTCTATTCTGATCCACTACCCAAATCCTCTCACACATCAAAGGAAGAACCTGACTCTTGCGAGAAGGTCCCCAAAGATGGACCTTTCCGGAATAATTAGAAACGAATTCATTCTTTGCAGGAAGTTTCCAAGGATTGATTTCCTTTCTACTCACTGTGAATAATTTATTCACGGAAGGTTTTCCCTTCCCGAACTGCAATCTTCTTAAATGAAGTCTTCCGATAGAACCACCGAGATAATAAGCAGCATCGCCCGTTCCATAATAGAGGAGAGGACTGATGATCTCCTGATCTATCTTCTCTGCGCTTTTCTTATCGGGTTGAACATAGTAAAGATAATAAGAGCCTGCATTTCCGGAGAAGAGTAGGAAATCTTTTCCGACCGGATATAAGAAGAAGCGAGCCTTTAAGTTTGGAAAAGGAGGAGCGATCTTATCTTTAGAAAGGATCATCTTAGGAGTACGAGGCTCTTCTGTCTTCTCCTCATAGAGTTGGTTGTCTACGAAGTAGTAGATCTTGGAACCGTCGTCAGCGATTCCTCCTCTGTTCCTACAAGAGATCTGAGCACCCGCTTCATAGTGAAGATCGTTGTTCTTGAGAGAGATCGCAAATAATCTGCAGCCGTTTGCCATCGGATATTCTGCCAGGGCAAAGTTTGCATTGGAAGAAACGGAAATCGAAGCAGGCACTTCGTCCAAACTTTTGGTTTCCTTATTCCCTTCTACCAAGTCTTTCCAAGTCAGCTTACTGTCTTCTAGATAGACTAATCTTTTTCTGTCATAAGAAAGTTCTACGATCCTTGTAGTCTCCGGTTTTTCCAAAGAAAGGATCTCATCGTCCGATTTTGGTTTCACCAAATAATCTTTGAGTTGAGAAGAAGCTTTTTCGTAGTTCTGGTCTTCCATCAGTTCGTTGATCTCTTCGATCAAACTTTCCTGTTTACTCTTACAAGAAATAAGGAACAGGAAGAAAAGGACGGAAATGGAAATGTATAAGATCGGTTTCAATCTAAAGGATCTGTTCAGGCAGTTTCCTCAGCCCAAGGCTCGTCAGAAGGGACGCTAATAATATCTTTTGAAAATAATTCCTGTGCACGGGTCGCGATCTGCCTTGTTTCAAAGAAGGAATAACCTCCGGAGAGCAAGGAACCGAAAAGAGGAAGCCAAAATCTTCTCTTTGGTCTTTCCAATTTTTTGCCTCGAAAGATTCCTCTTGCGATCTGAAAGGTAGCTTCTTCTAAAATGGTCCATGTTACCGGACGGATCAAAACTCTGGCTCCCAAGTCTTTTAAGAAATTCCGAAAGAAAGAAGTTTTATCTTGGAATAAGCAATAAGCCAGAAGCTCCGGATTCACTTGGTGTTCTTTTCCGTAAAGAGCTGCAATATCTTTTACTAGCTTGCCTTGGATCCTTAGGATCAGCACTGCTTCTGGAGCCAAAGTGACCGCTCCTAACTTTCCTTGGGGAAGGGAAAGAACGGCACTCGCTGCTCCGGTTTGGAGAGATGCCTTTTGCGTTAGTTCCTCGACAAAATGAGAAGGGGAGCCTATAGTTTTAGCGTAAGGACTGCGATACGAATTAAGACCAGACAATAGGTTTAGTATCTGATCGGAAACTGCGGAAAGGATCGAATTGTAGTTTTCCATGTAGAGGAGTAAGGTACCAAGGCAATGGGATACTGTTTCTATGTTAGACAGACTAGAAAAAATACAACAAAAATACCTTAAAATATCCGACGAACTCACAACGGCATCCAATCCGGAAGATTTAAAGCGCCTTTATAAGGAACGTTCCCGACTCACGCCCTTATTCGATAAGATCACCGAATATAGAAAATTACTCCAAGATAGAAAGGACGCAGAAGAACTTCTCAAGACCGAAAAAGACGGCGACATGCGTTCCATGTACGAAGAGGAAAAAAACGCTGCTTCGGACAGGATCGATTCTTTGGAAAAAGAATTAGAGATTTTACTTCTTCCCCCGGACCCGAATTCAGGCAAAAACATACTGATAGAGATCCGCGCAGGAACCGGAGGAGAAGAAGCGGGCCTTTTCGTTTCCGACCTATTCCGAATGTACACCAGGTACGCAGACAAGCAAGGCATCCGACACGAAATAGTCGATTCTTCTCCTACAGGAATTGGCGGACTCAAGGAGATCATCTTTGCACTTGAGAACGATAAGGCTTACGACATGTTTAAGTTTGAATCAGGAACTCATAGAGTGCAAAGGATTCCCGCAACCGAATCCGGCGGACGAATCCATACGAGTGCCGTAACTGTTGCCGTTTTACCCGAGGCAGAAGAATCGGAGATCAATATCAATGAGAACGATCTGAGAATAGATGTGTATCGTTCTTCCGGTTCGGGTGGTCAGCACGTAAATACTACCGACTCTGCTGTTCGTATCACGCATATTCCGACTGGAGTGGTGGTCGCTTGTCAGGATGAGAAATCCCAACATAAGAATAAAGCCAAGGCAATGCGTATCCTTAGCGCAAGAATTCTAGAGAAGCAAGCCGAAGAAAAAAAGGCAGTGGCCGACGCTATGAAGAAGCAGATGATCGGAAGCGGAGATCGTTCCGAAAGAATTCGCACATATAATTTTCCACAAGGTAGATGCACTGATCATCGTATCGGATTTACTAGTCATAATCTTTCGGCTATAATGGAAGGGGACTTGGACGATCTGATCAATGCCTTAACGGAAGAAGATAGAGTGAAGAGATTGGCTAACTCACAAGCCTCTTAGAATGATTTTAGAAATGGAAAAATCTTACCGATTAAGATTGATGTTTCAATCCCAAATTTTGCGATGGTATTGGTAGTATGATTCAAGAGATAGAACCGCATCGCAGAGTTTGCGGAGAAAGGATCCCTTTCGCAAATATACACGCAGTTTCGATGAGCCTTCCAGAAGTCGCCGATGTAGTCGGTTACGAAGAGAAAAGAGTAGAGACGCTTTCCCGTTTAAAGGCAGGTTATCCTCGCTTTGTAGCTCATGCTTATATCGAAAGAATTTTGGACTTCAATCGAGAGTCCAAAGGAGTAGAAGGTCCTCAGTTCATTCTTAACTCCAGAAAAGCAGCGGATCATATCGTTTCCTTGTTTCAGATCGAAGGTGCTATCATTCTTGAAGATGAAGGTATCATCACTCTCACTATTCCTCAAGACAAGGAAACCGAATCCAAGGTCTTATCTTTCATCCAACATACAGGTTGTCTAGTCTCTTCTCGCAAGGCAGAAGATTATCTCTACAAGAAAGGACTCATCGATTCCGTTTACGAAGAAGATTCCGTAAAACAGGATTCTTATAGTAATGTCATACAATCTCTTTCTTCCTTATATCCGAACAAAGGCTTAAGCGTTCATCTGGCAACTTCCGGGATGAATGCGGTTTATGCTGCATTCAAGGTACTGGATCAAATCAGAGAAGAAGAAGGAAAAAATATCTGGCTTCGACTTGGTTGGCTTTACGTAGATAATATCCGTATTCTAGAAAAATATTCCAGAGGCTCTCGTATCTTTCATGAAGTAAACGATCTGAAAGAATTAGAGGAATTTCTGGAGAAGGAAGGGGATAAGGTTGCGGCTATCCTCACCGAATCTCCTACAAATCCACTCATACAAGTTCCGGATTATCCTGAGCTTAAGAAATTATTAGCAAAATATAAAATACCTTTGGTAGCAGATATTTCCGTCGCGGGTTCCGCAGTGGTCGATCTAACTCCTTATGCGGATATCATTGTAGAGAGTTTAACCAAATTCGCATCCGGAAACGCAGATGTGATGATGGGAGCACTTTTCTTAAATCCTAGTTCCCCTTATTTCGAAAGATTAAAGCAGGAATGTCCTCAATATCTGGAGACTCCATATCGAAGAGATATCGAACGCATGGCATTCGAGCTTCAAGGATACCAGGAAAGAGTTAAAGAAATAGGACGAAATGCTGCTGTTCTTGCCGACTTCTTTGCAAAGCATCCTAAGATCAAGGCAGTGCATTGGAGCGGTTCCGAAGAAAATCATGGAAATTTCTCCAAGATTGCAAGGGACAAGGATCTTCATTGCGGAGTGATCACAATTGAGCCGGCAGTTCCTTTGGAGCCTTTTTATAATTCTCTCAATCTGTTGAAGGGCCCTAGTTTCGGTACAGAATTCACATTAAATATGCTTTATATGTATTTGGCTCATTATGAGTTAGTTTCTACCGAAGCAGGAAGAGGATTTTTAAAAGAAGTAGGATTGGATCCGAGCCTGATCCGGATCTCTATCGGAAGAGAGAATCCTGAGTTTTTAATCCAAGAATATAGAAGAGCCCTGGGCGATTAAATCCAGAGCTCTTGTTCTAAACTTAAGCGATCGAACGAGCTGTCTGTAGCTTTCTATCTTCTTCTTTTGTTTGCAGAACTGCTTTGTACAAAAGCGGAAAGATCCCGAACTTAGAAATTCCTAAGAGATAAATTCCTGCTATAGAAAACAGAGTTCCTAGGACCCATCCGAGTTGATGCAGGATCGCACTCGAGAGAATTGCAAGTCCCAGTGCTCCTACAAACACAGTCGCCAAGAAAGCAATTGTGGAAGAAATCGCAGATGGAGAATTTCGAACAGTAAGTTCTCCACTTCCTCCTAGTTCCCAACCTTCTTTTTCAATCTTCAATAATGTATAGATCAAGACTGGTACTAGGATCACTCCCATTGCATACAATGTGATGGCAACGTCTGAAAGCAGCCAGTTCCCCGCAGTATTCCAAGTCCAACCGTTTTGGAATTGATCCACAGATTCGGAAAAGAATCTTTTGTAACCAGTTCCGTCCCAGCCATGAACTAAGATAAAGAACATACCAAAGTATCCGAGTGGGATTTGCAGATAAGCTAAGAAGTTTTTTCCTGCTTTCAGTAGGGCCCAAACAACCCAAAAACCTAATATACCTTGGGAAACGTTCGTTAATCCGAACAGCGCCACGAGCCAACCTGGCATTCCTTTATCACCAGCATGCATCGTTTCCCAGCTTGTGAATTGCCAGACTAGGTAAAGTCCAGACGGTGCAAACAATAAGGAAAGATAGAGAAGGTTTGTAATGAAGTAAATATTTTTCCAAAAAGGAATTTTATCTTCTTCTTTTGTCACGGAAGGAAGGGAACCAGGCGTCTTCTCTCCGGATTGTAATTTTTTGATTTGGCGAGCCGCTGCCACTGCATAACCGGCTCCCAGGCCGTAGGCCCAAAATACATCCACTTGAACCATTGGATTTGATCTCCTCACCAGGGGTTGGATATAAGAATGACATGTCATTCAGTTTTGTCAACAGCAAAACTGACCAATGCGAAGCGAAAATTTGAGTTAAGAATATATTGATCGGTGTTCGTTAGAGTTTTTCTAAAATTCTCTATGCACCGAAACGAGAGGAAAGGTCTATGTTTCTGTTCCATAAGAGGAATAGAAACTAGTTAGGTTAGGAATATGAAAAAGATAGGATATGTTTTTCTGTTAGGGATCTTTCTCTTTCAGTCTTGCAGATTTCTGGGCCTCGGCTCGGATTCATTTGAAGAATTGAAAGCGAAGTATGCTAACGTAGAATCCAAGTTTGCACCGATCGGAGATCTTAATATTCATTATAGAGATGAAGGCAAAGGGCCGGTGATCGTTTTACTTCACGGGGTCAGTGCCTCTCTCCATACTTGGGATGCTTGGGCAGATACATTAAAATCTCATTATAGAGTGATCCGGATCGATCTTCCGGGACACGGTTTGACCGGACCGCCTAAGGATATAGAACGACTAGACTTGGGAGAAGGTGTAGAGATCTTAAATCGTTTCATGGAATCTTTAAAGATAGATTCTTTCTACTTGGTGGGAAATTCTATGGGAGGTTATATCTCTTGGAATTATGCGCTGAAATATCCGCAGAAAGTAAAGAAATTGGTTTTGATCGACGCTGCCGGTTACGCTCAGCCTCTACCTTTTATCATTGCTTTAGCGAGTCATCCATTGGTTAGCCCAGTTGCTCGTCACATGCTGCCTAGCTTTTTGGTCGAGAACAGTGTCCTGGAAGTTTATGGAGATTCTTCTAAA
Source organism: Leptospira semungkisensis (assembly GCF_004770055.1). Classification (NCBI taxonomy): domain Bacteria; kingdom Pseudomonadati; phylum Spirochaetota; class Leptospiria; order Leptospirales; family Leptospiraceae; genus Leptospira; species Leptospira semungkisensis. Next base: position 529,224 of record NZ_RQEP01000005.1, on the reverse strand, counting down.
GTAACCCAAGCTACCAAAGATAAGTATGTGGATCTGTCTAGAAGAGAAGGAAACAAAGAAGCCTATAATTTTTTCTTCAGAACTGCCAGAGTGAAGTTTACTGATCCGAATGTTTCTGACCCGATCAAACAGGTCAAGACTCCGACCCTTATCATGTGGGGAACGAACGATCGTTGGTTAACGATAGAGTATGCTCAGAACTGGACGAAGGACATTCAAAATTCCAAGTTCATTGCATACGAAGGAGCGGGTCATATTCCGATGGAAGAGATCCCTGAACAGACTTCTAAGGATTTGGTACAGTTCTTAGAAAACTAAGATCGATACTTAGGATAATTATTATCGTTTGCCCATCCCTTCTAACATGAGGATGGGCATTTCTTCCAACCAACGTTTTGCGAATTTTGAATCTCCTTTAGAAGAAAGGCTGATTCTGATTCCTTCGAACATCATTGCGTTCACCGCTTGGGAGGCGGTCCTTGTATCCAATTCTTTGCGTAAGAATCCTTTTTTGACTCCGTTCTTAAGATAGAGTTCCGTAAGTCGAGCGCTCTTATCTATTCCCAATTGAACTTTTCTTTTAACTGTCTCATCTAGTGCCATTGCTTCAAAGAAAACGATCTTTGCTTGGCGTGGATCCTTGCTGAATAGCTGGAAAAGTTCCATTCCGATACTTTTGATCTGGGCCCTATACTCTTCTATGTTATTGGATTTTTCAGGACTTTCTTTTTTAACTACGTCGAGTAATCCGATCAGGATCCTGTCTACAAGGGCATGTAAGATATCCAACTTATTCTTAAAATAACGATAACAAGTTCCATGACCTATATTGAGTTTGTTTGCAATATCTGCAATACCGGCCTCGTGATAACCTTTCACGGAGAATACATCCAAAGCAGCTTCGAGTATCTGTTCTCTTCTGGCTTCCGCTCTGTTTGCGATCGGGCTCGGAGGCTTTGTTCTCATACGGTTCCTTCCTCCAATTTGGAGAAGGATACGCAAGAAATTTTCCTAATCCGGAAGATCAAAACGGATTTGGAAATTTGTGCCTGTTCCTTTTGAACCTGAAAAATCCAGTTTTCCCTTTAATTGTTTGGTTAGGACCTGAACTAATGTGAGACCGAAAGAAGGAGTAGAGATCTGATTCAATTCGCTAGAAAGTCCGATCCCATTATCTGAAACTTCCATGCTTATTGTGTTGCCGTTCTTTCTCAGTCGGACTTGGACGATCGGCCTTCCTTCTTCCGGTAAGAAATCTTTCGGAAAAGCGTACTTAAGACAATTTGTAAGTAATTCGTTCAAGATCAATCCGAGAGGAATGGCAAGGCTGATCTCCAAATGAATGATCTCGGAATAAATCTCCAGTTGGACTTCTCCACCTATCTTGTACGCGGCACGGATCTTTTCGGCGAGTCGTTTAGAGTATCCTGAAAACTCAACATTCCCTAGATCATTGGATTGATAGAGTTCGTCGTGGATAAGAGCCATGGTTTGGATCCTGTTTTGGCTTTCGGAGAAAGCATCGTGGATCTTCGGATCGTTTTCATACTCCGACTGAAGGCTGAATAAACTGGAAATCACTTGGAGATTGTTTTTTACTCTGTGATGGATTTCCTTTAGCATCACTTCCTTTTCTTTTAAGGAAGCTTTGAGTTGTCTCTCTGCCTGTTTTTTCTCGGTGATCTCTAATACTGTGATGATGACGGAAGAAAATGTATCTTCGAATTCCGGAGCGAGTGACCATCGGATTGCTGCTTCAAAAGGTTTTCCGCTACAAGTAAACAAAACGGATTCTGTTTCGAGTATTCTGCTTCCGAAATTCAATCTAAACAATAGCTGTCTAAAAAAAGTCAGGTTTTCATTTCTAAATAGCTCCACTGAAAGAGAAAGTACTTCTTCCTTGGACTTTGCTCCGAACAGTCGGACCGATTCCTTATTTGCATCTACAACACGAACTGAGTCGTAACACTCGTTAACGAATTGCTGATTTGCTTTTAAGAATCTGTTGAATTCTCTTTTAGATAGCTTGGGTAGGGTTTCTAACCTTTCTCGTACTGCTCTATAATCGCATTCGAAAATAGCAATCGGCACATTCTCAAATAAACCCTTGTAGATCGCCTCGCTTGTTCCTAAAAAATGATAGGATTGATCCAACTCTTTCGTTCTTTCGGCAACCAGCTTCTCTAAATCTTGATGGGATTGAACAAGTTCTTCTTCGACGCTTGCTCTTTCTTGCGCAACGGATAAAACAAGAAGAGATGCGATGGAAACGGCGGATAAGAAACTCTGTAATACTAGTAATGCTACTTCTTTAGAAGGAGCCACATAATGAGAGTTTCCCTTGATGGTTCCTATGATCGCAAGGATGGAAACCACGATCATTACTAGAGAAGATTCTTTTCCTCCGAATCTTAATGAGGTAAGTGCAATGATTACAATGAGTAAGTAAGAAAGAGGAAAGTAAGCCGGTATTTCATTGATCTTAAAAAAGTAGAATGTCCCTCCGCCAAGCAAAAGCAAAAATGAAACTAATCCGAGACTTTCTTTCCAAGAATGAGCCCTGAATCTGGCTATGTTCGGTCCTAACCAGCTTAAGAAAAACGGAAAGTAAACGAATACTCCTAAAGAGTCTCCCATCCACCAAATAATCCAGGTAGGCAAAATGGAATGGATGTCCACCACTCCTACTAAGAACAAACATGTGTTTGCAATAGTGGCGGCAATGATGCACACTAAAGTTTCGATCCAAAGAAAACGTACTACAGAAGAAGTTCTTTGAGTTAGATCCAGTTTAGGAATGAATTTTCTATAGAGATATGCTCCCACACCCGCTTGGATCGTACTTCCGAATGCGATAATTGCTGCGACTGAAATGAATTTCCATGCTTCCGGTTGAAACAGAAATTCAGATTTGATATGAGTGTTGTAGATCAAGGAACCAAGAAAGATTCCTGGCAAAGAGATTCTTCCCCAAAGAAGAGTTGTGACTAAACTCCATCCAGAGGCAGGCCATATTGGTGAAGCGTAATCTGAAAATACGCTCAGACCATGGCCTAGCCTTCCCAATAAGAAATATACGATTGCGACCAGACAGATTTTGGCTAAGGCGACTGAAATTTTTTTGGACTGTTCTAACATTAATCCCCGAAACGTTTTCATTTCGCTTTTAGGATTCGGAAGCAGGTGAGAACAAGGTACTCAGACCCAATCATGATTCCGGATCTCCATCATTATCCCGATCGACCATTTGTATTTTTAGGAAGCGGGTTTTCGTCGGAAGGCTTTTCTATTCTAGCGGAGCCAAATGAAATCCTTACTACTAATCGACGAAGCGAAGTAAGGAAAATACTACTAGAAATTCAAGACAGATTGAACAAAGGAAAATATGCTGCGGGGTGGATCTCTTACGAGGTCGGAGAACTGTTCTTAAGCGACAATTATGAGAAGGACACGCAGCTTCAAAGTGAGCCTTTGCTCTGGTTCGGCGTTTTTCAAGAATACCATGTTGTAACTGAGGAAGAACTGAGAGCTTGGGAGGAAAAGTTTCAGAATCATGGCTACTCTGCGGAATTAGATCCTGGACTCCACCAAACGGATTATATAGAAGCAATCCGAAAGATAAAAGAGTATTTATACAAAGGTGATGTATATCAAGTTAACTATACCTTTCCTCTAAAAATCAAACAGAGAGGTTCTCTAGAAAAATTCTTTTTCGATATTCGCAAAAATCAATCCGTTCCCTACGAAGCTTGGATCAAAATGGGAAACTCCATCTCAGGGGAACGAAGAGACATACTTTCTTTCTCGCCGGAATTATTTTGGGAGAGAAATGGAGCGGAAATCCGTACAGTTCCTATGAAAGGAACCAGAGCGAGAGGAAGGGATGAGATCGAAGATGAAAAACTGAAATCAGAGCTTCTTTCCTCTTTGAAAGATAGAGCGGAAAATTTAATGATCACCGATCTTCTTCGCAATGACTTAGGAAGGATTTCCGAACTTGGCTCGGTGCAAGTTTCCAAATTATTCTCTGTCGAGGAATATACAACGGTGTTCCAGATGACAAGCGAAGTACGTTCTCTTCTTCCGAAAGACGCAAATTGGATGAGAGTGTTGGAGGCATTGTTTCCTGGTGGCTCGATCACAGGAGCTCCCAAAAAAAGAGCAGTGGAGATTATCCAGGAATTAGAGAATCTAAGAGGAGTTTATACCGGGGGAATTTTCTTCCTTTCTCCCGAAAAAGAAACTGCTTCGATTGCGATACGCACTTTGGAGCTTACTGAGATTTCTCCCGGAAAAAGAGAAGGTAGAATGGGAGTTGGCTCAGGGATCACGATAGAATCCGATGCGGAGATTGAATGGAAGGAATGTTGGTCCAAAGCAAAATTTCTAAGAGATCCGATCGAATCTGGAAACAGCTTTTTTATTTTTACTACAATGCTCTGCAAAAGGGGAACGATCTATTTTCTAAAAGATCATAAGAAGAGAATGATGTCTTCGGCCTCTCAACTTGATTTTACATGGAAGGAAGAAGAATGGGAATCAAGCATCCGAAAGATCCTAGAGAAAAATCAAGCTAAGAAAGGAGAAGCTTTCCGCATCCGCATGCAACTATTTAAAGACGGAAGCTTACTGACCGAGATCTCCGAATTCGTAAAAGGTCCTAAGAAAGGAAAGGTCTTATTCTCTAAGACAAAACTGGACAGCTTGGATCCGTTCTTGTATCATAAAACAAATATCAGAGAGATCTATTCCTCGGAATATGAAAAAGCCTCTGCTAATGGTTATCTGGATGTAGTCTATTCCAACCAAGAAGGACATATCACAGAAGGCGCAATCCATTCCTTATTTTTATATCTAAATGGAGAGTGGATCACTCCTGTTTTGGAACAAGGACTTCTGCCGGGCATCGCGAGAAAAAGATGGATGAAGAAACTTCATGCGAAAGAAGGAATCATTCTAAAAAAAGATCTGGAATCTGCTAAAAATATTCTTCTCGTGAATTCGATCCGAAGAGCGAGAAGGGTCATAGGTGTGGACCAAGAATGAGAACTTTTCTGGGACTCTCTCTGCCGAATTCAGTACGAGAAAGATTGGAAGGAATATGCTTTGGCCTAGAAGAGATTCGCTGGGTTTCTCCTGAAAACTTCCATGCGACTCTTGTATTTTTAGGAGAACTGGATCGAGAACAAATAGAAACAGTTTCAGAGATCAGTTCAGATACCAAGCATGGACCCTTCTCTATTGAGATACAAGGCATAGGAGTTTTCGGACATAAATCACCGGAGATACTCTATGCTTCCGTTTCTCATTCGGAAGAATTGTTTCGCTTGCAAAAATCATTGGATTCGTCTTTAAGAAGGGCTGGATTTAGCCTAGAAAAAAGGGATTATAAACCTCATATCACGATTGGAAGGTTTAAAAGGGACAAGGAGAAGAGATTGGAAATGTATCTAAAGGAATTCGATCAGTTTCATATTCCTAGTATAGAGATCCGAGAATTTCACCTTTTTTCCAGTCGCAGTGGCTCGAATGGTCCCATTTATTCTGTCGAAGAAACATATCCTCTTCTCCTGGAATGATCATGGAAAACCCGAAGCAAGATTCGTATTCCCCCATTGTCCGTGACTTTTCCGATTTCTTTGCCGATCCACGTACTAGCTTAGAAGAAGTAGTCGGCATAGGAGGAGACCTTAAACCGGATCGTCTTCTCTACGCTTATACCAGAGGGATCTTCCCTTGGGCGGACAAACCTTTGCTTTGGTTCTCTTTGGACCCGAGAGCAATATTCGATCTGAATGTTCTTCATCTTAGCACTCGAGTAAAAAGAAGAATACGTCAAAAGAAATTCACGGTTACATTCAATCGTGCATTCGAACAAGTTATGCGTTGCTGTTCTTATAGAACCGAAGAGCAGACTTGGATCACAGACACCTTCTTAAAAGGATTCACTCAATTTCACAGAGAAGGTTATGCTCACAGTGTTGAAGTTTGGGACGAAGAAGGAAGATTAGGTGGAGGGGTCTACGGCATAGCAATCGGTAAATTTTTTGCCGGAGAGTCCATGTTCTCTTTTTTGCCCGACTTCGGTAAGATAGGACTCTTTTTTCTATTCGAGGCCTTGAAGAAGGACGGGTTCACTTTATTCGACACACAACAGATGAACCCGGTCACGTTGAACTTAGGAGCTTATGAAATTCCCAAAAATAAATTTCTAGACCGTCTTTCTGAAGCAGTTTCGGTCCCTAACAAATGGGTCCCACCTATCGATGAAATCTGATTTTTCTTTAAAATGGATTTGATTTGCCTCACATAATAATAAAATTACGACACAAATCATCGTTAGTATAGGAAGACCATAATGAACCTATTCAAGAAAATTCTTGTTACCCTTTTAGTGTCTGCGATCGCTCTGTTCGGTTTCACCGGAATCAGCGCACAAGAAGCAGGCGGAGAAGCTCCTGCAAAGACTGAGGACTCTGCTGCTAAGCCTGAGAAAAAAGAGAAGAAACACAAGAAAAAGCACAAGAAACACGGCAAAAAGAAACATAAGAAAGAAGGCAAAAAAGGAAAAGAAGAAGCACCTAAGTCTTCTGCTCCTGCTGCTGAAGAAGGCGCTGGCGAAGAGCAACAATAATCTCGCTTAACCTTCTTTGAAACTCCGTTCGAGAATTACTCGAGCGGAGTTTTCTTCTCTCATTACATTTCTTCATTTCGATTTTGCACCGCACCTACGAAGCCTTCTTCTAAAATTTAGTTGACGGGTCACACAATCACATTAATTTAAACGCGCTTTATCTCATAAGCGTAATATACCCCTTCTTCTCAAGGAATAACCCCAATGTATAAGAATTTAGCAGACATGTACCTTAAGGCCGCCGAGTCCTTTGGGGAAAGGCCCGCCTTCTGGTCGAAAGACGAAACAAAAGAATATAAAGCGACTACCTTTAAACAACTCGTAGATCTTGGCTTAGCCTTGTCCGAGGCTCTTATTGACTTGGGTGTGAAGGCTAAAGAGCATATTGCTGTACTTGCCGATAACCGTTTAGAATGGATTATAGTTGATGCGGCTGTTTTATTTTCCGGATGCGCAAACGTTCCTCGTGGAACTGATGTTACCGACGCGGAAATGGACTATATCTTAAATCACTCCGAAGCATCCATCGTCTTCTTAGAAAACGACAAGATGTATGAAAAGTTCGTTAAGAACAAATCCAAGGTCAAGGGAGTAGAGACTCTTATCATTATGGATAAGGACAGTAAGACCAAGGCGAAAGGAGTCTTACATTTATATGATCTTATCGAAAAAGGAAAGCAACTCAGAGCTAAAGGTGGGCATAAAACAGAGAAGAGAATAGATGCGATAAAGCCTGAAGATCTATTTACTCTTATCTATACTTCCGGAACTACTGGAATGCCAAAGGGTGTAATGCTTATGCATTCCAACATGATTCATCAGATGGAACATGTTGTTCCTTTGATCCTGAAAAAATCCATGATCAAAGAAGACGACAGTATGCTTTCCATTCTTCCTGTTTGGCATATTTTCGAGAGGGTCGTAGAATATTCTGCAATCTCTTTAGGGATCGCTACCTTCTACACTAAGGTTTCCGATCTACGAAATGACCTTGCTAAAGCGAGACCTTCCTTTATGGCGTCCGCTCCTAGGGTTTGGGAAAGTATCTATACCGGGATCTACAACAGAATCAACGATCCTAAGCAGACTCCTCCGGTCAGAAAATTCCTGTTCAATGCAGCATACTTCTTCTCTAAAAACTACCATGCGGGAGTTCGTTTCCTGAGTGGAAGAGAAGTAGATTATGCGAATCGCAATATCTTACAATCTTTAGGACTTGCTCTTAAGGCAATTGCTCAGGTGCTTTTAACGGGACCGTTTACGATCTCTTTCCTATCTGCGGTAGCTTATTCTTACATTAAGATGTACGAGCCTGGTTTGGGATTCTTATCTCCAGTCCTATTGACCATCGCAATTCTGGCGTTGATCTTTAACTACAAGACCCTGGATGCAGTGGTTCTTGCTAAGATTCGTCAGGCAACTGGTGGACGTTTGAGAGGAACTCTTTCCGGCGGTGGCGCTCTGCAACGTCACGTAGACAATTTCTTCAATGATATCGGACTATTGGTATTAGAAGGATATGGAATGACGGAAAGTGCTCCGGTAATCTCTGTTCGCCATTACGATTATCCTATCATCGGATCTGTGGGTTATGTTGTTCCTAAAACCGAGCTCCAACTCAGAGATGAGAACGGAAATGTTCTGACTCATATCAACGATCAAAAGCAAATCCTTGCTGGTAAGTTAGGAGTGAAAGGGATCGTTCATATCAAAGGACCTCAAGTAATGAAAGGATACTACAAGAACCCCGAAGTTACTAAGAAGACCATTGTGGACGGTTGGTTGAATACTGGAGATATCGGTTTCATCAATTACAAATACACTCTTACATTGACTGGAAGAGCTAAGGAAACTGTAGTTCTATTAGGTGGAGAAAACGTGGAACCGGTTCCTATCGAGAACCGTATGGACGAGTCTCCTTACATCAAACAATCCATGGTATTTGGCCAAGATCAGAAGGTGCTCGGCGCTATTATCGTTCCGGATATAGATGTATTGAAACCTTGGTTGGAGCAAAACGGAATTGCTGCTAAGGATCTGAAAGATATCATCGAGAATCCGAAAGTGATCGATTTCTATAAGAAAGAGATCCGTGAATACAATAGTACTAAGCACGGATTCAAATCTTTCGAATTGATCCAACATGTTGTGATTGCTCCTAAACCTTTCGAGGTTGGAGACGAGTTGACCAACTTGTTGAAGATGAAGCGACATGTGATCACTGAAAAATATCAGAAACGGATCGATAAGGTTTATAAATAAGAAACCTTATCCTTTCTAGATGAGAAGAAATCCCTCGGTTGTTTACCGGGGGATTTTTTTTAGTATAGCTTGAAAATCCCCGGGAGCACTTCCTTTCCTTGGGATAAAACTTGGGGATCGTGCATCGTGAGGATCATACTTCCTTGAGAAGAAAGCACATCCACATAATCTAAGAATTCCTTGTTGTTCTGAACAGAGAATGCGGCCGCCTTGGGAAGTCCTTTGCCTTTCTTACAAGGATCGATCCAATAGCACTCATCTCCGGTAATCAAGAAACCTTTTCCAGGATGCAAGGACCATTCTACTGCGAGAGAGCCAGCGGTGTGGCCTCCGGTGAATAGGATTCTGAAATTCTGAGCTAACTCCAGACTGGAATCTAAGAGTTGTATCTTCTTTGATCTTTCTTTGAGTAGTAGTTTTCTTTCTAAATTAGGAAACCAATTCGATTTCTTTAATGCAGTCCAATCCTGGGCTCGGACATATATTTTTGCGTCCGGAAAAAGATCCAAGCCTCCCGCATGATCGAAATGATAATGAGTGAGTACAATTTCCTGAACGGACGAAGGAAGAATTCCAGCAGAAGAAAGAGATCTCTCGGGAGAGACCCAATCCTGCACTCCGAACTTTCTGACCGTTTCTTTAGAAGAGATGCCCGTATCGATCAGGATGATCCTGCTCCCTAATTTCAGAAGATAGAATAAGAGTACGATTTCCGATTCTCCTTCTTCGGATTCGGAATTCATGAGTTGGTTTGAATAGAGCAATTTTCCGTATCGGATCGCATATAAGCCATCGGATAAAAGCGAAGGATTCGCATTCGCAGAAACGAGATTCGGCTCCTTCTTCTCAACGGAAGAAGAGGAAGTGCATTGCGATAATAAAAAAAGAAGAAGAAAAATTCTAAATCGGAACAAGGTAGACCTTCTACGAAACGATTGCGTTTGATTTTAGGGATCTCGTACTTCATTTTTTCTTGCTTTCACATCCGGTAAAATCAAATCTAGAGTCTAATCGATAACACAACGGGGACGAATTTGGTTTCGACTGTTGTAGTTAAGGTGTGGTGGCATGTAGGGGTGAGGGGCCTCTTAAAAACCTTCAAAACATTAAACGCTAACAACGAATTAGCACTAGCAGCTTAATCTCTGCTTCGGAAAGATAGCTTACTCTCCCGGTGGCTTTCTCTCTGTCTCAAACGGGAGACTTCTTGGATCGGTTATCGGTTCCCGTTTTAAGGAGTACTTGGACCGGATAGAAAGGACACGCCTGCTTATGGGCTAAGGCCTTTCGAGATTTAAAACATAAGACAAACACGTAGAGGCCGCATTGAGACGCAATAGGACCCGGGTTCGAACCCCGGCGTCTCCAATTTTATCGGGTTTCATTATGTTCGTTCAAACTCGAGAAGAACTTCTGAAAAGCCTTAGAGAGGCAAAGCCTGAATTGGCACGTAAGTACGGGCTAATGAATATCTATGTATTTGGCTCTTTTTCTAAGGATAGTGCCGATCTCAACAGCGACGTTGATCTGTTGATTGATGTTCAAGAACCTAAGTTTGATTCAATAGCCGGAATAAAAATCTATCTCGAAGATAAATTGGGCCGATCCGTTGATTTAGTCCGCAATAGACCGAGCTTAAGAAAATCTTTTATAGAAAGAATTCGAAAAGATATGATACATGTCTGAAGAACTTCGAGATAGACTTCAATTTATACTTGAATCGATTCAGCTTGTAGAAAGCAGATTCAAAAGTATTGAGGCTGCAGAGGATTTCATTTCAAATGAAGAAGGCCAGATCCTTTTAGATTCTATCTCCATGAGACTGCAAACAATCGGAGAAAACATCAAATCTATTCACAAGCACCAACCGGATTTGCTATTAAAATATAATTCGATCGACTGGGCAAACATCATGAGAATGAGAGATATTATCTCGCATCATTATGAAGGACTCGATTATGAAATAATATATGATGTATGCAAAGAAAAAGTTCCTGGTCTCAAAGTAGCTATAGCGAACATGCTTCAATTCTTAGAATAAATAGTACAAAGATAATTCAGTTCGAATTATCTTTTTCTAAACCAAAGCCAGACAGCTACTGCGAGGCTGATCAAGGCTCCTAAGAATTCGCGGCCAAGCTCGATATAAGGCTTCTCAGCGCTCATCTTGGCTACGATTAGATTTTCATTTCCTGCCTTCAGCCAAGTAAAGAATCCGTTGGCAGTGATTGCGATCTCGATGCTCGCCATTCCCATCAATGCATAGAGTAAGGGAAGACTGTCTTTGCGAATTGCCGCGAGCACACAAGCAATCGCTGAGGTTAAGTACAATAACATCCAATGCAATGGATCCGGATCGTTGTATTGTAATCCGGCTGCTAATATAAAATAAGCTGCGAGAAGGATAGCGACAAATCGAAACATGATTTTCTCCAATGAGATTCTTTGATTATTTCAAATAGATAGATTGGAAAAAGATTTATTCGTCTTTCTGTTCCAAACCGTTAAACACCAATTTATAGGCCAAAGTTTCTTCATTGATCCAGCTTTGGTTGAATTTCACTCTTCTAACCTTCCAACCTTTTTCTGTCATTAGCTTTCGAAGTTCTTTGTCCTTGAATATGACTTCTGAGAATACGATCTCTTCTCCGTCGGCTATGGCTTGCAATTTGGCTGCAAAGTTCACCGTGTTTCCGAAGTAGTCAATATTGCTGTTCAGGTTTACTGCGAGGCAGGGGCCCGTATGCAGACTGATCCGGATCCGGATAGGAGTCTCCGGATTTTCATCTGAAAAGAATTCTTGTAGTTTAACGGAAGCTTCCACTGCAGCAACGGGCGAAGAGAAGGAAGCCATCACCGCATCTCCGATCGTTTTCACCACGGCACCTTGGAATTCCCTGACTACCTTATACACTTCTACGAAATGATATCTAACTTCAGAGAAGGCACCTGAATCGCCTTTATTATAATAGAATTTTGTAGAGCCTACGATATCGGTAAATAGGATGGTTTGGATTCCGATGTCCAATTGCAGATCTGTGGAGAGTGCTTCTTGGGAGAATAGATCTCTGAAATCCTGAAAATTGAATAAGTCCGACGGACGAAGGCAATCTTGGTCTTCTTTTCTTTCTTCAATGATGAAGCATCGAGGTGCTGAGGTTTCATTTTCCAGAATGAGATTTGGTTCGAAACCGGCTTCTATTTGCTCCGGCAATCCGTTCGGTTTCCATAGAAGAGAATCATTCTTTGCTTCGTCCTTGATTTCAAGAAGAGTATAATTTTTATCCCCATTTATTCTTAAACGATACACTCCGTTTTTCAGGAGCAATTTAGATTTATAGGATTCTCCGGGAGAAAGATATTTCTGAAATCGAATATGATTCTTAGTGGCGGGTTCCGCCGCGCAAAACATTCTCTTCTGCACTTCTCTAATAGAAGGATGCACGTGAAATGTTATCTCTATTGAATTCCATTGGTTCGCTTCAAACTGGATCTCGCAAACTTCGCAATTGTCTCTTGTAGGAAGATCTCCCAAATGTTGGGCTTCGGTTCTGACTCCTCTGCAATGCGGACAAACTACATCCCAACTGATCGTAAACAATCCGAGTCTACAACCATGCAAGAATACAAGAAGAAGATCTTTTTCCGAAATATCCCAGGCCTTGGAAAGCGCTTTGACTCGGATGCGGTAGAGATCGGATTCATCTGCATCCAAGATATAATTTAAAACCTTATCTACTAATTCTCGGGGTTGTCCTTCTCGAATGAAACCTACTCGGATCTGTTGCATTCTTGCTGGAAAGACAGGTTCTCGATTGAGTTTGGTTTCCTTTATGAAACCGAGTGCGCTTGGTCCGAGCCAGCTGAGATCCTTGGTCTTCTTTAGATCTGAAACGACTCCGTTCAATCCTTTCTGATAGGATTTATACATTTGCTTCATTCCTATCTGAAGAATGGTCTTGCCGATCCATCCTTTCGGAATCCATCCGAAATATACGAATAGCCTGGTCTTATTTTCTTCTAAGGGGAATAATAAATATCGAGTGCGAACATAGTATGCGAATCCTTTTGAATAGATCCTGGCATTATTCAATTGTTTGCAGTATTCCCATTCCCAAGGAACTTCTTCCCACTCCATTGGAATGCCTGCGTTTTTAGAAGTACCAAAAAGTCTTCCGTTGATCTCCTTGAATTTCATCTCAGGGATCTCTATTCTCTTATTGAAAGAAGAAGTGTCTATCAGCCAAGGCCAAAGTGCCGACGGAGAAGCATCCAGATCAAATGACCAAAGACTATCGATGGGTTCTGCTAATTCGGTCCACTTTTCTTCCCAAGGAAATCGAACCAGAAGCGAATCCAGATCCAAAGTGTTCGGATCGATAGAACTAGTTTCTTCGAGAGACTCAACCGGTTGCATTGCTTTCTCCAGGAAGGGTTTGGAAGAAGTGGAAAAAATTTCCTTCTCCTCTTAGATTATCTTTTCGGAAGTTTTGCCAAAAGAAAAGTGGAATTACATAATGAGCGAGAATTTCATTTTTTCAAGATTCGGTAGAAAATACGAGAATCAGACCGGGATCGGACAATTGATGGAAGACCTGGGCAATCTCAGGCCAGGCATGTCCATGCTCGGAGGCGGAAGTCCTGCATTGATCCCTGAAGTCGAGGAAGCATGGAGAGAGATTCTCTCTAAATTTACTTCTTCCAACTTTTGGGATTCCCTATTGGGAAAATATGAAACTCCTTCTGGAAAAGAAGAGACCTTAGAAGCTCTCGCTTCTCTTTTAAGTTCCGAGACTGGGACTAAGATCCATAAAGACCAAATCGCAATCACCAACGGTTCTCAAAGTGCGTTCTACTTATTATTGAATTTCTTCTCCGGTCATTTCGAAGACGGAAGTTTTCGTAAGATCTTTCTTCCTGTTCTTCCGGAATACATTGGATATCTGGACCAACCTATATATTCGAATTCCTTTGCATATTCACTCGGACAGGTTAAAACTACCGGAGAAGATACATTTCGTTACGAGTTAGATCCTTCTTCTTTAGAGAATTGGGATGATGAAAAAAATCCGTTAGGCTGTGTTGCCTTATCCAGACCTACAAATCCGACGGGACGCGTCGCTAGCTCAGAAGAGTTGGAAAAGATACTCAGCTTTTCTCGCAAGAGAAACATTCCCTTATTCTTGGACAATGCGTATGGATATCCTTTTCCAGGAATTGTTTACTCGGAGCAAGGTTTGTTTCATAAGGAAGGAATGATCCAAGGCTTCAGTCTTTCCAAGATAGGATTGCCCGGAGTTCGTACAGGCTTCGTATTAGGAGATCCTGAGATCATAAGTGCATTAAATAAAGCGAATGCAGTTTTGAACTTAGCTAGCGGAAATCTCGGCCAATTTATAGCTCTTGAGTTCATAAATTCAGGAGAATGGCTTAGACTGAGTAGAGACATAGTCAGGCCATTCTATCGGAAAAAGAGAGACCTTGCGATTTCCTGTATTAGAAAAGAATGGAAGAATAAGATAAGATATTCTTTGCATGAGAGCGAAGGCGCCTTCTTTCTTTGGGCAAAATTTTCCGGACTGAATAGGAAGATCTCGGAACTTTATCCGATCTTAAAAGAGAACGGAGTGATCATCGTTCCTGGAAAATATTTTTATCCGACTCCAGTCTCCCAGGAACCTTTCGCAGAAGAATGTGTTCGGATTAGCTTTGCTCGAGAAGATCAAGAAATCCAGGAAGGAATTCACAAAATAGGGAAGGTCCTTAGCTCATTTGCAGAGTGAATCCGGCAAGTTTCGGATCGAAAATGGATCTATTTGTCAAACAATGAGGTTTTTACTCGCGTATAAAATAGTTTCATTCTCTCTTTCCGTTAGGGATTCTGGTCGGAAGGAAACAAATAGAAATTTTCCTTCATTGGATTGTTGTCCAAATACGGTGTAGATATGGAAACCTTGGAGCAAGAAATATCCTTCGAGGAGTTAGCCTCCAGTCAAACCAAGGCTCCTGACTTAGAAGCCCTGGCGCCGGATTATATCTTCTTAAACGATGGCGCTGTCGGGCTCTCTGCAACTGCTCGTTGCATTCTAGACGAACTTAGAGACTGGCATAAGAAGACCGAAAAACACGGTTCTAAAAGCGTTCATCCTTCTTACCTTCTTACTTTAGATAAACTCGGAGAATTGCTGAACAAGTATCGCAATCTAAGCGAACAGGCAAAGTCCCCTCCTTCTGTGGATATGGCTCTTCGCCAATTGCTGGATACCGAAAAGCGAGGAAGAAATAAATCCATGCTCATGTATCCGTTCCTCGTTCGGAACGGGAACAAGGTCCTTGCTAAGATCGCGTTAGCTTCCCCGCAAAAGGAAGCGAAGACCGACGTTACTCCTTATCGCAAGGCATGTTTTAATTTTTCGGAAGAAACAATAGATCTCATCTTAAACAACAGAGCTAAAAAACCTAGGGCTTTAGAAGAGGATCGTCCTGGAGCCATGCTCCTTCATAAGAACAAGGCAGGACAGATCTGGCTTTATCCTAAATTAGCTTCTTTACAGTCCGAGATGGCGAGCCTTCTCAAAAGAGGATTCTCACCGTACAGTTATATTCCGATGAATGATTTCCTTTGGGACTTTGTGAATTATGCAAAGAACAAAGAGGCAGTGATCGAGATCCTTCCAGATTATCATTTGATCTTGGATGATTTGCAATTGAATCCTGACGGAACGTATGTGAATCAACCGGAGATTATTTCTCACTATCGTGCGCAAAGCGACGCATTAGAAGTATTCGCATTAAATTATTTGAAACAACTTTCGGAAAGAGCGGGTTACACTTTGTTCCGAGGCCGCATTCAGGATTTTGAAGCTCTTCATGGGAATGCAGAGCCGGGCAAGAAACAGAATAGCGAGAAGGTAGAAGCTCTCATTCAGCTTGTGCAAGATTTTCCTTTCGACAAAGAAAAGGACGATCTAGGCAAGAGAGTCGCAGAGACTTGCATGCAATCTGTTGCGATCATCCGAAAGCTTATCCAAGAAAAAGCTCTTTTAAGTGAGAGAAAGGTAGAAGGTGCCTTTAAGAGTCTAAAGAATAGGCTCCAAAATCAGATCAAAGAAAATTCTCAGAACAATCAGACTCTTTTTCGGTTTATTCCGGAGAAGAGATTGGATGCCGTTGGGATTTCGGATCCTGAACTAGTTTCTAAATATACCCAAGAGATCGTTTCCGAACTCAAAACCAAATTCGGGATGAAAGAGATCAAGAAGGAAGAAGGCGGGACGGAAATCTACGCTGTCGATCCTGGCTACATGGCCGCAGTATTGCATAAGCTGACTGCAGAAGCGAAAGTGAATCCTATGATCGAAAAGGATCTTGCTATCGCGAAAGAGATTAACGCATCCTTGGTTAGTTCTAAGAATCCTGCATTGAATTCCATGTTAAAAGCGGATTACGTTGTCAAGCTACAGCAAGACGCGATGATCATGGAAAGAGAAGTAGAAGAGCGTCAGAAAAGTGAGGCTCTCGCGAAGAAATTCAATCTTTCCATGGGGTTACTTGGATTTGTGGGAACTATGTTATTCTTCCTGATTGCGAGCGTACATTTCAATGCAGCAGGGGTCATCTTAGTAGGACTTCCTGTTTCTCTTGTGATCGGCGGATTGCTTGCTGTATTCTTCAGAGAAAGAGACAAATCGGATATTCTCGGTTTAGGAGGCAAGCCGTCTTCAGGTGGCGGAGGATTTAGAGCGGATTATTCGAGCATCTCCACTGTGAGTGATTATTATGTAAGCAGCGATGATGACGACGCTGACGATCACTTCGGAAAAGGAGAAAGTCCGAAAGAGAAAAAAGTGAGCCTGATCTCGAAAGGCGCCGAAAGATTCGTGTTCCCGAATCGTTTTACTAAGATCCAAGACAAGATCCATGATTCTAAATCTCTTAGAAAGAAGATCTGGGAGAATATAGAAAATATCCGTCAGTCAGTGGCCCATTTGAGAACCGAGTCCGACGATGATAAAGTTGCTTCTACAGTTGAATATGCGCTCTTGCAGAATTCGGCCACGATCGCTATCCCTGATGAGATTGTGCCGATCGGAATGCCTAGCTCTATTATTCTAAGTCATTCCGATCTAAAGGCTCCGTTGATCCGGGATCAGATTTCTGAATTCTTACGCAATGAGGCCCAAAAGAAAAAGTATGATAAGAAGCTCGTAAAATATTATACTTTTTTAATTAATACTATCGAAGTCGAATACTACAAGTATCTTCCAAGCCGTAAAAAGAAATAAGAGCCGCTCATGCCAGAGCTTCCCGATCTAGTCATCATACAAGAAAGGCTTGTCCAGGAACTTCCCGGCGAGATCATCCAAGCCATAGAGATCGTCGATCCAATCGTGGTTCGAAATCTTACAGGCGGTCAGTCTGAGAATTCCTTTCTCAATCTTCCCTTTGAAGGCTTGGAACGGAATGGTCCTTTTTTGAATTTTCAATTCGGTTCAAAGAATCTAGTCATTCATCCTATGCTTGCGGGTAGATTCTCCTTGGATCCAAAATATAAAAAGAAGGATCTTTGCGTTAGAATTCGTTTTCAAAATAAGGTCTTAAATTACGCAGACGATGTTCGAATGGGGAAAGTATACTTTACGGAACCTGAATACTACAACCAGATCCCTAAGTATACCGACCAAGGAATCAATCTTCTTTCGGACGAATTTACGGAAGAAGAATTCTTAAACAGACTGAACAAGAGCAGGCAACAGACACGTGCCTTTCTCATGGACCAAACGAAATTAAGCGCTCTCGGAAATGCCTACGCCGACGAGGTATTATTCGATGCAAAGATCCATCCTAAGACTCCCTGTTATAAACTCCAAGAAGAGGAGAAGAAGCAACTCTATCTAAGTATCAAGACTATCTTAACGAATTCGATAGAATATATTCGAAAGAAGCAGGCTCCTTTGGATGTGAAAGTCCGAGACCATGTAAAGGTAAGAAACCGAAAAAATGAACCCTGCCCAAGGTGCGGCACTACGATTCGAAGGGCAAACGTTCTGGGCCACGATTCCTTCTTCTGTCCCAATTGCCAAAGAATGGCCGGCGAACAATTCATCGACTGGAACAAAACCTACTAAATAGGTTTGACAAGAGAGAGCTCAATTCCAAACTGTCCAAAGATTCTCGGTGATTATAGAGAGAGGGTCACACCCGTTCCCATCCCGAACACGGAAGTTAAGCCTCTCATCGCTGATGGTACTGCATGGTTCGCTGTGTGGGAGAGTAGGACGTTGCCGGGTTGCCATTATTGATTCCATTATACAAATCGCGTGAAGTCCGTTCAAGAAACGGATTGACCCTTGGCTCTTCGGGAAAAAATGTAAACCCGAAGGACTAATTTCAGGGTCCTATACTGCAATCTTAGAGATACAGGGAACTATATGAGAAGAACATACCAACCCAGCCGGATTAAACGTGCCCGTACCCACGGATTCCGCGCCAGAATGGCGACCCCCGGCGGAAGAAAAACTCTCGCCCGCAGAAGAGCTAAAGGTCGTTACAAGCTAACCGTTTCTGACGAAAGAACTGGTAAGAAATTCTAACGAACCTATATCGAAGAGACGCTTACATCCAAGAAGGATATTAGGGAGCTTTTCGCTTCCGGAAAAAGGGCAACCAATCCTCCGTTAACGATCATCTATCGGGCGAACGCCTTAGAAAAAAATAGGTTTTTATACTGCCCGGAAAGATCGGTCGGAAAGGCCGTTCGAAGAAATCGAATACGGAGAAGATTAAGGGCTGCCGTTGCCGAAACAGCAGGTTCTTTTCCAAAAGGCTTCGATATCGCGATACTAGCGAAACCGAGCCTATTCGATAAAGATCATTCCCAACTTCTGGCTTGTTTGAGTCTGCTGGCTCAAAAAATAAAATGAATCAACTAGCCATCTTACTGATCCGATTTTACAAACGTTGGATCTCACCTATTCTTCCGCCTTCCTGCAGATTCACTCCTAGCTGTTCCGAATACGCAGTTCAGGCCTTCCAAGAATACGATTTTTTCAACGCATCTTTTTTAAGCGCAAAGAGAATTCTCAGATGCAATCCTCTCTTTGCGGCAGGCGACGACCCCTTACCCCCTAACCCTAGAAGGAAATAGGAAATGGACGACAGACAAAATAGACTCTTTCTTGCTTTAGTACTCACAATGGGAATTTGGTTCCTCGGGAACTACTTCTTCAATCCGGAGAGCGAAAAGCAAAAACAACCGAATAAGCCCGTACCGGTTACGGAAAATAAAGATGCTTCTAAAGAAGCTAGTCACGAGCAGAAGCCTCAAACTCCGGCAGCGATTTCTACAGTCGATGCTAAGGACGTAAAGACATTCACTTTCACTACCGACTCTCACGTAGTTACTCTTTCTAGTTTGGGTGGAAGGATCGAAAAATTCTATATTAAGAATTATAAAGATATCGAAGGCAATGAGATCAATATTGCTAGAGCGGATTACCAAGAGATTGAAGTAGATGGCAAAAAAGTTAAGGCTATCGAACTATCTCGCGGAAAAGGCTTCGACTTCAACTTCTCTCATAAGAAAGAAGAAGTGGCTCATTCTGAATGGAATAAGATCAACTTCAAGGCAGAAGAAGATAAAGAAAACAGAACCGTTACCTTCTACGCAACGAAAGACGGAGTTTTGCTCAAGAAAGTATTCCGCTTCTTTCCGACTGAAAATTATTTTAAATCTGAAATTACCGTTACTAACCTCGGAAAAGAAAAACTCTATTTCGGAGATCGTGAGAAGCCTGCTTATCTAAGGACTTTCGGAAGTTTAGGGCCTTTGCCTCAAACAAGAGAACCGAATGCTCAGGAATTATCTAAATTCTTCCGCGTGTATAGAATAGACGGAAGTGAGAAAGATCTTCCGGACGGTGGAGATGCTTGGGGATTCTGGGAAGGAATTCGTAATTTCTTCTTTGGCCCTCCGAACGGAAATGAGAACTTCAAAGAAGTTTGGGCTTCCGGAGAAGGTGTAGACTTTGCTGGAGCAGGTAGCCGTTACTTCTTAGCGGTTGTGGACACTCTAAATCATCCGGCCGAAGGCGCTCTATTCGACAATAGAAAGAAAAACGAAACTGGAACGATATTAGCTTATTCTAATATTTCTCTCGAGCCTGGAAAGGACGAGACATTGGAATTTGCGAATTACGTCGGGATCAGAGAATGGGACGGTATGCTGTTCAGAGATCCGAAATTGGATCCTTTCAAGAATCCTAAATCGGCTTTCGCGGGCCTAAGTTCCGATCTAAACAAATCCTTTAACCAAGGGATCTTTACTCCTATCCGAAACGGAATCGTCTGGTTCTTAAAACAATCGTATAAATATACGATCCCAAGCTTCGGGTTCGGGATCCTTCTGTTTGCTCTTATCTTTAAATTGGTTTTCTATCCGCTGAACCAAAAACAAGCGGAAGCAATGAAGAAGATGAGCGCTCTTTCTCCTGAACTTAAAAAGATCAATGAGAAGTACGTAAACGATCCTGCCAAAAAGCAAGAGAAGATGTTGGAGCTTTATAAAAAGCACAATATGAATCCACTCTCTCAGTTGGGAGGATGTCTTCCTATGTTAATCCAATTGCCGATCTTCTTCGCGTTGTATGTGGCATTTGCGGATACGATCGATCTTTGGAAGTCTCCTTTTCTTTGGATCACTGATCTAAGCGAGCCTGATTTTATTTGGACTTCCCCTGCGATCCCTTATCTTTCTGCGACCGGAATTTCCTTAAATCTATTAGTCTTATTAATGGTAGGAACTCAGTTCCTTTCTATGAAGCTGACTTCCGTTCAAACGGATCCGAATCAGAAGATGATGATGTATCTGATGCCGGTAATGATGGTATTTTTCCTTTGGAGCATGCCGTCCGGACTGACATTATATTGGACCGTGACTAACGTCCTTTCTATTGCTCAACAATGGTTAACGAATATTCGTAAGAAAGACGAAGCTCCTGTAAGAGCCTGAATTCATATATCGAGGATACGATATGGAAAACTATATTTTCGAGGCCGAAGGCAAAACAAAAGCCGAAGCTGAAGAGATCACACTAGAGACCTTAAGACTGGAGCCCGGAGACGTGCGGTTTGAGACCGTCGAATCTGGTAAGTCCGGATTTTTAGGACTAACACAAAAAAAACCGGCCGTAGTACGTGCCTTCGTTTCCAACTTTGATCTTCCTGCAGAGAAGATCATTCACGGAGTGGTCCTTACCCTTCTTCGCAAGATGGGTGTGGAAGCTGAAGTGGTGGGAATGGGAGACGTCGATGGAAAGATCTATATCGAACTCACAAGTCGTGAGTCCGGATTGATCATTGGAAAACGCGGAGCAACCTTGGACGCACTTCAGTTCCTTGTGAACTTGATGGTTGATTCCAAGATTCGCCACGGGCGCAAGATCGTTCTAGACACTGAATCTTACAGAGATAAAAGAGAATTATCTTTGATCAGATTGAGCAAATCGGTAGCTTCTTCCGTTGCAAAATCCGGAAAGTCTAAACTGCTGGAACCTATGAATCCTTTTGAAAGAAGGATCGTTCACATGGCTCTGCAGGAAAACGAGAAAGTCTTCACTAGATCGGAAGGGAACGGAACGTACAAAAAAGTGCGTATCATTCCTATGAAAGACAAACACAAGTACAAAGACGTCGTTGATAAGAGCCCTAACGGGGATCTTCTCGAGGAAGTGAACGACTACTGAATCGATTGTGGCTGATACAATAGCTGCTATATCTACGGCTTCCGGGGCGGGCGCTATCGGTATTCTGAGAATATCCGGTCCGGAAGCATTACAGATCGCTTATAAACATTTATCTTTCTATGGCGATCCTCTTCTCATGTCCTCCATTCAACCTAGGTTCGCATATACTTGCCGTTTCATAGACGGTGAGAAGAAACTAGACCAAGTAGTATTTCTATATTTCGCAGGTCCTAATTCTTTTACGGGAGAAAATCTCTGCGAAATCCATACTCACGGAAATCCCATTCTTCTTAGAGAAGCCTTGGAATGTTTGTTTAAGTCGGGCGCAAGGCCTGCAAAGCAAGGCGAGTTCACTAAGAGAGCTTTCTTAAATTCTAAACTAGATCTGAACGAGGCAGAAGCCATCGGAAGGATCATAGGTGCAAGATCCAGATTCGAGCTGGAGCTTGCTCAGAAGAATGCTTTCGGAGAAATTTCACGTCTTACTTCTAACTTAAGAAGCCAATTGATTTCTCTAAAGGCGGAATGTGAAGCGGAGATCGATTTCTCAACCGAAGATTTGACATACGAATCCTTTGAAGAAAGAAAGAATCGAATTCGCAAGATCGCTGAGATCTGCAATAACCTTCTTCACAAGTCAAGCGCCGCAGAGAATCTCTTGGAGAGAAGTAGAGTCGTCTTATACGGAGAGCCAAACACCGGCAAATCCAGTCTCATGAATTTGATCTTGGGAAGAGATAGATCCATTATCTCCGAAATTCCCGGAACCACCAGAGACTATATTAGTGAAGAATTTTTACTTTCGGGTGTTCCCATCCGACTGATCGATACTGCCGGAGTCAGAGAGACAGGCGACAGAATAGAAAAAATGGGGATCGAGAGAAGCGAGAAGGAATTCTCTCAGGCTGACGTTAGAGTTTTAGTCATCGATGTTTCTCAAGCGATGGATTGGGAGAAATTTGCGGAAGAAAACAGATCCAAAATTGAAGGTGCGATCGTGGCGGCGAACAAAAGTGATATTCGTGATCCAAGTTGGGATCCACAGTTTATCCTTCGCAAAAATTATTCGGGCACCATGGTCGTTGAAATTTCCTGTAAGACTAGAACAGGTTTGGACGCTTTGGTCCAAAAAATCTCAGAAAAACTGCAAGGTTTGGAAAGTTCTGAAGATTATGTCCTTTTGGAAGAGAGGAATCGTTTCCATTTTACTTCAATTACTAGAAGTTTGGAGAACTGTGTTGCTCTCATGAGTGACGGAGCGCCTGCGGAGATATATATTAAAGAGATAGATTCCGCGTTAGAACAGATCGGTGAAGTGAACGGCCGCGTAGACACCGAAGAAATCCTTGGAAGAATCTTCAGTAAGTTCTGCGTCGGGAAATAAGGTTTTCGTTCTTTCCCCGAGCGAAAAGATTGGTTTTATTCCTATGAGAGAAAAATCCCTCGAATATCATTCCCTACATCCAAAGGGTAAAATACAAGTTGTTCCTACTAAACCTACTCGGGATTCCTTTGACCTGTCCCTGGCATACTCGCCTGGAGTCGCTTACCCTTGTCTGGAAATCAAAGAAAATCCGGACCTAGTGTATGAGTACACTAATAAAGGAAACTTAGTCGGCATTATCACTAACGGAACTGCAATCTTGGGATTGGGAGATATAGGTCCTTCTGCAGGAAAACCTGTGATGGAAGGTAAGGCTGTCCTTTTTAAAAAATTCGCTGGGATTGATGTTTACGATATCGAAGTCGATGCAAAGGATCCGGATGATTTCATTAAGACGGTCCAAATGCTCGAGCCTACTTTCGGTGGGATTAACTTAGAAGATATCAAGGCTCCCGAAAGTTTTTATATAGAAGAAGAACTCATCAAGAGAATGAATATCCCTGTCTTTCATGATGACCAACATGGAACTGCGATCATTACTGTAGCCGGTCTATTGAACGCATTCGAGATCAATGGCAAACGTCCAAGCGATGTAAAACTAGTGATCTGCGGAGCGGGAGCTGCTGGGATCGCGATTGCAGAACTAGTGCAACATATTGGGATCCGTAAAGAGCAGATCTTCTTGGTAGATACAAAAGGAGTGATCCATTCCGAAAGAACGGATCTGAATTCTACCAAACAAAAATACGTTCAAAATACAAAAGCTCGTACTCTAGCAGATGCAATGCAAGATGCGGATATTTTTGTAGGTGTTTCGGTGGCTGATATGGTGACCGAGGACATGGTAAAGTCCATGGCACTGAATCCGGTAATCTTTGCCCTAGCAAATCCTGATCCGGAAATTCCGTATGCAGTTGCTAAGCAGGTAAGACCTGATATTATTATGGGAACTGGTCGAAGTGATATGCCGAACCAGGTGAATAACGTTCTAGGTTTTCCTTTTATTTTCAGAGGAGCCTTGGATGTAAGAGCCAAGCATATTACTCTAGAAATGAAATTAGCTGCAGCAAGAGCATTGGCGGAACTTGCCAGGTTAGAAGTTCCAGAAGCAGTGAGTCTTGCTTACGGCGGAGAGAAATTCGTATTCGGTCCTGATTACTTAATCCCTAAGCCTTTTGACCAAAGGGTTCTGTATCATGTTGCACCTGCCGTTGCAGAAGCTGCTGTCCAAAGCGGGACCGCCAGAAGACCATATCCCGGAAGAGAAAAATACGTCTCCTTCCTGGAAGGTTTGATGAGAGCTTAGCCTTCTCCGAAGCAAAGCGTAATAAATAAACGTCTAAACTTCTTAGATCGCGCTCAAGAATGCAGTGATTCGTTTCCGAAAATAAAATATTAGGTCACGCAAATCGCTAGTCAACACGACCGGAGCGAAAGGGAAGCGCATATGCCCGAAACGGAAAGCAATTCATCCCAGGCTCCGAACCCAACTCCGGAAGAAGGTGTCGTTCCTTTAGATAGAACGGACCTGATCCCGGAGGAAGAACTCCGCAACCTCTTACTTCAAACCAATCCTAAAGCGATGCGCGATCTGGACATGATCGAGAAGGGAGTAGAAAACTTCTTCTTGTTCAATTATTCTCCTTTCGCGCTCGCTAAATTCGAGCAGCTTCAATTCCTCAAACCTGCGGATCTGAAATATTTCGAGGACAAGAATGGATTTGTTCTCTATCAATATCTTTTTCTGTCAGAAGAGACGAAGGAACTCGGTCTCGCAAATGTTGCGATTCGGCCCGCTTCTCGTAGAGCAGATCAGATCCAAAAGATCAAATCCACTTGTTTAGCGCAGAGTGCTGCTGCCTTTCTGCAATATATAATAAGAAGAGATCTGAATTTGGCGGAAAGAAGAGCCGCCGGTGAGCTGAGAGATTGGGTGCTACGACAGTACTTGAATGCGGACGATAAGGGAAATCTGATCGACTTTCAGGATTCTAAGAACCTTCCCATTTCGATGAGGAACACAAAGACTCTTTCTGTAGAGTCTTTTCTTCAAAGGAACTTTAAACTTAGAGATGATATACTTGCCTCTCTGATCTCTCTTCTTGCCAAAAAGCCGAATGAAGTCATTCAATTCTTGGGACAGATTAAAGCGGATCCGGAAGCGTTACTCGCCGTTGAAAAGAGAGGCTCTCGTTCTCCTTTGCTTCGCTTGCATCTTGAATTCCATGTGATCCAACCTTCTTTAGAAGAACTTGTAGGCGAAACTTCTTTAGATGTGAAGAAGGAAACCGCAACGGATGAGACTGAAATCGAAATCATCTATGAAATCTTTATAAATCTAGGAAGAAGGATCCTTACCTCTCTTCTTCCAGGAGAACAATCCGGTTGGATCCAACCGTCTGGAACTCACCAAGGCGCGCAGTTCATACAAGAATTAAAAAAACACCCTGCCTTTACTTCAGGTAAAACTTGGGAAGGTTCCGACGTATTCTTGCAGGCATTCGAAGTGCTTTCCCAATCCATGGATTCTCTTTCTAGCTTGAGAAAAGAATCCTTAGTAAACCTTGCATTCAGCGATATAGTAGTTCGTATTCGAGAATCCAAAGAGCCTTTGGCTGTGGACCTTTCTTCCATAAAGATCAAAGATTCCTCCATTAAGAAATCAGGTTTGAGTAAGACTGAAGTTTTGGATCAGATCTTGGAAAGATTCAAGACTAGAAATGATATTCTTACTAGAGAAAAAATTACCGGAAATTCTCCGGGTGTGGTCGCGCTTGCGATCGAGAACGTTGTTTCTTCTTTCTTAGCGAACAAGGAGAGAAGAACTTCTATCCATAATCTGATCCGCAAGAACGGTCAGCCGAAAGGAATTTATGCTTTTCTAAAAGATGTGGTAGAAGGAGTGGATTCGGAGATCGCTATAGATGAACAAATCCGTCTCTCCAAGGCAATTGCAGATTGGGAAAAAGAAAATGAGAAGCTAAGACTCAAAGCAATCCAAGATTCAAAGTCCTTTCTTGTAAAATTGTTAGAATGGATATTGGGGCTCTTCGGCGTAAGCATTTCTTCTCCTTTGAAGAAGGATCTGGAACCTGCCGACGAGTACCAAACCGCAAAGCAGAACAAGAAACCTGCTGCTTCTAAATCGAATGAGCCTGCTGCTGAAAAAGAGCCTCCGAAACCAAAGAAATCCTTGGGAGTGCTTATGGGCCCTAAGGAAAAATCCACTCTCATCTCGGCTAAGGTTCAGAAATCTATTGATTATGTGGATCGTAAGAATAACGGAATCATCTGGCTGGATGAAGTTGTAGCGGCCATTTCTTCTCCGGAATTCGGAAAAGACAAAGTAGCCGACCTAATGTACTATGACCAGAAGCGGAGATATATCGAGATTCGCTCTATGAATTCGATCCGACATGTATTCATTCGGAAAGAATTAGAATCTGATTCCGCCTGGTTGGACTCCACTTTGGAATATTTGGAGAACGTCACTGCAAAGAAACCTGAGTTTGCTGCTTTGGCCGACACTCTTCGTAAATTCCGAGACGAGTAATTTCTTTTAACAAAGATTTGCGGATCTGCACAGTCCCTTTCCAATCCGGAAATCCAACCTATTTTATTTCAACAGCTATTGAACGGAGGATTCATGAAAACTAGGATCGAAACCGATTCCATGGGAGAAATCGAAGTAGATGATTCCAAATACTGGGGAGCTCAAACCGAAAGATCCCTACATCACTTTCATATAGGAAACGATCGTTTCCCTCGTGAGATGATCAGAGCTCTGGGAGTTCTGAAAAAGTCAGCAGCGATTGTAAATGCTCAACTTGGACTCTTGACCGAAGAGAAAAAAAATCTGATCTTACAAGCGGCAGACGAAGTCATCTCAGGCAAATTGGATGAGCATTTCCCTTTAAGTGTTTGGCAGACCGGTTCCGGAACTCAGACCAATATGAACGCCAACGAAGTTATTTCTAATCGAGCGATAGAGATCTCCGGAGGAACAAAAGGTTCCAAGAAGCCAATTCATCCGAATGATGATGTGAACAAGGCTCAGTCTTCTAATGATACGTTTCCGACAGCAATGCATATTGCAGCTGCAGAGCAGCTGGTAAAGAAACTTCTTCCAGCATTG
Organism: Leptospira semungkisensis; assembly: GCF_004770055.1. NCBI lineage: Bacteria > Pseudomonadati > Spirochaetota > Leptospiria > Leptospirales > Leptospiraceae > Leptospira > Leptospira semungkisensis. Next base: position 502,066 of record NZ_RQEP01000005.1, on the reverse strand, counting down.
GAACAACTTAAGGATACTTTAAAGAAGAAGTCGGCTGAATTCCAGAATATCATCAAGATCGGGCGCACTCACTTGCAAGATGCAACCCCACTTACTCTGGGCCAAGAATTCTCCGGTTACGTAAAGCAATTAGAATACAATATCGAGAGAGTGAAAGCTGTTCTTCCGTCGGTCTATAGACTGGCATTGGGTGGAACTGCAGTAGGAACAGGATTGAATACTCATCCTGAATTTGCTGTAAAGGCCGCCGCTCAGATCGCGAAAGAGACCGGATTACCTTTCATCTCCGCAGAGAATAAATTCGAAGCTCTGGCGGCTCACGATTCTTTGGTAGAAACTCATGGAGTCCTGAAAACGATTGCAGCTTCTTTTATGAAGATCGCAAACGATGTGAGATGGCTTTCTTCCGGACCTAGATGTGGGATCGGCGAGATCTCTATTCCTGAGAATGAACCTGGTTCTTCTATCATGCCTGGAAAAGTGAATCCTACTCAGTCCGAGCAAATGACCATGGTAGCTTCTCAAGTAATTGCGAATGATGTAGCTGTGAATATAGGTGGAGCATCGGGAAACTTCGAGTTGAACGTTTTCAAGCCGCTAATCATTCACAATGTTTTGAATTCTATCCGACTTCTTGCAGACTCTGCAGTTTCTTTTGAAGAACATTGCGCAAGAGGAATCGAACCGAACAAAGAAAAGATCAACGAACACTTGAAAAACAGCTTAATGTTGGTTACTGCTTTGAATCCTCATATCGGTTACGATAATGCTGCTAAGATTGCTAAGAATGCTCACAAGAAAGGCACCAGCCTAAAAGAGTCCGGTATCGAGTTGGGCCTCTTAACTAGCGAGCAATTCGACCAATGGGTGCTTCCTGAGAAAATGATTTCTCCGGGAGTGGACTGAGATCATTTAGAGATCAGCCAGACAAATAGCCCGTTGCCAAAAAAGCTTCGGACATAAAAAAAGGGCGGTTTTAACACCGCCCTTTTTGTAGTTCAGGATAAACTACTTTTTTAGAGAATTACTTACCTTGCTCTACGAACTTGAAGGTAACTCTGCGGTTTTTAGGGTCTTTTGCATCCAATCCGGAAACTGGAGAAGAAGAACCAGCGCTCTTAACTACGATGCGATTTGCAGGAATTCCTTGTTTAACCAGAGCTTGTTTCACTGCTTTTGCGCGAATGTCTCCGTAGAAAACGTTTCCTTTTTTATCGCCTTCAGCTTGCTCAGGTCCTACTTGGTCAGTATGTCCTGTAATTTCCAGAGCCCAAGCATCAGGAAGTTTGGAAATTCCGTCTTTGATCACAGCAATATTTGCTTTTGACCATTCGCTGAAGTCTCCCGCGCTAACATCAGCTTTTTTGTAGCTGAATCCAGGACGAGTGATTCCATCCGGATAACGGAAGTCTTTGATTTGATTATTAATAACGTCTGCAGGTGAGTCAACGTTGACGTTACGAGATGCCGCAGCATTTTGCTCAGAACCAGGCTCGGGAGCGGCTTGCTCTTTTTTTTCTCCGGAAGAGCAGAGAGCGATGGAAAAAACCGTTGCACCGACGAGCAGGATATTAAGAATTTTTTTTACCATTTGTTTCCTTCCTTGATTAAGGTTGGGGTTTATTCGATGAATTTATCCAAGATATACTGATTCTCGGAAAATGGGAAATCTTTTTTAAAGATCCGCACTGAATGAGTCCGCTCCTATGGTCTCGTATTTCTCAGGAAAACTATTATGAACCTCGAACTCCATGCCGAAGCTAACGCCGAATCCGAAGGATCTCGGATCGATAAATTTTTGAAAGATTTTCTGGGAGATGAGATCTCGAGAGCTTCTATCCAACACTGGATCGATTCCGGATGGGTCCAAGATGGTTCCGGAAAGATCATCTCAAAGTCTTCTTATAAAGTAAGCCCAGGGGAAGAGTTTCGGATCTCCGTTCCTCCAAAGCCTCCTATGAATCTAACTCCTGTAAAAATGGACATAGAGGTTCTGAAAGAAACCCCTCAGTATTTAATCATCCGAAAGCCTGCTGGGATTGCCTCTCATAGTGGGCCGGGAGATAGATCTACAACATTGATCAACGGACTTTTATATAAATTTAAAGAACTTTCCTCGATTGGGGGAGAGGCAAGACCAGGGATCGTGCATCGTTTGGATAAGCCTACAGAAGGTTTGATGATCGTTGCCAAGAATGATAGCGCTCATGCAAAGCTTTCTGAGCTTTTTAGAAGAAGGAATATTACTAAGAAATATCTGGCTTGGGTCCAAGGAAGTCTTCCGGAAGGAGAAGGCACGATAGACAAGCCGATTGGAAGGCATCCGGTAGAAAGGCTGAAGATGACAGTCACTACGAAAGGAAGGCCATCTATCACTCATTACCAGGTATTACAAACTGCAGTTTCCAAGAACGGTAGAAAATTCTCCCTTATCGAAGCCGACCTAGAAACCGGAAGAACTCATCAAATCCGAGTGCATCTCCAAAGCCTAAGAAGTCCGGTTGTAGGAGATTTATTATATTCTAGAAATGCGCAATTATTCGAGAACTACGGCTTGCTTTTGCTTTCTTATTGGTTGGAATTTACTGATCCGTTTAGCGGGGAAGAGGTCCAGATCGTTTTGCCAATCCCGGAACGATTTAAGAATTTTGAAAACAACCTGGAGAACTTCTAGCTGACGGTTGGACCAACTCACATGGAAGACGATAAAATCGAGAAGATCAAAGAAGGTTTCTGGCCCAAGGTAAAGAAGGTCGCGGGGAAGGTGCCATTCTTGCCCGACGCGATTGCTTTGTATTACGCGATGTTGGATCCCGATACTCCTTTAAAAGCAAAGCTGACAATTGCAGGAGCGCTCGCTTATTTCTTAACTCCGTTTGATGCTATCCCGGACATTCTTTTCGGAGCAGGTTACATAGACGATGCTGGAGTCGTAGCTGCAGTTCTCACAGCAGCTTCTATTTATGTAAAAGACGAACATAAGAAGAAAGCAAAAGACTTCTTGAATTCCGGACAGATCGAGATCAAAGAAACGCCGGACAAATAGCGGATCCGTTTTTAGGATTACTTACTTTACCTTTAGGCGACTCGCCTAAGAATGAGCTTCAAAGAATATATTCCCGATGAGCTACGAAAACGAAATCCGTCTCCGATACCAACATTTCCTGAACTTCTCTCCGAGAATCATGGAATTCTTAAAGAAGACTCATGAAAGAGAAGATCTGCAAATTTCTCATAAAGGATCTATCGAATCCGATCTGGTAACCGTAGCAGATAAAGGCTCCGAAGAATTGATCGTTTCTGAAATCAGAAAGTCTTTCCCTCAAGATCATATATTGGGAGAAGAAGGATCGGCTTACGAAGGGAGCACTCGTTTTAAGTGGATCATAGATCCTCTAGATGGAACTGTAAATTATTCTCATAGACTTCCTTTGTATTGCTGTTGCATAGGCTTGGAAGATATAGAAACAAAATCCGCAGTGATGGGCATCGTTCCTATGCCGGCCCTAGGAGAAGTGTATCACGCTACTCTAGGTGGAGGCGCATTCAAAGACAAGACTCAGATCCGTGTTTCCGAAACAAAAGAGATGAGAAAGGCACTTCTTTGCACCGGTTTCCCGTATGATAGAGAAGAGAAGATAGACAGGCTCATGTTTAATCTGAAGAATTTTATCCTAAGATCTAGAGGAGTGAGACGAACAGGCTCTGCGGGTTTGGATATATGCTGGGTAGCCGAAGGAAAATTCGATGCATTCTGGGAAGAAGATCTGAAGCCTTGGGACATGACTGCTGCTGCTGCAATTCTTCAGGAAGCTGGAGGCAAACTGAGCACCTTTGCGAATAATACATTTCATCCTTATATCACTAATGTAATCGCTTCGAATGGGATCCTTCACGATCGAATGGTGGAGATCTTAGAAGAGTTTCTAAGCTTCTAATAATTCTATGAGTTGGATTTTCTTAATACTCGCCGGCTTTTTTGAAGTAGGCTTTACTACTTGCATGAAGCTCTCCGACGGCTTTAAGGATTGGAGATATTCCTTAGGGTTTTTGGTATTTGCGGTACTTAGTTTCTTCTTCTTGAATCGCGCTTCTCAAAGTATTTCTCTGGGAACTGCGTATGCAGTTTGGACTGGGATCGGAGCGGCTGGCACTGCGATTATAGGCATCTTAGCTTTCGGAGATTCCACATCCATGTGGAGGATCTTCTTTTTATCCACTCTGATCTTTTCTGTGGTAGGCTTGAAGTTTTTCGGAGGAGAGTAAATTATTCCGAATATCTTCTTCGAATGCATCTCTCAACGATGCGGACTAGTTTTTTCTCTACTACTTCCGGATTGAAATTTGACTGAACATATTTCTTTCCGTTTGTCCCCATCTCTTCTCTTTCTTTTCGATGACTTACTAAATAATCTGCGATTGCGGAGAAGCTATCTTGATCGGAATAATACAATCCACCGTTGCTTCTCAAACAATGTCCTTTGAGCACATCAGATCTTCCGTTCACTAGGACTGCTTTCAGTCGGATCCAGGCTTCCATGAGAATGATGGAAAAACTTTCCATCGGAGAAGGATTGATCAAAATATCCGCACTAGCAATCTGATCGTCTTTCTCCTTTTCGCTTACAAAACCAAGCGGCTTTATATGAGGGAATTTTGATATTCTTTGAAGAAGTTTATCGTCTCCTTTTCCGATCAGAGTTAATACATCATTGCGTCCGCTTTTTTTCTGCCATTCTGAAAAGTACTCTGCCATTTCTAGAACTCCCTTTCCTTCATCTATTCTTCCTACATAGAGGAAATCAAAAGAATCTTGGGTATTCTTAGGAGAAGGTTCTTTCTTCATCTCAGGAATGGGCAGATGCATTCCGATCACACTGCCTAAGCTGGGATTATAACCGTATAATTTGTGAAATAGGTCCTTCTCTTCAGGAGTATTGAAGCAGTATGCGGAATCATCCTTGAACAAATTAGAATAAACTGATAAACGAGCAGGAGGCTCGTCATGCAAGGTAGGAATCACTACAGCTTTCTTTGCAACGAGTGGAAGTCCGTATACCATCGGATAGTAGAGGTAAGAAACAAAAACGAATACATCATAATCTCTTTCGTTCGTCTCAATATACTGGATAAGCTCCGGACAATAAGGCCCCTGCATATCGATCCAAATTCTTTCCTTATCTAGTTGGGCCCCGAACTTGGACTTTCCTGCCTGGGCGTATTCGAATGAACGGAATAGTTTATCCGAGTATTGATTGAACTTTCGGATATTTCTTTCTTTTTCTACGGAGAAGCGAAGTACTCTGATTCGATCTTCGTTTTCAGTATCGATCCACTCTTGACTGACCTTTTTCTCCAAGTCCTTTCCGAGAAGTACCGGTTCTAGACTCTTTACTGGAACTTGGTTCTTCCAAGTGATATAATCCAGGGAACGCGTTGCAAGTACGGTGACCTCATAGAACTTAGAAAGCATTAGAGTATATTGATAGATCAATTTCTCCGAGCCTCCGGAGATCTGCTCCGAGAAAATAGGAGTAACGACCGCTAGTCTTCTACGCGAGTTTAGCAAGGACAGGCCTCAATACTGTTTCTGCATTGATTTGAGAGAAGGTTTGCAATCTTCTCTCCTGGGTTTCCAGAATGGAATCTCGCATCGATCCATCCGTAGTCATTTTGTGGGCCAGCTCAACGATAAGGTCCATTCGTTTTTCTTTAAATAGGACTCCGGCTCCAGCCAATGTTTCCTTCACCGCTCCTCCATCGTAGGCAAGGATAGGAATATTATTGACCATTGCCTCTAATAGAGGAACACAAAAACCCTCGTGTTCGCTCATCGAGAGAAAGAGATCGCAATTCGAATACATCTCTTTCAATTCTTCTTCCGAAAGAAAATCGGTGATGATCACATTTTCTCTAAGCTTGTAAAAATCCAACATCCTCTCTAATTCTTCTCTGTAGAGATACAGTTCTTTAGAGCTGAAGCCCACTATAAACAGCTGAAATTCCGGGCCGTAGGTTTTCAGATATTGGTAGGCAAATCGGATCAGATCATCCTGCTTTTTATTCGGAGTGATCCTACCTACAAATAAGAAACGTGGAGAATTCGATATTGGTTTAGGGGAAGGCTTTGCTCGTTCCGAATTTCCTTGTGGCAATTGGTATGTGATGGGAAGTAATCCCACATTCTCAAAACCCAGATCGATCAATTCGGATTTATTGTATTCGGAAACTGCAAATACCTTGTCGAACTTATCTCTTAAAAGTTCCAGTTCTTCTCTTCCTTTGCGAAGCAGATACGTAAGCTTAAGATCGTATTTCTCAAAGAAATGATCCGGAGTTACATTGTGGTATATTAGAATTTTAGGATTTTTAGCTTTTAAGATCGTTTCTAATACATCGGAATGAATGGAATGGTGATAGACTAGTATGTCCTTGCTTTTATGGGCATAAGCCTTGTACTTTTTAACAAGGGTATCCGTTCCCGGACCGGTATTCTCCGCGAAAATTTCGGAAGAGTATCCTATCTTTCTGAAAACCGATTTGAGAGAGCTCATCTCGTTCGAGATTGCGTCTCCGATATTAAAGCCCGCAGCAAATTGGTGAACTCCTCTTTTATTGAAGATCATAGTGCTGCAGTTTCTCTAAAGGTAAAGATCTGTTTTAGGAATCGATCGAAAGGCATGGAGTTATAATCCATGCAAACTTCCTTTCTTCTGGAGGAAGCGTAGGATCCGTCCAGATTGGAATGCTCCGCTTCTAAAATGAAATGGATCCATTCTGCTAATTTTCTAAGGCTTTCTATATCTTTTTTTCTGAAAAGATAGCCTGCGCCTTTTAAGGTTTCCGAAACAGCGGTGCAAGCGTATGCAAAAACCGGAATATCATTGCTGACAGCTTCTACTAATGGGATCCCAAAGCCTTCGTGCTCGCTCATGCTTACGTATGCATCCATCTCTTCCCAGAATCTTGCAATCTCCGAATCGGAGACTCCCATTCTGAATTGAACATTGGAACCGATTCCTAACTCCCTGCACATTTGCTTTAAACTAGAAAAATAGGACCCAAAGATTGCAGGCACATTTCCGATTAAAAGGATCCTGTATTTCGGATCTATTCGTTTTAAGAAATAGATCAATAGAAGGATATCCTCAATTTTTTTACTCGGAACAAGTCTGCCTACGTATCCTATCGTATAATTGTTTTTACGTGGCTTTCTTCCCGTCCAAACATACTTCTTAACGATTGGCAATACCTTTGTATTCGTTATATTTAGATCCTCCAAGTTAGATGCACTATACTTGGAGCTTGCAAGAAATACTTCTGCATATCTTTTTAAACTGTGCAGCTCTATTATGGATTTCTTATAATCTGATTCGAAGCTTCTATAGAGTTCGGTTGATACGAATGGTTTAAAGAATTTAGGCGGAGTAATATTCTGATAGCGGACGAACTTTCTTCCGGGAAAGGAAAGAAAATCAGGGATGGAATAACCCGAACCGCCATACTCAAGTACATGAATGGAAGAAGGATCCAAATCCTCTGTCTTTTGTAGATCTTCGGATTTGATAGTAGGAATGGAGCCTTGGCTTAAGTCTTTCTGACAAACGATTTGGGTCTTTGTCCCGGAAGAATTGAGGACCTCCCAGAGTCCCTTCATATCGTTTCCGATCCCGTCTCCGTCCCTAAACTCGGAAATATGGAGATATGCCTTCATTTTCTAAAGCTAAGTATTACGAAGCCGTCGCTGGATTTTGTTTCGACTATATTCTTAAAACCTAATTTATGAATGAACTCTCTTAGAGCGGATTCTCCGATCTGGGTCAATAGCACTGGCTGAAATGGAGAAACTAATCGATTGGAATAATTAGAATATCTGAATATAAACTCCGTGCCTGGAGAAGTCTTTGCCGCTAAGTTCTTGAATAATTTTTCGAGAACCCAGTTTGGCAAAAGGCAAAGATTAGAATGAGAGACAATCTTTGTCGGCAGAGGAGGTGCAGGAAGCAGATCTTCGAAGGACAGCAACTGAATAGAATTGGTGACTTGCTCTTTAATATAAGAATACTGTGCAGAATTCCAGACTACTGCTTTGAACTCGATCTGCGCTTTTAGCAATTGTTTTAGGAATTTTCCCCATTCAGGATTGATTGCAAGAACGGAATCTCCCGGATTCAATCTGGAAAGAATGATAGTCTCACTTTCTTCGAGAGTTTCTTCTTCGTACAGGAATTCATTGGACCAAACGAAATCAGGATGGATCTCTCTCTTTAGGGAATAATTTAATTCCACAAATTCATTGTAGAATTTCTCGAACTTGCGTTTTAATTTTTCATGATCTCCTCTTAGAAGGATCAATTCGTTTAACACGCTATAGAATGCGCGAGTCCTGTTCTCGGAGAGCTTTTTGTCCAAGAAAGAATATAATTCGATTAATTTAATAAAGGCCCAGCGGATCGGACCTCGGATATATTTGAATCTAGGATTGGTGAATTTAGGAGGGGAGATCCCTTTTTCGAATAGATGAGCGGTTTCTGCCGCATCGAATTCGCGATATCCTTCAGGAGATTGAGGAGAGAACTTCCAGCGAGAAAGACGATCTAGTTCTTCTTTCGAAACTGGCTTACGCGCGAGCCTAGATTCTATCTCTTCCATCAGCTCCCGAACGTTGACGGAACTGTCTTTGATTTCGATAATATCTGAGGATCTATCTTCCATCTTTGTCCGGGACTTTTATTCGATTGTTTTTTTCGTATTTGACAAAACAATCGTATTTTTACTCCGATTATAGGACATATTGAACAATCTTTCATGAAATATTTGGTAACTGGAGCAGAAGGATTCGTAGGTTCTTACCTGATTCAGGAACTTCTTAAAAAATCTGGGTCGGAGCTCCTTGGCTTGGGCCTTCATCCTAAGATAAAGGATTTGCCTTTTTCCTACCAAGCCTGCGATCTCAGAGATCCTTCTTCCATTCATTCCATTTTAAGCGAATATACGCCCGATATTATCTTTCATCTGGCAGGCCAAACATTTGTGCCCAGGGCGATTGAAGATCCGAACGAAACGTTAACAATCAATGTAGGAGGAACTCTCAACCTTCTAGAGTGGTTTCGCAAGTCGGGCAAAAATGTGAAGATCATATATGTATCTTCTTCGGATGTATATGGGAACTTGAGACCTGAACATCTTCCTGTCTCCGAGAGTTTGGTGCCGGAACCTTTGAATCCGTACGCTTCTTCAAAGATTTCAGCAGAAACGTATTGTTTACAGTATGCTCGTTCAGCCAAGAACATAGAGGCATTGATTGCGCGTCCTTTCAATCATATCGGAGTCGGTCAAAATCCTAACTTTGTAGTTCCTAATTTTTGCAAACAGGTATTGGATACAGTCTCCAAGAACTCCGGAGCTTCCGAGATCTTGGTGGGGGATCTGACACCTACTCGAGACTTCTTGCATGTTACGGATGTTGTGAATGCATATATCCTTCTTTCCGAGTCGGGAAAGAATAAAGAAATCTATAATATATGTTCCGGCACTGAAACTTCTATCGCACAGGTGTTGGAATGGATCATTGAATTTGCAAATTCCAAAGTCGTAACGAAAACGGATCCTGGAAGATTGAGACCTATGGATATGCGTCGTTCTTTGGGAGACAATTCCAAGTTGAAATCCTTGGGTTGGGAACCTAAGATCTCAGTGAAAGAAGCGGTCAAAGAAATCTTCCAACATATTCAAAAAACAGAATATTCTATCTAAAGGACGGAGCCCTTCCAGGTCTTGACGCCGCTTCCTTCTATCGGAAACGGTTTGCCTAGATACTTGGGAGCAGTGTTTGTCAGATTCATATCGATCCAAGCAAGAGTTCTCGCAAAGAATTCTCTAAACCTACTGAATGGTCCGCTTACGTACAATCTTCTGTCCGATTCATAAGATTGCAGATCCAGACCTATCTTTTTGGAAATGAACGCAGCTCTAGGTTGATGAAATCTTTGGCTCACAAAGATCGCATCCTTAACTTGAAAGATCTCCTTTGCTCTCACCAAAGTATCCAAGGTTCGAAAGCCTGCGTGATCTACGAATACATCCTTCTCATATACATTCCTTTCTAGAACATATAAAAGCATCGGTTTCACTTCATTATAATAACTGGTACCATTGTCTCCGGAGAGAAGGATCTTGCGAACCTTACCCTGACGATACAATTCAATCGCACAGTCTAACCGATCTTGCAAAACTGGAGAAGGAACTCCTTTGTAAACCGAAGCTCCCGGTACGATTGCAACTGTTGCAGGTCTTAAAGAACGGTAATTTCCGGCATGAGGACTTTTGTTTTCATAATCCCATTCGATTGATAGATCAATAGACGCAGGTATCCCGATGCAGAGTCCGACGACCAATATAAGTGCTAATCGGGTCCGGCCTTTCCAAGGATTTTGGACCTTCCGATCTCCAAACTGTGAGGTAGTCGAGCTCATACGAAATTCCGATTGAGGATAAAAGGATTTTGGAGGGTGTAAAAGAAAAAATCCATGGGAATTTGGAAATGAGCCACATAATTATGTTCTCCTAATTCCTGGGCACTTTCTTTTTTTCAAGGATCCGAATTTTGGAGTCGATCTTTGGAAACATAACCCTTAATTTGGGGTCTTAGGTATACTAGGTTATGAACCGAGTCAGACTCATGAATCTCCTGAATTCATTCGTCAGAGTTACTCTGGCCGGTACGTTTCTGTTACCGGCGTCTCTTTTTTCTCAAGAGGCAATCCGACCTGTTCTCACCAGCCAGCTTAAATTTACTCGCACTGTTTCCTTCTTTCGAAATGAAAGAGCCGCTGGCGTAATCTTCGGTGACCTAGATTATCTCAAAAGTCGTTATATTCTTACAGACCCTCAACTAGAACGTATCGCTGAGCTGAACCGGAGATACAAGAACGAGCATGAAAGATGGCTTCGTCGACTTTCTCCGAAACAAGTAGAACTTGAATTAGTCCTGATGGAAGAGAATCCGGACTTGATTCGGGTTCGACTTCTCGTGAATGCGATTGCAAAGTATACATCCGAAATCCGGATGAATCAAATCGCACATCGGCTCGCGATCGAAAGGGTTTTAACTTCAGAGCAGAAGAAAAGGGGGAAGGAAAAGGAAACCGTAACCCTACCCGCAGAGCTAAGGGAAGCTCCCGGGTTCCCTCTGAATTTGTTTATTCCCGAAAGAATAATACTGCCCTTACCCGGCATCCTGAAGTGAAGGAAACTAAAATGGACCAAAGAGAATTTGCGGGCCTAATAGATAGTACGAAACATATCGTGCTTTCCGCTATTAAAAAGAACTTGTACGAAGAATTTTACGATTCTATCGACGACGTGGTTCAAGAAACTTATATTCGAGCTTATAAGAGTCTTGCTGCGAATAAATTCAGAGGAGATTCTTCTCACAGCACTTGGTTGTATACCATTGCGAGAAACGAATCGCTTCGCATGAATCAAAAGCGTATGCGTCAGGCAAATCTGGCTCTTCGCCTAAAAGAAAAGGTTACTCAGGATTCTATTCGCAATCCGAGAGAAGAATATTCCGAAAGAGGAATGGAGATAGAGATCCAAGATTTGATTTCCAATCTGCCCTGGAAATATAAATCGGTATTAGCACTCGTGTCCGAGGGATACAAAGAGCAGCAGATCGCCGAAAAACTCGGTATTCCAGAAGGAACGGTTAAGTCCCGCTCTTTCCGAGGGAAGCAAATGCTCAAGAAACTCTTTTTTCAAGAGACCTGATAAAGAATATTGGCAATGGAAGAAAAGAATAGAGAAAAGCTAGACCAAGAAATTTTCCGACGTTTGGAAAGCTATGAGTGGAGCGATAATATCTCTGCGAGAATTATCGAGCAACGTAGACGCACAAAGGTCAGAAGATTTTTTGCACTTTCACTCGGAAGCTTATTCATAGGGATCCTGTCGGTTGCATCTTTCTATGTGCAGCCTGAAAAAGACCAAGGATCCGGAGAATGGCAGGGCTGGGTGGAAGAGCAGATTGAAGGTACGTTCGAAGAGGCGGAGACTAGTATGCAAACTCCTGACTTGAGTCAGGAAGATCCTCCGAGCGCGGCGATTCCTTCTTCTTCTCTGATGGATGTGGATACTTTGATCGAAACATCCTTCGAGCGAAGATAGCTTTTCGAAAATTCTTTAGAAACTCGACTTGCATATATAGCAGTTGTTACATAGAATTGCGGCAAGGATTGGTTGGGTGAACTAATCCCAAAAAGTCCAACTCGGACGAGGAGCCAATCCTTGCTTTCTCTACATGAAGCTTCTTCGAAGCAATCCGATAAATCAAAACCGAATCTACCTCCTGGTGTTTTTGGGCTGAGAGCCTTACCTTACGTTTCCAAACTTGCAAAGGATCCGATCGGCTTCTTTCAACTGATGCATGAAAGATTCGGTAAGACCGCTTTGTTTGGGATCCGACAAATTCCATTTCACATTATTTCTCAACCGGAAGATGTTCGCAGAGTTCTGCAGGAGAACAGCCAGAATTATCATAAAGGGATCTTTTATAGAGAACTCGGAAGAATTCTAGGCAAAGGACTTTTGAATAGTGAGGGAGAATTTTGGAAGAAGCAGAGAAAGCTGATCCAGCCTTCCTTTCATAGACAAAGAATCTCCGAATTCGTGGAGATCATGGCCGAAGAAACTAATAAAACCCTATTGAATTGGAAGGGCCAGAGTAATTTAGAAATTTCTAAAGAAATGATGAGGCTCACTTTCGCTATTGTAGGTAAAACATTATTTCGCACTGAAGTAGAAAGCTATGCGAGCAGAATCGAGGCATCTTTGAAAGTTGCTTTGGAAATCACTACGAAGAGGATCACTCGTCTATTTCCTATGCCTTTTAGTTGGCCTACTCCGGAAAATAGAAAATTAAGAAAGGCCTTGAAGGACATGCATTCCGTAGTGGAAGAACTGATTGCGGAACGTAAAAAGAACCCTTCTAACGATTTGATCTCCATGCTTTTAGAAGTGAAGGATGAAGAGACAGGCGAAACCATGAGTGAGACCCAAGTCAGGGATGAGGCAATCACACTTCTACTCGCAGGACATGAAACAACGGCTAACGCGTTGTCTTGGGCGTTCTATTTATTATCTCAGCATCCGGATGTTTGGGAGAAGGTTCGGAACGAAGCAGTCAACGTTTTAGGAGATCGAACTCCCGGCTTAGAGGATATCCAAAAGTTAGCGTTCACTAGAAAGGTTGTGGATGAGACTCTTCGTATGTATCCTCCTGCTTGGGTGATCGAAAGGACTGCAATGGGAGACGATGTGGTAGGTGGTTACGATCTTCCGAGAGGGACGAACGTTTCTATTTGCATTTTCAATATTCATAGAGATCCCGAATTTTGGGAGAAGCCAAATGAATTCGATCCGGATCGATTCGACGAAGATAGATCTGCAGACAGACCGAAGTATGCGTATATACCTTTCGGGGGAGGGCCAAGGATCTGTATCGGTAATATTTTTGCACTTACGGAGGCGACTCTGGTGATCGCCCTAATCGCAAAGGCCTATAAATTCGAATTGGTTCCTAAACATCCGGTTGTTATGGAACCTTTAGTCACATTACGACCTAAGCATGGAATTCGATTCAATATAGTTTCCACTTGACCGTTCCTTCCAGGTCAAAATCCTTCTTTCAGGGGGATTTTGACCATGGAAAAGATGATAAAAAAACGCATCGACCAGGTTAAGGAAAAAGGTCATCAAAGACTGACAGTCCTTTTAATTCCTCATGGATTCGATAAGTCCTTTCACTTTCAAATTTCCATCTTCACTATTTTCTTTTTAGTCGGTCTACTGTTTGCGATAGTAGGCATCGCGGTCTTAGGGATCGTGAAATACAATAATACTCGTATCCAGATCAATGCACTTGCTTCCGTTTATGGAAAATATTTCGACGAGTATATCGAGTACAGCGAAAAGTTAGGAGATATTCGAGACGATTTCGCAACCTTGAATGAGAATTTGCAGGAAGTGCATTCTCTTATCGACGGAGAGTCCGACGAGTTATTAAAACTTCCGGATGAATCCGATTCGGAAGATCTGGCTGCTACCGAGTTAAAGGTAGAGGAAGCTGGCGACAAAGATCTAATGATAGGTAGATCGTATCTCTCCGAAATCTACGGATATCGCGCTGTTCGTGTTTCTATGGAAAGGAATCGCTCATTGGTAGATTCAGTATTTACTTTTCTAGATACTAGATACGGTATCATGAACTCTCTGCCATTCGGAGAACCATTATTTTCTTATAATTTAACTTCTTATTATGGAATGAGAAGATCTCCCACGTTCGGATATATGGAATTCCACGATGGAGTGGACTTAGCCAATGTTCCTGGAACTCCGATTTATGCGACTGGAGACGGAAAGGTATATCGAGCTATCTATTCTCCTAGGGGATATGGAAATCATATTGTGTTGGCCCATGCGAACGGTTATTACAGTCTCTATGGACATTGCACTAAGCTGCTCGTTCGCGATGGAGAATACGTTCATAAGGGACAGTTGATCGCCACAGTAGGAGCCACCGGAAACGTTACCGGACCTCACGTGCATTACGAAGTTTGGATCGGAGAATCCAATCGTACAGACCCGATGGAATACATGAAAGTCGGCCTCGGCCAATATTAATTTAATATAATCTATTATGCCGAAAAAGCCCGCGGAAAAAAAGACTGCTCCTAAGAAGGTTGCGTCTTCCGAGAAATCCAAGGATCCTACGGAAAATCTGCCCAAGGATGCAAAGACCGCAAAGAAAGAAATGCGTTCTTTGGAAGAAGATCTACGTCATCATCAATATTTATACTATGTAAAGAACTCTCCTAAGATTTCGGATTTTGAGTTCGATAAGATGTTCAAGAGACTCCAGGCTTTGGAAGTCGCGTTCCCCGATCTGGCAGATCCTGCCAGCCCAACTCTAACCGTAGGATCCGATTTGGACAAGGACTTTGAGAAATTCACTCATAAGCTTCCTGTTCTTTCTCTTGAAAACACGTACAATGAAGAAGAGCTTATGGAATGGGTCCTGAAAACGGATGCAGAAGGTCTTTATTCCGTTGAATGGAAGATTGATGGCGCTTCTTTAATGCTATATTATGAAAATGGAATACTTGCAAATGGAGTGACTCGAGGGACAGGCGGGATCGGCGATGATGTCACGCAGAACGTAAGAACTATTCGTTCTATTCCTTTGCGTCTTTCCGAAGAAGTGTCCGTGTATCTCCGGGGAGAAGTCTATATGACTTTTTCCGATTTCGAGGAATTCAACGAGGCTTATGAGGGAAAATACGCGAACCCTCGCAATCTTTCCTCAGGATCTTTGAAGCAAAAGAATTCTGCGGATGTTGCCAAAAGACCTCTTCGAATCTTTACTTACGATGCATTCTTTCCCGGAACCAAATCCAAATTCAAAACTCACCAAGAAGTCATGAAGAAAGCGGAAGAGTTGAAATTCCCTCTTCCACCGGATACGAAACTTGTTAAAGGCAAGGATATCCCTGCAGCCATTAAAGACTTCAAGAAGAAGAAAGAGAAAGTAGGATTTCCGACTGACGGACTCGTGATCAAACTGAATGATCTCGCGAAGCGAGAATCTTTGGGATACACGTCTCATTCCCCCAGATGGGCGAGAGCTTTCAAGTTCGATGCCTTGATGAAGGAAAGTAAGATTGTAGGAATCGATTATGCAGTGGGCCGTACCGGCAAGATCACTCCTAGAGCGGAGATTGAGCCGATCAATTTAGCAGGAACAACGGTTACCTTCGCCACTCTGCATAACCAAGATTATATCGATGAGCTCGGAGTAGGAATCGGTGCAATTGTTCGGATTTCTAAACGAGGAGAGATTATTCCTGCAGTCGAAGAAGTGGTTACACCTGGAAAGGAAGTCTTTAAGATTCCTCTTCGTTGTCCTTGCTGCAATACTAAAACGGAGAAGAAGGCAGACTCAGTAGATTATTTCTGTCCTAACTCCGAATGCCCTGATCGTGTAAAGAACGGAATCATATTCTATTGTTCTCGCAAGCAAATGGATATAGAAGGTCTGGGAGAAAAGCAGGTGGAATTTCTCTATGACCAAGGATATATCAAGGATCTCGCAGATCTCTATTCTTTAAAAAAACATAAAGAAAAACTAATGGAAGAAGAAGGATACGGAGAAAAGAGCGTATCTATCATTTTGAACGGGATCGAGGAATCTAAGAAAAAGGATTTCAGGTTTGTTCTTTCTTCTTTGGGATTGAGAGAGATTGGGCCGAAAGTGGCGGAGCTACTCATAGAGCATGGTTATGATTCTATGGATTCCATTCTTGCGGCAGCAAAGAGTCCTAAGAAATCGGAAGCTCTTATGGAGATTCCAGGCATAGGACCTTCTACCGTTGAAGCAATTGTAGAGAATTTTACGGATAAACGAGTTCTTGGTCTCATCAATAATTTGAAAAAGTCCGGTTTAAAGATGAAAGCGGATCAGGTCCAAAAATCGGATAAGCAACCTTTTGCGGGACAGATCTGGTGTGTCTCCGGCTCTTTCGAAAACTTCCAGCCTAGGGACAAGGCAATGGATCTTGTTGTCTATTACGGAGGAAAGAAAGTAGGCTCCATTTCTTCTAAGACGACTCATTTGTTGGCGGGGCCTGGGGCCGGCTCCAAATTGGACAAGGCACAAGAACTAGGTGTCGCTGTCGTTTCTGAAGAAGAATTCTTAAAGATCCTTTCGCAGAATGGAATCTCGATCTAAATCCATTCTAAAATAAACCTCATTACAAATATTCCTTACTCGCCTTCCTCTTTGCGGAAAGGATTGAAAAATTCGGATCTAGGTAGATCATCTTTCCCATGACTCAAAAGCAATGTCCTAGTTGCTTGAAATCTTTCGACTGCGGAGTAGATGAGAATGCATGTTGGTGCTTTCATGTATCTCTAGATGCGAAAGCCTTACAGAATATAAGAGAGATGTATGAGAACTGTTTGTGTAAAGATTGTTTGACTCGATTTGAAACGAACATAGTTCATCGAGAGAACTGAGAAAACGTCATGAACAAAAGTTCACCATTTACGGTTTTTCATCGTTAAATAAAAATCGATTGAAGCATAGGTCCTTGAAGATAGAGTTTCCGTCCGGAGAGGTTTCGGCCTTAAGTAAGATGTATTTCGTGGGTGAGTTTTTGGAAACAGATCAAAAATATTTTTATGACATGCTGGAGAAGACGGCAAATAGGTTCCCGAATAAGGAAAGTTTTTCCAGAAGAACAAAAGATGGGATCAAAGGTAGACCTTTTTCCGAAATTAAATCCTTAGTAGATTCTTTGATCGCGGGATTCATTGCTGAAGGAGTCCAAAAAGACGACAAGTTCCTTTATCTATGTGATGCTAGTCAGAACTGGATTATCGGTGATATAGCAATCGTAACTGCCGGTGCAGTTTCTGTTCCAAGAGGAACCGATGTTGTAGACGAAGATATTTTATACATTGTTAATCATTCCGAAAGTAAATATGCTCTCGTTCAAAAAGAAAAAGATAAACAAAGATTACTTCAATTAGGAGCTAAGCTTCCTTCTTTGCAGAAAGTCTTTGTGATGGAAGATGATCTTGGAAACCTAAAAACAGGAGAAGGTAGTCTTTCCGATCTAATCGAAAAAGGAAAATCTTATCTTTCCTCTCATCCTGATTGCGTAAAACAGCGCATGAAGGAAAAAACTCCGAATGAACTTGCCACTTTGATCTATACTTCCGGAACAACTGGAGCTCCTAAAGGAGTTATGCTGACCCAAACAGGTTGGATCTCCGCAGTGGAGAAGGTGATCGGATTCGTTCAGTTAAACTCTTCAGATTCTGGAGTGAGTCTTCTTCCGCCTTGGCATGCTTTTGAAAGAGCCATCGAGTATTGCATTGTCGAATTGGGAGCTGGGTTCTTAGTCTCGAATATAAATAATCTCAGAGAAGATCTGAAAGATTTTCAGCCTACATTATTCCCATCGGTTCCAAGAATTTGGGAATCCTTATATAATGGAATTATAAATAAGGTTTCTAAAGAATCAGCTTTGAAAAAGGCAATCTTTGATTTCTTTCTAAGGATTGGACATCTCTGGGCTACCCAAAAGGGAATCCTCTTCGGATATGATTTTCATATTCAAAGACCGAATCTGATCCTTCGTCCATTTTCAAAATTATTAGCCTTAATAAATTTAATCCTACTTTCGCCTTTGAAATTAGGAGCGCTCCTGGTATTTCGTCCGATCCATAAGGCATTGGGTGGAAAGCTCAGGGTTTCCGTTTCTGCGGGAAGTGCTCTTCCTTCCGTTGTAGATAAATTCCTTTCTTCGATCGGATTGATCGTGCTTGAAGGTTACGGTATGACTGAAACCTCTGCAGTGCTTTCCATTCGTAAACCTAAGCAACCTTCTCCCGGAACTGTGGGAACTCCTATCCAAGGATATGAATGCATTCTGAAAGATGAACACGGCAATCTTGTTCCTCCAGGTGGAAAAGGAAGTCTCTGGGTAAAATCCAAGCAAGTGCTGATGGGATATTACAAGCGACCTGAATTGAACGAGGTTGTCTTTGATAAGAATGGTTTCTTTGATACGGGAGATATTATGCGTTTCAATTATAGAAACGAGTTAGTATTTGCTGGGCGTGCAAAAGATACAATCGTTCTTGCAGGCGGAGAAAATGTGGAGCCGGTTCCCATTGAGGATCAGCTTTTGAATTCGCCTTATGTGAATCAGGTAATGGTGACCGGACATGAAGCAAAGCATTTGGTAGTTTTGATCGTGCCTGATTTTGAAAGATTGAAAGCTGAGTTTCCGGAGCTGCCTGAAGATCAGAATTCTTGGAATACTAATCCTAAGATCAGAGAAATATTCAAGAAGGAAGTATCTGAGAGAATTTCTCGCAAGAACGGGTTCAAGTCTTTCGAAGTGATTCCTCAGAATGCGTTTTATGTATTATCTCGGCCTTTTGATCCGGATCGAGAAATGACTCGAACCCTTAAGATTAAACGTAACGAAATATTAGAAAGTTTTAAAAAAGAAGTTTCCGATCTTACAAAAAATTAGATCGGAATCGGGAGAGGATATCGTGTTTTTAAATCCATATTTAAGTTCTTCGGATTTAGAGTTTTATGAAAACGTAAAAGATTTCGCCAAGGAAAGAGTTCTTCCTTCTGTAGAGGAAAGGGATGAGACTAGCACTTGGGGTGATTCGATTTGGAAAGAGATGGGAGGCATGGGCCTTTTAGGCATTCCTGTTCCTGAGGAATACGGCGGACAGGGAGGAACCTGTCTGCAATGTTGTATCGCGCAAGAGGCGTTTAATGCTGGTTCCTTAGACGGAGGTTTCGGACTTTCGTGGGGAGCCCACATGATTATCGGAACTCTTCCGATTCTCTTCCAAGGAACAGAAGCTCAGAAGAAGAAATACCTTCCTAAGTTGGCTTCAGGCGAATGGATTGCGGGTCTCGGATTGACTGAGCCGGATTCCGGTTCCGATGCTGCGGCAATGAACACCTTCGCTACCAAAGTTGATGGTGGGTTCATATTAAACGGAAGTAAATTATATATTACGAATGGACCAAACGGACAAGTATTCATCATTATGGCTAGAACTACCAAGTCCCGCGGGCCTATGGGAGTTTCTGCATTCATCGTAGAATCGAATATGAAAGGATTTCATGTGAGTAAGGTCTTAAAAAAACTAGGCCACAATACTTCCATGACAGCCGAGCTTTCTTTTCAAGATATGTTTGTGCCTGACGAAAATCTACTCGGGCCTTTGAACTCCGGATTTGTTCGTATCGGTAAGGGAACCTTGGAATGGGAAAGAACAGTTCTTGTCGCTGCCGTTCCTGGAGGAATGGAGTTTGGACTGGAGCTATGCTTGGATTATGCTTGGAAGCGTCATCAGTTCGGCAAACCTATTCTCTCCTTCTTCGGAGTGCAAGAGAAGCTCGCACGAAACTGGGTATATCTCTGCGCTTCTCGTAGATTGATCTATTTCGTTGCGAACAAGAAGGACACTGATCCTACAGCGAGCCTTCCATTCGAAAGCTCCGCACTGAAAGTATTCGTAACTGAAACTGCCGAAGAGATCGCCAATGACGCAGTACAGATTCACGGGGGAATGGGCTACATGAGGGAATGTCATGTAAGCAGACAATTCAGAGACGTAAAGTTAGGCACCATCGGAGGAGGGACTTCGGAGATTCAAAGAAGTATTATATCTTCTACGTACGCTGGCTTCGATAAATTCATGACTGTTTTAGGACAGTCTCTTCCAGAAGAAGTGAGACAAAAGGCGGAGAACTTACTTGGAAATACTCCTGAAGGAAGAGTCTTAGCTGCAGCCAAAGAACTTCTTAGATCTGCAGGAGAGAATCCGGATAGAAAGAAGAAACAATCCTCAGAGTTTGGCTTCGCGGATCTGGCGGTATTCATAGTATCTGTTCAACTCGGACTCTGGGACGCGGTTCAATCCAACGCAGACTATAAGTCTGAAGATAGAATAAGAGATCTTAGGATCCTTACTTTTTACGCAGGATGTAAATTCTTCAAGAGCGTTCATTTCTTAAAAGAGCTGGATCCAGAAAGAACGAAGGAATTGTTAAACAGATTTTCCGAACTTCCTACGGTAGAGAAGGATGTCGCTGAATGTGTTGAGTTCTTGAAAAATGGGGTCTTAGGCGCTCAAATCGCGTAAGGATATTATAAGGAATTTTGAATGTACCAAAAGGGAAAAACCTATGATGAGATCCAAATCGGAGAAAAGGCAAGCTTCACAAAAACGATAACTGAAACGGATATCTATTTATTTGCAGGGATCAGTGGTGATTTCAATCCTTTGCATGTTGACGAGGAATATGCTAAGACCACTGCATTCAAGACCCGTATCGCTCATGGAGGATTGGCAGCCTCTCTTCTTGCACCTGTGCTTGGTATGAAACTTCCAGGGCTTGGGACCATTGCTCTGGAAACTCTTACTAAGTTTCGCAAACCTGTTTTTCCGGGAGATACGATTACTTGCACGGTCGAAGTGAAGGAAAAAATCCCAAGACTCAAAGCAGTTTCGATGAATATCGAATGGACCAATCAAAAAAATGAAACTATAGGCAAGGGAGAATGCAAAGTCATTCCTCCCGGCGCCGCTTAAGCATCTCAGGAGTTATACATGAGTTTTCCAGTTCTTTTAGGAATGGCCGATAGTACTACAAAAGATTTTCCGGAGGCGGAATATAAAGAGTGGAGTGGCCAGTTAAAGGTATTTCATCATTATAAGAAATCTATAAACACTCTTTTGGATTTTCTTGGAATGAAGAATGAAACTCTCGCTTCCGAAATCACGGATTTTGTGAGTGTTGAGGCTGCTTCTCTCGGCAAGCAAGGATACGGACATACAGTAAGAATTGCAAATGATCTAGGATATACCGGAATGAAAGCCCACGTAATCGATCTAGGAGGAGCCAGTGTAACCGGAGCAATCGGACAGGCAAGGACCATCTTGGTAGATAATCCTGATGCAGTCGTATTGGTTGCTGCTGCAGATGTTCCTAAGTCGGCGTTCAAACAAGTTTCCGATCTAAAGCTCGTGAATGAAACTGTATGCCATCCTGAATTCGAATTAGATAACGGCGCTACATTGATCGCGATGTACGGACTTCTCATGAAGAGAATGATGTTCGAAGAAGGGATTAGCATTTCGGACTTAACGGATATCACTAAGAAATTCCGATCGAATGCGATCGGGAATCCAAGAGCATTTACGTACCAACAAGAGATTACCGAAAAGCAAATGTCTAGGCCGATCTCGGATCCTTATCCGAGTCCAATGATTGCTATTGTAACCGATCACGGATTTGCAACTTTGCTTGTATCTGAAGAGAAAGCAGAGAGTTGGAAGGCTAAAGGTTGGATCCGAAAAGATCTAAAGCCCATCCATTTAGTGGGGGCTTCTCATGCTGCACATAGCGAATACTTTATATTGAAAGGTGGATTCGCATCTCCTTCGGGGAATGCGGGAGAAAAACTCTTCTCTCAATCCGGCTATCAAAGAGAAGAAGTCGATTATGCTTGGATCTACGATTGCTTTACTGGAATGGTAGTCCAACAGTCTTCTCAGTATTTCAAACTTCCTCGAAAAGATGTTATAGAGTCTTTGAAGAATTCTTCATTAAAACTTTCTAATGGAAAAAATATCCCGATCAATAGTATGGGAGGGATCTTGAATTATCAGGCTGCAATGTCTATTTCTGCCGCAACTGGGCTGGTAGACATCGCGGTCCAGTACGGACTCTATGCGCAGGAAGATCAAGTAGGCAAGGTTCAAAAATTCTCTCCTAAGGTTTCTCTACTCGGCGGTAATGGGGGAATAGACAGCATCAATTCGGTTGCGTTATTCTCTTCAGAACGTCCTGGTCCAGAAAGAAAATCTAAGGCTCCCAAATTGACTCCTCTAAGCTTGAATCGCCCAGGTGCGGATCCAGGAGAAGAAGGGACCGTTTGGTCTTCTACCACAGTGAATATGAATCCAGGATTTTCTTGGAAGCCTCCTTATTCTTTGGTTCTAGTTAAGCTAGGAGAAAACCGTTTTGTTCTCGCGAACATTCATGAGAAAGACGGGACGATTAGAAAGAGCGGGGACGAATTGCAATACGACAAAACTCGGGTAAAAATCGATCGGGAAGGCAGAAGATGGAAGGCTACTCTTTTATAAATCGATCGTTCGTCTTGCAAAATTAGAAAGATTTTCTATCACTAAAGGTGTGACACCTTTTCAAATAAAAGAAAATCGTTTAGAATATTCCTATTAACCAAAAACTTCTTCTTTCAGTTTTGGAAATTTTTTTCCAAAACTGAAGTACGCTTTTAGTTGGATTCGTCAGATTTTTAGCTTAGAGCGAGGAATCTTTTTGCGAATCGAAAACTTACGTATCCATTCGAAAACAAGTTCTTCAAAATTTCAGTCTAAGCCTTGCTCAAGGAGATGAGTTCCTTGTTTATAACTGCGGAGAATATTCGAACCGGAGAAGTGCGGACCTTTCTTGGAAAAGAAAGAATTTTAGTCCCGGATTCAAAACATACGGAGGAAACCCCTTCCGTATCCGCACATTGGGAGACAGTCGAAGAGTGTTTGGATCTGAGAAAATATTCCAAATTCTTTTATGTGACTGAATCGGAAGGGAAGTGGAGAAGAGGAGAAGAAGTGTTGATCCTCACTGATTCCCCATACTCATACGAATTGGAGCAAAAAAACCTGCTCATGGATCGTATAGACAGTTATCGCGTACTGGGAATTTTTTTAGAAAAGGAATAAAATCCGACTGGAATCCGGAGAAGTAGAAAGTAAGGTACGGACCCGAGCTTTTTAACAATGGTCCAAAAGAAGAAAAAGAAACCGTCTCCCAAGAAAAAGGCCTCTAAGAGGGTTTCCTCCCCGCGCTCTAAGGCAAAAAGCGCATCTATCCCACGGGAAAACGACGTAAAAATGAGCGAGATGGTGGATCTGGCCGCCGAGATCTTTGTTCAAACTCTCGAATTTTCTACCAAGATCCCTGAAAGACTAAAAGCCAAATTGCTGAAGCAAGTAAAGCAGGCAGCGAAAGACGCTTTGTCTTGAAACTTTAGGTTTTCTATCTAATAGATAAAGTCTGTCGATCATTCTAATCTTACAGGAATTACAAAAAATTTAGGAAATTTTTTTCCAAAAACCATACTCAAGGGTAGTGGGATTTTTATCCGACTGCCGTCGAAATTAGTATGGAAACGATGTTTTTAGCAACAGCCCTTTTTCTGATCCTTTTCGAACAATATAAGGAAAGAAAGATTCGGGAAAGGGTTTTCGTAGAACCTTTACGTAACTTCCTCCACCGTTAATCTACGGTACAATAGCCTGGCGAAAGGAAGCGCCGGCTTTCGTTTTTTCTACTCTATTCAAAGCAGTAAGCGACTTGAAACCTCCTGAAGACCGCGGATAATGGCCTTGGGCGGAATTCACCTGCTATGAAGAACAAATTACTCACTCCAATAAAAGCAGTCGATACCTTCGTTAAATGTAAGAAAGAAGGGCAACGCATCCCAATCCTTGTTTGGGACAGTTTAAGAACCTATTCAAAATGGAATGAGGTAGAGTTGACCGGTCTTTTGAACGCGAGCTCTTACTTTCCGGATATTCTTTTTGAGAAGGATATGGAGCAGAAGATCGTAGCGCGCTTGGATGAATTCAACTCCAGAATCGTAGACATCCCTATCAAATGAATCAAACAGCAGAACCTAAAATATTATACCAAGAAGCAAATCCTTATGGATCACTTACCGCTTTCTTGGAAGATGATGGCCGCACTGTATACTTATACCTGCAGGCCGAAGAAAGTCCAGATTTCGCGATCAAATCCGTTTGGGTTTGCAATCGCATCGACGCACCCAAGACCAGAACTGATTTAGATCTCCGTTCCGGACTCGCTCCTTATTTGATAGAAGCCGAAGTTACTGATCCTCAGGGACATCCAGAATTCGATACGAACGAGATCCATTTCATTTGGTCGGAAGAAGGGAACGGGCTCGCATTATTCTATAAAGAAGAGTTGTATGCCTATCTTCCTCCTTGGTCAGGAGTGAAAGATTTTCACGGTTATTCTAAATTTGCTAAGGCAGACGCGATTACAGCCTATCCGTTGGGAAATACTGAGTTTGGTATCATTCCTGATAGAATTAACCAGGACAGGACTTTCTGGGAGTTTCGTTCTAATAAGGGAATTTGGAAGAATATACAAGAATCTCGACTTTCTTATCTAGAAAGCGTATTCGGAAAACATGATAAGTATTGGTCTGCAGATGGAGGAAAATACCCTCAACTAGGGATCGCAAGATTTGCTCCTAAGGATCTACCAGGAGTTTATGTTTATACTACAGTAGGAATGAGCGCTCAAAATCAGCCTTCTGTAGAACTGTATCGCAAGGACTACGAGAATTATGCGAGGGTAGAATTAATGCTCGCAACCAAAGTTTCTGATGAGGACAGATCCGAAAGTTGGGTCCAACATCAGATCGGAGAAATTATCCGTTATCCTTGGACCATGAGCAAATGGTTCGGTCATGGTCATACTATCTCCATGAATAGAAGAGATCCGGAAGCATTGTACCTTACCTTTACTTCTCTCGCATTGAGACAAATAGGAGAAGAGGAAGGATTTCCAAAATTGAACGGATTAAAATCGGAGAGAGAGAAGCCTATCCGCTTTATTTCTCTGATTCCAATCTCAGAAGAAGAAAGGGTATTCGTTCAGGAAAGAAATGCAGAAGAGTTCTTCTCTTTGTTCGATAAGCAGGGATCCAAATGGATCCATAACCCTGAAAGACAATCCGCAATCTGATCCGGAAGTTTTCAAAGAATGAAATCTTTAAGAAGCGATTTATCTAAAAATTTCGTTTGGAAACGAAATACTTTACTATGTATCGCTTTGATTTTGTTTTCCGGGTTCTTTTCTTCCTTCTCCAAACTAGATTCTCAGGAAAAAAGCTCCGCTATCGATAAGATTTGGGAGAATATCTATGCGCAAGACTTCATTACTGCTAAGAAACTCGTTCAAAAAGAGTTACAGACCTCTGATGGAGACTCGCTTCAGCTTCTTTCTCTTATGGAAATCTGTTTAAACGGGTTAGAAAGATACAAGCAAGCAGATGAAAGTCGTAAAAAGATCCTCTCTGTATGGGAAAAGAACCATAAGAAGGCCTTTTTAGAGGAGAATTACCCTCTGAACCTCGCGACTTGGACTAGAATTGCTAAGATTACTCCTAATGTTTTGGTCTTGGGAGCAGAATATTACCTTCCTTATCCCGTAAATGCCAAGAAACAAGGCTTCTATTATCATAAATTCACTGCATACAATCGCTTTACGAAGCGTCCGAGTAAGTTTTTCAAGCTGGAGAAGTCTCCTACAACGGAACAAGAGTATCGTTTATTCGAAATTTCGGAAGAAGGTGAAGCGATTCTAGTGAGGAGTTACGGAAATGCTCTGCCAGATATGAGAGAAGAGATGAAAGATGTGATGAAACATCTGAAATTGCAGTGATCTAATTCGCTTTTGCACTTTGAAAACCAATCAACTGTTGTTTTTTTACAACAATCTTCTTTAAAACAAAAGAAAATGGAATCGAAAGAGCCCTTATAAAAGAAAAAACCCGCTTCAAGGAAGCGGGTTTTAAGCTTCATACCTTCTATTGGAATATAGAAGAGATGTTATTGAAGTTGTTATTTCTTTTTCGCAACTTTCTTCTTAGCAGCTTTTTTCTTTGCTACTTTTTTCTTAGCTGCTTTCTTGACTGCTTTCTTTTTTGCAACCATTGACGTCCTCCATGAATTAGAACTTTAATGCTCTTCGTTATTCACGAGAGATCAAGAAAGCTCTTGGATAGTGACATAATTAATCAATTAACTTTTCATTGTAAAGTATTTTAATTAATTTTAGGAAAAAAATTTTAATAAGTTGATTAAAGGTATGTTGATGCTTACTCGGACACTTCTAAGCAGACAAAAGAGATATCATCGCTAGGTTCTTTGTAATTTCTAAACTCTTCTAGAGTCTTTCTCACTAGATCAGCTAGTGATTGCGCATCTTTATCATGATTCATGGACAATAGTCGAAGAAGATTCTCTTCTCCGAAGATCTCTTCCTTCTCATCAAACGTTTCAGTTACTCCGTCTGTGAATAAAACTAACTTGTCTCCCGGGTTCAAGTGAATGGTGAGTAAGCGATAATCAGTAGGTAATACACCTAAAACGCGCTGAGTTTCGCTTCTAACTTCTATTTTTCCACCCTTTCGAATACAAATCGGTGGTGTATGACCTGCATTTACGAATGAAAACGCTCCATCATTCGCATTATATATACCTGCAATCGAAGTCATGAACTCACTTCCTCGATATCTCTCGATCAAAAACAGATTGATCGCTCTAAAAATCTCAGGAAGAGAAGGAGAATTGCCCAACTGACGGCGAATAATTCCTCTTACAGCAGAAACTAGATAGCCTGAACCTAATCCATGTCCAGATACATCTCCTAGAAACAATAACTGCTTTTTAGGCGAGATTGTTAAGATATCCAAGGAATCACCAGAGATTCCAACCGCAGGAAGAGTAAAATATCCTACACTTGTACCTTTTACAGTCTCTAATTCGGGTAAATGCAGTGTTTTATCCAAGATAGAAGCCATGTTTAGGTCTCTCACGATCCTTTTCTTCTCCACTTCATCTACTAAGAGGCTATAGTTTCGAATCAGTAGAGATGCTAATCGGGTACATTCTTTAAGAAATCTAAGCTCACCTAGTGTGAAATTCTTTCTATTTCTCTTTTCTCCGACTAAGAAGACCGCAATTACTTCCTTTCCCTTCTCAAAATTGAAGAGAGGATATGCGAGTTGCACTTTCATCTGGCTTAAGAATTGAAAAACAGATTCGCGGATCCCTAAACCATAGGCCAAATGAGAAGTTACTGTTACTTCAGTATGATCTTCGAAGTAGGTCCATATCTCGGATCCGTAAGGAATTCTCACGAAGTTTATATTTCTTAGATCGGTTCTAGGGAATTTATCCGCAGGGATCAGGATTTGCAGTCTTTCTACTTCCAATGCGTCTACCAATCTGCGTATCAGATTGTTTATCGTAGCTCTCATCGAGATAGGAGCGCCTATCATCACGGATAATTCTTCTAGAGCAGTGTGCAATTTTGGATTATTGCGAAAGCTCCAATAATCTACCCACTGGTACAATTTATTGTTCAGAGAACTTAAAAAATAAGCTGCTATGACTACGTAGAAAAGATTCCATTCTCTCTGGTATTTTCCTAAGAAGCCCGGATTCCAGCGCACGAAGAATTCCAATCCGAATAGATAACCGAAAGTTAATATTAAAATCGAATAAATGGAAGTGAGAGAGGAGCTGAAAGCGATCTGTACAGGCACTAAAGAGTAAGTATAAGTCCCGAAGACTACAAGTGCCGGAAAAACAAAGAAGGCAATGGTCAAATAAGGACGGATCATGAAGAATGTCTTAGCATTTCCAAGTTCTGCCATGAGATAAGGAACGATCGTAATTAAGAAAAAGGCGAGAACAAGGCTAAGTTTCTTAAAGACCTCTTGGTAATTTCTTCTATTCCTAAATGTGTGAAACACCAACTGAAGAATGCAGAGTCCGGCGGAGAATACATTGAAATAGATCCCGTTTGTGGAAAGGAATTGGAATAGATCCGGATTTCCTTTTTGAGAAGCTCCTACGAATCCAGCAACAAGTGAGAAGATGACCTGAGGAGCAAACCATCTAGAAGGGATTTCCTTTCCTCTCAAACGAAAGGACACATCTAGGACAAGAAAGCCTGTGAAATATAAAAAGAAGAAGAATGGAAAAAGAAAATCATGGAACGCGAGTAAAAAGAAATTAAATAGAAAGATAGAAGATAAGGATCCAAATAACAGGAATATATATAGATCTCTCGTGTAGAAGAAGAACCAGATCGCAACTAAGAAGTACAATAAAGAGATCGTGATGTCCGGCAAGAAGTCTTGTAAGACTTCGAAAGAAGAACGGATCACTAAGGAGAGACTCTTGACAGCACTTCCTTCTTTTCCAAAGAAATGGAAAGGATGTCCAGACAATCCGTAGTCCTGTCCTAGTTTACGAATGATCTCGTATTCAATCAGATCTATCTTCATTCCCACTAGATCTGAATGGGGACCGCTGGATACGGCTATCACTCCGTTCGGATAGAAATAGAAGGGAAGTCTCGCTTCCTTAGAGTATGAGTTGAGTAAGCCTGAAAATAAAATCAAACTGAACAAGATTACGGAGAGAAATATTAAAAGTATATTTCTCATGTATGATGACCTATGTTCTGGAATGAAATTATATCTCTATCATTCCAAGAAAGAATTAGCGGATCCTTGCTAGGAGTTTCCATATTTTCCCAGCCGATCGAAGCGAGGTTCCTTGTAGGATTAGAAGAACGGAACATTTTGAAGTTCTTGCCCACGTAGCGGAGAGAAATTTTACCTCCTTCCTTCTCAACCATGCCGACTGCAAGATCGTATCTCTCTGTCCAGGAAACTTCTTTGAGATTGTCTTCAACTAAGGCTTTTAATTGAAGAACATTCTTGATCTCTCCATTCAACCAAGACGCATACAAAGTCCCTAATATATAGCAAAGAGCGAGAACGGAGACTGCGTTCGTAACACTCAAGCGCAAGAACACAAAATAAAAATCTCCGGACGGGCCTTGGAAGAACTCTACTAATTCTCCAGGCTCCTGAGATAACAAATCTATCTTGATATCTCCAACCATGGGAGGCTCGGAAGACTCTAAGAATTTACGGATCTTGCCGGCATTCTCTAGTTCTTTTCTGTATTTCTTGTTCTCTGCGATTTGAGAGGAAAGAATATGATTGTGAACTGCTAAAGCGCATTTTCCCGCCAAGAAACCCAGTTCATGGCGAACATTATCTTTTGGTATATTAGAAACTGCTAAGAAACCGAATAGTTTCTCGCGAAACACGAAAGGTAGAATGAAATTTGCCCTTAAGCTGACAAAGTCTTCGTTGATGATCTTATTTTGATCCGGCTCGCCTATCATTGCTCCGGATCTTTTGTTTAAGATATAAGTAAGAAGGGCCGCGCGAGGATTGATCCCTTCCATCGTGTTTACTTTTCTTTGCTTCTTATGAGCGTATGTATAAAGATCGTAATGGGTCAGATCGTTTCGAAGTATGGCAAGCCTACCGAAATTACTAGTAGTAAGTCTGACTAATTCAGGAAATACGTTCTTGATCACTCCTTCCGAATCGAATCTTCGGTGAGCAAGTCTAGAAGAGCCCGGATCATCACTTAAATATTCGGAGACGAAAGTAGATTTTAGAAATCCGGAAACTTTCTCTTGGATAGGGAGAATCCCAAAAACACCGAAGACCAGGCATGTTAATACTGCGATCTCGCTTACGAATTCTATTTCCTTAGGAAGTAGGAACATGCTTAGTTCGTATAAACCAAGCACAGTGAACACCGCCGTTAATCGAACAGCTAAAGTGATCAATGACGAGACAAATCGTAAGTCGGAAAAAAAAGTCTTCACGTTGAGTGATTCTTAAACGAGCCGTGAGTTCAGGTTGTATAGTATGCGTTTTCTTTTACGTATCCTTCGGTCAGGTCGCATCCCCAAAATACCATTTCGTGCGTACCGGTATTCAATACCACATCAACGAGGATCTCGGAATTCTTTTTTAGATACTCGGACAATTTTTTGAGTTTCTCGGAATCGGCGCCTTTGACAGGAAGATCTCCGAAATAAATTTCCAAAGAGTCAAAAGGGATCGGTTCGTCAAAAACCTTCCCCACTGCCATAACCAATCTCCCCCAGTTCGGGTCCCCCCCGTAGATTGCAGTCTTGATCAAAGGAGAGTTTAGGATGGACTTGCCGATCTTTCTAGCTTGGATCTCGTCTCTGGATTTTCGGATTCGGACTTCTATCAATTTAGAAGCTCCTTCTCCGTCTCTAGCTACTTCTTTTGCGAGATCTATACATATTTCGAGTAACGCAGAACGAAAGTCTTTTGCATCTACTTTGCCGGCGAGTCCGTTGCTTAACACAGCAACAGTATCAGATGTAGAAGTATCCGAATCGATACTGATACAATTAAAGCTTAAGTCCACACACTCTTTCAGTATCTTTTGCAAATCACCTTCGATGTCCGCATCAGTGAGAATATAAGAAAGCATGGTTGCCATATTCGGCTCAATCATCCCTGCTCCCTTGGCCATTCCGAAGATGACAGCTTCTCCGTTTGCAGATTTGATCTTTCTCACTGAGATCTTTCTTCTGCTATCGGTGGTCATGATCGCCTCGGCAACTACTTCCAAGTTGCCTGGTTTTAAATTGGACTTTGCATTTGCACAAGCAGGAAGAATGACTTGCATCGGAAGAGGAACTCCGATCACTCCCGTGGAAGATGGAAGCACTAATGTTTCAGAAATCCCCAAAGACTTTCCGATCTCTGTGCAGATCGATCTAGAGTTTGCAATGCCTGCATCTCCGGTAGCTACATTAGAATTTTTTGAATTGATTACTACTGCTTGGAGCAATCCATCTCGAATATGTTCCTTTCCGACAATGACCGGTGCTCCAGGAAAATTATTTCGAGTGAATACTGCTGCTGCTTTGCAAGGCTTCTCGGAGAAAATGACGCCGAAATCTTTCGTTTTATCTTTAATGCCTATATTGATTCCGAAGGAGGAAAAACCTTGGGGATAGTCCATACTCTAACCTCGATCCCTTTCTAACAAAGGAATTTGAGCGGCTTCGGAAATGATCCGGATCAAGCCGCCGTTTCTATTTGGATTTTCTATTTTCAGTACGGGGGATTTTTAGGAAAGCCGAATCCGAGCTATTGCTCGGTTTTCAAGATTCTAAAGCTTCGCTGTAAACTAGAGGAATGGTTACGGAGAAGATGGTTCCACCTTCCGGGTTATCAAAAACTTTTACCGAGCCATGATGCAATCGAACAATATGCTTAACGATGGAAAGTCCTAGACCGGTCCCGCCTTCTTTGCGAGATCTGTTCTTATCCACTCGGAAGAATCTTTCGAAAATTCTTTCCTTATCCTCGTCCTTGATACCGATCCCTTGGTCCATGACTTGAAAGTTGACCGAATCTGGTTCCGCTCTTGCGATTTTCAGAGTGATCGTTTTTCCATCGGGGGAATAAGAAGAAGCATTTGATATCAGGTTCAAAAGCATATGCTCGAGCAAAACCCAATCCGCAGAAACCGCTAGCGAGGTAGGCATATCCACAACCAACTTCTGTCCTTTGGGAGAAATCACTCCGTCTACCGTAAAGGAAAGATTCTCGACCAATGACTTGAGAGTAAATTCTTCCGGCTGAGCGATTGCACTTTGGTTCTCGATTCGAGTGATTGTAAGCATGTCTTCTACAATACGCACCATCCGATCCGTATTTCGGGAGATCGCGTCTAAGAATCTTTTCTCATGACTGTCTTCGAGCAATTTCAAGCGGCCCAGAAGCGTCTCTGTATATCCCTTGATAGAAGTGATCGGAGTTTTTAATTCATGAGAAGCATTTTGAACGAACTGTTCTCGAATAATATAAGACTGCTTCTCTTCGGTAATATTCCGTATTACTCCGATAAACATCAGGATGTTCCCATTCGTGCGAAGAGGATACATTTTGATCGCATAAAAATTTTGGCTAAGATCTAATTCTATCTTTGGATCGCCTTTGCCGTATAAGTTTTTTTTAATGAACTCTAAAAGACGCGGATCTTTCACTGCGTCTTCTACTCTACGGGAACCTGAGTTCGGTTCTATTAAGGATCCAGGAATACTTCGGTTTTGAAATACAATGGAGCCTTCTAAATCAACAGAGAAGACTCCTTCTTTTAAGTTTTGTAATACCGAGTCGAACTTTTCCTTTTCGATGGTTAAGTCCACGAATTGGTTTTTCAAACGACCGGACATGAGATTGATGGAGACTGCTAGATCTGCAAGCTCTCTGATTTCGGGAAGGCTCAATTCCGATCCGAAATCTCCGGCGTTGATCTCGCCGGTTTTCATTTCGATTTGATTTAAAGTCTGAGTTACGCTTCTTGCGATGGAGAAGGACATATAGAAAGTCCCGAACATCGCTAGAAGTATATATGCGGAGAAGAGTAGAATCTTCAGATCGGGATTGATCCGGTCTTCTAGAAAGAAGACCACTCCCGCCACAGCCATTAGGAAAACGAGTAGAAGCCAGTTACTTAAGAGTAGTTTAGAAAATAAGCTACGCCTCATTGAATCTGTAACCGATCCCGCGGATGGTTTCCAACCTCTCCTTCTCTTCTCCGAGTTTGTCCCGAAGACGTTTGATATTAACATCGACCGCTCTATCGGTCACATAAATATCTTTGCCCCAGACTTTATCTAAAAGTTTATCTCGAGTAAAGGCTACACCGGTATTCGTCATGAATAGGTACAGAATTTTGTATTCGATCAGAGTAAGATCGATCTCAGCACTATTTATAAAGACCTTGTGGGCCTTCGGATTTAAAAAGATCTTTCCGACAGTGATATTTCCTTCGAATTCCTGCTCTTCTTCAGCTTCGCCGGATCTTCTCAGGACGGAACGAACTCTTGCAATTAGTTCTCTGGTAGAAAATGGCTTTCTAACGTAATCGTCAGCACCAAGTTCCAATCCCAGAACTGCGTCGGTCTCTCCCGATTTTGCGGTGACCATAATGATAGGAAGCGCATATTTTTCTTTAATGCGTTTGCACAGATCCATCCCACCAACGCCAGGAAGCATTAGATCTAACACTACGAGATCCGGTAGATTCTTCTCAATGCGAGGAAGAACTTCTAAACCGTTTTGGCATGTGTCTACTTGGTACCCGTTCTCTTCTAGATGGAATTTGATTAGCTCTGCAATATCCTCTTCGTCGTCTACGACTAGGATTTTTTGACCTGGGCTACCGGAAGCATTTTTCATAAATTCGCTAAAGCTCTTTCTCCTACGCCTAGGAGGATTTTTCTCGTTTGTTGCTGGGGAGGAGGATCCTTGTATTTGGATAGGTTCCATTCCCTCATATTGTCAGAAAACCGTTACAAAAGGTTTACGCAAACGTTACAATACCCGGAAAAAGATTATTCTATCTTAAATCGTATGACAACAAGTAAACAAAGGGCGTCTATCGCTATCCACTTGTTATAAAATACGGATTCTTTCCTTCGTATTTTAACGATCTTTTATCAATTCATTCAATTCGCGGATGAGTTTTCTTTGTCTGAAGAGGACATAAAGAACGAAACCGCCAAATAGGGCAAGGCCAAGGGTATAAACCCAAACCAGACCTTTCAGTCTGTTCTGCTCTTCCTCAATCGCACTGATCGTAGTCAGATGCTCTACCAAGAAGAAGTAGTTATCGGATTGAGCCCAGGATTTTCTCGCTTCTTCTCTGATCTGAGTGATCAGAACGTCCGCATCTTTCTTGTTCATCTTTTGGATAAGAGGAAAGACTGCATCCAACTTCATCTCTAGGAATTCTTTTGCCGTTATTTTTTGAGAAGAAGCCTCTTCTGCAGAGAGGTGACTGCCGGCTACTAGTAAGAATAAAAATACGACACTTATGCTTAGAGATTTCATTCGTCGAATCCTAACTTGTTCTTCCATTCCTTAGTATAGGGGCTCCTATTTTGCACAAGATAAATCCCTATTAAGACAGCGAAAAGAAGGAACAGAAGCCCGCTGGTGGCCAAAATCGCATGCAAAATGCCTGTTTGGAAGAGAAAATTCCAATCTGTGAACAGGATTACGGTCAAGGGAGAAAAGGCTAAAAGTAAGGTAGTGATCAGAATTACTCGTATATGCCTGAGATGAACTAGATGGAGCATTACTTTTTTCTTAAGTAATGGAGGAACTTCATCCTTCACCTTTCCTTCTGGTGGGGCGGTGAAGAAATCCAACTGCTCTTTTAATTCTTCCGGGATATTATTTTTTTCCGTGCTCATCTTCTTTCTTCAGCCAGTCGCGGAGGATTTCTTTTCCTCTGAAAATATAACTCTTTAAGGTGTTCATTTTCAAGTTTAAATTCTCAGAAATATCTTTATAGGACATATTCTCAAAATAGTGTAGAGAGATTGGTTTGCGATAAAGCTCCGGAAGGCGATCGACCAGAGATCTGATCTTTTCCGATGTTTCTTTCTCTAAGAGTTCGGATTCTTGAGAAGAGAATCCTTCCCCAGTTTGTCCCGAAGACAGTCCTTCGATGGAAGTATCGACCTCGGGATGTTCTTTTCTATATCTGCGGATGATCTCGTTTCTCGCGATGGAGAATAACCAAGTCGAGAACTTGGATTTTCCTTTGAATGTGGACAGACCTTCGAAAGCTTTTAGGAATACGTCTTGGGTAAAGTCCTCTGCC
Organism: Leptospira semungkisensis; assembly: GCF_004770055.1. Lineage (NCBI taxonomy): Bacteria > Pseudomonadati > Spirochaetota > Leptospiria > Leptospirales > Leptospiraceae > Leptospira > Leptospira semungkisensis. The sequence goes on along the minus strand of NZ_RQEP01000005.1, from coordinate 467,071 downwards.
TCGGATTCGTTACGAAATGCTTTCTTGGCCTGAGAATAGACCATGGCCTCGTAATTCAGTACTAATTCTTCGAATGCGTCAAAGTCTCCGATTAAGACTCTTTGAATACAGGCCCAATCCTCCGGATCGCACAGGATAGGGTCTTCTTGGTTCATAAGGGAAATCTTAAGCCTTTGTTACGAAGTGTAAGAGGAAGGAGATCCGAAAGCCGGGATTATTTTCTGGGAGCCCATTTGTAATAACAAAGGAGTCCTAAACCGGTTCCTAATGGTATCAATCCACCTAACATCGCCAATGATTTTCCGAGTACTAAAATGAAAGTAACCGAAAGAGCGATCCCTACGAAAGTAACAATCAATCCTAAGAAGAAGGAATAGAGGCGAAGATCGAATTTTTCCTTTTGATAAAGGCCGGCTTTGATGATAGCCATTCTTTGGCGGTACCACCAGAAGAAGAGAAAGAATAATAAAAGCCATCCGAATATAATCCCTACGATAGGAATGCTATAAAGAATGGCTTTGTATTCCCCACCAAGCTGATTTGCTTGGAGAGTTTGCTGGATTTGTTCTATGCTTCGAAAGAGTGCTTCTTTTTCTTCCGGGGTCATCTTGCCAGAACCGCCACCTTAATGCTGGATTCACCTTTCTTAAAGTACGGTATTTTTTCTGCGATGCCTGGTCTCTCTGCAAGAGACTCATACCATTCATCTTCTTTCCAGCTCTCTTTCAGATAGCTAGTCCTGATATCGGTATTGAAAAGGTCCTTTAACTTGCTCATTGGAATGCTCCTATATATAATGACTTTTTGATTCTTAAAATTGCGTTTTCAACTTCCGAAGAAGAATTTAAGTTATGTCGTATTAACTTTCGGCCTTTGCGTTAAAGTCCTAAAGCGCAAAACCTTTTGTAGAACTACATTTTTTAGAGACGTAATGGTTAGAAGAAAAATTGAGCTAGTTGGAAAAAAAAGAAGAGGGAGAGAGATTATCTTTTCACATCCAAGTAAGGCGCGGCTGTAAGATTCGGCGTCCTTAGTTCCGGGATCCGGGAGAAGGAGGAATGATCTCTTAAGAAATCCACGATGATCCTCGCCGTTGCTCCCCAGAGCAAACCTTCTTCCAAGTCAAAATAGAAGACTTCTAATACTGGCCCATCCGGTTTTCTTCTGCCTTGGATGCTATAGAAAGGGACTTCCCAAAGTCGATCGAACTCCAGTTGGATCACTCTCTCTACTTCGTCCGGATTGAACTGGAATAGAAAGTCACCCGAATACCGTGCGAGAAAAGGAGTGATATGGAATCCAGTATGAGTGAGCTGGCCCTTATAATTTCCGATCACGGAAAGAGCTTCTCGAGCCACCCCCATTTCTTCTTTCCATTCTCTTAATGCGGTTTCTAAAAGAGAAGGATCCTCCGGTTCTTTTACTCCTCCAGGAAATGAGATCTGTCCTGGGTGAGCGGCAAGGTTCGGATTTCTTTTTTGCAATAGAAATCCGTCCTGTCCGTTTTTATGAAATACCGGCATGATTACAGAAGAATGTGCCACGCCTTCGGGCAGATTAGGTTCTCCTTCCGGTAAAAGAGGAAGATCCTGTTTTAGTTTATCTAAATCTAATCTAATCAAATTTCTTCTTGATCGGTATCAAACTCGAGAGAGTGGTCTCATACGGTTTGGATTGAATAGCAGAGATCAAAGAAGGTCCATAGTTCTCCACTTTCCAATTGGAAAAGATTCCCATTTCTCTCAGTTCTTCTATCGTCTTAGGATTTCGTTTTGCGATCTCAGCTATATTCTTATTAGACGGCATTAAGTTATGACCCATCCGGCGAATTGACATAACTGTCTCTCTCCATTGTCTGAGTCTTTTGAAGCGATCCGCTTCGTCACCGGAGAGATCCTCTATGGATCTTTTGAATAGATCGTTTTTTTGGATAGGAGGGCCGCTCGGATTCTTGTAAACCTGGGTAAGACTTTCTGCGTCTTTCTTGCCCACGATATCCGTCAGCTTATTGATCTCTCCTCTAGATTTTACAAGTTCTAGAACCTTGTCGTTATTCCAAACTCGGAAAGGTGCCTTATTGATCCTCTTGGCCTTTTCATCTCTGAATAAGAGAGTATCATACAATGCTCTTCTTTCATCCGAGCCCAGATCCAAAACATTCGGGAATTTTTCCAAATTGATGGAGAATCCTTCGAAAGGCTCTGGCTCCTCTTCTGCGAGTTTTGCGAATTCGGAAACGGCTTCGTCTAACAATTTCCGTTTTGCGAGTTCTTCCCTCATTTTTTCCCAGATGGATTCCAGATAGACGGTATCTAATGCCGCATACTGAAGCTGGCTTTTTTCAAGGGGCCGTTTTTCCCAGTTGGATTTTTGTTCCTTTTTGGAAAGTTTGACCTTGTGGTAATGTTCCACAAGATACAACAAAGAGTTCTGTTCTAAGTCTAATAAACGTGAGCTAAACATCGTGTCCGCGATGTTGATAAACTTGAAACTGAAGTCTCTTTTAAGAGCTTTGATATCGTCCGAAGCGGAATGAAAGATTTTTAAGATGGACGGATTCTCGAATAGAGGTCCGAGTCCTGAGAGATCATCTAATCGAATAGGGTCAAAGATGTAGTTCTTGCCCTTGGAGGATATTTGGATCAGACAAACTTTGGAATAGTAGGTGTAATAACCGCTGGATTCCGTATCAATAGAGAGGCAATCGGATTGAGAGAGAGTAATCAATGCCAACTGTAGGCTTCGGACGTTGTCTACGACGATATAATCGGATTGTATTTGCATCTAAAAGGCGACCTGGGAGACTAGCGTCGGAAGGGGGACCATGAGTTCGATTCCCAATACGTCCAGTCTACGGACCCTAGTCCGAGATGACAAACCAAAAGAAGAATGCGCGATCTTCGGTATTTTTAATTCCCAAGAAGCGGCCAACTTCACCTACTTAGGTCTGTATTCTATGCAGCACCGAGGGCAAGAATCGAGCGGGATAGTCTCCTCTGACGGAGAACATCTCTACCGCTACGCCGGCATGGGGCTCGTCGCGAATATTTTTACCGAAGGCAAGATCCGAGAACTCACCGGAACTGCTGCGATCGGTCATAATCGATATTCCACCACAGGCGCGAGTTTTTTACGAAATGCCCAACCCCTCCGAGTCGAGTCTCATCTCGGCCCAATCGCACTTGCTCATAACGGAAACCTGGTAAACTCCTGGGAAGTTCGTTCCCAACTGGAAAAAGAAGGTTCCATTTTCCAAACTACAATCGATTCAGAGGTGATCGTTCACCTGATGGCTCGCTCCGGAGAGACCGATCTTCTTTCGGCGCTTTCTTCTGCTTTGAAAAAAGTGAGAGGTGCGTATTCTCTCGTGGTGCTAACCAAGGGCCAGCTCATTGCAGTACGGGATCCAAACGGTTTCCGTCCTCTGGTTATGGGAAGAAGGGATGACGGTTCTATCGTTTTCGCTTCCGAGACCTGCGCCTTCGATATCACCGACACCACGTATGAAAGAGATGTAGAACCTGGAGAAATGATCGTAGTGGACAGAACAGGAATTCGTTCCTTCTATCCATTCCCGCAAGCGAAGCCTGCTCTTTGCATTTTCGAATACATTTATTTCGCAAGACCTGACTCCAATATTTTTGGAGAATCCGTTTATAAGGTTCGTAAGGCTTTGGGAAACCAATTGGCCAAAGAACTTCCGGTCGAAGCAGATGTGGTTATTCCAGTTCCGGACTCCGCGAATATCGCAGCACTTGGATATTCAGAAGCCTCCGGAATTCCTTTCCAATCGGGATTGATCCGCTCTCACTACGTGGGAAGGACATTCATCGAGCCGGACCAAAAGATCCGAGATTTCGGAGCTAAGATCAAATACAACGTAGTCAAGAACGTGGTGGAAGGCAAAAGAGTCGTAATCGTGGACGATTCCATTATGAGAGGGACCACTAGCCGAAAGATCATCAAGATGATCCGAAACGCAGGTGCTACCGAGATCCATCTTAGAGTTTCCGCTCCTCCAACTGTCTCTCCTTGCTATTATGGGATCGATATTCCTACACACAATGAGTTGATCGCGGCCACACATACGATCGAAGAGATTCGCAAGTATTTAAGAGTGGATTCCATCGCTTATTTGTCTGTGGATTCTATGCATAAGGCTGTGAATGATCATAGAGGCGGCGGTTTCTGCAATGCCTGCTTCACTTCCGATTATCCTGTCGAGTTTCAAAGCGATATGGGAAATCAGAAGAGCTTATTCAAAGAATACGAAGTCGAAGAACACGTCTAAAAAAGAATCCGATCTATTTATTTCATTCTGTAGATCGGCTTCTTAGCGAACGTGATAAAGTCCGCTTCTTCTCCTTTTATATAAGAAGATAGAAGTATCTTTTCCGAATTTCCCAAATGATTCTTTTCTTCTAACATTGTGAGGATTTCCAGAGCTGCGTCCTTATCTAATGTATTCAGATAATTTAATATTTCCTGATGAGAGTTCTTCTTATCCGATTCGTCGATGATCTTCAGGATCTCTTCTCTCGCCTGAAGAAGAGTTTCCTTTCTTTCCACAAGACCGCCCATAGTAGAGAGAATGATATTGATCTCGGGATCTTCGGCAAACAGATCCATCAGATGAGAATAGATTCCAGTGACTTGGATCGGGAATTCATATAAAGATTCTTCGAGTCCTCTATAGAGCTCTATTTCTTCTTCTCTTGTAAGTCCTGAGTCTTTTCTGAGGGAGATCAGCGATTCTGTTGGCATCAGAGAAAGAAATCTTGCTGCGAACAAATTGTCTTTCTTGTTACGAACGCAATAGAGTATGAATTTGGAGATCCTATCTGGAGGAAGACTGTTCCAAAACTGAGTCGCTTTAGAATCCAAAAAATTCGTTTCGGTTCCGAATACCTTTTTCTCTTTCTTCAATTTCTGAAATATCTTAAAGTCTTCCTTTACGATTCTATAAAGTAAGGAATCATCCATTTCTAGGATCGTGGACTTGACCTGATCCGGCGAAGAGATAGAGATAAAATAGCGTACTAGATCGAAACCTCCTTCGGATTGAGAAGAGAAGTTTTCAAGAATATCTGCGGGAGCCTGTTGGAACGCGGTTGCCCCCACGCTGAAGGAACTATTTCCTTCTAAAAATTTTTCTAGTTTCTCGAAAGCGAGACATCCTAATCGAGAAGAGTCGTCCCAATTTGTCTCGCGTAAGTATTCCCTGCAATTGCTCGGGCAAGCCTTAAATTCGGAAACTCCTGCTACACAGATTCTTTCCATTACCTTGGATTCTTAGGGAATGAGATCACCGCAATCGCGCATATCAGGTGCATAAGGATTTTCGATCCTTTGGCCTGAAAGTACCCATGTCTTTTTGACCATGGGACAGTAGAAACGGTTTCTTCCGGATTGGAGTCCGTTTGCCTTCATTGTCTCCGCTAGGATCTCGCTGAATTTAGAGAAACCTACAAAAGAAACTTTTACATCCGGAGATTTAGCTGTTTCTAATGCAGTCTTCATTTCTTGAGCGGTGGATTCCAGGCCACCTTTTGCGGCAGCTAATGTATCAACGGATACAAGTAGCGCAGAAATGTTCGGAGAGACTTCTTCCGTTGTTAAGAGACTTTTGACTACTTTGTCGTTTTCCGCTAAAACGGTTTCAAAGAGCGGTTTTTCCGCCTCGGTGAGAGGCTTTTGTTCTTTTTTACCACAAGAGATCGAGATTAGGATCGTTAGAATGAGGAAGATATTCAGTTGCTTCATCAAATTCTCCAATATGAGTTAGGACTCGAAAATTTACCCTACCAGACCATAAAAAAAGGACGAAAGAGTTCTGGCAATCGTTAGAGGTTCAAACTATTCTTCCAAAAAATGGGTTCTAACCTTTACCATATCCTCGAAACTAGGGAGAAAGAGGCAATACTCTATTGTCTAACGACTCTATGTATTTTAAAAAACATGTTTTTGTTTGCGAAAACGTAAGAGCGGAAGGCGAAAGGCCTTCCTGCGGACCTAAGGGCTCCCCCCAATTACTCGCCTATATGAAGAAAAGACTACAGGAACTGGGATTTAAGGATAAGATCCGAATCCAGAGGTCCGGCTGTCTAGATAGATGCGAGCTCGGCCCAGTCCAGGTCTCTTACCCAGAAGGCCTTTGGTTTTCCTTAAAAACCAAGGAAGATGCAGAAGAATTTATCCAAAACTATATTCTGAAAAACGAAACAACCCCGATCCGAAGGCTGATGCTAGAAGACGAGGCTTAAAGAGGAAGAGTGAGAAGATGGCAAAGATAGAAATACCGAAATCGTACTTAGCGTACGAATTGAAAGAATACAGCAACGAACCGGGCAGGGCCAAGATCGTAGAAAAAGAGATCCGACCCTTAAAAAAGGGAGAGGTGCTCGTTAGGATCCATTCAGGCTCCATCAATCCTTCGGATTTGATGTTCATGAGGGGATTGTATGGAATCAAGAAGAAGCTCCCGGTCGTTCCAGGATTCGAAGGCAGCGGAGTAGTCGTAAAAAGCGGGGGAGGATGGAGAGCGAATTCTCTATTAGGAAAACCTGTTGCTTGCATTTCTCCCAACAAAGGCGATGGACCGTACGCGGAGTATATGATTACCGACGGATATTCTTGTATTCCATTAAATAAAGAAACTACTTTAGAACAAGGCGCTTGTCTCTTTGTTAACCCGATCACTGCTTGGGCGTTGCTGGATCAGGTTGTCCGTGAAAAGCATAAAGCGTATGTGCAAACCGGAGCGGCTTCTGCATTAGGAAGAATGCTTCTTCGTTTATCCAATAAGAAAAAAATCCCGGGCATTCATATAGTCAGAAGAAAAGAACAAGTGGATCTTCTCAAGTCTCTTGGAGCAGAATACGTTCTGGATTCCAGTTCCCCGAATTTCGATAGAGAGTTAAGAGTGACTGCCAATAAATTGGGAGCAACAATTCTATTGGATGCAGTCGCAGGGGAGATCACAGGTAGAGCCTTGGCCGCTATGCCGTATGCAAGTAAGTGTGTTGTATACGGTGCATTGTCCGAAGAGCCGATTAGCTTTCATGCCGGATTAGGAATTTTTCAAGATAAGAAGTTAGAAGGTTTCTGGCTTTCTTCTTGGATGCCCGCTCAGAGTCCTTTCCGTCTTTGGAGGATCACTTCAGAGGTTCGTTCTCTTCTGGGCAAAGAATTCCAAACTGAGATCGCAGCTCGCATTCCATTGAAGGAAGCGGACAAAGCGATCCAAGAATATTCTCAAAATATGACTCGAGGCAAAGTATTGATTTCCACCGGATGGAATCCTTGATGTATTTTGATCTTTTGAAAAGAGAGCCTGGCAAGATCGCCGGGCTCTCCGCTTGCCTTTTGGCGATCCCGCTCCTTCTCTCCTCCTGCTTCGGAATCAGAGAAAATATAAAAAACCTACAGACCTGCAAATATAAGATCTTAGAGACAAAGATAGAAAGGATAGATATTCTTCCTTTTCCTCCTGTTCCTAAAATGGTGATCAGCTCCAAAGTGGAGATAGAAAACCCGAATGATTCGGATGTAAAGATCTACGCGTTCGACCTTGGGCTCTTTGCGGATTTGGGGAATGGAAAGTCTGCAGAGCTTGCAAAAGTGATCTCTTCAGAAGAAGTTCTTGTATCCGCCTTATCAAAGAATATAATCACTCCTAGAATAGAAACCTCGTTTGAAAATCGACAAAACCAGGACAAATTATTACTTGCGATTTTGGTTGTGAGAGCCTTACTCGCAGGAAAGGATCCAAACCTGAGAATTAAGGGGATCGTTAAATACAAAACCTTTCTAGGAGAAGTAGATCTTCCAGTTGATGAAAAAGTGCCTCTCCTTCTCCCCAAATCGCCGGAGATAAATATTTGAAATATACGTTTCTCTTTCTTCTGATCGCATTATTTTCCTTCCTATCGAATTGCTATACCGTAGACGAGGAATTCTATTCTTTCGAGGAGTCTTCTGCAAGATTGCTTACTGCATATTCTTTGAAAGATATGGAATGTAGCTCGAATCGAAATATCACTTCTTTGATCCCCGGAAGATCCAGAAAGAAGGATATTGATAATTGTGTTACTTCGATTGGCTTTGAGAAATGCAGCTTTTGGACCCAGGCCGGAGATCCGGTCCCATTTGCGTGCAAAGCAATCGAATATAGAAAGTAAATGGGTTGGATTGCCAGACATTTCGAATTTCTGATCCTTGCGGCTCTTTCTATTTCGGGGCTTTCTTATCTTTATATTTTGATGACTAGAAATCGAAGAGCTTCGGATTCTAAGTCGATTGTTCAATACAATATTCAATCAGACGAACTCGAGAATGAGATCGATCCAAACCGCGCACCTAAGAAGAAGGAGCCGAAGGTGAATGTGCTCGAGGTCTTTGATTATAATGGAATCAAGATCATGCATGAGAACGGTTTATACACTGTGAATCATGCCGGCGAAATCCAAGTATATGCTTCTTGGCAGGCTCTTCCTCCTAGATACCAAGCTATGGTCAAGGAGATGGACAAGTCTTCGATAGGACAAAAGAAGAAGGGAAACTATTATATGGAAGTCTTGAACGGGACTTATTATGTGATCTTTCCTGACGGAAAAAAACATAAGTATCCGAAGTTCGAGGATATTCCAGAGAAGATTAGAAAAGCACTCGGTTATTAACGCTTCTCTCGAAGAATTTCAGCTTAGATCCGAATCAGATCCGACAAAAACCAAAACGATTAGACCAATCGCTTCTCATCTTACTTAACTAGGATCGCTTTTGGAAACGTAGGACAAGAAGAAACACATTGTCCGCAACCTACGCAATCTTTTGAGAATGTAGGTTTATTCCCTTTGAAATTAACTACTTTCGGAATCGGACATGTGATCGCACATGCCTCGCAGGTTTTTTCTCCGGTTCTGGAGTTAATGCAATGTTGGAAATTTCCAACAGCCTTTCCGAATTTAGGAGACTCGTTTTTTTTGTAATGCTTGAGAGCTCCTGTTTGGCAGGAAGAAATGCAAGGATAACCTTCGCAAAGCATGCATGCGTTCAGGTTCACATCCATTCTTGGAAAATGTTTGCCCGTTACGTCATCCGGAACAGGAAATAAAACTGAATAAGGACATGCATAAATGCAATCTCCGCATCCTGTGCATTTGGAAAAGAATCTCTTTCCTGTTTGGTCCGCGCCCGGAGGAAATTGTAGATTTCGAAATCCCTTGAACTTCTTTCCTTCCGGTTTAGGAAGAGGGATTGCTATTGAATCTTCTGAAGAAGGAGATTCTTCTTTTTTTGTATCAGGATCTTCGGATCCTTTTTCCTCTGTCGCAGTTTTCCAGGTTTCGGAGATTTCATTGACTCCTTCTTCCATTACGGAAAAAGCTTTTGCCAACCCTTTCCGGAAGAAGTCTTTTCGGTTCATTCCCCGCCGATCCTCTCTATATGAGCGCCAAGAGATCTAAGTCGAGTGTCTATGTCTTGGAATCCTCTATCGATCTGGACGATATTATGAATGGAGCTGGTTCCTTCTGCACAAAGTGCCGCAATGATCATTGCCATTCCAGCTCTGATATCTGGACTCGCTACCTTTTGTCCATAGAGTCGGTTCGGTCCGATAACTATGGCTCTATGTGGATCACATAGAATAATCTGCGCTCCCATCGAGATGATATTGTCTACGAAGAAGAGTCTGGACTCGAACATCTTCTCGTGAATAAGAACAGTACCCTTGCATTGAGTTGCAGTGACAAGAGCCACCGAAGTCATATCTGCCGGAAAGCCAGGCCAAGGAGAATCGTCTATCTTGGGAGTTGCTCCATGATAATCGGGAATGATTTCTAATTTTTGATCGGAAGGAACAAGTACCCCTCCATCTTGAGGACGAACTTCTATTCCCAAGCGAGAATATACCATGCGGATCATTCGTATATCTTCTAGATCCACATCTCCGATAAAGATCTCTCCACCGGTTACTGCAGCCAAACTGATAAAGCTTCCGATCTCTAGATAGTCGGATCCTATTCTGTGAGAAGACTTCAGAGAATGTAAGGAAGACACACCTTCGATTGTGAGAATATTGGAACCAATGCCCGAGATCTTTGCTCCCGCAGAGACTAAAAATTTACAGAGTCTTTGCACATGTGGTTCGCTGGCAGCATGTCGGATAATGGTAACACCTTCTGCCAAGACTGCTGCCATGACAGCGTTCTCTGTCGCGGTAACAGAAGCCTCATCCAATAATAGATCGACTCCTCTCAATCTATCTCCCTTGATTTCGTATCCGTCAGGAAAGATCTCTATATGAGCGCCTAAGGCTTCTAATGCGAGAAGGTGAGTGTCCATTCTCCTTCTGCCGATCTTGTCTCCGCCGGGGCGGGGAAGGAAGACTCTTCCTGTCTTTGCAAGAATGGGACCTGCCAAGGTGACTGCGCCTCTTATCTTGGAACAGAGTTCCCAAGGGAGATCCGATTTTAAGTTTCCATTATTTCTAAATAAGAAGGTGCCTTCTCCCTTATCTTCTACATCCATTCCGAGATGGCGGAGCACATCCATGAGCATGAGCACATCCGAGATCAAAGGGATATTTTCTATGATTGTTTCTCCCGGGACCAAACATACTGCACCCAGGATCGGCAATGCTTCATTCTTGTTTCCTTGCGGAATAACGGTGCCGTGAAGCGGATTTTTACCAACGATTTTGAAATAAGGAGAACTCATGATCCAACCAGCTAATTGGTATCCTCCTTCATCCTGTTCCTACGGCAAGCAATTACAGAACTTGGCAAACCGTATCCAGGATCTAGGAAAAAAGAATCAAAACTGTAACTAGGTTTGGGAACCGTCTGATTCGAACCGGGATCGAAATCGATTGACTCGAAACTATTTTTTTCCGATCAACGTTGGTATCCATGAATTCGTTTTTACACCGTTTTAAAGAATTTCAGAAAACCCTAGCCTTTGACCTGTTTTGTTTCCTTTGGACAGGGGTCTTCTGCTTCATCTCTTTTGCGCCTTTTTATCTCACTCATTTCGTTTGGATCGCTCCCTTCGGCTTATTTTGGATCGCTCATAAATATTCCGGAAGATATTGGAGATTAGTAGGATATGGTTTTCTATTCGGAATGTCTTTCTACGCGATCGCATTTCATTGGATCCATCACATGGCTATGGTCTTCGGGAATTTCCCTTGGATCGTAGCATTCATTCTTCTTCTATTATCCGGGGTCCTGTTCGGAGTAAAGTTCCCACTCTTTTTGGTATCCTATTCCTTTCTCTCCAGAAGAGTAGGAAGACATAGTGTTTGGGTCGCCGGCGCCTGTGGAATGGCTGCGGACATGTTAGGATATCAATTGTTTCCTTGGTATTGGGGAAATTTAGCTGCCGGAAATATTATCTTGGCCCAAACGGTTGAGATTACTGGAGTCTATGGACTTTCATTTTTGGTATTCGTGATCTCTTATACTCTTTTTGAAACGAATCCTCTTCATATCCTAGAGATCCTAAAATCCAAAGAGAAGCGTACTCATTTTGGAAGATTCTGGGCTTTGCCATTTGCGTTACTCGCTATTTTCTTGATCGTGGGAACTTCTCTCTATTTCAAATGGAAGAATGTGGTTCCAACCAAAACTCTCGAAGTCTTGGTAGTTCAGCCGAACGCTCCAATGAGTATCCGAGACGAGAGAGGAAGGTCTCCAAGACAGGTCATAGAAGAACATATGGCTCACATGGACAAAATGGTAGAAGATGCAGTCCAGAAAGCCGGCAAGAATCCTGACCTGATCGTTTTGCCCGAGGCTGGAATTCCTTACTATTCTGCTCGCAAGGCTCCACTTATGGAAACGATCGGGATGTACTGGTCTCGCTTCGATTCTCTAATGATCTCTTTTGCGAATCGATACAGAGCCAACGTTCTATTCAATGAGATCGACGCGGCTTATAAGAAGAAGAGCTCAGGCAAAGAATATCTACGCTATTTCAATAATAACGTGGTGTATGATCCGAATGGAGTAAGAAGACAAGCTTACCAAAAACAATACTTGGTCATGTTCGGAGAGACAATGCCTTTCGAGTTCATGTACGATCTAAGTCCGCAAACTGGTCGTTTCGATCCGGGCGAATCATTCGATCTATTGCATTATTATTCTTCTGCTCCGAAAGAGCCTACTTCATTACTTCCAATCACTTGGGAAAGGACAGAAGGATTGGATGCTGATTTTGTCCGAAACTACTATGCTCCTTTGCAATCAGAAGTAAAAGAGGCAGGACCATTCCTTCCTCTGATTTGTTACGAAGTAATTGTTCCTGAGTTCGTAAGAAAATTCAAAGACTCAGGCAATCCTCAGTTCATTGCGAACCTAACCAACGACAAATGGTATGGAACAACTACCGAAAGTGATCAGCATTTTGAATTGGGAAGACTGAGAGCGATAGAATGGAGGCGTTGGATCGTTCGATCCACTAACTCCGGGATTTCGGGATTTGTAGATCATCTTGGACATTTTATTCCTGGAAAATCGACAGGCCTCATGACTGCAGAAACCACCTGGCAACAGATCCAAGTCATAGACTCTCCTCCTGGATTCTATGTTCTTTATGGAGATTTGATTCCTTGGATACTGATCATTCTCACTGCAGTATATTATGGAAACCTCTTGCTTCAGCAAAGAAGATCCAGATCGAACGAGAAGGCCGCTTAAACCGGAGCGGTCTCCCTTATCTGAGTGCGTCCGAAAAAAATGTTCTCGGATATTCTTATAAGGCTGCCGATTCTGGCAGCCTTTTCTATAATCAAGGATTGATTAGATAATAAGAAAAGATTCCCTTAAAATTCGGATCTTTGGGCAGGGTTCCACTTCCTTCCGGTGCTTGCTTGCAATCCAATCTCGCATCCGAGATATAGTATAGCTGATATGGCCTGGTAAAAAACAAGCGCACGAAGAAGCGAAGCACTGCAGATATATTCGAAAGCACACTGATCTGTCCTACGGTTTGTTTGCGAGTGAGAGTTAGGCTGCAGGAGTTTTGAGAATCCAGATGAAATCTTTCTTTGATCGGCAATTCATAGTTTGAGAATGGTTCCGTTTCCATTTCTAAAACTTCGGAGCTGAGCACTTTTGCTGAGAATAGTATTTTTCCTGCAGCGTCCATCGTGCTGACAGTGCGAACTTCTCCTCCCGGAAAACTGTCATTCCCAATGAATCCTCCGGTATAGAGTTTTTCACCTGCGCTATTTTGAGAGCGATACAATTCCCAGCGTCGACTGTACTTATAGACTTCGTAATTGGTCAGAAGATGTTCCATTCCTCCCTTGCCATTTAACTCTATCTTGTTCCCATTCAATACAAGATATCCTTGCACTGGAACGAATGAAAATGCCATGTCGGCTTGAACGAATCTATCCGTAACGGGAAGTGAGATCTTTCCCCCAGAAAGAGAAACCGCTTTTGACCAACCGGTCTTATAGCTCAAAAATAATTGGGCCGAGTCAGTGTCCATTTTGATCTCGGGTCCTTGCTCTCCCTTAGAAACAGAATTATTATAAATTTCTAATTCTGTTCTTCCTGCTTCAGTCTTCAATTCATCCTTGGAAAATTCTTTAGTAAAGAAGCGAGTCCCGTTTTCCTTATCATAGACCACAAGGCTGACTCCGCAATTTTTTGTTCCTGGACCAAGGTTACTAATGATATACGTTGCGAAGATCCAGGTCTGCTCATCAGTGAAGGAATAATTCCAAGCCTGAAAATATCCTTCTTGGGGATGAAAATGAAATCCCATCTCCTGCTTCGTTGCTTTTCTGGCTTGGATCTTAGCTTCTTCCGAAGAAAGATTCGACAGAAAAGAAAGTAGGATCAAACAAGACAGAAAAACCAATTTATTAGAAGAGCAAAACATGGGCTTCAATTCCTAACCTTAGTTTTCGATTCAGGCAAGCAATTCTTATGAAATTTAAAGTGAGGAAGAAGTAAAAAAGTTACGGTTGCTTTTTGCATTCGATTCGTTCGGCAACCGCTAAAAGACGAATTAGATTATTCTTTATCCGAATGAATTCTGTCCTCTTCTGATTTGGATGCAGGGACGCAACATTCTTCGAACAGATCTTGCACGCATCTGATATCGAAGGCAGGATGATCCTTATATCCTCGAGCCCTCATCTCTTCTCTTTCTAAACCGATCCCGTCCACATGGATCCAAGAATCGGATTCAGACTTTCCTTCAGATTCTATCTTCGCATACACAAGATATTCATGATCTCCGAACTTCTTAAAATAGATCTCGGAAAAATCCGGATTGCTTCTGGCGAGTTTTCTGCGGAAGGAACGTGTTTCTTTTACTTCGGAGCCTCGGATCGCATCATAATAACGATTCAATGCGTGCACTATCTCGAAGAAGGTTTGCTTTTCCGTCTGTAATTTCATCCAACCGGTTTCTAGGTTTGTGAATATATTGGTGTTTGATTTCATTTTTTCCTCCGAATGAGGCAGTTCGAATTCGGAAGGGTTGCTCGCGAAAAAAATGAAGATCGGAAAAAAATTGGGATCTATTTCTAAATCTCTTCTGTCTTACTTGGGACCTTTTTGATCGGTAAGGAGCAATTTTTTATGCTCGCGAATGCTGAATTTGGGACTTTCAGAACATTGATCCTCCCTTTCTGGATCATTTTTTTCCCGCTCCAATATGAATAGTGCGAAAAAAATCCAAGGAATTCCCCCAATTTACGACTACATCCATGAGGAAAGAGAAACGAATTGGGATCCTTGGACAGCATATACAGAAAGGAGAGAGATAAGATACTCGCTTGGGTTCGCTCTAGAGTAGCGGATCCAGAAGAGGCTGAAGATCTTCTCCAAGAATCTTTTCTTGCCGCTGTCACCGAACTAGATTCGGCAGGAACGATAGAATACTTATTGGGTTATGTTTATGCAGTTCTTCGAAATAAAGTCGGAGATTGGTATAGAGGTAAGAAGATAAGCAAATATTCTTTCTCCGATATGGAGAAGGAGTTCTCGATGGACGAGGTCCTCTTGGAAACAGGTGCCGGTCCTGAAAAGGAATTCTATCAGAATTTGCTAATGGACGAACTTGCGATCGCGATGGAAGAACTTCCTTCCGAGCAAAGATTCGCTTTCATCAGCAATGTATTCGAGGGAAAATCCTTTCGAGAAATTTCGGAAAGCACCGGGATTCCCGAGGGAACTCTCTCCGCTCGCAAATCCTATGCTAAGGATTTTTTGGCGAAACGGATGAAGGATCTAAAAGTTCTCTTTCTGGAAGAATTCTAATCAGCCGAGGAAAAAACGTATGAGACACATGCATCACAATGGATTTAGAGCAGGAAAGATATTCCTACTACTTCTGTTCGTGCCTTTGTTCTTCTTTGGATTGTCGTATGTAGTATGGCAATTATGGAACTGGCTTCTTCCGGACCTTTTCGGATTTAAACAAATCAACTACTGGCAAGCATTAGGTTTATTTGTTTTAGCCCACTTGTTGTTCAAAGGGGGAAGCGGATTCGGGTTCGGTGGTGGCCATCATCACCATAGAAAAAGACATTGGAAGCGCGCAATGAAAGAAAGAATGCGAGCTAAGTTACAAGAAAAACTGGATCAGTTAGATAGAGACTGAGACCTGATGAGGTAAGGATCATGTTCGTTGAAGTGAATCATATTGGGATCGTTTCTCGCGACCCCGAAACAAGTGCAAATTTCTATCGCGAGATCTTCGAACTTTCCGAGAAAGAGGAGAGTTCGAGGGCAATCGAGACTTTAGGGATCGGAAAAACTAATCTCGCGATCTATGGTGAAAAGAAAGATACGAAAGCTACTGTTCTTTCTTCGGGCTGCGATTTTGCCTTTCGAGTAGATTCGGAAAGCTTTCGCAGAATCGAAGAAAAGCTATTCGCTCAAAGAATGGAATATGATGTTCGCAAGGCAGAAAGAACTCTCTTTCTCACATTCCAAGATCCGGACGGATACGTGCTCGAATTGATCTGCGAAGAGGATTGAAAGAAATATTACTATGAGGACAAACCAGTAGTTTGGGATCTCCGTTCGTCCCAAGCAAGGGTTAGATCCCTTTTAAGGACCCTCTAGATAGGGATTGCCAAAAAAGGATGAATTTAAAATGTACACTTTACTTACATGGAAACGGAATTACTGGGCCTGTTCTGGACGGAAAAGATCAAGCTTAGCCAGTACACTATCCAAACCGTAAAAGATCTGAGTGATACCCAGCTGGACCATACGGACGCGTTGGGTGAAACCATCAGAAGGTATCTCAATTCCATCATAGCCACGGACTTTTTATTTAGGATCTCTCTTCCTGTATCTGTGGGAATTAGCTCCATTCTTCCCATTCCTAGGCAAACCGAGGCCGAATTAGAAAAGGATCTGGTTAAAGTGAGAGACCTGTTCGGTTCTCCTGCCCTTCCTACCAATCTAAAAGACATTATTGTATCTTCTGCGGAGAACCTTTACTTCGAAGGTTGCAATCCTAGCCTTCTTCCAGTATTCCAAAGATGGAAAAAGATCCTTCTCCGCCTCGAGAAGTCAATCAACGGATTGGCCAAAAAGGATTCTCTTAAATACCGTTATCTTTCCGTTCTAGGCATAGTCTCCCTTCCAGTCGCGATCAATTACTTCTCCACTCAAAACCTCCACGACCTCCGAAACGGAATCTTGAAAATAAAGGAGAATCCTTCTTTCCCGAAGTCGTAAGCCCCCAGAGAATGGAAAAACCTAAGGTTTAAACCTGCAATCCATCTAACATTCTTAAGGAGCATCACAATGGCTAAGATTAAGGTCAAAACTCCTCTCGTCGAACTCGACGGGGACGAGATGACACGCATCATTTGGAAAGAAATTAAGGATCGTTTTATCCATCCTTATTTGGATATCGAATTAGATTATTATGATCTAGGCGTAGAATACCGCGACAAGACCGACGATAAGGTCACCGTTGATTCCGCTAATGCCATTTTAAAATACGGAGTAGGCGTTAAATGTGCTACCATCACTCCGAACCAAGACAGAGTTGTAGAATACAAACTCAAAAAAGAATGGAAGTCCCCGAACGGAACTATTCGTTCCATCTTGGACGGAACCGTTTTCCGTAAACCTATCATTGTAAACAATATCCCTTCTGGAGTCAGATCCTGGGAAAAACCGATTGTAGTAGGACGTCACGCATTCGGTGACTTGTAT
The DNA here is from genome assembly GCF_004770055.1 of Leptospira semungkisensis. Lineage (NCBI taxonomy): Bacteria > Pseudomonadati > Spirochaetota > Leptospiria > Leptospirales > Leptospiraceae > Leptospira > Leptospira semungkisensis. The sequence continues at coordinate 449,870 of NZ_RQEP01000005.1, read as the reverse complement.
AAAGATACCGAGTTGTATATTCCTGAAGCAGGAAAAGTAGAGATCGTTTTCACTACGAAAGATGGAAAAGAAAAAGAAAGAGTTACGATCAACGATTTCGACGGACCTGGAGTTATCATGGGTCAGTTCAACTTGGACAAGTCCATCTATAGCTTTGCAGAAGCTTGCTTCAACTATGCGATCTCCGAAAAGATCAACGTATGGTTTGCAACTAAAGATACTATCTCTAAAAAATACCATGCTCGTTTCCGTGCGATCTTCGAAGAAGTTTCTACCAAAAGAGCTGCTGAACTAAAAGCTGCAGGTATCGAATACTGGTACTACTTGATCGATGACGCTGTTGCTCAGATCGTTAAGAACCCGGGCGGAATGCTTTGGGCTCTAATGAACTACGACGGAGACGTGATGTCCGATATGGTTGCTTCTGGTTTCGGATCCTTAGGACTAATGACTTCTGTTCTTGTTTCTCCAGATGGAAAATTCGAATACGAAGCGGCTCACGGAACTGTGACTCGTCACTACCGTCAGTATCAAAAAGGAGAAACCACTTCTACCAACTCTGTAGCTTCTATCTTTGCATGGACCGGAGCTCTTGCTAAGAGGGGAGAATTGGACGGAACTCCTGACGTGGTTACTTTCGCTCAAAAATTGGAGAAGGCTGTAATCGACACGATCCAAGCGGGAGAGATGACTAAGGACTTAGTCCTACTTACCACAACCAAAGGCCCGAAACAGTTAGATACCTTCCAGTTCATGGAGGCGATCCAAAAACGCCTTTAGATTGAAATGGTGAATTCGCCTATGAGATCTAAATTGAAAATCAGAAGGAGCCTGTATTGGCTCCTTCTTTTTTTGCTCCTGTCCGGTTCCTTGTTCGGACAGAGAGTAAATTTGCCTAAGGAACCTAGTCTTCCTCAAGAACCTCAATTGGATTCGAGAGGGGACGCAAAGACTTCAACCGGTTCTTCAGCTAGTGCTGCTTCGGAGGGAGCGAAGATCAAAGCTTACTTCTGCGATGGCAGAACGATCACAGGTTCCTGGAAGACGGCTCCCAAAGAATTTACATTCAAACATAATCGAGAGAATATTCAGTATTCAAAAACCGTAAAGTATGAGGATCTTTCTCGTATCCTGATCAAAACCTGGAAACTACAAGCAGGTAAACCGAACCAACAAGGAGTTCCTTACAAGGCGGATCCTTGGGAAATCCATTATAAAACGAAGAACAACGAGACCTTTGAAAGAATAGGGGACGTCAAAAAGGATTTTTCGGAGATCAAGATAGAGAATGAGCTTGGAGAAGCGAGCCTATATTTTTACTGGATCGATCTAATGTACGAAAACAAGACTTGGTATTCTAAGCTTCCTAAGATGGAAGGAGATATTCGTAAAGAATGCCATCCGGATGTGATCGTTAGTATTGAATTCTTATAAGAGATCTTTCGGAGATTAATCGCACTAAAAGAAAGAAGAAGGTTTTCGGTTCGCGATACCTTCGGTCTATCGACTACTTTAGAAAATCGCAGATCTCAGTAGTATTATAAGGCTTAGAAAATAGGCCGACACCTTCCGGAACTTCTCCCTTTTTTAATGAGGACTCGTCTGCTGCAGAAGTAATTCCTAGTCGGATCCCTTTCCATTCGGGATTTTTCAGAATGATTCTGCAAAGCTCATTTCCGTTCATGATCGGCATATACAGATCTGTGAATAGAGCGGAGAAATCTGTGGGTCTTTCTTTTAAGATTTGAAGCGCATGTTCTCCGGAGATTGCAGTTTGGACTTCGGCTCCATTAGATTCTAAAAGCCTTCTGAATAGGACAAGATTCAATTCAGAATCGTCCACAATCAGTATCTTGCGACTTAGCCTTTTCTCCCATTCTTTGGAAGAATTCTCTTTTTCTTCCATCAGGTCTTTTAGTATTTCTGCAATCGTAGATTGAAAACTGCTTAATTCGGTAGTCTTTTGGATAAATCCGTTGGCACCTGCGTTATGCGCGATTATTCTATTCTCATTCGTAAAATCGGATGTGACGAAAAGTATTCTCGCATTTGAGGAAGCGAATTTTTCCTTTTCGCCTTTGCTTCTGATCTTGCGGCAAAGATCGAATCCGGTTCCTCCTTCTAAGTGAATGCCTAGAGTGATTAGATCGAATTTTTGTTCTTTTGCGAGTTTGGAAGATTCTTCGACATTGGAAACTTCCTGCACCGAAAATCTATCTGATGAGAATTCGGAAGAGATGATCTTGCGAGTGATCTTACTCGTATCAACGATCAGTATTTTTAAAGGTTCGAAAGAAGACAAGGTGGAACTCTCAGAACGATCTGCCTTAATTACTATCTCTTGGCTCACTCCCATATTAAGAAAGACGAAAATAACGCGGTATCCAAATTGGAAAATCCGTGTCTTAATTAAGGAAAATTCTGTTAAAAATAACTTATTTATTCTCCTGCCAAAGCCTTCTTATATATCCCTATGGAGCTATGGATTACCTCTTGGATCTCATCCGGGCCCTTATAAGTATTTCCGGATAAATCTGACCATTGGTTCGGATCTTCTTCGGATAGGTTTAGATAGAAGATTGGTTGCCCCTTTCTTCCCCAAGGATCCGAGCTAGGTATTAGAGTAACAGATCCTAAGCCGGAGAAAACCAATTTATATTGCTCTGACTTCCAAACGAATTCAAAGGTCTTTGGCCAATCTGATTCACTCACTTCCTTCCATATAAAATAAGAAGAAAGGCCTCTGATCAGATCGGATACGGACTTTTCTTTTTGTTCTAAAATGCTGAGAGGAGCTTTGTTCTGAGAATTCTTTGCTTCATTCCAGAGTGAGTCTAATTCGGATAAAGGGGTTTCGGAAAATTTTCGATCGGAGCGAGTGAGCTTCGCTTCTATATATTCGATCCTATTCTTAAATTTTGCATTGGCACGAGTGAGTGCTGATTCGGAAGAGATGCCTAGTCTTCTTGCAAGATTGACGATTGTAAAAAGAAGGTCTCCTAATTCTTCTTCAATACGTACTTGATTGGAGGAAGGATCTTCGACCGATTTCAATTCGGCTAAGAACTCATTCAGTTCTTCTGTAAGTTTCTCTTCTACTCCTTGGATGTTTTCCCAATCGAAGCCTGCCTTTGCCGCCTTCTTCTGAAACTTCTCCGCTTTGAGAAGAGAAGGAAAGGTTTCTGGTACACCGGAGAGAAGAGACTTCGGAACTTCTTTCTTCTTTTGTCTAAGCTCTTTCTCTTTCTCCTTGAAGCTGTCCCAGTTCGCGACCACTTCATCCGCAGAAGAAATCTGAGAAGTCTCAGGATCGAAAACATGAGGATGCCTAAGCACAAGTTTTTCAGCTACATCCTTGGCTATATCTTCCAATCCAAAGGCGCCTCTCTCTGATGCGATCTGCGCATGCAACACTACTTGAAAGAGAAGATCTCCCAATTCCTCTTTGCTATGCTCGTCATCTTGCTTTAACAGAGCCTCTACTACTTCTTGTGATTCTTCGATTAAGTAAGGTACGAGAGTAAGATGAGTTTGCTCTCTGTCCCAAGGACAACCTTCCGGACTTCTTAGCTTGGATGTTATGTCTTGGAGAAAGGCCAAGTAGCTGGGATAATCTTTCGGATCGGGAGATTTCATTAAGGACTAGGCTTGCGGACCAAGTTTGAATTCCCAGCCTTTTTCCCGGAAATGAAGATTGACGCTTGGATTTATCCCTCCAGTCTATCCGAAAATCCCGATTCCTAACGAAAGCATTGCATGATCAGGCTTTCGTGATACAATTCGGGAAAAGGATTCCAGAAAGAACATGGCACTATCCAGAAACTTTGTAGCCTTAGCATTGATGTTAATTGCGATCGTAAGTCGTTTTCTTCCTCATTTGCCTAACTTCACCCCAGTCTTAGCAGTTTCTTTATTCGGGGGAGTTTATCTATCTAATCGTTGGTTAGCTCTTACCCTTCCATTGGGAATTATGCTGATTAGCGATCTATTCATCGGTTATCATTCCTTGATGCCTGTAATCTACGGATTCTTCGTAGTTTTCGCTCTTGTAGGAATCTATCTGAAGAACCGAGTTTCCGTTGGAAGCTTGGCGATCACTGGACTAGCAGGATCTGTTTCCTTCTTCGTGATCACTAACTTCTTTGTATGGTTAACCTCAGGAATGTATAGTCTTGATTGCGCAGGCTTAGTAGAATGTTATGTAGCTGCGATCCCATTCTTCCAATACGGACTTTTTGGCGATGCAGTTTATATCTCTTCTCTATTCGGAGCTTACTACCTGCTCGAAAGAACCGGATTGGTTCCCGCTTCTCAAGCGGCTTAATTTCTTAATTCCGCTCCATTTTGAGATGGGGCGGAATATCTCTCTCTTCTTCAAATAATCAAAGATAATCCAAAATAAAATCCGTAGAATTTATCATGTACTTCCTTTCCCAATGCGGAACCGGAAGAGAATTGATCTAGAGGTTTAGAAACCTGATTTAAAAAGAGCGGATCTCCCGGTGCACCTGGGAATACGGTAGGGTTATAGTTATAGCCTGAGATCTTGGATGCCAATTCGGTAAATTGAAATCCGAAGGTATACTTTAACCAGCGGCTTCTCATAAAGGAAATTCCTGTATCTATTTCGTATCCTGTTCGACTGATTAGATTCGCTTTTATTCCTCCCATGGAGGCAGTATCTAAAATATAAGGTCCACTTACTCCAGATAGCACGCCTTGGGTAGTTCTATTATAATGTCCTAATGTACGAAAGTAGTCTGCACGGAAATGACCGATCAAACTCGCGCTAAAATTCTTAAAGAGACGGATCCCGATCTGAGGACCCAAGCCACCGGCTTTTTCTTCCGAACTTCCGAAGCCGTAGTTTCCCGGAATGTTTCCATATTCCTTAGAATAGATATCTAAGTTTCTTGCTCCCGCCGCAAGTCCTATCCTTCCCGTTCCTGTAATCACATACCAGGCAAAGTTAAGAGAGTAATCTAATCTTCTGTATTCTACCGAATGAAATTGTATAGGTGCCGCCGAAGAGAGAGAAGAAGCCACATCGAATGTAGTATAAGAAGGTTTCATTCTAACATCTAAATAATTGAATTCGATCCCGAATGTCTTTGCGGTATTCAAATAGGTGGCCCTGATCGGAAATGCGGTCTTAGTATTTCCTTGTGGGCTCGAATAAGTGGTCAAGTTATCGTTTAATAGATTCGGGTTTAGGCCTAAACCTGCTGCGTTTGTTTTCGCAGCTTGATATGCTCCTGCTTGATTGAGAAGAGCGTTATATGTGTTTACTCCTAAGTTTTTATTTCTAGCTAATGCTTCGGATTCCCAAGTCGATTGCATCGCGTTCCATTGCAGTTCAAGAGTCGGTTTATTATAAGGCTTTTCTAATTCTCGATCATGCATCTCGTTACGAGTATCCACTGCAAGTTTACGTTTCGCATCTGCTTGTTGGCTCAGCCTTCTACTTTCTGCGGGATTTTGGGTAGTTCTTGCTTGGTAATCCAGATCATCTGCTTCTCTCTCGAGAGCATCCGGATCCGGGAGCTTGGGATTTACAGCTTGGGCAGAAAGAGAGGACGCAAGCGAGAAACCGACTAAGAGAAAGCAGAAAAGAAAAGATCTGAGAAACGTATTCAAAATCAACCTCATGGAAATCTAGTCCTTATTTTAAGAAATGCAATTTGGTAGATCGCAGAGTAAGCGCAAAGTCTAAGGATCTTAGACGCAAGGCCTAATTCTTTTTTGTCATCGGATAAAAAAAGGGAGGAAGGAATCGTGCAAAAAGAAACATTTAGAGTATGAGTTCCGGTACTTCTAAATCCAAGATCACGGCCGGATTTGTTTCGGTGCTTTTTGCTTCTGTTCTGGCCGGGACTAAACTTTGGGTAGGTTTGTCCCAGGGCTCTATGGCGGTGATCGCTTCCGGTTTGGATTCCTGTTTGGATTTCCTAAGTTCTTCGATCAATTTTTATGCTCTCTATATTTCTGCCCAACCTCCTGATTCGGAACATAGATATGGTCACGGAAAAGCGGAAGCAATAGCCGGACTCTTTCAATCCATCATCTTTACCGCTTCTTGTATTTGGCTTTTTTACCAGTCATTCGTTTCCGGATTAGGATCTCATTCTTTTCAACCGGAACTTTCTTCTGTTTTTGTGATGACCATCTCTATGATCTTGACTGGGATATTGGTGCTATATCAACGGACAGTGATCAAGAGAACAAATTCTGTTTTGATCGAAGCAGACAGTCTCCATTATCTTTCCGACCTGCTCAGCAATTTTCTGATCCTTCTTTCCTTAGGGATCGAGTTTTATACCGGCTGGACTTGGTTGGACCCGTTGATCGGGGGATTCATCGCTCTCTACTTGCTTTCTGGTTTCTTAAAAGTTTTCAAGAAGAGCCTAAACATTCTGATGGATCGGGATTTTTCTGATGATTACAGAGAAACGATCCTGAGAATTATTTCGGAACATCATCCGCGGGTTTTGGGCTATCATGATTTGAGAGCGCGTTCTGCTGGCGAAAGAAAATTCTTAGAGTTTCATCTGGAATTCCCGAAGACCTATACTTTGGAAGAAGTCCATAAGATCTTAGAATCCATTATGGATGAAATGAAGGAAGAATTTCCATATACCGAGATCCTAATCCATCCGGATCCCGTAGATGTCGAAGGTTCAACTCGAACCTTGCTGGACAAACAAAGTCCTCAATTTTATTAATCGTTGCCAAGCTCTCTCCAAGAACGATCCTGACTTACAATGAAACCAGCCATCTGTGTATTCTGCGGTTCTCGTCCCGGTACTGATCCTCGCTATTTGCAAGCCGCAGAATTTCTAGGCCATCTCATGGCCTCTGAAGGATTGGGCTTGGTGTACGGAGGAGCAACTTCCGGTCTTATGGGAGCCGTTGCTGATTCCGTTTTGGAAAAGGGAGGAACCGTAATCGGTGTCTTGCCCGAATTTCTCTCTCAAAAAGAAATCGCTCATAAGAAGATCACCGAGCTGATCTTGGTTCCTACTATGCATGAGAGAAAGCTGCTCATGTATGAAAAGTCAGTAGCATTCATCGCTTTGCCAGGCGGGATTGGCACGTTAGAAGAATTGGTCGAGGTAACTTCCTGGAATCAACTAGGAGTACTTTCCAAACCGATCGGATTATTGAATGTAAACGGGTTCTTCGATCCTCTCTTGAAGCAGTTAGATCACATGGTGCAAGAAGGTTTTCTGGATTCTCAAACCAGAGATTGGATAGAAGTAAGCGCCGATCCAGAAAATCTTTTAGAAAAGATCTTAAAGAGAACTAGATTAATTTAAGGCTTTCCTTCTTCCGGATTTAAGAAGGGCTTAAAGATCTGGTGCAATGCCGGACTTTCAGATGCTTCCGCCAACGCTAATGGAGAGTTACCTTCCTTATCTGTCGAATAAGGAGAGGCGCCATTCTTTACCAAGAGTTCCACTAGATCCGTTTTTCCCGATTTAACTGCGAGAAGGAGAGGTGTGCGTCCTAACATATCGCGGACTTCTGCCTCGTATCCGTTGCTCAGGATCTTTTCGACAGTATCCGTTTTACCTTCCGAAGAAGCTCTGAATAAGAGAGTGATCGTGGCCTTGTCTATCGTCTTCAAGGTATGATGGAACTTCATCCGATGAGCTTCTTCTTTCGCGGTCTTTCCGCCCAGATTCCTTGCCAAAGGATCGGCACCCAAATTCAGAAGTCTGTCCAAACATTCCACGCTATCGTATAACGCAGAGAGAAGAAGAGGAGTATTTCCGTCTTGGTCTTTGGACTCGAGAAGAGAGCGGACTTCTTTGTTTTCAGAGAACAGATCCAGGATCTCATAATCGTTATGAAGTGCGGTTAAATGAAGAATGGTCCTTCCTTCTGAGTTTTTCTTTTTAGGATCGGCGCCCTTTCCGACTAAATATTCTGCAATCTCATAGTGACCAAGATCGACTGCGAGTAATAGGGGAGAATATCCTTCTCCATTTCTGGACTCTATATCCGGTCCACGGTTCGGAAGATCGAAAAGAATTTCTACGAGTTCAATTTTGCCCGAGCTGACTGCTCTTGTAAGAGGAGTATTTCCATCTTGATCCCTTAGCTCAGGATCAGCTCCGTAATCTAATAGAATCGTTGTGAGTTCTGGATTTTCGGATTCCAGTGCGAGAAGCAAAGCTGTCTCTCCTCGAGAGCTTGTTTCATTCGGATCGGAACCGTATTCGACTAGAAGATTTGTAGCTTCCTTATTTCCTTCTTTAATGGCCCAGTACAAAAGACCACAACCATAGGAATCTCTTAGCTCCGGAAATTCTTCCGCGAAGCCGTCCTTAGCGGATGCCTCTGATAAAAGAGCGCGAAGGGTTCCGTTATTTCCTGTCTTTACAGCCCGAAAAAGATCGTTCCAGTCCACGCTCGATTCTCCAGGAGGCAATACAATCCCAAGGTCGTCAGAAAAGAAAGCGGTATTCCAATTCCAACTAAGGAAACCGCAAGTCTCGGAGCCAATCCCCATTCCGCTGCTAAAAGACTTCCCGTGATCATGGGAGCCATTCCCGCTTCCATGATTAGAATTTTAAAATCTCGGAGCAGGTTCTTTGCAACTTCTTGGTCGGCTGGTTTAGAAAAGTAAAAGAATATTCCAAAGAAAAGCCATACAAGTGCCGGACCTATAAACAACTTAAAGATCAATCCGACGATCAAAGGTGCCTTCCATTCTTCTTTGGGATTTTCGGCATTTGCTGAGCTGGAATTGACTTGGAATGTTCCTGGCAGTTGGTATCCGACAGAAAAAAGCGCCAAGGGAACAAGTGTGTCTCCTATTCTTGCGATCGAAGATTCTAATTCATTGGGAAGCTCGATCGGACGACTTAAAACAGAAATGATCAATCCAAGGAATGGTGGAAAACTGAATAGACTCTTTAGAAGAGAAGTCTTTGCTTCTCCTGAGTGAAGATGTCTCGCTCTCGTGCCCAAGTATGTTCCTGGTATGGCAAGAGTTAAGAAGGTTCCGAGCTGATCGATTACGAGTACCGTAGGCAATCCTTCCTTAGAGTAATAGGACTCGATCAGAGGAATTCCTAAGAAAGAAGTATTTCCGAGTCCCGCAGAAAGACAAAGACAAACGATGGTGCCTTCTTTCCAGCCCATGGATTTTCCGATGGAATAAAAGAATATGAATCCGACTCCGAAAAGGAACCAAGGCATGAAAGCTAGACTGATAAAATATCCGTCCAGTGATGCGTGACGCAACGGCCCGAATTCCATGCAGGGCAAGGCGACAGAGATGATGAATGCGTTGATTGCCTTATGAGAGTCTGGAGGGAATTTTCCTTTCGATCGGATTAGGATTCCGAATAAAAAACAAAATCCGATGACTAGAAAATTAGACATACAAGATCTTTCGTATTAGAAAGCTCTCTCCGGTCAAGGAAGCATTTGAAAATTCTTTTCACCTAGCTCCTTTTCATCCAGGTAGAATTTTACTTTGTATTTTCCCGATTTGGTTTGAGCAGGAATTCTCCAAGCGATCGAAGTGATGCCCGCCGGAATCTTCTCCTGGAAATTTAAGATCACCTTTTGGGTTTTGATCAGAATGAACTCCGCTCTAAGTAGATAAGGCCCAGCCTTGTAAATCGGCATGGTAAGATAAAAAGGCTTCTTAGCGATAATGTTTTCGCTGCAGATCGGTTCCTTGTCCTTTTCGGGAGGAAGCGTCCCAAGACATGTCTCTTCTAAATTTGTGATCGGAAAGCCTTGGAATCTTTTTCCATCAGGATTCCAGTATGCATTTTCTTCGCTTAGATATTCTTTCTCACCTGTTTCCGTTACGAATAAGGTAGGAAAGGTTTTCTTTCTACGATTCTCTTCCGGTCGATAGACTTCGAAATGCAAATGAGGGCCGGTACTATAGCCTGTGTTTCCCGAATAGCCGATGCGTTGTCCGGCAATTACTTTATCTCCGGTCTTTACGATCACTCCTTCTGGTTTGAGATGTCCGTAGATTGCAACTGTTCCATCCGAATGTTCTATGATGATATGATTGGCCTTGTCTATGAGAGTGGGGTCTTTCATTCCCACCGTAAATTTGTCCTCAGCTTCTACTACGGTACCTTCTCTTGCGGCTAAAATCGGAGTTCCTTCGGTTAATACGAAGTCCAGAGAATTGGCAGCATCTCCTCTATGTTCTGCCCCGCTATTGTAGCCTGTAGAGATCCAAGATTTTCCATCGAAAGGAAGAGTGTATGCATAAGAGTCATCGTGAACTGCGCCTAGTTTTCCGTAATAAGCTACAGTCAATACTTGAACAACAGAAGAAGGATCTGCTCCTTCTTTCTTCTTTAAGAGTAATACTTTCGTTTTTTCATTTCCGTTCAGAACAAAAGATTTAGGAGTTGGGGGAATGCTCTCCACTCCAGTTCCTTCGATACTAGTGAACACTGTGATATGAGTTTCGGGAGGAAGGGACTTGGCTTGCAAATATACTGCTGATTCGGATTCTCCTGTTTCTACCCAGGAACATACATTCTTGCGGTCGCAATTCGGCTCCGATTCTGATAGAAGCGGAAGAGTCGCTAAGAAGAGAAGAAGTAAAAAGAGTCTCATCATATCGGATTCTGATTAGACGAAAAGGACGAAAGCCCGCTGCCGGAATTGAACCGGCGACCTTTTCATTACGAGGGAAATGCTCTACCCCTGAGCTAAGCGGGCATAAAAACCGGCAGAGAACTATTTATCGCTGCGAGCGCTTCGGAATTCTTTTACCATCATTGCAGTGATGCTGTCAAGAGGTTTCACCTGATCCTTGACCTCGGAGACTTCATGCCTGTCGGAGAAACTGAAACAGGAATTACGAACTCCCTTGTCCTTCATCCACCAATGTCTACCGATCTCTCTTCTGGACTTCGCATCCATTGTTCCTTGGTACATTCTATATTCGTCCCACTCAGGCGGGAAATTTCTTTCTTTAAGAAAAAATGCATACGCAGAAGAAAAACTCTGAGCCGCATTCTGCAAGAGCTCGTTGATATGAAGACAACCCATTGTTTTGTCTTCAGGAAATTTACGCATAATCTTATTATAAGAAATATCTTCTCCTATCAAATAAGAATATGACTTAATGGCGTTCGGACAGGTTTCGTAAGGAACGCGATCCTCTTCTACATCTATGTCGGAGATCTTCATCGTTGCGAGATTGATTAACATATACAGAGTCATGTCATGATAGGAATCTCTTTGGCTGACTTCTATCAAACAGGTTGGAGGACTTTCTTCTGGAAACCAATAGTATCTGCTTTCGTATCTACGTTGGAAGCCGCAGTCTTTGAATCGAATCTTTTGTTTAAGTTGGGAAAGTGCCATGGCGCCTCTTGTCCTTTTTTTCTCTGAGATATTTACCTGAAAGGATTTTCCTTCGATTTGATTTGCTTTTTTAGGATTCTTACCTATTCTACTACCTACTCCGCGGATTTTGGGCATGGGTTCATTTTTTCAAGACAAAGTATTTTTAGTAACAGGCGCGAGTTCAGGAATAGGAAGAGCGCTCGCGATCGCTTTGGAAAGAGAAGGAGCCTTTATAGGCGTAGTCGCAAGAAGAAAAGAAGCCCTTAAGGAGTTGAAAGCCTCCGTAGGAAATCCGGATAGAATTCTAGTATTGCAAGCGGATGTTACTTCTGAATCCGAACTAAAGAAAGTTGTGGAAGAATTTAGAAAGAAGTTCAAGAGAATCGACGGCTTTATTCATAATGCAGGAGTCTCTATGAGAGCTCTCGCTTCTGAAACGGAACTCAAGGTTTTTCGTACTATCATGGACACGAATTATTTTCCTCTCGTGATCTTATATAGACTCTTAGAAGAAGATCTGAGACAGAGTGAGGGACATGTGATCGCGATCTCTTCTGTGCAAGGAAAGTTTGCGACTCAATACAGATCCGGTTATGCAGCAAGCAAACATGCAATCCAGGCGTTTATGGACAGCATTCGCTTAGAGAATTTTAAATCCGGAATCCACGTTATGACAGTTTCTCCCGGATTCGTAAAGACTGATATTTCCATCAAGGCATTGTCTGGAGACGGTTCACCTCATGGGATCATGGACGAGGGCCAAAGGAAAGGTTTGGAGCCGGACAAGATCGCAAAGTCCGTCTTAAAAGGAATGGAAAAGAAAAAGAGAGAAATCTATCCTTCTCGCTTAAAGGAAAAGTTCGGACTCTTCTTAAGTCGCTTTTCTCCTAAGACCTTGGATAAATTTTTATTGAAGAGTAGGGTGACCTAGATCTTAATTCTTCACTTCCGTGATCAAACGGAAGCCTGCCTTGCGATCGTTCAGAAGATTTGGAATGCCGCCAAAATCCCTATGAAACGTTTTAGCTTCTTCCTTGTTTCCGGAATAAGATCCACCTCGGATCACTCTTAGATGTTTTCCGTATCTTCCACTGATAGGTCTATGCCCTGGATAAGGAAGATAAGAGGAGCTAGTCCATTCCGCCACGTTCCCGCACATTCCAACAGCTCCATAAGGGCTTTGGCTTTTTGTAGGAAGTTCATAAACGGATAAGGTTCCTTTTCTACCGCTTTCTCTGGTGTTGCAAAGTTCCGTATCGAAGTCGTTGCCATAGGGATAATCCCTTGGCTGAGAAACAAATTCGTAGCTTTCGTTCTTCAGAAGTCTCCAGACAAGACCGGTACCTCTTGCGGCCTTCTCCCATTGAAATTCAGTGGGAACTTTTTTGCCCGACCAATTCGCATAGGTTTCCACTTCTCTGTAGGTAAGATTGGTGACCGGATGATATTCCTTTCCTCGAGGAAAGATTCCATTCTCCCAATGAGGAGGAGGAGGATTTCCAGTTTCCTTTAAAAATTTATTATATTCTTTGTTAGTGACTTCATACTTATCTATATAGAAGGAAGGCAATTCCTCTAAATTACTTCTGTCCGGTGCCCCGAATTTCGGATTATAGCTGTCCTCAGAAGATTCTGTTCCTTGTCCGTAGAGAAAGTAACCCATGTGTTCGTATAAGATCTTTCCATCAATTTCGTATCCGGAATGAACAAGCACCATTTCCTTTCCGTCTTTGGGATGGAGTATTGCTTTTACCAAACGGTTTCTAGTTACATCTGCAGAATCGAAACTTGCGGGATCTTGGTAGAAGGTTTCTTGGCCGTACGCTCCGATCAATAGTCCTACATTGACTAGTCTTGCTGGACGGCCTTCTGCTAAAGAGAAACTTCCTCTGAGTTCTATGGAAATCGGTTTGGTAAGTTTTCCTATTTTTCCGAATTCAACTTCTATGTTCTCGATCTGAAAGGAACCGATTTCTTCCATCTTAGGTTTTCTAAAAAGTGGAAGAGTATTTTTTTCGGTGAGTATGCCTTTGATCTCTTCTTCTCTTCTTTCTGAAAAGTAGGAGTTCCTATCTATTTTGATCTTGGCTTTTCCTTTATTTCTATAAACCGATAAGACCTCTCCAGTCCATAGGATGGTCTTGCGAGAATCCGAAGAGCCTTCTTCTTTCTCTTGTCCCGTTCTTTCTTCCGAATAAAATACGATCAGTAAAAGAGCGATTGCAGTTAAGAACTTAGCACGGGACATTTTGGGCACGATTCCTCTTTTCAAAGATCGGCAGAGTCGGGGATTTTTCTAGCTTTTTATGCCTTGGACTTGGGAAAGAGAGCGTTCCCGGCCTTTCTCAATACATGGATCAAGTCTTCGAACACGATCGGCTTGGAGATATAATCATTCATCCCTGCTCTTAGACAAAGATCCCGATCTCCCTGCATTGCTGCCGCGGTCATTGCGATAATATAGGGCTGGCTTTCTATCGGCCAAGTGTTTCGGATCACTTGAGTGGCTTGGAGTCCGTCCATCTCCGGCATATGAACATCCATCAGGATTAGATCGATTTTCTTATCTCTGAGTTCGATCAAAGCTTCCTTTCCGTTTGGAACGATATAAGGCTCATAGCCCAACTTCTGAATGATCCGTTTCGCAAGAGTTTGATTGATCTCGTTGTCTTCCGCGATCATGATCTTAAAAGGAAATTGGGAACTTAGGATCTCTCTTTGACTGGCAAGATAAGAAGCCTGTGTATTTGCTTTGGACTTGTTTCCTTCGTTTGCTAGGATTTCGTATACGACTCTTTCTATATCTTTTTTCTTTACCGGTTTATTCAGCTCTTCTGAAAACAATTCGTTCGCGATCTCTTTTTCTTCCTGAGATAAGAAAGAAGAAGAAAGAAGTACTAGAGGAAAATGAAGGTTATTCTTTCGGATCGCCTTTGCAATATCGATGCCGCTACTGTGAGGAATATTATAATCTAGAATTCCTATATCGGGGAGAATCCCGAGATCCAATAAGTTCATCGCATCTTCTTTGGATTTGGCAGAAAAAGTGATCAATCCCAATATCTGAAGTTGATGAGCGAGGATCCTTAAGTTCGTAGGATTATCATCTACGATCAGTACTTTTTTATTTTCTAAAGCAGGATGAGAGAAGTCTTCTTTTGCAGGTGCCTTGTTAGTTCCTTCTACCATGATATCAAAGGAGAAGGTTGTGCCGGAATTAGGAACGCTTTCTACCCAAATGCGGCCACCCATCATTTCTATCAGGCGAGAAGAGATGGAGAGTCCAAGTCCAGTCCCTCCATATTTGCGAGTGGAAGAATTGTCTGCCTGATAAAATGGCTGAAATAATTCTCTTTGCTTTTCTTTAGGTATTCCAATTCCCGAATCTCTTACGGAGAAGAGGATGGTATATAAAGATCCTTCTTGCTTTGAGACTTCTGCAGAGAGAAAGATCTCGCCTTGCTCGGTGAACTTGATCGAATTTCCGATTAGATTGATCAGGATCTGTTTGAGTCTGAGGCTGTCGCAAGAGATCTGTTCCGGAACATTCGGATCCAAATAATGGACCAAATCGATCTGTTTTTGTGCGGCTCTTGAGCGGAATAGATCCAGAACCTCTTCGATAATTTCGAGGAGGGAAAATTCGCGTATTTCTAGACTTAGGGTTCCTGATTCTATTTTAGAATAATCTAAAATATCATTGATAATACTTAAAAGACTTTCACCGCTTTTTTGAATGATCTCAGCGTACTCCTTTTGTTCAGGAGAAAGTTTGGAATCTATCAGAAGTTCGGTCATACCGATTACTCCGTTCATAGGAGTGCGGATCTCGTGGCTCATCATTGCAAGGAAGTCCGACTTGGCTCGGTTTGCCTTCTCAGCTTCTTCTTTGGCTTTTTTCAGATCTTGCTCGTAGTTTTTTCGGACAGTGATATCGGTGAATAATCCGCAGACAGAGTAAACCTCTCCTTCTAAATCCACAAGTGGAACGATGACGCAATAGAAAGTTCTTTCGCTCTCCTCATCGGTCTCTAAGTCTAATTCGAAATCCACAGTCCCTGATTTGTCCAAGGACTTCATGATCATTCGTTTGACGTCGTTGCCTTTTTCTTCTCCGAATAAGGAGATAAGCCCTGTATTATTTCTCTTTTCTTTTAAATAGAGAAAGCGGTTCGCAAAGACTTGGTTATGGAATAAAACTCTCCCTTCGAGATCCATCATGGCAAATGCAGAGGGAAGATTGTCTAGAATCGATAGGAGGCGAGACTCACTCTCTATCAACCGATCAGTGATCCTTCTCTTTTCTTTGATGTCCTTTTGAACGGTAAGAGAACCGTAACCGACTACTATAAAGGAAAGTATAACTAGAATAAAAAGAGAATAAGCAACTCGAGTTCCCTTTCTTGTATTTACTGTATTGCGTGAATTAAGAAGGCGGAGTTCCTCTTCCTGCATATTATTCAGGGCTTCGGAAATCTCTATGAGTGTGACTCCCTTTTGAGATTCGAAAGACCAAGGCCGGGTTTCTATACTCGAGATCAATTTTAGGATCTCGTCGGTGCGTACCTGCTGGATCTGATTGTCAGAAGTTAGTATCTTAAGATTGCCGATCTCGCTTTTTAAATGAGAAAGAAGAGGAAATGCATTTCCTTGCCCCGGATTTTTATTATAAGCCTGAGCGATCCCCATTTCTCGAGTGATCGTTTTGCATTGCTCTACTTCTTCTATAACTGCAAATGTGTGCTCTACCCAGGTTCCAGAGTCTCTCAGCTCTAGTATTCCGTACAAACTGATCAGACTCGCGATCACTAATAGGAAAGTGAGGCTGATAAAACCTACTAACACCTTCCACTGCAAAAAATGCGTTTTATTTCTGATTTTCGCAAAAATGGAAAGTTTCATTGGATAGAATTCTTATCGGTTAAGAAAATTCGAAAGTGTTTCAAATTTACTCTCAAATCTATTACTATGCTATACTGACTTGAACAACCTTTTTTCGCTATTTTGAGCGCCGTATCTTGACTAGATTCAGGGAAAAATGATTTTGGTATTCTAACAAAGGGTTTTTTACAGAATCTTCGGATCGGCTCGGTAAAACTCTTGTACCTTGGAGCGCTTTTCCTTATTATGAAAACAGTCGTTCACGAAATTTATCTCTCTGTTTCTGGGGAAGGTATTTCAACGGGACTCCCCACGATTTTTGTCCGGTTCGCAGGTTGCTCTCTTCGCTGCGGAATGGATGGATCTCGAAAACTTTGGTGTGATACCCCGTATGCACTTTCTTCCAAGGCGGGAAAGGAAATGGATCTGGACGAGGTCCTTGCGGAGATCCATCTTATTTCAAAAACTCCCACTCAAGTTCTTCTGACGGGAGGAGAACCATTAGAAGATTTGAATGGAGTTTTCTCTCAATCCTTGGCAAAGGAATTGAAACGTGAGCGAGAAAATTTGGGAATATATACGAGAGTTAGAGTGGAAACGAACGGAGCGGAATCGATTCGTAATTTGGAAGATATGGTTTTTACTTTAGATTATAAACTTCCTGGTTCCGGAATGGAAAGCAGAATGATTGCGGATAACGTAGAATTCATTCGAGATAGAAAGGATCCGTTGGACGAGATCAAATTTGTGATTCGCGATCGTGCCGATTTTGATAGAACATTGCAAATTGTAGATCGATTTTCACTCCAAGGAAATCTGCTTGCCTCTCCAGTATTCGGAGAGTTACATCCGGAAACATTAGTAGATTGGCTCAAAGAAGAAGGGCGCACGGACCTTCGTCTGTCTCTGCAAACTCATAAATATATCTGGGGAGAGAAGAGAGGAGTTTGAGCCTAGAATCCACATTACAACTTAGTCTGGATTTTGAATCTGGATCCGCCGGCGGATTTAGAGGGGACTCCTGTTATCTCAAGGATGAACCTGAATTAGGGATCGGTAAGATTGAAAGCGTTCAATCCGAAAAGTTAACGATTGTATTTCCGAAGACAGGGACAAAGCGTATAGTACCTGAAAATTCAAGTAAGCTAAAAATCATCGGTCCATATCCGAGTGCGTTTTCTCAATCTGCAGGAGATCCTGATCTTTTGGATCTGAGCCTGCAAGCCTTCGAGCTCAAACTCTCTCATGCTTACGATAAACTCTCTGCCCTATCTAATTCAAGAACTCGGTTATTGCCTCATCAGATTGAATCCACTTTCGTAGTAGTGAATTCCCTTCGTCCGAGATTCATACTTGCAGACGAAGTCGGTCTCGGAAAGACAATCGAAGCTGCTCTAGTAATGAAGGAGCTGATTTTCAGAAGAGGTTACAAGAAGGTACTTGTGGTAGCTCCTTCTCCTCTTTTGGTACAATGGAAGCAAGAGTTAAAGAATAAGTTCAACGAAGACTTCGAAATAGTAAAGCGTAGGAATTTTATCGCTTCCGGTGAGAAGAATTGGAAGAATTTCAAACATGTAATTACTTCTGTGGATTTTATTAAGAATCCTAAGTATGCCGAAGAGATCTTGAAAACGAAATGGGATATCGTTGTCTTCGATGAGGCGCATCGACTTAGAAGAGATTATCATAAAGTAACCAGAGCCTATCTATTTGCGGAGAAGATCGCGAAGAAATGTGAATGTCTTCTTCTTTTGACTGCCACCCCGTTCCGAGGAAAATTAGAAGAGTTATATTATCTGGTTCATCTTGTAGATCCGAATCTTTTAGGACCGTATCATACTTTCATCAATGACTATGTGCTTGGGAATAAAAGTGATCTGAAGGAAAAAATCTCAAAGGTACTTCTTCGCCGTAGAAAGGTAGAAGTCGGTGGATTTACTAAGAGATTTGCAAAGACAGTTAAGATAGAACTCTCTCAAGTAGAAAGACAATTCTATGATGAGACAACGGAGTATGTAAGAAGAGAATACAATCTCGCGATGCGGACCCAGAACCGGGCCATCGGATTCGTGATGATCGTATTCCAAAAATTGTTGGATTCTTCCGTATTTGCTCTATTGTCCGCACTTTCTAAACGTAAGTTTATGTTAGAGAATCGTTTGCATAGACTGCAAGCTGTCGGCAATAAACTGGAAGAATGGGATTTGGATGAGACGGAAGGAGTCGAGGATTTCGTTTCCGATCTGGATGAATCTTCTCCTTCTGATCTTGCGAATTTGAGAAGGGAACTTCTTTCTTTGAACCGATTGATCCTGCTCGGAAAGAAGATCAAAGAAGATCGCAAAAGCCAGAAATTAAAAGAGACTATCGCAAAGCTCAAAAAAGAAGGACATCCTAAATTTATAATATTCACTCAGTTCAGGAGCACTCAGGACTTTCTGGCTTCTATACTTTCGGAGTATAAGGTTACTTTGTTCCATGGATCTCTTAGCGCGGATGCTAAAGAAGATGCCATTAGCGAGTTCAGAAAGACGAGCGAGATATTGATTTGCACCGAAGCTGGGGGAGAAGGGCGAAATCTCCAGTTCGCAAACGTTCTCTTCAATTACGATCTTCCTTGGAGTCCTTTAAAGATCGAGCAAAGGATCGGAAGAATTCATAGGTTCGGACAAAAGGATAACGTATTCATTTTTAATTTTGCCTCGAAAGAGACTGTTGCGGAAAGGATCTTAGAAGTGCTTTCCAATAAGATCAAACTCTTTGAGGAATCCATAGGAAATTCGGATGAATTGCTGGGAGCGATCGAGGACGAATTGGATTTTCATTCCAGCTTCATGAAGTTCGTTACCGGAAATAAGAAGCTTATGGAAGTCGAAGAGGAAATAGATCAAAGGATCAGGATCGCTAAGAAGGGATTCGAAAAACTAGGTTCCTTGGTTACTCCTAAGTTACTCGATTTTAATTTGGAAGATTACTATAAGACTACTTTGCAAGAAAGATCTTATACAAACCAACACTTAGAAAATTTCTTCGTGAGATATACAAAGAAGTATGCGGAGAGACTGAACTATAAACTGAAAACGAATCGCCATCAAGTGTACGAGCTAGAAGGGGATCATTATAAAGGAAAGAAGGCGACTTTTAATTCCGAACAAGCTCTCGCAGATGATAGTTTGGAATTTTTAGCCTTTGGTCATCCATTGATCGAAGATTCGGTCCAATCCTTCTTAAAGGATCGTTCCGGTTGGAAACTAGGGTTCTACGAATCCAATGGAAATTATATTTATTTCGTGTTTATTGTAGAGTTTAAGTTCTCTTTGGATCGAAAGGAATTATTTGTAGTCGAGGTGAATCGCAGAAGCGGAAATTCTAAGGTTCTAGAAGATCTGCCCGAAACAGTTCGGGAATCTCTCGTAGAGCATTCTGTAGAAACTCTTCCTCAAGAAACCGAGAAACTGTTCATACAAGCTAGTGAAGCCTTAGAGCTAGTATTAGAAGATCGTAAAAAAGAACTGTACGAACAGACAAAGGATCTCTTCCAAAAAGAAGAATATAAGATCAGGAACAGCAATCAAAACACTCTTCGTCAATTAGAAGAGAAATTTATGAGACAAGAAGCTGCCTTCAAATGGGAAGGAAAGCCTGAAAAGAAATCCGCGATGAACCGTACTCGAAACGAGATCCAAAAAGTAAAAGAGGACTTTGAAGTAGAGCTCAGAAAGGTTAAGGTCGGGAAAGAGATTCATCATAGATTCGAGTTGTTCCAAGCGTATTTTCCCAGCGCGCTTTGATTGATCTTTTGCCGCAGTTGTTACTCCATCTTTCTTAACGATTCCTCGGGGCCAAGAACTGCGGGACTCTGATCCTGATAAACCGCTTTCAGCTCCCTTAATTCGGTCTTTTCCTGCTGGACATGGCCCCCCTTCTCAAGCTTTTGTTAAACTACTTCTTTGAAATTCTCGGCTTAGGGAGATTCGACTCGTGAAATTATCTTTGGATTGGATGAATGACTTTGCCCCTCTCAAGGAGCTTGCCTTAGAGGACATATTGCAAAAGATTGCTGCCTCGATTTGTGAGGTAGATGGGGTAGAGGACTATTTCTCTCATCTTGAAAAGGTAGTCCTCGTAAAGATCGAGTCCTTAGAAAAACATCCCCAGGCAGATAAACTACAAGTCGCTCAGGTTACCGACGGAAAGAATAAGATCCAGATCGTATCCGGTGCCCCTAATCTAACAGTGGGAGACCTGGTGCCTCTTGCAATTCCAGGCGCCGAGCTCTCAGGAAAGAAGATCCTGGAATCGGAACTCAGAGGAGTGAAAAGCTCAGGAATGCTATGTTCCGAAAAAGAACTCGGCCTTTCTGAAGAAGACGCAGGCGTCATGATCGTTCAGGATCAGGAAGCAAAGCCTGGTATGATCCTAAGAGAATATTTAGGATTCAGAGATATCATATTAGATATAGATAATAAATCCATTACTCATCGTCCTGACCTTTGGAGCCATTTCGGCTTTGCAAGAGAGCTCGCTGCTCAATTGAATCTGAAGATAAAATTCAATCCGTTAGAATCCACTTGGGAATTCAGTAAGGAACTTTCTTCTCCTCTTGTAAAGGAAACCGAATTTGCACATTCTTATCATTCTACTTGGATTGAGGGAATTCAGATCCTTCCTTCCAACTCAAAGATCCGTTCTCGTCTGAAGAAATGCGGAGTGAGAGTGATCAATAATGTGGTCGATGTTTCTAATTATCTACTTTTAGAAGTAGGGCAACCGACTCATTTCTTTGATACGGAAAAATTAAAGTCATTAGGCAAGATCGAGTTAGAGGTAGATTATGCGAAGAAGGGAGAGTCTTTCCTTCTTCTGGATGAAACTTCTCCTGAGTTAGATCCTGAAATTTTGATCATTCGAAATGCGGGCAAAGGTGTTGCAATCGCGGGAGTGATGGGCGGAGCGGAAAGCGCAGTGGGAGATTCTACAAAAACTTTGATATTAGAATCTGCCGTTTTTCCGAGAGAGTTCGTAAGAAAATCTATTCGTAAGACTGGAATCCGTTCCGAATCTTCCGTTCGTTATGAGAAGGGCTTGGAAGCAACGACCACTCTTCCTGTAATCAAAAGATCCTTGGCATTGTTGAAAGAAAACGGTTGTCCGAATGTGAAGGCTAGTCTTCCTTCCGGTTATATTCATACTGCTGATAAAAAAGTTTCTATCGAGGTAAGTCTAGACTTCTTAAATAAGAAGCTTGGAACGGAAATCGATCAGGCAACATCGGATCGGATCTTAAAGCAACTTTCCTTTTCTACCGAATGGAAAGGAGATAAGGTTACCGTTCTTGTTCCGAAATACAGACACAATTATGATATTACGATACCAGAAGATATAGTCGAAGAAATCGGTCGTAGTCTCGGTTATGCTTCTATTCCTGTTCGTCCTCTTTCCTCAGATGTAAGACCTCCTACTAGAAATTTCTCCAGAGAGTTGGAAAGATTACTTAAAAGAACCTTCTCTCAAAATCTGGGATACAACGAGGTCTTTAATTATTCTTATGCTTCTGCAAAAGATAATTCTTTCGAAATCGAATCCAAGGATTCTATAAAGATATTAAACGCGATGCCTGAGGAACAGGCTTATCTTAGAACTTCTTTGTATCCTTCTCTTTTGAAGAATGTTCGAACTAATTCGGATCGCTTCGAGAAGTTAAAGATCTTCGAATTCGGTAGGACTTATAAAAAAGCGGCCGAGCCTTCAAATGAATCCAAATGGTTTGCTTGGGCGGTTTCTGCAGGACGTAAAACGAACGAAAAAGATCTGAATATCTTGGAAGCCGATTTTCTAGAAGTTCGTTCCGATCTGGAAAAAGTTCTTCGCCATTTGAATTTGAGAAACTTCGAATGGAAGTCAGAAGAGAGATCTTACTTCCATCCTAAGGCTTCCGTGACCTTGTATGTTTCGGGAAGCAAAGTGGCTGAGCTCGGATATGCCCATCCTGCCGTTTTGGACACCGCCGAACTGAAGAAGAGAGTTATATTAGGAAAATTTGATTTTTCTTCTCTTCTTTCGATTTGGAGCGAGGATAGAAATAAGAATTATTTTGCTGCGCCTTCTAACTTTCCGCAAACTGAGATAGACCTTTCTCTTGTGATGGATAGTAACGAATCTTCTTCCGTATTCTCAGATCTTGCAAAAAAAGAAAATTTCCCAGAACTGCAGGATGTTAGAGTCACTGTGGTATTTACCGGCGGGAATTTGGCGGAAAACAAAAAGTCGGTTTCTTATCGTTTTAGATTATTGAGCCAGGACAAGAACCTCACTCAGGAAAGGATCAAGGAGATCACGGATCGATTGATCCAAGTGGCAAATTCTGCTGGATATCCTTTAAGATAAAAGATGAAGATCCACGAAACCGCCTTTATTCACCCGGCTGCGACTGCTATGGGAATGCTAGAAATGGGACCTTATTCGTCTCTCTGGCCAGGCGCGGTTGCAAGAGCGGATCTGAATGAGATCAAACTTGGAGAAGGTGTAAACATCCAAGATAATACTACTTTGCATACCGATTCTACGGGAAGCTTACGAATAGACGATTACACGTTAGTCGGTCATAATGCAATGCTTCACGGTTGTAAGATCGGCAAGGGCTGTCTGATCGGGATAGGTGCAGTGATCCTTGACGAAGCAGAGATAGGCGACGGTGCAATGATACTTGCAGGTTGTATGATCCGAGGTGGAAAGAAGATCCCACCTAGAGCGATGGTGATCCCTAAAAATGGGGACATCGTAATCTATGATAAAAAGGCAAAACCTGAAATGAGTGTGGCTGGATGTTTGGAATACATACAGCTTGCAAAGCGCTTTCAAGAAAACATATTTAGACCATTCACAAAAGAAGAAGAACAAGCATTCGTTCAAGAGGCGAAAGCAATCATCGCTCGATTGGGCATCTAATCCAAATACTATAGTTCAGCTAACTAATAGATTCAGCACGAATTCCCGTCTGACATATATCAATCTTTTCTAAATCAATTTCAGATACGCTTTCCGTAGGCTCTCCAAAATCTCGTGAGTTAGATTAACTTGCATTTGTCGGGAGGATCTGTTTGTTTCAAGAACGCACCATCGAGAAGATTCGAGGAATATGGAAGACCTTTGATTTGTCTTTGGGAATTCCACCGATAGATAAACAACATCTTTGGTTGATAGGCATCTTGGTAGATCTCGAAGAAAAATTCGGAAACGAGACCGGAGCCAAATTAAGAGAAGAATTTACTGAGTCCTTAAACAAAACTCTGGATTATACCTTAGAGCATTTTTCTCTCGAAGAAAAGCTCTTGGAGAAGGCCGGCTTTCCCAAGTTGGGTCATCACAGATTGCAGCATATTCGATTCATTTCCGCTCTAAAGAGAAGAATGAACGAAAACTTCGAAGAGAACTTTGAACGCGCTGCTTTTGATCTTATGAAAAATCTGAAGAAGTGGTTATTCGTTCATATATTGAATGAAGATAAGGGCTATCTTGAATGGTTAAAGGTCGAAAAGAATTATCACAATTACGATTGGATCGAAGATGATCTGAGACATTCCCATTATTATGAAGAGATCCAGAGTTTGTATGAGAAGGTAATACTTTCTAAGAAACAGAATATCTCTAAAGAATTTATAGATATAGGAGAGCAGAATCTAAAAGCGATCTCAGAACTTTGGTACAGGTATAAATTGAAAACCGGAATAGCGATCGTGGATATCCAGCATCTTTGGTTGCTTCATTTGATCGTAAGAACGGAAAAAGTGTACAAACAAAGACTAAAGCAAGAAATAGATTCTAGTGAATTGAGTGATGAGCTAAGGGATCTAATCCAATCTTTGATAGAATACATTAGAGAGCATTTCAATACGGAAGAGGCGATCATGAATCGTTTCAACTATCTAGGTGAAAAGAATCATATCAAGCAGCATGAGCGTTTTAATATTCTTATCGCTGATCTTACGGATCGCACCGAAAGCGGTGACCTGGAGGCGATTGCTAAACTTTTACAAGATCTGAAGGAATGGCTGATCAGTCATATTGCAGTCGAAGATAAAAAACTTTTCTATTTCTTCCGATCCAGATTGCCCGAAGTGAATGATTATGTTCGAAGGTTAAATAAGGAAGAAAAGATCCATATTTGGAAAGAAGCAGTCATGATCTATAAGCTTCTGGTGGATTATGAGGATATCAGCGATTCGAAACATCTTTCGAGGCAACAGCACTAACGATTACTTAGGCTTGGATTCCGAAAGAGTTTTGATCGTATTCGTGATCTTCTTTCCTTTGGTGCTTGCTTCCGTTTCAGGAACGGTTCCCGTAAAAATATAAACGGAACCTTCCTTTAAAAAGATCCATTGAAAGGTATGGACTTCTTTGCTTGGTTCTGCATTCGAAAGTTTGAACTTAGCTTCCACAAACATGCATTTGAATTTACTTAGATTGCATTTTTGAGGAACGGAAAGAACTTCGTATCCTTTGTACATATTAGAATACAATGCTCCTATAGACGCAACATAGTCTTCTATAGTTGCCTTAGAGTATTTGGCCGGGATTGTCTCCGAGATAAAATTGATATTCGTGCGGATTTCAGACTCCTTTTCCTTATCCGAGTCGAATAGATAGAACATCACTTTTACCGGCTGATCGTTCTTGTTGGATTTCTTATTCTTAGATGAGCCTGAATTCTTAGCGTCGGAATTCGGATCGTATTCTTCGTAAATCCATCCTTCGTAGTTTAATGTAAGTCCTAATTCGGGGATTTCGATGGTCTTACTGATCTCCGGCACCTTATCAAGACAACTTATTCCAACAAAGAAGGATGCGAATAGGATAACCGAAAGCGGTTGAAATAAAGTATTTAAGGATTTCATAATCAATCTTTAGCCGTTCGATCTTTATTGCGGATTTACTTCACTCTTCTTCTAAAAAGAAGACCGGACCAAGTTTCATCGATCGCGCAAACTTTCACATCCACGAGTCCTGTCTTTAAACCGATCTCTCTGATCATATCTTCTTTCAGATCTGTTTTGACACCGGAAGACATCTTTGGCCAGGAGATCCAAACCATTCCCTTTTCCGCCAAATGATCCGGGAACTTGGGAAAAGAATCTGCAAGTTCCGATCTGGACTTACAGAAGAAATGGATATAATCGAAATTTCCCGTTAGCTTCTTCTTAAAGACGATATTTTCAGGAAGATCTCCTAGTAGTACCCGAAACTCTTTCGGTTCTTGGAGCAAAATCGCAGTTTGACCTTCCTTGAATCCGAGTTTCTTTACCAAGGGTGTTCCGGAATATCCTGCCATTCATTGCTCCTTCTAGTCTTTGAAGAATGATCCGTGTCGAATCGATCGACGGAGCAAGGGTAAAGGAGTAAAGGGATCTGAGGCTACAAAAAAACCGGCATTTCTGCCGGTTCTCTTTCCATTTCTATAAGATGGATTAAGTATTAGTAAGGGAAGCTTACTAAGATTTTTGCTCTTGTAAAGATATCCGCAACGGAGAATCCGAACAGAAGGAGCAAGAACAGAAACCCGGATCCGAAGATCACTCGGTTCATTACGTTATCGTATTTTAAGTGCATGAAGAAGGCTAATACTAAGGAAGCCTTGATGGTAGCTACCAGCATCGCGATCACAGTGTTCATTGCGCCAAAGTCAACTTGAGCGACTAAAACAGTGATCACAGTTCCAATGATCAAAGCCGCAAAAACCAGAGAGTAGGTTTGAACGGAAATCAGGTGATGTCCGCCATGTCCATGCTCTTCGTGTTTTGCAGGAGCAGGTTGCAGTTTGGTCTTACCGGTATCTACAGCTTTCTGCAAAGCTTGTCCCAAGCGGGAGCTTTTGTTTTTTTCGAGGAAGGACTTGAGTTTATCCTCTTCTACGATTTGAGCTAAGAAGTTCACAATCGCTCCGGCAACGGTAGCATTTACGATCGCTCCGGCTCCGATAACAAATCCTGTGAAGGGAATAAGGAATCCGATACTTACAATAATATACAGCGCGTAGTTGAGAAACAGTTCCATCTCTTTTCCTGGCAGCCTAAGATCTAAGGCAAAGTTCCCCGAAGGGATTGGAACCAGTCTCGGAGGCAGGTAAAGAATCACAAGTACATTTCAGGCGCATAAACGGGCGAGGCCCTGATCCGAGGCCATTTTTGCCATTTCCCAAGGACTTGGACCGGAGTTTTCGGGGAGTCTCAACCAAAGCAGATTTTTAGGACAGAAAAGCCCGGACGCGAGATGAAATGGAGAGAGCGGAAGAATTTCCCAACCAGTATCCTTCTCCCAATTCCGTAATTCATTATATGGATCCGAGCGCTTTACTTGAGGAAGGAAAAGCAAAAGGTCCGACATTTCTTTTTTCGGAGAAGATTTTCGAAGTTCGAAAAGCAATCGACCCATAGTCCATCTAAAATTCACCTCAGACACTTTTCTAAGGGTCATCTCTTTCTCATTTTGAAAGAAGAAGGAATCGATAGAACCATAACCTTCATATTCAGAAGCAAAATCCTGCAGTTTCCAAAGAAGTTCATCCATTCGAGAAAGATAATCTTCTATTTCAGCATGAGAACCGATCCAAGTGCCTGAGTATTTTCCATTTGGATCCGAAAGAAGAATGGTTCCTGCATCTGTATAAAATCTTCCCGCTTCTGCATGAAATAGCAAACTAAAGTCCTTAGTCCTCTGTGCCCAAGTCTCTAGAACGAATGCTTCCTTCTTTCGAGTCAGAAGAAATTCCGCTACATCATCGATTTGAGAAGAAGAAGAGATCTTATGTCCACCAGCAAAACTCCACTCTGGCTTCAGAACAAAGTGAATATTCGGATCCATGTTTTGCATTTTACTTTTTTTGAATCGATCCCAATCGGCCGTATCGCGAATAGAAAGAGAGAAGAACTCAGGCTCAAACTTTGAGCTCCAATCGGATTGATTTAACTTGGAGGAAAGTCTTCTTGCTAGATCATATTGCTTCTGATCGATCTCTAAACTTCCGTCTCGATTCCAGCGAGAAATGCTTCCCCATTCCTCCAAAATTACTTCTTCTGAATTTAAGATTTGCAGATTCTTCATTTCGGGAATCAGAAGGGGCCTTTGGATCGAGATCTCTTTTTCTCTCCAGAAAGAAATCCATTCCTGGTTAGGAAAAGAATAGGTTAGGATGATCTTTTCGTTTTGTTGCAGGCCAGCCAACACCAGTAGAGCTGCCTCGATCATAGAACTTCGTTTTTCTAAATGCTTAGGAAATAATTTCCCGGATCGGATTTCCTCTTCAAAGGAGGCGTTTGGGCGAAAAATTCGAGGCATAATTCAACTAAGAACCTTGGAAAAAATCCTTTCTAGGATCAAGAATAGGGTATAGTCTTTTCGATATTTAAGAATGAAGGCAGTCTCATGAAAACCCTTATCTTTGCTCTGATATCTCTTTTGCTCGTCTTTATTCAAATCGATGCGGCACCTAAAATTCTCACCATGGAAGAAAGAGAGATCGAACGTCAGATCGAAGCGATCCGTAAGGCTGGGTTTTCGGACATTGAGATCGATAACCTTCATGCCTCGATTTCGGAGAATATCCATAAGATCAATAAGATCCTGCAAATGGATACTACCAAAAAGGCTCTGCGTTATATCGGAGACGAGCCTCAGGAACTTCCTCAATTCCTGAAAACGGATCGAGATAATAAACCTTATCTCGAGCTGGACATGGGAGCGGGTGAGTCCTTCTGGGATTTCCCTAAAACATATTTATATAATGCACGTATCTTTATCTATCCTGGAAGCAATCCGGAGAAACTAGATAAGATCATTATGCAATTCAAGCGTACGAACTCCAACGGAGAGATCTTCGTTCGAGAAATGAGAAGAGTAACCAATGCGGATCCAAAAGGGCCGCAAATGGGCGCAGAAGGAAAGAGAACTCCGAACAATAATAAGGAAATCAAATTGGAATATTATTCCAGCTATGATACCGATATTATTTGGCCTGACACTCCCGTTCAACCGATCCCTCCTAGCGTAGAGACCAAGCTGCATGACGAAACTAATCCACTTCCTTATAATAAACAAAAACAGATTATTGTAACATATAAGAAATATTTACGTAGAGTGGATAAGAACGTTCGCCATAAACTGAGAGATTTGGAATTAAATCAAAAGAGATTGATCTCTAAGATGCTTGAGTTCCAATAAAAATTACTCTGATCCTATGTGAAGAAGCGGACTTCGGTCCGCTTTTTTTATGCCCACGGATCTGGCGTTGCGCTTCCTTCTACTTTGATATTTATCAAAGAGAGAAAAAGGAAAATCTGTGGCAAATTAACTCAAACCTTCTATAAAAGCATAACAACCGTTATTACTAAATGCTCTTAAGAAAAGTATAATAGTCCTTCTGCATTAGAAATTCACGTCTTTGCGTAGGCCTCAGCAATATCCGTTTTCCATGATATCCTTATACAGAATGTATAAAGAGGGCATTCGCGCCTAACTTGGTTCGGCTTAACTAGAAGAGGGAATAAGTTTTTTCGTTTTATTCTTCCGAAAAGAATGAACTGCATCTAGGCGTTCTTTTTCTCGCTTGCCTTTTCTTTACTAAAAGGATTCTATTTACCGATGGCTCTTCATTCCGTTTTCGGTAAACTACAGTTCAAACCTGGCGAAGGAGACGTATGCGTCTTATCTTCTCCCTACGAGTTCGAACCCGCTCTTTCCAGTTTAGGAGCGCCTGTGGACCGAGCCTTGAGATCCGGAAAGAGATACAGGCTGATTTTGGCCTTTGTTCAAACCGAAGTGGAGATCCGAAATATCGCCTCCATGGTCCCAACCTCTTTGATAGAGGACGGACTCTTGTGGTTAGCCTACCCTAAAAAGACTTCAAGAAAATACAATGTGTCCATTCATCGGGATGCAGGTTGGGATCCTTTAGGAAAGATCAATTTCGAAGGGGTTCGATTGATCTCTATCGATGATGATTGGTCCGCACTCCGATTCAGACATGCATCCTTGATCAAGAATTTGGAAAGGGATCCGAGCCTAACTTTAAGCGAAGAAGGTAGACAAAGAGCTACTTCCGCTAAAAAGAAAACCGCCAAGAAAAAGACGGCTCCTAAGAAAAAGGCAGTAGCTAAAAAGAAGCCTGCTCCAAAGAAAAAAGCAAAAGCCAAGAAGAAATAGGCAAAATTACATCAGTTCGAAGAGTCTCTTCGCACGATTAAATCGCTGATCACTTTCTCTTCCGTAAGATATTTACGGTTCAAATAGGAAATGGCATAGTTTAGGAATTTAGGAACTTCTTTGCCGGCGTCCAAAAGATCCAATTTGGTCTGAGTCAATTCGTCCATAGTAGCTAACGCAAGTTTGCGCTGACTCTGATGGGATTCGAACTCATCCTCTGTCTGAAATTCTATACCGGCCACAAACCTAATTATAGAATCTTATTTGGAATTTTCAAGCAAAAGCCTCTATACAGAGGCTACATAATAGCGTTGGACTTAGTGCCCGTTGCTTTTCTCCCACTCTCTTGCTTTTTCGATCCCTCTCTTTTCGTTCACGAAAATATTAATTAAAAGTGAAATAAAGAAGAAGACTGCAACTACTAAGAAGGCATTTCTCAAGACAAAGATCTTTTGCAATATTCCGATCGCGAACACTCCGATTGCAGCAGCCAATTTTCCGGAAAGACCCCAAAGTCCGAAGAATTCACCTGACTTAGATTCCGGAGCGAATATTCCTACGATTGCCCGACTTGCGGACTGAGTCGAACCGACTCCCGAGCCGGCCAAGGTTCCTAAGATTACGAAGACCCATTGAACAGAGATATCCACTCCCAAGCTATTAGCGAAGGCTGCGATCTCTCTAACGAAATAGATCCCGATCAAACAAAAGATCCAGAATATTAGAGTAATATTAAACGTTTTCTTAGCGCCTATCTTATCCTGAACGAAACCGAAAAAGATCGCACCTATCATCGCAAAGAACTGGAGAAGGATGAACAATGCCTTTTCCTGATCCGGAGTGATCTTAATCTCTTGGTTCCCATACAAAAATGCGAATGCGATAACGATTGCGAGTGCCGCCATCGAGAAGAATAAAGAGATCAAATAAATGACTAGATCTTTAAAATATCCTACAGATTTAAGAGTGGAGATTAACTGTTTGAAACCGATGGATAGATAGCCTTTTCCTTCCGGTCTTTGGGAAGTCGGTTGGTATTCCTTCAAAAGCAGGAATGTAGGAATTCCTCCCAATAAGAAGAAGACTGCAGTAAGCGGACCCACGTATCTTAAGGAATCGTAATGTGTTGCGTCCATTGCGGGAACCACTAAAGTCTGCACGATGAATACAGAGAGAAGGCCACCCATATATCCGATTCCCCATGCGTAACCGGAGATCTTGCCTAATTCTTCTTTCGGTCCTAAATGAGGCAAAAAGGAAGAGGCAAAATTCTCTCCAGAGGCAAAGAAGAAGTTGGATATGATAATTAATACAAAGCCAAGCTCCCAGGCTCCCGGAGTGGCGATCAGCCAAAGAGAGGCAGTGCTGATAATGCAGCTGATATAGCTCCAGAAGAGGAAGGTTTTCTTTTTAGCGGAGAAATCGGAGATTGCCCCGAATAGGGGACCGGTCAATACCACGAATAAATAAGAAATACATAATGCGAGACCAAAGAGAAAATTACCGTCTTCATACGGATTTGCAGGATTGGAAGAAGTAGGAACGATAACCTCGGCGAAAATTCTGCAATAGATAACGGTTATAATTACGGTAGTGTAACTAGAGTTGGCGAAATCGAACATGCACCATCCGAAGATTTCCCGTAACGGAGCGCGTTTGGTTACTTGCATTCTGAGGCTTTCCTTAGTGGAATTTCCGAAGAGGATGAGGTTGAAAGTTCGATTGTCAACGAGAAATATACACGTAGATCGTAATATAAACCGATGCTAAAATAGGAAAAAAATTCTCTTGATCCGTGCCTTCCTATCATTAGCTTGAGGGAAGACTTTCGAATCAGCGTCCAATAAATAGAAGGCTAATGAACTCCTCAGACTTCAGTCAGATAGACCTCAATGCGCTAATGCGACCTAGAAAGGTTTGCGTTTGTAACCAAGTGTCGGAAGAAGATATCGTTTCTTCTATCAGAAGAGGTAACGACACTTTGGGAAAATTAATGAGGGACACATACTGTTGCACCGGCTGCGGCACTTGTAGAAGTAGGGTCACCAAATTGCTTTCTGATACATTGGCTTCCAAGGCCCAATGAAATTCCCTTTTTTATTCGTAAATATGGCAATGACCCTGGACGGAAAAGTCTGTCGTCCGGACGGAAAATGGTATGGGCTTTCTTCCAGAAATGATAAGCGAAGAATGGACGAGATCCGCGCCGAAGCGGATGCATTGATCTTGGGCAAGAACAGCCTTTTGAATGACGACCCGGTGACTCATCTTCGATATGTCGAAGCAGAGAAAGAACCGAGACCTGTTCTTCTTGTCCGAAGTGGAACTCTTCCAGAAGATAGAAAAGTATTCCAATTTTCTAAAGTTCCACCTCTTTTATTCTGCCTAACCAAAAACGAAGAGGAAGTGCGAGCAAATCTTTCCGAACTCGCGGAGATCGTTCCTTTACATGGAGAAGATCTGGAGCCTGACGAGGTCTTAAGCGAGCTTGCTTCTCGGGGTTATAAAAAAGTATTATTGGAAGGAGGACCGAGATTGAACGATTCCTTCTTTCGAAAAGATCTGGTGAATCGTCTTTATCTGACAATTGTTCCTTTCATGATAGGAAAATCGGATCTGCCTTCGATTACCGGAGGTGTCTTCGAGTATTCCGATTTCGATCGAGAGAACTGGAGTCTTGCATCTTGTGAATCTCTCGGGCAGGAAATTTTCTTAGTGTACGATCGAAAAGAAAACTCTCTGTGAAATGAAAGAAACAGATCATTATTTTCATAAATGGATCTCCGCTGGAATTCGAAGTGTTTTGGTGCTCTGTTTTCTTCTTCTGGTGTATTACCAAACCTTTCCTGAAAAACGGATCTTATTCCAAGAGAACAAACTCGTTTATTTACCCGAAAATTTAGAATCTGTCCCTCTCGAAAGAGATTGGGTTCGATTGGACGAACTTCCTGCAGGTAGCTTAGAATACTTGGTAGAAGTGGAGGATTCTAGATTCTATAGACATAGAGGGTATTCTTTAGCAGATATACAATCCGCGATTGGACAGACAGTTCTATTGTTCCGGAAGTTAAGAGGAGCAAGCACGATAGACCAGCAATTGGCGAGAACCTTATTCCTTTCCAGAGACAAGACCTTGACCCGAAAGTTAAAAGAGATCAGAATTGCTCAAAGTTTGGACGAAGAGTTGGGCAAGAAAGGGGTTTTGGAATATTACGTAAATCTTGTATACTGGGGAAGAGGCTTGAATGGAATCTTTAAATCCTCGAACTATTATTTCGGAAAGCCTCCCGGAAATTTGGAATTGAGAGAATTCAAGGCGCTCGTTCAGATTTTAAAAAAACCGGACGCGTATTCAAGAAACGAGGTCCGGTCCTTAGCAGGCCAATATTAATTCGGTAGTCTTTCTATCTTATCTACCAAAGCCCAGATTTGATCCTCAGTAAGTTCTTTCGAAAAAGAAGGCATGGCTTGGTTCTTTCCATCGCGGATGGTCCTAAAAATTCCGGCTCTCATCTTATTCCCCCCAAAGAAGAAGCCCATCTTCATTCCGAATGTCCCGAATTTTCGAGGAGCTGGGTTTAGATTCGGATCGGGGATACCGTTCGTCCCATGACAGGCGGAACATTTTTGGCTCCAATAGGAGTCGGCAAAGGTTTTCATTTCCGGACTCGGAAGAATCGGTTTAGGAACTTCTTCTTTCTTAGTTTGCCCGCTTCCGCAGGTTAGATTGAGAAAAGAGAAAACTAAGATCAGAACGATAGAGAATGATTTCATTCTCCGAGAATCTGCCCTCGGTTTCGGATCGGGAAAACTTTTTTGTCCCGGTTTTTTAAAATTCGGATCTTATCGTTAAAAATGGTTGGACAGGCGAGCTCAGCCGGAAATACTGGCTGTAGATTCTCGGTGATTATAGAGAGAGGGTCACACCCGTTCCCATCCCGAACACGGAAGTTAAGCCTCTCATCGCTGATGGTACTGCATGGTTCGCTGTGTGGGAGAGTAGGACGTTGCCGGGTTTCTAAGCAATCATCAAAGGCCGGAATTCTTCCGGCCTTTTTTATTTCTACCGAACTCTTTAGACGCCTTCCAAAATGGGAGCCTGGGCCAGTTCCTTTGCCTTCCAACTTAATAATTTCTTTCCAAATTCCTGCCGTAATTTCTAAGAAAGATTAGATTTTGCGAATGTACTTACAGTTTATAAAACGGATGAATAGCGAGTGTTCGAAAAAAATGCTCGTTTGAAAGACACCTGAAATTTTTTTCCAAAAAATGCCTTAGTTTTATTTTGTCGGCTTGACGAGTAGGATAGGTGATAGTAGAATTCCGTTCGCTTCCAAATCTAGGAACCCGGGAAGTAAAGTTAGATTGGATGGACGAAAGGTTCTAAGTTAAGGTTCCTGTTAACGTACTATGGCGGTTGATTCCTGACTGTGCTTGGTCGGGAGGAATTCCCCTCCCGACCCACCTTTTTACGTCCCATTGTATATCATCATTTTCAAATATACTCTCATTCCTTATGAACTAAAGCTCACTAAAACGCTTTAGGTAAATATTTTTCCTCAAAACAAATTTCAGGATCGCAAATTCCGAGGATATGCGCATCTTTGCCGCACATATTTCAGTAGGAGCGAACTGAATGTATCGTAGATCGATATATCTTTCCAAATTCATCGTTAGTCTGCTTTTTGCCGGCGCATTAGTTTTTAGCTGGGGGCAGGTCTCTGCAGAATCCCAATGCCAAGGTTTATCCAAAGGCCAGTGCGAATCCGATTCTGATTGCACTTGGGTTTCCGGTTATACGAAACAAGATGGTACAAATGTAAACGCATATTGTCGTGCAAAGCCTGGTAAAGCCTCCGGCGAGAACCATGCGGTCAAAAAGACCAAAAAAGATAAGGAAGAAGATTCCGATGAGCACGAGTCCAAAAAGAAATCCAAGAAGGATAAGGACGAGGACGTAAAGGAATCTAAGAAGGCTAAGAAAGAAAAAGATAAGGACGATGATGACGATTCTAAGAAGAAGTCTAAAAAATCCAAAAAGGATAAAGATGAAGACGACGACAAAGAATCTAAAAAGGAAAAGAAGTCGAAAAAGTCTAAGAAAGACGACGATGACGATTCTAAAAAGTCCAAGAAATCTAAGAAGAAGAAAAAGGACGACTGATCCTTCTATAGTTACTTCTTCTCAAAAAAAAGACCGGAGCAAAACCCCGGTCTTTTTTATTTTACCCGCATTCAAAAAACGTAATTATACGTAATCTTCTAAAGGTAAACAGGAACAAACGAGGTTACGGTCTCCATAGACATTGTCTATTCTTCCTACATAAGGCCAGAACTTATGCTCTTTGGTCCAAGGTGCGGGATACGCAGCTTTTTCTCTTGAGTAGGAATGGTTCCAGGAGTCAGAGATAACCATCGCAGAAGTGTGAGGAGAATTCTTGAGAGGATTATCCTTCGGATCCGCTTTACCTTCTTCGATCTCCTTGATCTCGGAGTGAATGAGGATCATTGCATCGCAGAAACGATCCAATTCTTCTTGGGATTCGGATTCGGTAGGTTCTATCATTAGAGTTCCCGGAACTGGGAAAGACATTGTAGGCGCGTGGAAGCCGTAATCCATCAAACGTTTTGCTACGTCTTCTACTTCGATCCCGGAATTCTTTTTGAAAGGACGAACATCTAAGATACATTCGTGAGCTACGAATCCGTTCTTTCCTTTATATAAAACCGGGAAGTAGTTCTCCAATCGTTTTGCGATATAGTTCGCGTTCAGAATGGCAGCCTTTGTTGATTGTTCCAAGCCTTCTGTTCCTAAGAGAGCTATATAGACCCAAGAGATCAGAAGAATGCTCGCGCTTCCCCAAGGAGCTGCGGAAACAGCACTATGCTCATTACCTGTTCCGTTATCTACCAAAGGGTGTCCAGGTAGGAAAGGCTTCAGATGTTCAGCGACTCCGATCGGTCCGACTCCAGGTCCTCCTCCTCCGTGAGGAATGCAGAATGTTTTATGAAGATTGAGATGGCAAACATCCGCTCCGATAGAGGCAGGTCTTGTAATTCCAACCTGAGCGTTCATGTTCGCTCCATCCATATAAACCTGGCCTCCGTTCTCATGAACGATTGCACAGATTTCCTTTATGGATTCTTCATATACTCCGTGGGTAGAAGGGTAGGTAACCATCAATGCAGCTAAGTCTTTAGAATGCTCTTTTGCCTTGGCTTTGAGATCGTCCAAGTCCACATTCCCTTCGCTATCGCAAGCAACTACAACTACCTTGAATCCTACCATTGCAGCGGACGCCGGATTGGTTCCATGAGCCGAGATAGGGATCAGACAAATATTTCTATCAGCTTCTCCTCTACTAATATGGTAGTTTCGGATGGCAAGAAGCCCCGCATATTCCCCTTGAGAACCTGCGTTCGGTTGAAGAGAAATTCCTGGGAATCCGGTAACCTGAGAAAGCCAAGACTCTAATTGTTGGAAAACGATTCTGTATCCTTCGGTTTGATCTACAGGTGCGAATGGGTGAATATTGGAAAATTCAGGCCAAGTAACCGGGAACATTTCGACGGTCGCATTCAGCTTCATTGTGCAGGACCCAAGAGGGATCATAGAAGTGGTAAGAGAAAGATCTCTAGATTCCAATTTTCTAATATATCGCAACATCTTGGTTTCTGTATGATGAGAATTGAAGACTGGATGAGTTAAATATTCTGAAGTTCTTAGGAATTCGTTCGGAATAGATACTGCCTCTACGGATAAATCGATCTTGGCTGATCCGAAAACAGAAAGAATATCTTCGAGATCGGATACTTCGACAGTTTCGTCCAAGGCAAT
Source organism: Leptospira semungkisensis (assembly GCF_004770055.1). Taxonomy (NCBI): domain Bacteria; kingdom Pseudomonadati; phylum Spirochaetota; class Leptospiria; order Leptospirales; family Leptospiraceae; genus Leptospira; species Leptospira semungkisensis. Next base: position 413,611 of record NZ_RQEP01000005.1, on the reverse strand, counting down.
GGAAACTCTTTCTTTGTCCAAGACTTTGAAGTTGATCCCTTTCAGAGCGGCTGCATCGATCGTATTCTTTGCTTTTGCTCCCAGATTTAAGACTAGAGTATCAAAATACGTTTTGTTCTCTACCTGCACTCCTAGTTTTTCCAAGTTCTTTGCGAGAACTTCGGTCAATCTATGGATTCTAAGAGCGATCTCCTTTAATCCTTTGGGACCGTGATATACAGCGTACATGGAAGAAAGCACTGCAAGTAGGACCTGAGCTGTGCAAATATTAGAAGTAGCCTTGTCTCTACGAATATGCTGTTCTCTGGTTTGCAAAGAGAGTCTAAGTCCCGGATTGCCTTGGCTATCTTTAGAAACTCCTACGAGTCTGCCTGGCATGTTTCTTTTGAATTCATCTTTGGTAGCAAAGTAACCTGCGTGAGGTCCGCCGAATCCATAAGGAAGTCCGAATCTTTGAGAACTTCCCACTGCTACGTCCGCTCCGAATTCTCCTGGAGCTTTTAATACGGTAAGAGCAAGCAAGTCCGCGGCACAGATTGTAACGGCTCCTAGGTTATGAGCTAATTGGAAGAAGGACTCGTAATTATAAACACTACCTTCCGTTCCTGGATATTGAACTAAGACCGCAAAATAGTCTTCGTTCAATTCCGCTTTGAGATGGCTTCCTACTTTTACTTCTATTCCAAGAGGAAGAGCTCTAGTGCGAACCACGTCTATGGTTTGCGGATGACAGAGTTCGGAGATAAAGAGTAGCTTTGAAGTTTCATTCTTGCGAACTCCGAATGCGAGAAACACTGCTTCTGCAGCTGCAGTTGCTTCATCCAAAAGAGAAGCATTGGAGATTTCCAGACCAGTCAGATCCATGATCATGGTTTGGAAATTCAGAAGTGCCTCTAATCTTCCTTGGGAAATTTCGGCCTGATACGGAGTGTATGCAGTATACCAACCCGGATTCTCTAAAATATTTCTTTGGATCACACCAGGCAGAACGCTGGCTTGGTATCCTGTTCCGATATAAGATCTGAATAGCTTGTTCTTAGACGCGATCTTCTTTAAATCTTGCAGGATCCTTCTTTCTGTAGAAGCTTTAGGAAGATCTAAAGGTTGGCTGAGACGGATCCCTTCCGGAACGGATTTAGATACTAATTCGTCTAGACTAGAAAGACCAAGAACAGAGAGCATGTCCTGGATTTGATCCGGATCCGGCCCAATATGGCGGCGCGGAAAAGTATCTAAAGGATCGAGTGTATTCTTCATTTCATTCTGTTTGCCGGGTTCTTTCCAGGTAGCTGTGCTCATTCTATTTTCCTAATCCAATTTGCTGACAAGCTCTCTATAGGATTCTGGATCCAATAGCTTCTCGGCTTGTGCTTTATCTATTCCTTTGACTCGGATCATCCAGGCTCCGAACGGATCCGAATTCACTTCGGCAGGATTTTTAGCAAGGTTTGCGTTTACTTCGACGACTTCTCCGCTAATGGGAGCATAAAGATCCTCTGCGGCCTTTACGGATTCGATTGTTCCGAATGTATCGAATTGTTTAATGGTCTTACCAACTTTCGGAAGATCCACGAATACGATATCTCCCAATGCTCCTTGGGCATAGTCCGAAATACCGATTAAAGCCGTATCGCCTTCCACTTTTACCCACTCGTGTTTTTCAGTGAAACGATATCCTGGAGGTGCGTTAGTTACTGCCATTTGTAGATCCTTATATTAATTTTTCCGAATGCTTCCCGGAATAAATGATTTCGTGAATACGATCGCCGATTTTGCCTGCCCTCGGATTTCAATCTGTATGGATTCTCCATGATTGATCTTTTTGCAGTCGATCAGTGCAAGGCCTATTCCTTTCTTTAGGCTGGGAGAAAAAGTGCCGGAAGTGGTGATCCCAATATTCTTTCCTTGGGAATCCAGAACAGGCATATTCTCTCTGGGAACTCCTGCTTCTTGTAGTTCGAAGCCAACGATTCTTTGCTCGGTTCCTTCTTTCTTCTCTTGGATGATCTTGTCGTAATGAGGGTAGGTTACCGTTTTTTCTTTTACGATCCAGCCGATCCCGGACTGAACGGGGCTGCGTGTATCATCTAATTCATGTCCGTAGAGAGGATATTTTGCTTCGATCCTAAGTGTATCTCTCGCTCCAAGACCTACCGGAAGGAGTCCTTTCTCTTTTCCGTGTTCCAGAAGTTCTTTCCAGAGTTTGACTCCGGTTACGTTGGAACTATAGATCTCGAATCCGTCTTCTCCCGTATAACCGGTTCTGGAAAGAATGACCTCTTCTCCATTAAAAGGAAATAGTATAAATTTATAATATCCGATCTTGCTTAGGTCGGACTTAAGATAAGAAGAAAGTATCTCGTCTGCCTTAGGTCCTTGGATTGCGATCTGATGCCAATTCGCACTTTGGTTCTCTAACTTTGCGCCAGACTTAGGAAAAATAGGTTTTAGATATTCGTAAACGGCATCCACATTGGAAGCGTTTGCACAGATCATATATTTTTGATCATTGAATCGATAGAGAGTGATATCATCCACGAGTCCGCCGTTCCGGTTGATGATCGCATTGTATTGCACCTGCCCATCGGTAAGAGAAGAAACGGAATTACAAGTAACGGATTCCAGAAAATCTAAAATGATCTTTGGATCTCCTTCTATAAAGATCTCACCCATGTGAGAAACATCGAACAATCCAGCTGCTTCTCTTGTCGCAGTATGCTCTGCGATAATGCCTGAGTATTGCACAGGCATGTCCCAGCCTCCGAAGGGGATCATTTTGGCACCTAGAGATTTATGAACCTCATAGAGAGGGGTTGTTTTCGATTGGGACATAAGGGTTTGGGGCCATCATTTCACCTCGGTCCTTAAGGAAAAACATTTTTAGGCCCTTATCTTTCGGATTTGCTTATAGAAAATTAGAATTGTTCTAGCTCCTCCTATCGCTAGGTGACTATATTTATCCCGATCCGATCACTGACGAAATTTGGGCGGTTTATGAAGAATATAATTCGTTTGTAAGACCCACCTGTTATTCTTCCATTTACTCGAAACTTCTTGCAGTGAATGGCTTTGTCTGATAGCAAGTAGGGCCGATCCAATTTAAAAGAATTCCCGGAGGGGGAATGAACCCGAAAATAGTGAAGAATATACAACCGCTTTTGATATCCGCCTGTTTGATCCTATTAGGGATCTCTTGTGGAAGTACCGCCGAATATAAAATCGCATACAAAAAACCCGAGATCACATCCAAGACTAGAGGCTTAGTTGCTGGAGTCGCGAAAGTCGATCTTACTCCACCACCAGGCCTCCCTTTGGCAGGATACTCTAAACTTGCCGAAACAGAGCAAGGGTTTCGTACACGCATCTATGCTAGGATCTTCTATATTAAAAAAGATGCAAATGAACCTGTTGTATTGATCCAAAGCGATCTGCTCTCCGGTTCTTTGCTGATCCATCATTTGCTCGCGGAACGTTTGGCAGGAAATACTGATATTTCTTTCGGTGGGATTGTATTTGCAGGAACTCATACTCATTCGGCTCCTGCAAATTTCTATGATAACGATTTCTATAATGAATTCGCTTCGAATAAACCTGGCTTCGATAAAGCATGGACCGAGTTCGTATTGAACCGTCTTACTATGGGTGTCGAAGAAGCGTATAAGACAGCAAGACCCGCTAAGATTGCCTCCGGCAAGGCGATCGTTTGGGGGCTTACCCGAAACCGTTCCTTGGACGCATATAGAGCGAATAAAAACTCAGGCTTCTCCGATCTAAAACCTGAAATCGAATATAGAGCGATCAATCCTGAGTTGGTTATGATCCGAGTGGATGCTCAAGATAAGGATGGAAGATTTAAACCTCTCGGAGCCTTCTCCACTTTTTCAGTGCATGGAACTACCGTGCCTGATTCTACGGAAGTTACGAATGCAGACGTGTTTGCGTATCCGGAAAGAATTGTAGAGGCAAAGATCCGCAAGGATTACAAGCCTAGTTGGGAACCGATTCACGCCCTCAACAATTCCACTCATGGAGATAACTCACCCGATTATAGAGAAGGAATGCAAGGTTTCATCGAATCCAGAAGAATAGGAGAAGCTATCGGCTATCGCGCGGCAGAACTTTTCGATTCATTGCATTCTTCTTTGAGTGGAGACGCTAATCTTTCTTTCAATACGAAAGAAGTAGATCTTTACGAGAGCAATAAAATGGGAGATGCAGAAGTTTGCGATCGTCCTTATGTGGGAACTGCTTTGACTGGAGGAGCAGAAGATGGACAAACTCCTATCTTGAATTGGTTTCCTTTCTTTGCAGAAGGTTGGCCTAGATGGTTTTTAACCGGAGGTTGCCAAGGCCACAAGAGAATTGTAGGATTCAAATATCTTCAGCCGATCGTATTGCCTAAGGCAAAATTCCCTCATAAGTTACTTCTTCAATCCGTAAGAGTTGCTGATACATTGCTCTTGCCGGTGCCTTTCGAAGTCACGAAGGAATCCGGAAAGAGATTCATAGAAGCTGCACTTCAATCAGGAGCTTCTTCTGTGAAACATGCATCCGTGATCAGTTGTGCAAACGGATATTTCGGATATGTAACCACTCCAGAAGAATATACGCGCCAGCACTATGAAGGTGGTCACACTTTATACGGACCAGGCACACAACCATTCTTACAGGCTCATTTAGTGGACCTGACTAAGAATCTTCCTGCTGTGGGAGGAAAAGAATCTTTTCCTGCTTCTTGGAATTATGAGTTGGATCGATCGGATCGTTATCCGGAAGCAAAGTCTGCCGAAGGGAAAAGAGAAGTTGTGGATAAACCGGAGCTCATTCCCGCCGAATCCAATCTGGAAAAATACTGGGTATTCAAATATAAGGACGTAGGAACTTCTCAAATTTCTTTGCATGAAAACTTAGTCTCCATCGAATTCAAAGAAGAAGCTGGAGATTGGAAAGAATTGTTCCTAGATGGAGAGGCAGTGAACGATAAAGGAGTGGATCTTGAAGTAAAAAGAGATTCTAACTCCGGCAAAGGAATGGCGGTTTATGAGATCCGTTGGTACAATCCGGAGCATAATGCCAAACGCAAATATAGATTTGTGATCCAGCCTCGCGCCAACCAACCTAAATTCGTTTCTCCCGAGTTTTGATCGGTTCTTAATTCTCTTCCAAACTCTTTTTAGTTGACAGAGAGTTTGGAAGAGAGATATTCAAAGGAGTTGTCGAAAGCACTTTTCGACGATTCCTATTGATACGATAACGATCTTTCGCCTATCGTCCCACCTCAGTTCGTCTTGCATTCACCGTATCGGCCCAAGACAAAAATCCATACCAAACTAAGAACGGCTCTTCTATGTTTTGTAGAAGAGCCATATTTATTTAAGGAGAATCCTAGTGAATACGCTAAACCAAAACTTCAGATCTTTGAAACGATTTTTATCCGTCATTTTGTTCTTGGGAATAAGTTACTCAGCCCAGGCTCAGACTTTGACCTACGGCCCAGTGATCTCTCTTGAGCAAGCGAAGAAAGTATTAGCCGCTGCGGAAGCCGAGGCCAAGAAGAATCAATGGCTCATGACGATCGCCATCGTGGACTCCGGAGGAAATCTGGTCCTTTTGCAAAGAATGGATAACGCGAATATCGGAACAGTAGAGATTGCGAGAGGAAAGGCTGCTACTGCAAATAATTTCAAGAGACCTACCAGATCTATGGAAGAAGCGGTGGAGAAGGGTGGGATCGGCCTTAGACTTTTAGCAGTTCCGGGAGTATTTCCATTAGAAGGGGGAGAATTGATCGTGCTCGACGGTAAGATCATCGGAGCGATCGGAGTTTCGGGCGCTCAGTCTTTTCAGGATGGGCAGGTCGCAAAAGCAGGAGTTGCCGCTCTAATCGCAAAATAAGCCGGACGAAGGCGACTTTTTCCCTTTGCGAGAAAGTTCTGTCCCGAACTCTATCCCTATGGATTGGAAAATCTCTAGGTTTAAGGCGGGACAGCCTCGCAGATGGGAGTTCCTACTTCCTCCAGGAAGCGCCAAAGAAACGGAATCTCTTTTGAGATCCATCCTTTCCGAACCATTCTTGCCTAGGACTCATGTTCCCGAGTTCAAGGTCTTTCCTGAAAAATTCATATTAGAAAAAACGAATTTTCGTCAGGCTTTAGAAGTCTTGGCTAGGATTCCCTGGGTTCGCGATTTTCGTCTCAATCTCGGAAAATTTTATTTAGATGGTGAATTTTCCTTCGAAGATTTGCTCGAACAGATCAGGGCTTCTAAACTTCTTCCGAAAAATTGGGAAGTCCGCTTTCATCCTCAGATTCGAGGAAGAGCCGAGACTTCTCGAGAAGATCTGCAATCTCTCTGGGAAGATTTGTATTCGACAACTTCTTCAGAAGACGGGATGCAAACTGAATTGAACGCACTTGCTATAGGAGAAGATCTTATTCTTTCCTTAAGTCTTGCAGGAGAACCTTTGTTCAAGAGAGGAAATTTTTCTCCTCTCTCTAAGTCGGCTCCTATGAGAGAAGACAGTGCTTCCTTTCTTCTTTCTCTCTTGGAGAAGAAGAGTCCAAATCCGGATGCGGTCTTTGTGCCCTTTGCAGGCTCCGGCACATTTATTTGGGAATCGGTTGCTCTACTGAACGGCCTCAGTTTTCCACACTACGACAGAAGATACTTATTCCAAGACCTCGAAGAATTTCCCGCCCCTACTTGGGAATTTTTGAAGAAGAGACTTACCGAAAGTAGATCCGATTTAAATCTGAGAATCTGGTGGAATGATTCAGAAGAGGATGTTTGCTCTTATCTAGAAGAAAGAAGCACTCAATATCAGAAATTTATAAAGTCTCTGGGAACAGGAACCAAACTAATGATGAGCGGAGAACTTGGTGACTTTTTCTCTTTATCTCCTAAGGAAGTTTGGAATTCTATGGGAAGTCCCGGCAAAATTTGGATGCCTTTCAATCCTCCATACGGTCTCCGGATAAAGAACGGATCGAATGCAGGTCTATACAGACATATCGCCGAAAAATTAAAGGAATGGTGGGCACTCTCTTCAGATATCTCAGGCTTTATTCTTTGTCCTGACGAAGAATCTTGGTCTTCTTTCCAAAAAGGGATCGGAAATAAATTGGAGACCATCCATATCACTCACGGCGGGATTGATCTTCGAGTGATTTATTTTTAACTACAATCTAATCCGATTTCTCGGATCGTTTCAGAATTCCTGCCAAGCTTGCCGGAAAAGATTTCTGAACTTGTATTTTTTTCGGTGACAAATTCATTCTATCCATTCATGTATTTCCAATTCAAAACGGGAGTTTAACGGATTATTATTATGAATCGTATCGTTTGGTTATTAGTCGTTTGTATTTTTGCTACAGGCTCTTTATCTGCGAAAGTAAAAACCCAGGTTGTAGATTATAAACAAGGTGATACTGCGTTAGAAGGTTTTGTTGCCTATCCGGAAGGAGCAAAAAACGCACCTGGTATCATTCTTGTTCATGATTGGATGGGTCTCGGAGAAAATACTAAGATGAGAGCAGAGCAATTGGCTGCACTCGGATATGTAGCTTTTGCGGCTGATATCTACGGAAAAGGCAACCGTCCTAAAAGTATGCAAGAAGCTTCCAAGTTGGCAGGAACCTTTCGAGAAGGAGATCGTAAATTATTAAGAGCGAGAGCGCAGGCTGCGTTAGACGCATTGAAATCTCAAAAAGGCGTGGACCAAGAAAATCTTGCCGTTTTAGGATACTGCTTTGGCGGAACAACAGCATTAGAACTCGCAAGAAGCGGAGCACCTTTGAAGGGAACCATTAGTTTTCATGGAGGACTCTCTGCTTATACGCCTGACGACGCAAAGAATATTAAAGGAAAGGTCTTGGCTCTTCACGGCGCGGATGATCCTTTCGTTAAGGCTGACGAAGTCGCAGGCTTTCAAGAGGAAATGAGAAAGGCCGGAGTAGACTGGCAATTCGTTTCTTATGGAGGAGCAGTCCATTCCTTCACAATCAAGGAAGCGGGAAATGATAACTCTAAAGGCGCTGCATACAATGAAAAGGCAGACAAACGTTCTTGGGCTGAGCTGAAGAATTTCCTAAAAGAGATCTTCCCTAAATAAATTATAACAGGACGGGAAGGAGACTTCCCGTCTTTGGCTTCTAATCTTCTTTTGCAGATTAAAGAATTCCGAAAGGGAAAGTTTTTTTCTTTAAGGATGGGAAAAGAAGAAGCAAAATGCCCTCATGATCCGCTCCGTTTATCGAGTCGATACAAAAGGCTCCCTGGATTCCTTGGAAAGAAGAGACGAGGAACTTCCCCCACCTCAAGACAATGAAGTAACAGTAGAGATCCGAGCTATCGGATTGAATTTCGCCGATATTTTTGCCATACAAGGGTTGTATAGCGCGACTCCCAAAGGTTCTTTCATTCCTGGTTTGGAATATTCAGGCAGGATCATTGCTGTCGGCAAGAAGGTGAAAAACTTTCGTAAGAACGATAAGATCATGGGAGTCACTCGCTTTGGCGCGTACACAGATTATCTTAATATAGATTCTAGATATGTTTTTCCGCTTCCTTCTAAATGGAGTTATGAGCAAGGCGCCGGTTTTCTGGTGCAAGGTCTGACTGCGTATTATGCTCTTTTACCTTTAGGTGATCTGAAGAAGGGCCAGAACGTTCTTATTCATAGTGCTGCCGGTGGAGTGGGGATCTATGCGAATCGGATCGCAAAGAAATTCGGAGCCTGGACTCTCGGAACAGTAGGAAATCATTCTAAAATCTCTCTCTTGGAGAAGGAAGGATACGATGCTTGGATCATTCGCTCTTCTCGTTTTCCCGAAGAATTAAAATCAGCTTTGGGTGGAAGAGAATTGCATTTGGTCTTGGAATGTATTGGCGGCAAGATCTTCAAGGCTAGCTACGAAACTCTGGCTCCTATGGGAAGAATGGTGGTCTATGGATCCGCTTCTTTCATGAGCCAAGGCGATCGAGTCAATTGGCTCACTCTCGCTTGGCGTTATCTGACTCGTCCTAAAGTGGACACTCTAGAAATCGTATCCGATAATAAGGCAGTGCTCGGATTTAATTTGATCTGGCTTTATGAAAAAGTAGAAGAATTAACTACCCATCTGAAAGGTTTACTAAAACTCAATTTGGATCCTCCTCATATTGGTTCCGTATATCCTTTCGTGGATCTTCCCGATGCAGTTCGGCATTTTCAAACTGGAAATACTACCGGGAAAGTTGTGATCACAGTCGATCCTGTCAAATGACGAACCAAACCCAAGTGTCGGAACTTTCTTCTCAATTGAAACGATCCAAAGAACGTTTCGAAGAATATCTGGAGAAGGATGCATATCCTCAGTTCAAAAAAGATTCTGCAACGGAACTCGCAGATGCAATGGAGTACAGCTTAAGAGCTGGAGGAAAAAGATTAAGACCGATCCTAGTCTTTGCCTCTTACGGAAAAATCAATGAAGACTCTTTAGCTATTGGGGCCGCGCTCGAATTCATTCATACATATAGTTTGATCCATGATGATTTGCCTAGCATGGATGATGATGATTTCAGAAGAGGCAAACCTTCTCTTCACAAACAATTTTCCGAAGCCACTGCAATTCTTGCTGGGGATGCATTGCAAGCCTACGCATTCGGTTGGTTGTCTAAAATTGAATCTTCCGATCCGAATTTACATAGAGATCTACTTTTACTTTTAGCAGAAGGTGCCGGAGCTCCCGGAATGGTATCGGGGCAAATGTATGATCTTCTCTTGGAGAGAAATCCAAGTTCTTTAGTAGGAAGCAAAGAAGAGTTACTCGTTAAGACTCACAGAATGAAAACAGGAGCTTTGATCGGTGCTTCTTTCTTAATGGGAAATCGTTTGAGATCCGACTTTCAATCCAGAAGTAAAATAATCCAAGAATACGGGACCAAATTAGGCTTATTATTTCAGATCACAGATGATATTCTAGATATTGAAGGAACAAAAGAAGATTTGGGAAAGACTCCTGGCAAGGATGGAAAGTCGGGAAAAATCACGTATCCATCTCTTTACGGAATGGATGCTTGCAAACAGATGGTGCTTACGTTAGTCTCCGAGCTTGAAACCTTAGGATCCGAAATAGATGGAACCTCTCGCGATTCCTCCGAATTCTCGGACTTCTTCGTTTCCTTACCTGCGAACATTGGCAAAAGAAAAAATTAGGCTAGATGAATTACTGCTAAAGAAAGGCCTAGCGGAAGATATTTCCAAGGCTCGCAGTCTGATCTTATCCGGTTCCGTTCTAGTGAATGACAGAATGGTGGATAAGGCAGGTCTTTCCTTTCAAGAATCTGCAGAGATTCGAATCCGAGATATCATTCCCAAATATGTAAGCCGTGGAGCTTATAAACTCAAATCCGCGATCGAAAAATGGAGCCTTGATATCAAAGGAAAACTCTGTTTAGACTGGGGGGCTTCCACAGGAGGTTTCACCCAAGTCCTATTGGAAGAAGGAGCCGAATTCGTTTTTGCCTTCGATGTAGGCTACGGTCAGATGGCATCCAAGGTTGCGATGAATCCTAAGGTAATCGTAAGAGATCGCTTTCATATCAAGGATACAAGTTGGAAGCTCTTAAACGAACTTTGGTCCCAGAAATCGGAGAAGCAATTTCCGAATGAGATCTTCTTGGTCATAGATCTGAGTTTTATTTCTCTCGAAACTGTTCTTCCTACCATTGCTAGACTCAAACAAGAAAGGCCTACTATCCATTGGAAAGTAGTGAGTCTATTCAAGCCCCAGTTTGAGGCGGAGCCCAGATATCTGGACAAAGGAGTATTAAAAAATCCTTATGTTCGTTCTCAAATACTTCGTTCTTTTATCCGGTTTTTGAGAAAGCATATCGGCGGCAAATTCGTAGGAGTAGGGGAATCCCCGATCACCGGGAGAGACGGCAATCGGGAAATTTTGGTATATTGGACTCTATAGATCCTTTTCAGCCGAAGGTTGCATTTAGAGCCATAGAAAATCTGGAGCCTAAGCCTGGCTTCTTTTCCTTTCCATCGATACGAACAAACTCATAGTCTCTAGGACGCAAGAAGAATGTCCTTGCCTTGAATTCGAATGTGAACCCGGGCCAAAGAGTCGTATTCCTTCCAGAGCTTGTATTGTACCAGCTCACACAACCTCCCGTAGTCCAAACCGAACGACTCAGGCGATCTTGGATTTCTGCGTTGAAGTGGTCCTGCACATCCTTGCGAACGTCGATGAATTTCATATTCTTCTTCCGAAGATAACGAATTCCTTGCAGAGTGTATTGCACTTGGGATTCGATCATAAGGATCATGGAGCTATGACCCAAACCGGTATTCGGTCCTACGATCATGAATAGATTCGGAAAACCTGAGATGGTGGTTCCTAGATAAGCTTCCGCTCCATCTTCCCAAACGTCCGCAAGTAATTGGCCGTTTCTTCCGCGAATCTCGAAAGGGGAAACTGCTTCTGCCGCTTGGAAACCTGTGGCAAAGATAATCGCATCTACTTTGTGTTCTTTTCCGTCCTTGGTCTTGACGCCGGCCGAGGTAATCTCTTCGATCCCGTCGGTGACTAGTTCCACATTCTCTCTGTTCAAAGCAGGATAGTAGTCGTTGGAAAGAAGGATCCGTTTGCAACCGATAGTATAGTTCGGAGTCAACTTCTCTCTTAATTCAGGATTCGGAATGCTTTTAGCAATGAAGTTCTTCGCAAATTTCTCAATGATCTTCATTAGCTTCGGATTGATTGCGAATGCGATCACTCCGATCTCGTTTATCCAATAGATTGCCTTTCTAAATAACCAACGAAGAGGAGGAATGAACTTAAAGATTCCCTTGATCGAACCTCCGATCTGAGCATCCGGTTTTGGAATGATCCAAGGAGGAGTTCTTTGAAATAGTTTTAACTTACCTACAACTGGAGCGATAGTAGGGACGATCTGAATCGCACTTGCTCCGGTTCCGATCACAGCTACAGTTTTTCCTTCTAAGTTATAGTTATGATCCCATTTTGCAGAGTGGAATTTAGCTCCTTTGAATGTATTGATCCCTTTAATATTCGGAAGTACAGGGCGACTTAAGCCCCCGGTTCCGCTAACAACCGCTTTCGCTTTATACACTTCTCCGTTTGCTGTGCTGATCTCCCAGATCCCTAACTTTTCATTGAAGCGGGCTCCATTTACTTCCACATTCGTATGAATATGGGATCGAATCCCAAAACGATCTGTGCAATCGTTCATGTAATCCAAGATCTCTTTTTGTGGCCCGAATAATCTAGACCAATTTGATTTGGGTGCGAAGGAGAAGGAATATAGATGTGATTGTACATCGCAAGCTGCTCCCGGATATGTATTATCTCTCCAGGTTCCTCCGACTCCATTCCCTTTTTCTAAAATGACGAACGAGTTGATTCCCGCCTGTTTTAAGCGGATTCCCATGCAGAGTCCTGCAAAGCCGGTCCCAATAATGAGCGCATCTAAAACTTTTTCTGCATGTGCTGTTTGGTTCGTGCTCGGTCTTTCTAATGTCTGAGCTGCCATTCTGATTCTCTCCTCTAAAGATCTTATCCGAATTTCTTTCGGGGTTCGTTCGAGAAAGAGGATAACCGGTTTCGAAATTACAATCGTCCGATCTTAGGATTTACGACCGGAATTTATATACAGATTCCGGAATAGATCAGTTTGTTTTGTTTCGGAATGACATTTCCTCCTTGCTACTTAGGAAATCCCCAAAAATGAGAACCACTTTTCCTATTACGGACCCGCGCTGTTAGAGCGAAAAGCTTGAAAGACCTTAAAACGGAAGGTAGCGTTATGCGACCAAAGGAAATATTCGTCGTTCCGAAGGAATTAAGGGATAGCCTGGGAGAAGCAGGAACGGAAGCCTTAGTCGGCTTGTTGAACCAAACCCAAACAGGAGGCAGGAAATTTATGGAAGAAACAATCTCAGAAAGATTCGAAAGAAGGCTCGTTGAGGAAACCGGACAGCTTCGTTTGGAGCTACGGGACGAAGTTGCAAAACTTCGAGGCGAAATGGCGGATTTCAAGTTAGAAATAAAACAAGAACTCCAAAACGAAGTAGGAAAACTCCGCCAGGAATTAACCGACTTTAAGCTCGAAGTAAAAGAGGAATTCAAAAGGGTATGGATTGCGATCGCAGAGCTTAAGGCAGAAATGCATGCAGGATTTGCAAAGATCCAAGAGCAATTTACGGAAGTATATAAAGAACTCGCTGAAATCCATAAGTCGATCAACAACCAAACCAAATGGATCATTGCCGGAGTGTTCGGCGCAGTCTTTCCTATCTATTTAGCACTGATCAAATTAATGTACCAATAAATAAAAAAACCCCGGTTTTGAAGCCGGGGTTTTTTCCTACATTGAATAAAAGGGAGGGATTAAGGGCGAACCGAAATCACTTCGTCTTTGTTAATCAAAGCAACGATGTGTTTGTATTCCGGAGAATCCTTTCCGTATTTCAACTCGGTTGCGCGTAGAAGGTGAATGTTCTTCTTGTGACGGAATTTGAACATTTGGTCTTCGCTCGCTCCACCGTATTTCTTGATCATGTTTTCTTCGAAAGCGTAGCAGCTTGCAAGATACTTGTGAGCTGGGTATTCTTTCTCGTTTTCATTAACCTCGATGTAGAGCTCCAGTATAGGAATACACTGAGGTAAGTTTTGTAGATCATATTCAGTAACAATCCAAGATCTATACACATCGGAAAGAAGTCTCTTAAACTCGGCACGCTCGCGCAGGTCCGGGTTCTTGATCTCGTCCAAGTGGTTAATAGCCTTGGTGAAATAATTCAATGCTTGTTGTTTTGCTTCCAGTTTTTGACGGGAAACGACGCGATCTTCGCGAGCTTTACGGTCGACCTTTTGCCAGTACCATTTCTCGTCTAGACGCTTCTTCTCCGCCTCTTCTTTACGGTATTGCTCAACAGCTTCCCTCATCTTGAGGACGGTATTCACTCCGGATTGATAGCTAGTCAGGGCCAGGCGGAACTTGTTGTTCGCGAAAGCCTTAGAAAGCTGATGGAGTTCTTGGAAGTTCTTGTCATAACCTTTGAAGTCAGGGTTCTTCCAGATCGCTTCCTGCTCCTGGATTTCTTTTTTGCGTTTTTTAGCTTCTTCCGTTAGATTCTTGTCATCATCTTCCGGAACTAGCTCGCCTTTCAGCAGTTCATCGATCTTATCGGCTGCCGCCTTGGCATCCGTCGTGTCCTGCCCCCCGCCTTGTTGGTTCTGTGCGAACAAGGAGAGGTTGAGTCCGACCACGGCCAGAAGAACGAAAATAGTCTTCATCACCTTCATAGTGCTCACACCTGTGCCTTCTCTATTCAAAGATAGGATTTAGAAAGAGGACAGCAAGGTCCCTTTTCTTCTGTTTAACTATCGGTTACCTATTCACGGATATAAACCCGGATTAGAAAAAATTTCCCTTTTTTATAGAATAAGCGACATAAACGTCCAACCTTTTTTTGCGGTCGTTTTCAGGGAAACTCGATAGTTTTCCGCTCATTCATTCCCCGAAGAATTCCGGAAAACTCTTCCAGGATCACTTTAGAAGGGGAACTTGTCAGCAGATTTTTATGATCTCTCGGAAATGGCGAAAGTGGAGATTTCTTTCTTTCTCTTCCTTCCCTTTCTCGCAGTTTGGACTCAAAGCATGAACTTAAAAAATTTAACTCCGATCCGAGAAGGTTCTCCCACTTGCAAAATTTGTGAAGGAGTCGGTTTTCTTTTAGAAGAGAACGTGAAAAATTCCAGCTCCGGAGTTCTTGTGCTTTGTTCCTGCATCGGAGATTCCTGCAGGACCTGTGAGTCTAAAGGGCGAGCTCCCTTTATGGTCTATGACGACAGTCAAAATCGTATGATGCCTTGCGTTTGTCACAATGCAAGGATCGAATTGGATCGGGTTGAGTTCCTGACTCGTAAGGCGGCAATTCCTCCGCGCTATAAATATAGGACCTTGGACAGAATGGATACTACGGAACTTTCCTTTTTGATCGCTCATGACTGGGCGGATGAGATCGTAAAGAAATGGAATGAACTCGGAAAGTCCGCGCAAGGGCTCTATCTATGGGGAGGCACCGGCTCTGGTAAGACGCTTCTCGCATGTGCAATATTAAACGAACTCATTTTAAGATATGGGCTCGAATGCAAATACGCTAAGATCAATCGCGACTTTCTTTCTACGATCAGAGACAGTTACCAAAAAGAAAGTGAACTTCACGGGATGGAACAAACCATTAAGAAGCAGTTCACCGATGTAGAAGTTTTAGTATTGGATGATTTCGGTGCAAATAAGGAATCGGATTGGGCAAATTCGCAATTGTACGATTTGATCGATGCTCGTTATGAAGAAGAGAAGGTCACCATTCTTACTTCGAACATTTCTTTGGCGGATTGGAAAGATAAAGCCGAGGGAAGGATTTTTTCTCGTTTAATGGAAATGACTAAAGAGATCCATTTGGATTGTCCGGATTATCGTTTGAGTCATTCGGTTCACGGAGTCGAATAATGGAAAAGAAGGAACATATCTCCATTCTTTCTCTGGGAACGAACTTAGGTAAAAGAGAAGAATATCTTTCCGATGCTGTAAGTAGGATCAGTTCTCATCCGGAGATTAAACTGTTAAAACAGGGAACTCCGATGAATACCGAAGCATTGGAAGTAACCGACCAGCCCGATTTTTTAAATCAGCTTGTAAAGATCGCTACTACCTTGGCTCCAAAGGATTTATTGGAAGTTCTTTTGAATATAGAGAATGAAATGGGTAGAGTGCGGACTAGAGACAAGGGTCCTAGGATCATCGATATAGACATTCTTACGTACGAAAAAATTAGAATGCATGAGAAGGGATTTCATCTTCCTCATCATAGTTTGTTCACGCGTCCTTTTATATTAGAACTTTTAGATGAACTCGGAGAATCTTCTGTGATCGAAGACTTCCCCGCACCCGCGGAGGGATAAGATGAGAGACGTAAGTAAAATATTCCCGAAAGGAAAAAAACCTTTTGAGAAGAAGATCTCGGTCCTTACTTGCTACGACTTCATGATGGCTCGGATCCTCGAAGATTCTGGAGTAGATTGCATTTTGGTAGGAGACACTCTCGGAGTCGTCTTCCAAGGACAATCCACCACTTTACCGGTCACTTTGGACGAGATGATCTACCATGCGAAGGCAGTCCGTAGAGGGGCGCCCGATACTTTCATCACTGTGGATCTTCCTTTTTTATCCTACCAAGTTTCTCTCGAGGAAGGAATTCGCTCTGCCGGAAAGGTCATGAAGGAAAGCGGATGCGACGCAGTGAAATTCGAAGGAGGAGGTCCTGAAATTCTAGAACTTATTTATAAGTTGGAAAGGATCGGGATTCCCGTAATGGGACATATAGGTCTCACTCCTCAGTCGGTGAATGTTCTTGGCGGTCATAAGATCCAAGGTAAAGCAGAAGAAGATAAGTCCCGTTTGCTAAGCGAAGCCAAGGGAATCTCGGACGCGGGCGCCTTCTCCCTGGTTTTTGAATTAATGCCTTCTGCTTTATCAAAGGAGATCTCCGCTTCGGTCCCAATTCCGACAATCGGGATAGGTGCAGGAGCTTATACTGACGGACAAGTTCTAGTAATTTACGATTTTCTGGGATTGAATAAGGGCTTTCGTCCTAAGTTCTTAAAAACTTACATGAATGGATACGAAGAAGTCTCGAACGCAGTCAAAAATTATATTCAGGAAGTGAGAAACGGAAGTTTTCCTGGCCCGGAACATTCTCATTAAATCTCTTTTCTTGCGGATTTCTTGACGTTCCGTGTGTAACCGAAAGGTTGGAGAGAGAATCGATCCTGATTCGAAAATCTTCGAAAGAGAGGAGAAAGCGGCTACGTGGACATAGTAGAACTCGAGAAAGGATACCCGGAAACCGAAGCAAAAATAAAGGCTCTCGCCACCGAATGCGGAAACGCGACCGAAATTATTCGCGGAGCCGTAGTCTCGGACACGATTCATTTCATAGGAGATACTCGTAAGATCTCCGACAAAGAAGGTTACGTGAAAGAACTTCCAGGCGTGACTAGAATTTGGAACGTATCCCTTCCTTATAAAAATATCGCACGTACCGCTGCCGGAAAGAACGGAGAAGTCGTTCATAGAGAGAATCGCATTGTAGAGGTTCCCGGCCAAGACGGCTTGGTCCGTAAATTCGGAACAGGAAAACATATCTTCGTAGTCGGTCCTGATTCTCCTCAGACCTACGAGCAAACCATTACTATCGCAAAGCAAGCAGTGGAGCTTGGAAAGAAATATGGGATCCTAGATCGTATTATCTTTCGAGGCGGAGCATTCAAACCTAGAACTCGTCCAACCGATTGGAGAGGAATGGGCTGGGACGGAATTAAATTACTCGATCGAGTAAAAGAAGAAACCGGTCTTCCTTATGTAACTGAAGTCATGGATCATACCATGGCAGAAGAAGTTTCTAAGCACGCGGATATGATCCAGATCGGAACTCGTAACGCTCAAGACTTCGAATTATTAGAAGCGGTTGGACGCACAGGAAAACCTGTGATCCTGAAAAGAGGTTTCGGGAACGAAGCGATCGAATGGTTTTCTGCTGCAGAATACATTGCTAATCAAGGAAATTTGAATATAGTTCTTTGCGAAAGAGGAGTGAAAACTCTCTTCATTAAAGAAGGATATTGCCGTAACACTCCTGATTTGAACGTGATCACTCACGCTAAGAACCAAACGATTCTTCCTGTAATCTTTGATCCTAGCCATGTTGCGGGAGACGATAAGATCGTAGTTTCGAATCTTTTGGCTTCTCTTCCTTTCAATCCTGACGGATCGATCACTGAGACCTTGCATGAGGAAGGATTCCGTAAGGAGCAGATGTGCGATGCAGCTCAGGCTTTATTGATGTCTCTCTACGATAAGACTGTAGAAGCGATCCTTACGTATGAGGAAAAGATTAAGCCGATCACTGATAAAGTGGATTCTTATTTTTTGGAGCGTAAAGGGAAGAAGTGATCTTTCCCTTTATGGTAACTCGGATCTAAGAAGAAATTTTAATCCGGAAATTTGGGAGCCAGTTCCTTTTTGGTCTGCTCCCAAAGACTTGGAAGTTCTTCGCAAAGTTTAACCGTCGCGTCTAAGTTTCCCGCCTTCAAATTCGATTCTGCTTCCGTTACAGTTTTTTGCATGCCTGCCAATCCGAAGTTAGCGGCGACTCCTTTAGTCTGATGGAGTTCAGCTTGCAATTCGCTGGTCTTTCCTTCTGTTGCAAAAGTCTTAATATTGTCTAAACGACTGTTCATGTTCTTGCGAAGAGAGCGAACCATGTCTTCGAGCCAAATTCTGTCTTCTTCGTCATCACCTTGTTTGAGTGAATCTAAACGAGACCAATCTATCAGCATATTTCTCTCCTTTCCGAACCGCGTTTGGCAAACAGACTTCGCATAGGAAAATTCGACCAGATTTCGGATCGATTACCGACCCCAATTATTTCTAGCTTGAATAAAAAATCCACGTCGATTTTCGTATTATCGAAGATTTAAGAGGCGAAACTTAATGAAAATTCACCCAACAGCCATAGTCGATTCTAAAGCAGAATTGCACGAATCCGTCGAAGTGGGAGCATATTCCATCATAGAAAAGGATGTGGTAATCGGCGAGGGAACAGTGATCGAGACAGGAGCGAGAATTTTCGCAGGAACTCGATTCGGCAAATTTAACAAAGTTCATCACGGAGCCGTGATTGGTGTAGGGCCTCAGGACTTAGGATTCGATCCGAACACTGCAAGTAAAACTATCATCGGCGATAATAATACGTTTAAGGAATATTCCAATATTCATAGAGGAACGAAAGTAGATTCTCCCACCGTCATCGGAAACAGGAATTATGTTATGGGGAATGCTCACGTAGGTCACGATTGCATTCTGGGCGACGACAATATTTTAACTCACGGACTGGTGCTTGCCGGACACGTGACTGTTGGAAACAAAGCGTTTATCTCCGGTTTGGTCGCTGTTCACCAATTTTGTTTTGTTGGTGATTACGCGATGATCGCAGGTTGTTCTAAAGTAGTCCAAGACGTTCCACCGTATGCGACTGCAGACGGAAATCCATGCACTATCATCGGACTGAATACTGTGGGATTAAAAAGGGCAGGATTTTCACCTGAACTCCGTACCGCGATCAAGAACGCATATAAGACTATCTATCACTCTGGAATGAATTACAGAACGGCTTTAGAAGAATTGGAAAAACAATCCAATAATCCTAAGGAAGTTTTGGACATTATCAACTTCTTCAAGAACAGCGATAGAGGAGTGATGAATCATAGATAATCGCCACTCCAGAGTATTATAGGATTCTAAAATACTTTAGCTAATAAGACCGGATTTCTTGAGATAAGGATCCGGTCTTTTTTATTTGATCTTTTCGCAATCTGGATTGATCGAAGTCACATATTCTAAAGGAAGATTTCCCAGGACTTCGGAGCCTTGGAACTTACCGGAAAGTTTGAGCTGTCCGTTTTTATAAGTATTTACCCAATCTTTTTGAAATCTGTTGGAGAGAGGAGCGTAGGACCAGTGCCATTTCTCCTCATTGTAACCCTTATTTCCTCGATCCTGTTTGGGAGTATATGGCTGGCAAAAGCCGAATTTATGAGCGTTCTCCTTCATCCAATTATAGAAGACTTCTCCTTTTCCACCCTTCTCAAAATAAGAATTTTCTAATGCATTAATGTCTATGTCAGTTCCCCAATGATGGCGAGAAGTGCCTGGAGCACTGGAAAATTCTAGGATCAAAGAGACGATTTGATTCGGAGTTTTGCCTGTAACAGGCTCTCTCATCTTCTTCTTGCCGGAATATTTGTCTTCCCAGATGGATTTTTGGTCGGAATAAGAACGATACGCGGACACTATAAATGGAGCCTGTCTCTCTTCCGGATGGGCCTTTTTATATTCTTCTTTCAACTTTAAAAAAGCAGCCTTAGTTTCTTGGCGCAGGAAGAATTGTCTTGGATCTCCCGGATTGGAATAAAGAACCAATGCTTTCTCTTTTGGAAAATCTCCCATTAGATAAGAAAGGTTAGGCACTCCTTGGTATGTTTCTTCGTTGGATTGAGAGAAAATAGAATCGGTCGCTAGATAAAAAAACAAAAAGACTAAGAGGACTTTGGACGGCATTTTTCCATATTCTTTCTAAGCGATTCTTGGAAAAGGGATTTTCGCCCTTATACTTAAAGAGAGGCATCTGATTTTATCCGTTTATATCTTTGGTATCGAGATCCTAAAAACTCCGAATTTGGATTGCATTCTATTCGAAATTAGATTGAACTTAGCCTTCAATTGGAAATTTTTTGTAAAAAACAAATAGGGAGAACCCTAGATGAAAAAAATCATCACTCTTCTTCTGCCCCTGACTCTGATGTTAAATTGTGTTCTGTTTGATAAGGTAGGCTTATCTTATCCGGATACAGTGAGTGGAACGGAAGCTAAGAACATTATTCTTACTAGCGCTGTCATAGGATCCGCTACAACCGGCTTCTCAGTACTTTCTATTCTCGCTCCGCAACTTGCGAAAGTGGAGAATGACAAATACTATACCAAATCGGATGTGGACGCTTGTGCAAACAACGCGCTCATCTTTAACTTATTAACTGTGGACTTAGGCGGTTATAGCTGCAATTTGCAGCCTAGAGCGACTATCATTCCTTATATTTACTAATCCTAATTTAATTAAGGAATATGAAGCCTTTGGTCTGCCATTATTCGGCAGGTCAGAGGCTTTTTCTTTTTAGTTAGAGAATAGAAGTGCGCCTTCCGAGAATCTTTGAGCGATCTCTGATTTTTCTAGATCGCCTAGATTTCCGAATTTCTCTGCATCTTCTCTGGAGATTTCGATCCAATCCCTGTCTTCTCTAAGATCTGCAATCTTGAAATCTGGGAGTCCGCTTTGTCTGACTCCTAAGAGTTCTCCTGGACCTCTTAATTTTAGATCCGCCTCGGAGAGAAAGAATCCATCGTTGGAGTCTACTAATGCCTGGATCCTGTATCTCGCCTCTTCTGTGATCTTTGCATCGGAAATGAGGATACAAAAACTCTCATGGATTCCTCGTCCCACTCGGCCTCTTAACTGATGGAGTTGAGAAATCCCGAAACGGTCCGAATGTTCTATAACCATGACAGAAGCGTTAGGAACATCCACGCCTACCTCGATTACAGTGGTGCTCACTAAAATCTGGATCTCGTTTTGCTGGAATAATTTCATCACTCTGTCTTTTTCAGACGTGTCCATTTTGCCGTGTAGCAATCCTACTTTGAACTCAGGAAAGATATCTTTTCTAAGAGTTTCATAGGCTTCTATACAGGACTTAAGATCCGATTTTTCGGACTCTTCTACCAAAGGGTAGACAATATAACATTGTCTGCCTTGGGTCACGTATTTCTGGATGGATTTATAGACTCCTGCTCTTCTATCTTCGGTAAACCAAAGTGTCTTGATCGGAATTCTTCCTGCTGGTCTATTCTTTAATGTGACTAGTTCTAAATCTCCATACAAAGTAAGACAAAGTGTTCTCGGGATGGGAGTTGCAGTCATGGCAAGGATATCCGGATTTTTTCCTTTGGATCTGAGAGTTTCCCTTTGTTCTACTCCGAATTTATGCTGCTCGTCTATGATTACAAGTCCTAGGTCTTTGAACTCTACATCTTCCTGGAATACGCTATGAGTTCCTATGATAAATAAGGATTCTCCCGTTTTGATCCGAAATATTTTTTCTGCTCGGTTCTTTTTAGGTTCTTTCCCCACTAAAAGTTCTATTCCGAGAAAAGGCATATTTCCTAAGAAGTTCATTATAGTTTGATAATGTTGTCTGGCGAGGATTTCCGTAGGAGCAACCATGCAAACTTGAACATGATTCTCCGTATAACGAAGAGCGGTCAATAGTGCGACTAAAGTTTTACCGGAACCGACGTCTCCTTGCAAAAGGATTGCCGCAGGCGTATCCGATTTGGTCCATTCGTTTATTTTTGCGATGCTTTCCTTCTGATCATTTGTAAGTTCAAAGGGAAGATTCGAAATCAAATTCTTTGCGATCTTGGATTCGGGCAAGGGCCAAAGTATTCTGGGAACCTTGGCTCTCTGCGACTTTTTGTATTCGATGAGAAGATTAAAATAATATAATTCTTCGTATTTGAACCTTGTTCTTGCTCTGCCTAAATTCTCGTCTTCTTTCGGAAAATGGATCTCCACATAGGCGTTATAACGATCCATTAAACTTCTTTTTTTCAACACTTCTTGGGGAAGGATCTCCGGTATCTTACCTTCTAAAGTTCCCAATGCATAGTGGATCAGCTTTCTTAACTCTCGAGAATTGATATGCTCATCCCTCATCGCTTCCGTAGTAGGATAGAGGGGAATGATCCGTCCCGTATGAATGCTTTCCGGTAGATCTTCTTCTGAAATGTCCGAATTCCCGCCTTGCGAGAGGACTTCGTAATCCGGATGAATGAGTTGGAATCCTCTGAAATATTCCAGTTTTCCGGTGACTGCGACAAGTATCCCGGATTGAAATATTCTGCGGAAAAATTGAATTCCTTTAAAGAAAACTAAACTGATCGGTTCGTTGTTCTTTGTTTTGGCAGAGACAACGAGCCTGGATTTTTTTCCGTGAGCCAGATAGGAATCTATGACTTCTACGATCAGAGTTACTGACTCACCTTGCTTTAGAAGAATGTTTTCGGTGAGATTTCGATCCAAGTAACGACGCGGAAACCAACTCAAGAGATCCTGAAGAGTCTTGATTCCCACGGACTCCAAGACTTCTTGTTTCTTGGGGCCAACGCCTTTTAGAACAGCGATAGAACTATGTAAGCTTAGATTCTTTTTTTCAGAGACCGAGTTCTTCATCCTGGACCGGTTTCGGTGCGGGGGAATTTTGAAACATTCCTTCCGGAGCCGAACTCGAATCATCCAATCCTAAGTAACAATAACGGCAACCATAAATCCTGGCCTGTCGTTTTGCTCCCGGAGTTGCGGGCTCAAAAAGTACTGCATATAGATATTCCTGTTTCTCCAAGAAGCGACCGCATACCGGACAAAGCCTTGGCCTTGGCAAATTCGGATCCCAATTTCCTCCATAGACTTTTCTAGGGTCTCCGTAGTTTTTGTCCTTCGGCTTCTTGGATTCCTTTTTATCCAATCTCTTGGTATCCACCGAATATAAAACATGGAAGAAGAGTGCAGCAGCTCCCAATGCTGCGACTAAGGTAAGAAAGGTGATCATTGTTCTAGATAGTCCTTGATCTTCTCCGCCATAGAACCGGGCAAACGGATTCCTTTGTCTGCAAGTCTTCCCGCATATTTATGGAAAGAGTAAGTGTGCTGAGAAGATTTGATAATTCCTTCGAAACATTCTTCTAGAGAGTCCGAGATCTTTTCCCAAAGAGGAAGATTCTCTGCGATCATATTCTCGTATTTATGAAGCAGCCTTCGATTCACTCCTCTACAGATGGATCTGTAAAAACAAAATCGGATCAGTATGGGGGATTCTCCGTTCTTTTCTTTGATATCTCTTTCTAATTGGTTGAGATTGATGCTATCTACGATCTCTAATTTGTATGCCTGGGAGTTGTGCTCGAAGGTGACCAGATTCAAGAACATATGCTTAAAGAGGGAGATCTTATAGCAGTTTTCTAACCCGCATTCTCCCATTTTTCCTTCCTCACATCGAGTATACATGACAATGTCAGTATCAGAATCGTGGGTTGCTTGTCCGAAATTCAAGGAGCCTAGTATATCGAAGGCAACCTCGTCTCCTTCGTAATTGATGAGCTTGCTGAATTTTTTGAAATCCTCTATCCTCTCTCTGGAGACATGAGTCTCGTGAGATCTAAAGAATTTCTTTAGACCAACGAATTTGATGATATGAGAATTCGATCTAAGCTTTGGAAGAGTCATACTACTATCGAATAAAATCTTCCGCCGAAACTTCGGAGTCATTGCTCGTGCTGACAAGCTCTAACTTGTCTCCGGAACAATCGACCTCTAAGAGATGGCGAATTGAGTGATCCGATAGTCTATTCAGTTTTACTTTTTTTACAAGATTGTTTTCTATTTCTATCTCGGAGAAGAAGCCTCCGGGTTGGAATCCGAAAACTGAATCCACAGGCCCGAAATTAGAAGGATTCAAAAATACGGTTTTTCCCTTTTTAATAATGCCTTGGTCTTCATGCACATGACCGGAAACTACGAGAGAAGGAGAATAATCGTCTAGATATCTTCTGATCCCTTGAGATCCTACATTTCCGAAACTTGGGATCTTATCTAAGAAGCCATAAGCAGGATTATGGATCACAACTATGTCGGGATTCTCCTCTTTAAAAAAATCCTCCGGTTCGCTGTAATTCTTTCCGTTACGATTGTACTCGTGGAATTTCACTGCGAGCTTTTCAGGAATTCCCGAAGTGATCACGGGAGCTCCTCCGTATCCGGCGAATTTCAATCCTCCGAACTCGAATATTTTACGATGCAGATCCCTTTCATACAAAGCGGAATATTGTAGGTCGATATCGTAGTTACCTGGCAATAACCAAACAGGAGCCTTGGCGTATTTTTGGATAATGATCTCTATGAGTTCGTACTTTTCCTTCATCGTCTTTGCGGCTTGATGGAAGAGTCTTCTGTAATCGTGGGATTTTTCGACTACTGCGGGTTGGTATTTTTCAGGAAAGCGGACTGCTCTTGTCGCATAATCATACGCGTTAATTTCTTCCTTCATGTTCTCCATGAATCGATACATTTCTTCTTGGAGAGTTACGAATTCGATGATGCGTTCTGGATTGAAAAAGGCTTTATAGATAATGTCGCCGGAGAAGAGGTACAAGTCGCAATCGGTTCCTAGTAGGACTTCCTTCAATCCTCTTAGTCCGTCGTGGATATCGGTGAGGTAAACAATCCTCATTTGAACCTATCCTAATATTACATTAAACGACTGATGTCGTTCGACCGTTCTCATTACTGATTCTGAAAAAAGGCGCAAGAATGTCCAATCTTTCTAGTCCCTCCAGAGCATCAGCATACTATCCTCGTTTTCCGAAATTGGCTCGACTCTCAAATAATCCGGTCCAAAAAAATCCAGTAAAGGTTTTAGGATCGTGTTTGATCGAACGAAAAGAAAAACGTTCCCTTTCTCCGGAATTACTTTCTGAACAGAAACCTTTCCGGCTACTTCCGGGATCTCCGCTAAAAAATAATTCAGATCTACTTGGATCTCATTCCCCACATCAGTAAGGGAAAGGATCTCCGGGATTTCTTCGACGATCTCTTCTAGAATTAGTCTGCGGTGAAATTTAAAAACTTTAGAAAAAATACGGATCGGGTCCACCGACCTTGGATTATAATCGTAAAGACGAAACGCTTCCACTCTAAAGACGACCCTATTCCCATTCACTTGCACTGGGAGAAGGGAAAGCTTGTACTTAATATAATCGGTTCTTAGGAGTTTGGACCAGGTCAGTCCCTTGATACAATAATGACCGGAAAGATAAAGGACCCCTCTTCCGGAATCCATCTCGAGGGATTCCAAATCCTCAGTGCCCTCTACCACCTTCTTTTGTAGGACCTTATTCAAAGAATGGAGAAGAACTGCGATCCGGTAATTGCTCTTTAAGCCTCTTTCTTCTTGGAAACTTTTTCCGGTCAGAAAATCCAGAAGATTGAATCCCGAGAGTTTGCGCAAATCGAGCATGGAAGAACAAAGTTAACCTTTCGGATTCGGTCGGTAAACCTCATTTCTATTTTCTTTCAAATTTAGAAGGAAGTGAACATTGATCATCCGACTTTTTTTTCTTGCCGTTCCGAGCATTCCCGATGAGGATCATCGTTCCTTAGGTAAAGGGAAAGGATTATCCATGCAAATCGGCGTTATCGGATCCGGAAGTTTCGGCACCTCACTCGGAGTCTTGCTCGCAGACAAGGGTTATGATGTCACCATCTGGGGAAGGAACGGGGACTTGATCCGAGAGATAAACGAGGCCCATCGAAATGAAAAATATCTTCCTGGGATCGATCTTCCTAAAAACTTAAAAGGCACTCTTCGTTTAGAAGAGGCAGTCAAGGACATGCAGATGATCGTTTCTGCTCCTCCTTCTCATGCGATCACCGATATTTTAAGAGAAATTAAATCCTATTTACCTGAAAAGGCTCCTATCGTTTCCGCAAGTAAGGGAATCGAGAACGGAAGTCTACGTTTGGTTTCCGAAATATTCGAAGCGGAGCTTCCCGGAAAATTTCATAGCGGACTTTCTTACTTATCAGGACCTAGTTTTGCAAAAGAACTAGTAAAAAGAGTTCCTACTATTGTCAGTATCGCTTCCAAGAACGAGGCAACCGCTAGAAAGGTTCAGGAAATTTTCAGTTTCACTTATTTTAGGACATACTGGACACCCGATGTGGTCGGAGTAGAAGTAGGCGGTTCTTTAAAGAATGTGATCGCAATTGCTGCCGGAGTCGCAGACGGATTGGGTTTCGGTCAAAACACAAGGGCCGCATTGATTACCAGAGGATTAACCGAGATCTCCAGACTGGGAGTTAAATTGGGTGCAGACCCTCTTACTTTTTTGGGACCTTCGGGAATGGGGGATCTGATCCTAACTTGCTGCGGAGAAGCATCTAGAAATCGTACGGTAGGATTCAGACTGGGCAAAGGAGAAAGCCTGGATTCTATTTTGGGTGGAATGACCGAAGTCGCAGAAGGTGTCAAAACTGCAAAAAGTGGTTTTGAGTTATCCCAAAAACTGAACATTGAAATGGCTATAACGACCGAGGTGTATAAAATGCTTTACGAACATAAGAATCCGAAGGACGTTGTTAGAGATTTGATGGGCAGGGACTTGAAACGCGAAGGTCTTTAAGCCGATCCAAGAACGAAATCGATTCCCTTGCAAAACGCAATTTTAAATATTCGTAAACTAGACGAGTCTCGTCTTTTTATTAAATATATTCCTTTTTTATTAATTTCTTTATGTTCTTTCTGCCAGTCGTTATCGGCACAAAGCAAGAACGATTACGGATGGACCGGAACTCCCGGCAACTTCTCTCTTTTGATCGAAGGCCAATCCGTCGTTCATAAGGAAACCGATTTTAATTCCTTTCCCGAAGGCTTAAACTCTGCCCAAAGATCCGAATTTGCGATCCTTGCCGGCGAATATCTTCTATTGAACAAGGATACGGGAAAATTTTCAAATCTGATGAGTATCATCCGAAAGGATAAGGAACTAAGCTTTGCAGAAGTTATTCTGCAATATTTCGAGGATATTTATTTTTCGAAGAAGGGAAAAGGAGAAGCCGGCCTTAAATCTTGGACTGCTCCAGCAAACGACGTCTACCAAGCGGATCTGATCAAATCAACGCGTAACGTTCTTCTTTATAAGAAACCTTCCGAGAAGGTAAAATGCTCTGTTAAAAAACCGTATTATTCTCTTTGCAGAATGCTTCGTTTAGGCGGATATCTTGCGGACATGAAGCCTGGGGATTCGAGTCATGAAAGAGAATACACGAATCTCCAAAGGATCCTTTCACCTTTTCCTGGGGTTTCCGATCCGGAAGAAAAGGAGTTGAAACATCTGCCTTTTCTTTCTCATTTCCTACCTGGGATCTCCGATTATTTGGCGGAGCTCGGCTTTGCAAGAGATGCAATCCAGTTTTCCAAGATCGGGATAGTTTCGGAGAATTTGGGTGGTAGGTTGGTGCCCTATTCCTATGAGAAGCTTGCTTATTACTATCTCATAGATGGAGATGCAAACGCAGCGGAGAAGGTCTTAAAATATATTATAGATCGCCAAGGAGAGATTACTACTTCTTATAAGAATTCTCTCTATCTGAAGTTGGGTACTCTCGCTTATTTGCAAGGAGATGCCTCTCGCGCTCTGGACTATTATTTGAATTTGGACTTCTTGCATTGGTCTGCGAGAATATTGCATCCTTTATTGGGAGAATCGATTTCGATTAACAGTGCAAGAGACTTGGTGTCGATCGCAGTTTGGAGATCTAAGAATTCTCATAAGGCAGTAGATGCTTTGCAGTCCGTCAGCACTCCTAAGAATTTATCCGAAGACGATCTATCTACAAGGCTTAGGATCATACAGATACTTTCCGAGGATGAACCTGAAGTTGCTGCAAAGCTTGCCATGGACCTGAGCTTTCTTGCGCAAAGTAAGGGATGGAGAAGGGTGGAATATTCGGCGACACTTCTTCACGGTTTTCTCCAGCTCAAGACGAATAACTTAAGAAAAGCAATCATAGAATTTACCAAAGCGGCAGGTATCTTAAAGGAAGATCCTTCGTATCGGGAAGAATGGATCCGCTTGAGCGGGCTTTTTCTTTCTCATAAGGAATCTACGAACTTAAGAGGAGTAAAATCCTTTCTAGATCAAGCGATTCGGATTTCTGCAGCAGGTTATCCGGATGATAAGGTGTATGAGATCAAGAATTATCTACCTCCTTCTTTCGGGACAAAAAACCTAGAGAATGTTGCGATCGATTTCTATTCCAGACACGGATATAACCAGGATCTTCTTTCCTTTTTGGTTCATAATGAAGAGAACCTTGAATTGCAAGAAGAGGATTCTCCTATCGAATTAGGAATCGTGAGAAGTCACATAAGATCTCTCAAATACAAAGGATTTTATCCTCCAGGAAGAGAGCCATGGACTTCTTCTTGGTCGGAAATAAGAGCAAAAGAAGCCGCTCGCATTCGAGAAGAATTGGATCCCATCTCCAATGTGAATTTTAAAAAGATCAGCCAACCCTTGATCGCACTTTTTGTAAAAGATAAACGGGTCTTCTTATTCCAAAAGGATGGAGATTCTGCCGAGCTTGAATTCAAAGAATTGAATACGGATAACGCAACAAGTTATACAGCTCAGTTCGCGATCAAATCAGCAATGGATTCTTTTTCCAAAAAAGATAAGGTTCAGATTTATCTGAACTCGTCCGGAGTTGAGGCTGCGGACTATCTGAAGAAGGAATTTCCAGAATCTGAGATCAAATTGTTCAGGAGATTTGATAAGAGAGAAGAAGCTGACGTTGCTAAAAAGATCTATGCTCCTTCTTGCGAGAATCTTTTTCCTAAGAATTCACCGGAAGGCGAAGGCCGTTTGAGTTGGCAATCCATCCCTTTACAATATTATGATGGCGTAAAGGTGCTTCAAGCGAGGTCCTCTCTTTTGCT
Source organism: Leptospira semungkisensis (assembly GCF_004770055.1). Taxonomy (NCBI): domain Bacteria; kingdom Pseudomonadati; phylum Spirochaetota; class Leptospiria; order Leptospirales; family Leptospiraceae; genus Leptospira; species Leptospira semungkisensis. The sequence continues at coordinate 384,368 of NZ_RQEP01000005.1, read as the reverse complement.
ATGGAATATTAAGGTGTCTGCCAAGTCTCCGAATGGACTCAGAGATTACGAATGGTCTTGCGGGCCGGATAGTTTCGCTTTTCGTAAAATGAAGAGGAGATTGGATTTTAGGAATCTTCCTGATAGGATTGTTTTTACCAAAGATAGTCTGAGTGGATCCGGTTGGGGAGATAAGTCGGAGGATTTTCTGGATTGGGCCAGATTTTGGCTAAGCACGGGAACGTCTCGTCTCTACTACGTTAAATCTTGGAATTCAGATTCAGAATCCGACATAAATTTACTGGAACGACTCTCGACTGAAAACGGGGATCCTAATTTGAATTCCAGAGTCCTTAAGATGGTCCGAAACGCCGAGTAACCGTGCATTTCTTGTGCAAAAGAGTTACGAATTTTTCAAGTTTTTCGGCGCCAAAACACTCGACAACGCATGGTTTTTCATGGATGGTATCATTTACATAAGATGGACCCCGACAGTAGAGGCCGGATAATTCCGGACCATATAGATTTTTCTCCCGCCTTGTTTTACTCTTTCGAACTAGTCACCAACCTAAATCTGAATTTCGGAAGATCTAGTCGTTAATGGACGTGATTGGATTTTTTGTTATTCTTCTCCTTATCTTTGCCAATGGATTCTTCGTGTCCGCAGAATTCGCATTGGTCTCGATCCGACCTTCTCGTTTGGAGGAAATGATTCGAGACAATCGACCTTTGGCAGTGATCACCAAGAAAGCTGCGACAATGTTAAACGACATGCTTTCCGTATGCCAGGTGGGGATTACCATCGCAAGTCTGTTGCTTGGTTGGGTGGGAGAAGGTTACCTTTCTAGTTGGATCCTTCCTATCTTTCATTACGCAGGGTATCCTGATTCGGATGTGACTGCGCATGGTGTAGCAGTCGCGATTTCTTTTGCTCTCATTACTTTCTTGCATATACTCTTGGGAGAACTTCTTCCTAAGACGGTAGCGATCCAAAAGACCGAAACTCTTGCGTTGGTCACAAGTGTTCCTATATTCTTTTTTTATTATCTATTCTTTCCGATTACATTTTTCTTGAATGGAATGACTTCGTTCCTATTGAGGCGAATCGGTTTCAAGGAAGATTCGCATAGGATCATTCATTCTCCCGAAGAATTGATGATCTTAATCCAGGAACAGAATAAACAAGGGAATATAGATCAGGAAGAATTCCAGATCATCCAAAATACATTCCAGTTTTCCGAGCATCTTGCTAAGGATGTGATGACTCATCGTTTGAGCATAGTTGGGATCCCTGCTGATACAACTATGGATGGAGTGCTTTCTGTCATCGCTGAGCATCACTTCTCTCGTTATCCTGTCTACGAAGGAACAACGGATAATATCGTCGGTATTATACATGTTCAGGCATTTCTCGCCTGGCTTTCCGAATCCAAGAGAAATAAGAAGTCCAAGGTGACTTCTATTATGCAACCTCCTATCGTTGTTCCCGAGGGAATGTCTATAGAAAAGATCCTACAAAAACTTAGGACTGCCAAGCAACACATGGCTATCGTCATAGACGAGTACGGCGGTGTTTCCGGGCTTTTGACTATGGAAGATATAGTCGAAGAAGTTTTTGGTCAGATCAGGGATGAGACCGACGATCATGAAACGGATCCAGTGCCTTCTCATTCTCCGGATGCTTTTGATATAGATGGTGAAACCGAGTTGGATGAACTTAAGGAGATCCTAACCGGAATCCAAGATGAAGAATTGAACGATATTCGTACTATCGCAGGTTTCATTTTGGATAAGTTGGAAGATATTCCGAAAGAAGGAACAGAGGTCAAGATCCCTGAAGGTATTCTTACCGTAGAGAAAATGGACGGAAATAAGATCATGACTGTTCGCTTTACTCGACTTTCCAGACCTTCTTCCTTTGCGATTTAAGTTGTAAATCCTTTCGACAACTCGTACTTTGTAAGAATGGAAAAGAAGGATATTCTAATCGCAGTCAGCGGTAGCATCGCAGCGTTTCGCGCTTGCGAGTTGGTTCGTAATCTAGTCAAAGACGGATATCCTGTCTCCGTGATCATGACGGAACATGCCACAAAGTTTATCGGTCCTATTACATTCGAGGCTCTAACCGGCAAAAAGGTCCAGGTAGACGAATATGAGCACGGAATGGCGCATATAGACGCTCGAAATCGGGCCGCTGTAATTGCTGTTGTTCCCGCAACTGCAAACATTATTGCGAAAATGGCAAACGGGATCGCAGACGATCTTGTAACTTCTACCTACCTTGCTGCGAAGTGTCCGGTGTTAGTGGCTCCAGCAATGAATCCGAATATGTTCACCCATCCTAGTACTCAGAGAAATCTGGCCCGTTTGAAAGAAGACGGCGTCATTATTCTGGATCCGCAGGAAGGAGTGGTGGTTTGCGGGGATGAAGGCTACGGTAAACTCGCCGACGTTCCTGTAATGCAAAAGAAGATCATAGAGTACTATAACAAATCCTCTAAATAAGATCGTTTCCCTTGGATAAATATTCAAAAATTATAATAAGCTCAGGTCCTACTAGAGAATGGATCGATCCTGTACGCTTTATTTCCAACGCTTCTTCTGGAAAGATGGGCTTTTGTCTCGCGGAGAAGGCGACTAGCCTTGGGATCGAAGTGGTTTATGTGAGAGGATTGACAGAAGCCCAGTATTCCAATCCAAAAGGTGCAAGAGTAGTAAAGGTCGAAACTACTGAAGAAATGAAGGACGCTGTCTTAAAGGAAATCCAATCTTCTTCTATTTTGATCATGGCAGCGGCTCCTGCAGATTTTCGTCCTAAGAACTCGAATGATTCCAAGATAAAAAAAGAAGAAGGGAGCGATACTCTTACCATTGAGTTGGTAAAGAATCCGGATATTCTCCTTTCGGTGAATGAGAAAGTGGTTTCTCAAAATTTGAAACATATACTGAGAGTGGGATTCTCTGCGGAGACTCATCTTCTGGATCAGAATGCTACAGGAAAACTGCAGAGAAAGAATTTGGACTTTATCGTAGGAAATTACGTAGGCAAGGACTCGAAAGGATTTGGGGACTTAGATACCAGCGTAATTGTTTATGGAAGAGAAGGCTCTCGAAAAGAAATGGGCCCCGCTTCTAAAGAAGTGATCGCATCTCAAATTTTAGATTATCTGAATATAAATTTGAAAGAAGGACAATTGTCTTAAGGGTTATTTGAAAACCGCTTTTGCTTCTTCTAAAGTATGATAGATGGCCACTTTTTTAGGGAGCTCCATCAATCGGATCACATTCTCTAAGAAATGGTTCAAGCCACCGATAACGATCTTTCCGTTATGCTGATCCACCGTTTTGATCAAAGTAAGTAAGGTGGCAACTCCCACACTATTGATATATTCTAAAGAAGATAGATCCAGGATGATCTCGTAAATCCCTTCGTCGAAAACGAAATTGATCTTTCTGGAGATCTCGAAAGCGTTCGTGTTCGTTACTTTCCCGTTCATGGTGACGACTAAGAGGTCCTTGTCTCCCACCGATGTTTTACTTGTTTCTATGAACAGGCCTTCGAATTCCGTTTTTGCCATTGTATTCCAGTCCGAGCTATAGCGTCAGTGTTCCATCTTTTATGGACGCGGTCAGTTCCGTCCAGCCGGAGACGTTTTCCGGTATAGAATAAGCCTTTGCGCTTCCGCGAAAAAGGATTCTTAATCTACCTTTTCCCTCTATCTCACCTTCCAAATCCAGATAATCTCTTCTGTGATCCTTCTTTCTTTGGAACGGAATGGAGGTACCGTTTTGGAGCAGAGGCCAATTAGAGGCGACTGTTCCGAAGGTGATTAGACGAGAAATCCCGTCAATATCCAAAAATAAATCCAAATGAGAATCTCCGAAACCTTCATGCAAACTGATGGTAAACGGAAGTTCGCACATCTTTATAGCTTATCTTCAAGCCGGATTGCGACAGAAGGTTCTAAAACCACCTCTAACGCGTCTATCCTGCCTAAGGAGGCTGAAATAGAGGCTTCCACACACGGATGAGTGACCACCACTACTTCTACCGGTTCGTTTTCGGATTCATTTTGCCGTACAGAAGAAATAGAAACTCCGTTCGTTCCTAAATCTTTTGCGATTTCGGCCAAAACACCGGGTTGATCCAAGGTATTAAATCTGAGATAATATCTCGCTTCTGTTTGGTTCGCTTCCGATATGGATGCCTTTGGGAATCTGTTCTTTTCTCCCGGAAGATTTTTGCCTCTTCTGAGTCCGTAAAAGATCAAATCAGAAACCACTGCAGATGCAGTAGGAAGAGCTCCCGCTCCTTTTCCTACAATCAAACCCGGACCTGCAAACGCTGTCTTGTAATACACTGCGTTTGTTTCATTCATCACACTTGCAAATGCATGATGTTTGGGGATCATCACGGGTTGCACTCTTGCCTCTACCTTTCCGTCCAGTTTTCGGACGAGTCCTAATAACTTGATCCTGTATCCTAGTTCGGAGGCAAAGGCGATATCCAATCGCGTAATCTTTGTTATTCCCTCGATTGCAATGCTCTGTAAAGGAATTTTCTCCCCGAAGGCCAAGGACCCGAGTATACTGATTTTGTGAGCGGTATCTATGCCTTCGACATCGAAGCTTGGATCCGCCTCGGCAAAGCCCTTCTCTTGAGCGAGAGCCAATGCCTCTTTGTAATCCAAACCTTCCGTTTCCATCTTGGAAAGAATGAAGTTAGTAGTGCCATTTAGAATACCGTAAAGTCCTAAAATTCTATCTCCTGCTAGGCAGTTTCGGATCGCTCGAATGATTGGAATGGAACCTCCCACAGCTGCTTCGAATCCGATCTCGGTAGAATTCTCTTCTGCGGCTCTATAAATACCTTCTCCTTTTTCGGAGAGGAGAGCCTTGTTTGCAGTGATTACAGTTTGTTTGGATTTAAGGGCTTCCAGTACGATCTCTTCGGAGATTGTAGTGCCTCCTACCAACTCCAAGACCAGGTCTATCTCGGGGTTTCCTACCACTGCTTTGTAATCTTCCGTTATTTTTGCTTTGGGATAGTTCTTTAAAAGGGAAGAAATCTTAGAAGGAGTTCGCGTGCAAATCGTATGTACTTGAACGGATAAGCCGAATTCTTTTTCGAATCTGGTAGATTCCTCCGAAAGAATTTTTAAAACTCCAGTACCAACGGTGCCTGCGCCTATTAATCCGATCCGAATCGTTTGCATTCTGGGACAATCCTTTCTTGCATACTCGAAACATTCGACCTTTTTCCGAATGTACTCGGGCTTTCCTTTTGTTGGTATGGATTTTTCTTTACTAAATGGCCTCCTCTTGGTAGGAATCTATTTGAAGACGGTCTTAAGAAGTCCGTCGAGACGGCTTTGTTATGATTGCCGCTCAAATCCATCGATTGAAAGGATAACCTCTTTATGGCGAATCGTCGTAAGCCCCCTCGCAAATCTGCCGGGAAAAAACAAGATCCTTCCCACAAACACCAAGGGGGAAACCGAGGCCAGCAACAACATAAGAAGAGACCGGATCACGGTCGTTCTACTAGACACCAGCAGCAAACAGTCGCCTCTAAGATCTCCGAAACTATGAAAGAGTTGCCGATGAAGTCTTCTCAGCCGAGTGGAGGGTCTTCCGCTTGGGTTAAGATCATCGGATTCATCGCAGTCGCATTGATCTTGTTCTTTGGATATTTTATCGTTCGTGAATATTTAGATAAAACTCCCGTTTACGGAAAGCATGGTTGGGACGAGTCTGCAGGAGACGCAGTCACTTGGGAAGACGCAGTTAAATATTGTTCTACTCGACGCAAAAGACTTCCGGACAAGGAAGAGTTGAAAAGCTTTTCTAAGAGAGCGGATAAGAAACTCAAATCGATCGGTGTATACTGGTCAACTAGTCCAGGCGATAAGGGAAATTACACCACAGTCAATCTGAGCACCGGAGAATACGGTTCCAGCGACACTTCCAATAAATTCGCTGCGATCTGCGTGAAATAAGACTTTCCTCCCAAACTAAGATTCCCTAAAATCGGGACGAAAAAACTTCCCGATTTGATTTCTAAGCAATCGTTTCCGACATAGTTCGGAAACGAAGAAATAGATCGAACCAAGGCCCGTCCCGGAGAATAGAATGGCTGTATTGACCTTCGCTAGCGTTAGCTATCTTACCGGATTCATTCTCTCCGGACTATGTGCTTTTTTTCTTTTGTATAGAAGAGAAAAGCTCGAAACGACTCAGCATCTTGGCTGGGTGTTTTTATATTGCGCTCTCTTGCAATTCTCCTTTTTGATCGGGACTTCCGTCTATCATCCTCTTTCATTTTTGCATAGATGGGTGTCTCTTCCATCTGCATTTCTGATCTTTTCGCATCTGAGCATTTATTTCTTTTTGCTCAATCCTCAGGCGACGGTTCGTACTGGACGGATCCTTTTAGGAGCGGGCTATTTTTTAGCATTAGCTATTTTGATCCTGCATATCGTAGGAACCATCTTCACTAAACCGGTTTATGATTTTTCAGGTGGAGTATTCGACGTTGTTCGCAAAACGGATGAGAAGATCATCGCTTGGATTGCGATCGTTTATTTATTCTCTATATTGATCTTCGGAGTTTGGAGAAGTTTCGAAGCGCATAGATTGGATGTTCGATTGATGGCTCTCTCCGTTTGGGTGCCTTTTCTTCTTCTTTTAGGAACAACGATCTTGTATCATTTCAAAGAGATCGCATTTCCGATCGATAGGGCAGTGGCTCTTTCTTTTTGGAATCCTATCTTCTTGATCGCTTTATTCTTGGCTTGGCTGATCCATTTAAGAGCCTCCGGAGAAGCTTTCAGTTTAAGATCTCCTATTCTACTCGGGATCGTATTACTACTATTATTTGTTTTTCAAGGAAGCAGTTGGCTCTTCTTGCAACCTGGATTGGATTCTTTCGGGGATACAGTAAGAGAAAGGTTGAAGGCTCAGGACCTTTCTTCCGATTCGTATTCTTTAACTGCTCAGAATAATGACGGATTCGTTCTTTCTGCATCGGGAGGTTTGGAGCCTTCTCTATTTACTGAATCCAGAAGAGAGTTAATACTCTCCTTTATTTGGGAAAATCCGTCCGCGATCTCAAAGGAGTATCCGGCTTACTCTAAGGTTGCTGAATCTTGGAAAAGCTCGGATAAATATTCGGAAAACTTAATGGACTTTTCCAAAAGCCTGGAGAAGGTTCGAAAGAAGATACGTAGTCTACCTGAAAAAGGGATCCGAGCTTGGATCTTAGATGTTTTGAATTCGGAAGGCAAAGACGAAAAACTGGCCCAATTCATGAGGATCCTATCCGAGTCGGTTAAGAACTCGTCTGCAGAAGGAGAGGCATTGCGTTCCTTAGTTCTGGAGCAAATGAGGGAATTACAGCCGGACGGCGAGCCGAGGTTCAGAAGAATTGTAGGCTTGGCTTCCGGAGAATATTATTATTCCATAATGCATAAATCTCCAGGAAAGACTCAGGCAAAGGAGATCGGGATCCCTTATGGAGAATATCTTACCTTCGAGACTGGACTTTTGAAAAAGCCACTTCTTGCATTCTTACTTTGCTTGCTCTTGTTTTCTATTGCTGCAAACGCTTTCTTCTCCTTTTTCTTATTGCATCCGTTGGAAAGATTATATTCCGGTCTGGAGCTCGCGACAGAAGGAGATTTGCAAAGAGAGCTTCATCCTGAGGCCTGGGACGAGATAGGAAGTCTTGCCGATCAATTCAATCGGATGATCCATTCTATTCGCTCCGGTTCAGATTCGGAGTCTTGGCATACAACGGATCTGGATTCCAGAAACGGTCCTCGTGCTTCCTGGAAAGAGATCGCCAACAAATTGAAATACACCAACTCTCCGCAAGAGTTGAGAAGAATGTTGGTCGATCTACAGAACCAAACAGAGCCTCATCCGATTCGATCCAAATTGATCTTAAAACTAGGACTGAAGATTCGAGATTATAAGACAGCGTATTTGGCCGCGCAAGAGTTGAGATCTATGGGAGTCGTAAAGGATCCCGAAATGCTTTTCATTCTTTCGTATTGCGCTAAGAAGATCGGAGATTTACATGAGGCCATTCGATTGGCAGAAGAGGTTCGCTCCATGCTTCCTCAACATACTCAGAATAGACTTCATTTGGCAGAAATGTATTACCATGCAAATCGCTTTGTAGAAGCTCAGGCTCTTGCAATCGAGATCAGAAGAGAACAGGGAGCTTCTCCTGCTGTTACGAAACTTCTGAATGCGATAGAAAAAAAAGGCGCATAGGGGAGTTTGGTCGATATGGCTTCGACAATCCGAAGAATATCGGGAAGATTTCAAGACTCTAAAAGTTCTTATACTGCGACGATTGAACTGGATCCGAATACAGGTTTGATCACTTCAGTACATAAGAATGTACTAATCCAAGATCCCAAGTCGGATGAGTTGGCATTTGATCCTCAAACAGATACTATCTTTGCCGGCTTCGGCGATATTCATGTGCACGCCCGAGAAGACGAATCGGGTAAACATAAATACAAAGAAGATTTTCAATCTGCCGGACTCGCCGCAATCAATGGAGGGGTGATCCATATTGCGGACATGCCGAATAATCCTATTCCTCCCACAGACGATACGACTTACGCAAAGAAGAGAGAACTTGCGGATCATTCTCCCATTCGGATCACATTGTATGCAGGTATCGGTCCGAATACGAAGCCATTGCATTCTCACGTTCCATACAAGGCGTTTATGGGACCTTCTATCGGTGAATTGTTTTTTTATTCCAACGAGCAATTGGAGAATACGATCCGTCATTACAAAGGCTGCAACGTTAGTTTTCATTGCGAGGATCCAGAAATTCTGGAGCAGAATCAGGAGGCAAAATATCATGAGGATCGCAGGCCTGCCATTGCAGAAACCTTAGCTACCGATTTTGCTCTTTATTTAATAGAGAAGTACGAACTGATCGGTAAGCTTTGCCATTATTCTACCGAAGAGGGGCTGCAAAAGATCATAGCCGCTCGAAAGAGAGGAGTAAAGGTCACTTGCGAGGCAACTCCTACTCATTTGTATTTTGATCGCTCCATGTTGAACGATTCGAATCGTCATTGGTTTCAAATGAATCCTCCTCTTCGCGGGCCGGAAGATAAAAGCGCATTGTTGCAAGGGGTAAAGGACGGTTGGATCGATTACTTGGCAACGGATCATGCTCCTCATTCTATAGAAGAAAAGTTAAAAGGGACTTCTGGAATTTCTCAGTTAGATACCTACGCTTTATTCGTGACTTGGCTGCATAAATCGGCGGGAGTTTCTTTGGAGAAGATTGCGGAGATCTGTTCTGAGAATCCCGGAAGTTTTGTAAGAGAGTTCTTGCCCAAAGAATATGGAAACGGTTTCGGAAGGATCGAAGAAGGGTACTGCGCAAGCTTTACCGTGCTCGATTTCAATGCTCCAACTACATTCAAAAAAGAAGATATTAAGAGCAAGAGTGGCTGGTCTCCTTTTGAGGGAGTTACTTTTCCAGGAAGTATTCGCTCTGTTATTCATCTTGGAAGAAGGGTAAGGTAGGCGCGTCCGAATTCCTTCTTTCCAGATCTAATAGAAATTGTTTTCTCCAGAGTCCTCCTCCGTAACCGGTAAGACTTCCGTTCTTGCCGATAATCCTATGGCAAGGCACAAGTATTGCAATCCGATTTTCCCCGTTTGCTTTTGCAACGGCTCGTATCGATTTTATATCACCTACAAAGATTGCCTGGGACTCGTATGAGTTTATCTTTCCGTAAGGAACTGTGAGTAAAGCGTTCCAAACTTTTTCTTGAAACTCGGAACCTTGGATGACAAGTGGAAGTGTGAACTCTTTTCTTTTTCCCTCGAAATATTCTTTTAGTTGGAGTTCTAATACGGAGAAGAAGGGACTTTCCCCAGGAATGATCTTGCAATCGAAGGCTTTTTCTAACCTTGCTAATTGCATTTCAATTCTCTCTTTTTCGGTGAACTCCAAAAGACAGATCCCTTCTGATACCGCTCCGGCGAGTAGGATGCCTAAAGGAGTTTCGATTTGAGAAGTAAGCACCATGCTTGGAAGAATATGTGCCTTTATCATTTTATACAATCTGAAATTCAGTCGGTTGCAGTCTAAGAAGCAGGATAAAATCTGAGTGGATACACAATTAAAAAATAAAACAGCTTTAGTAACCGGTTCAACCGCCGGAATAGGACTCGCCATTGCAATCGGTCTAGCGAGAGAAGGCGCCCAGGTCATAGTCAATGGAAGGACCAAGGCAAGAGTGGACGAAGCAATTTCTCATATAAAGAAAGAGGTTCCGAATGCCTCTCTTTTAGGAGTAGAAGCCGACTTCTCTAAAAAAGAGGAAATATCTTCAATCGTATCAAAGTTTCCTAATGTAGATATTCTTATAAATAATGTAGGAATCTTCGAACCCAAAGATTTTACCGAGATCCCTGACGAGGATTGGTTTCGTTTCTTCGAGGTGAATGTTCTGAGCGGAGTCAGATTGTCAAAGGCCTATCTTCCCTCTATGCTGAAAAAGAATTGGGGAAGGATCTTATTCATTTCCAGCGAGTCCGGTTTGCAGATCCCGAGCGAAATGATCCACTATGGAGTCACTAAAAGCGCTCAGATATCCTTGAGCAGAGGTTTAGCGGAGCTTACTAAGGGAACAAATGTAACCGTGAATTCTGTTCTTCCAGGTCCTACTCGTTCCGAAGGAGTAGAAGGATTTTTAGAGGACCTTGCCAAACAGCAAAAAACGAGTACGGATGTGATAGAAAAGGAATTCTTTAAGAATGCACGCCCTACATCTCTGCTACAAAGATTCGCCTCGGTAGAAGAAGTTGCGAATATAGTGACTTATCTTTCTTCTCCTTTGTCTTCCGCAACAAATGGGGCTGCTATCCGAGTGGATGGCGGTGTTGTGAAGTCTGCATTTTAAAGTATGGTCCAACTTAGCGTTTTAGACCAATCTCCGATCCGAAAAGGAGGAACTGCTTTCCAAGCAGTTCAGGAGACCATAGAACTCGCAAAGCTCACGGATCGTTTGGGTTACACTCGATACTGGGTTTCAGAACATCATAATATCTTGGGACTTGCCGGATCTTCTCCTGAAGTTTTGATTTCTCATTTAGCGGGAGAGACTAAAGGGATTCGAGTAGGTTCCGGTGGGATCATGCTTCCAAATCATAGTTCTCTCAAAGTAGCAGAAAATTTCAGAATGTTAGAGACCTTGTTTCCTGGTAGGATCGATTTAGGATTAGGTAGAGCTCCTGGAGGAGATAGGCTAACTGCAGCTATATTAAATCCTTCTAATAGTTTTGTTCAAAATGATTTTGTGCAACAACTGATTGATCTCAAGGATTTTTTAACGGATAATGCCGAGCCGGATTCTATTCAATCCAAGGTCAAAGCCATCCCTGTTTGTGAAACTGTTCCTGAAATGTGGGTTCTAACTTCCAGTGGAGAAAGCGCACTCATTGCTGCTCATTTCGGAATGGCATTGTCCTTCGCTCAGTTTATCAATCCAACCGGAGGATATGGGAGCATCAAAGCATACAAAGACAGATTCCAGCCTTCGGAAGCATTATCAGAGCCGAAGGCAAGCGTAGGTATTTTTGTACTCTGCGCTGAAACCAAGGAAAAAGCAGACGAAATGCAAGCGATCATGGACAGACAGCTTCTCAATATTGAAAAAGGGGTTAGCGAAGGAATTCTTTCGTATGAAGAGGTAAAGCCTTACGTCTATTCAGATTATGAGAGGGTGCGTCTTCTTCATAATCGTGGAAGAATGATTGCGGGAACACCCGAGGTAGTAAAAAATAGAATTCTAGAGATGACCGAAGAATATGAAATAGACGAGGTCGTGGTCTCTACGATTACTTATGATTTTAAGGATAGGCTTCGTTCTTACGAGCTTCTCGCAGAAGCCTTCGAGCTGGAAAAACGGTAATAAATACAGATCGTGAATTTGGAACTGAGATGGGCTCGGTCCTGTTCGTGAGAAACGCCAGGACCGAGTTTTTTTTGACGATTAAGCTTCCGGGTTTTCCAGGATCAAAGCGATCCCTTGTCCGCCGCCGATACAAAGAGAGGCGACTCCGTATTTTGCCTTTCTGCGTCTTAGCTCATAGGCAAGTGTAATCGTTACTCTTGCTCCGCTCGCGCCGAGCGGGTGTCCGATCGCAACTGCTCCTCCGTTCACATTGGTGATCTCCGGATTCAGTCCCAATTCTTTTTGAACTGCAAGATACTGAGCTGCGAACGCTTCGTTTACTTCTACGAGGCTCATGTCGGAAAGTTTGAGTCCCGCTTTTTTCAGAGCGATAGGAATAGCAAGAGCAGGTCCAATTCCCATTTTAGCAGGATCACAACCAGCATGTCCATAACCACGGATGATGGCTAAAGGCTTCTTGCCTACCTTCTTGGCATAAGAAGCAGAAGTCACGATAGTGGCAGCCGCTCCATCGTTTAATCCGGAAGCATTTCCTGCAGTCACAGTTCCACCTTCTCTAAAGGCAGGTCTTAGTCCGGCGAGTTTCTCAATGGAAGAAGCTCCCTTGATAAATTCATCTTTTTCTAACGTAACTGGTTTCTTTCCACCAACAGTAACAGAAAGGATCTCTTCTTTCAATCTTCCTTCGACAGTAGCTTTTTCGGCTCTAGTTTGGGAAATTCCAGCCCATTCATCTTGCTCTGCTCTGCTGATCTTGTATTGATCCGCGAGATTCTCGGCAGTGGCTCCCATGATCAAGCCTACATACTGATCTGTCAGACCTTGTTCGAGAGAATCTTCGAATTCTGCTGAGCCGTATTTGATTCCCCATCTTGCGTTACGCACAACATAAGGAGCGTTACTCATAGACTCGGATCCGCCTGCGAGAACAGCTTCGCTTTCTCCTAAGTAGATCTTTTTCGCTGCTTGGATGATTGCTTCCATTCCAGAACCGCAAAGACGGTTGAGTGTAAGAGCCGGAACTGTGATCGGCAGGCCTGTTTTAAGACCTATATGTCTAGCTAGATAGATTGCCTCTTTTCCTGTAGGAACAACATTCCCGAAAATAGATTCTCCAATATCTGCCGGATTCACTCCTGTTCTTTCCAAAAGAGATTTGGAAACCAAGACTCCCAAGTCCACTGCGCTAATGTCCTTTAAGGTTCCACCGAAATTCCCAAATGGAGTTCTTATCCCGTCTAGTATGACTGCTTCTTCCATAATTATCCTGTCCTAATATTCGATTTATTGAATGAATTGCTCTCGTGAAATTTAATCCACTTGTTCCGCTACTGGAAATATCAGATCGAAAGGATCCGCAAAGATCCCAGTCTTGAAGCCTCCGCCTTTGACGAAATCCGGAAATACAGTCTCGTCAGACCAAACAGATTCTATCCTGGAAAGTTTGCCTTTTCCTTTTCCGATAAATGCAGTACTGAGTTTGGTCCCGTCTTCTTCTTTTTGTAAAAGTACATAAGGAAGCACAGAAGTGTTTACCGGAAATCCGAAACCTAAGGAACGTATCTCAATTTTAAAAAAGGTCTTTCCATTGCGGGAGACTTCTATCTTGGTAAGAGATCCTTCCTTCTTCCAAGTGAAGTCGGCTCTTTCTTTTGGAATGGCCCAATTTCTGATCCCTTCTTCTACCGATGTTTGGCTTGAAACAAAGATACGAGTGATCCTTTTATAATTTTTGCCTTTGTGTTCGAAGTTTCCAGGAATATATAAGAGTTCGTAATAAGGTCCTACATTAGATCTTTCGTAATTAACGAGCATTAAGGAACCGAGTCCGCCTCTATAAGACTTTCTATCTTCTTCATCTAAGAATGCCATTTCGGCGTTATAAGATTTTTTTCCGAATAGAGGGAATAAGTACCCTTCTCCTGTTAACGACCATGGGGCCGGATAATGTCTCTTAGAGGTTGCAAAATTGTTTCCAGTAACTGTGGCTTTTTTGGGAATTTTGAGTGCCGATTTTGCGGCTTTCTTCTTAGGCTTTGCCTTAGTCGCAGCGCTTGCTTTCATGGGATGGATCCGTTTCTTTCTTTTTTGTACCATTCCTGTGAAAAACCCCGAATTTGAAAAGGAAACTCTTGAACATCTTCCCCATTTTTGGGATAACTGGACATTGGGGATGATCTTTTGGCCCTTTGGGCTTAGAATGAGTTCCCGAAGGCAAAAAGTATATGACTGCAGTAGCAACACGTCCCAGAAGACGTACTCGTAATAGCTTAAACAAGGAGTCCATTGTCCAAGCGGCCCTGGACATTCTAAACGAAGAAGGGATCGACGGCCTATCTATGAGAAGGATAGCCGAAAAATTGGATTGTAGCGTCGCTAGCCCTTACTCTCATTTTAAGAGCCAACAAGACATCATCAAGATCATCATCTCTCAGGGAGAGGCTCAGTTGACCGAGACTCTCAGAGCCGCTCGCTTGAACGGAAAAAATTGCTATGAAAAACTAACATTGATCGCTCGCGCATATTATGATTTCTCCGGTCATAATCAGGAGCTGCATAAGGTGATGTTCAATACCGTTCACGGCCATATGCACCGTAAGGCATTCCCTAAACTTCCAACCAGTTATCGTGTTTTTCTCGAAACCATCCGTGCGGGAGTTAGATCGAAAGAATTCCGCATCCAAGAAGAAGATTATCCTTCTCTCGCAAGAACTATGTATTCTTGGATGTATGGGATTATCGTTCTGGATATGACCGGCATGCTCAAAAAAAGAGGCATGGGAGATCCTTTGGACGAAGGATTTCTATTCTTCCGTAAAATTCTCTTAGGCGAAGAATGAGAAAAAAGCTCCTCCTTAGCGGGATCGTTCTTTTATTAATTCTTCTCTCCGTTCTTCCCTTTGCAAGATCAAAGGAGAAGGTGGAGCTGAGCGATTCCGTTCGAGCAGGAGCAGAAAGCGGAAATTATATCCAGCTTTCGCAAGGATTGACTCATTACGAACTCTCCGGCCCCGAAAAAGGAAAGTTAGTCGTTCTTGTTCACGGGTTTTCTACTCCGTATTTTATCTGGGATCCAGTTCAAAAACTACTCGTTTCGCAAGGATACAAGGTTCTTAGATTCGATCTCTACGGAAGAGGTTATTCGGATCGTCCGGATATCACATACGATATCGATCTATTTCGTTCTCAGATCCAAGATCTATTAAATTCTCTGCATATAGATGAGCCATTCGATATCATGGGACTTTCTATGGGAGGTCCTATTGTGGCTTCTTATGTGGCCAAGAATCCGGAGAATGTAAAGAAGGTAGTTCTCTTAGATCCCTTTACTGCTAAGGCGGGGATATTTCCTCTTACTGTTCCTTTCTTGGGGGAATATTTGAATACTGTGATCTTTCTTCCTACCTTACCTAAAGGAATTGCAGGAGACTTTGTGAATCCTTCCAAGGTACCTAAAGGTTGGGTGGAGAGATACGAAACTCAAATGAGCTTTTACGGTTTCGGAAAGGCAATCCTTTCGACTCTCAGGAATTTGATCTCCAAGGATCCAAGACCTCATTTTGAAGGTTTGGCTTCGGCAAATAAGAGAGTGCTTGTTTTTTGGGGAGATCAGGATCATACGACTCCCTTAGAAACGGGAGCCTATGTAAAAGACTTATTGAAATCCGAGTTTGTCCTAGTAAAGGACTGTGGGCATTTGCCTCATATTGAACAACCGGAGCAAGTGCTGCCGGTTATCTCAAATTTCTTATCTAAGTAAATTCTAACTTAGTATTTTGCGAGAGAAGGATCCACTTCGTCGGAATATTGTAAGATCCCACCTTCTAAGTTGAATACTTTGGTGAATCCTGCGGACTTCATGAATCCGCAAGCGTTTCCGGATCTTGCACCTGAACGGCAATAAACGACTACATCCTTGTCGGAGTTTTTCCATGGATCCAATTCTGCGATCCTCATCGGTAATTCCGAAACAGGTATGAGTAGGTCTGTTCCTTCGATAATGCTTATCTCTTGTTCATTCGGATTGCGAACGTCTAGTAGATAGAAGTCGTCTTTTCCCGAGTTTCTTGCGTCTAGTCTGGTTTTGAGTTCCTTTGGATACATTCAGATTCCCTTATAATGATCTCTGTTTCTTAGACTGCGGAGGTCAAGCCTTCCATTTCGGTTTGCAGCTTTTCCCAATTTTCAGTAAGACGAGCGATCTCCGCCTTTGTCTCGTTATAAGTGTCCAGTTCCATTTGGTAACTGCGCTTCTTATAAAATTCTGGATCGGCTAATAATTCTTCGGAGTTTGACTTGTTCTTTTCTAAGAGTGCTATCTTTGCTTCGATCTGCTCTATATCTTTTTGCAGTTTCTTAATGCGGTTCTTGTCTGCATTCTTTTGCGATCTGCTTTTATCCTTTGCTTCATTGCTTTCAGTAGGGGCATTGGCTTTTATGATTCCACCTTCTGCTTCTAATTCTTCCGGAGGAAAACGAAGATAATCCGCAAAGCTCGTATTCAAGTCTCTGATCTTTCCGCCAGAAACGGAAATAGTACGGGTGCAAAGATCCTTTAAGAAATCAGGGTCGTGAGAGATCACTAAAACAGCGCCGGGATATGCCTGCAAAGCTCTCTTTAAATTGTCTCGGACCACAAGGTCCAAGTGGTTTGTAGGCTCGTCCAAGAAAAGAGTGTTGGAGCTGAAGCGAACTAACAATGCAAGTCTAAGTCTACTTTGCTCCCCTCCGGAGAGAAGTCCTACTTTCTTGAAAACCTTGTCGTCCGTAAAAGAAAAATAACCTAAGAGCTTTCTTGCCTCTACTTCCGGATAATCAGGATACACCGAAAGCACCGTTTCTAAGAGGCTCTTTTCAGGATCCAAATTCTCGTGATGATTTTGGGAGAAATATCCTATTCTAGTCTTTGGTCCGAATGTGACTATGCCCTTGGTAAGTTTATGAATTCCTAATATACATCTTAAGAAGGTGGATTTTCCGGCTCCGTTCGGACCTATGATCGCTATTTTATCTCCGTTAGAAACATGAAGCTCAGCTCCGGAGAAAATATTCTTTCCTCCCGCTTCATAAGCGAAGTCGGCATTCTCTATTCTAAAGGAAAGATTTCCGCAAGGAGTATAGTTGAATTCGTAATCTGTCTTGGAATTCCAGAAGGATTCTTCGGGAGCGTCTACCTTATCTCTCTTTTCAAGCTTCTTAATGGCACTTTGGACTGCTTTTGCCTTGGTTGCCTTTGCACGGAATCTTTCGATCCATTCGGTTCTCTTCTTGAGATAAGCTTCTTCTTTTTTGAACTGTACTCGTAGCTTGTCTAAGAGCTCATTCTTATGTTCGAAGTAATCTTCTAAGGTTCCTTTAAACTCCAAAACTCCGGAAGGATTTAATTCTGCAATCGTGTCCGTAGTCGAATTCAAAAACTCAGGATCGTGAGTCACCAAAACGAAAGAACGATTCGTGCTTACTAAATATTCCGCGAGCCATGCCTTGGAAGCGTGATCCAAATGGTTCGTAGGCTCATCTAAAAGGAGAAGGTTTCCCGGGTTCAGGATTGCGATTGCGAGTCCTAATCTATGTTGGTAGCCAGGGGAAAATTCTTTAACCTTCTTTTCCATTTGTTCATTAGAAAAGCCTAAACCGCCAATGATCTGTCTTGCCTTGCCTTCTAATTCATGAACTCCGTAAGTAAACGCGTATTCTTCCAATGCACTTTGTTCTTCGAGAAGATCGTTAAATGCGGGAGAATCATGATCGGTCTGATCCATTCTTCTATGAATATCTTCAGAGCGTTTTATATATTCGTTATAATGTTTATGCTTGGATAATGCTGTATCGATCACCTTAGCTTCTAAATCGAAGTCAGGCATCTGTTGGAATAAAGAGATCTCAGTATGTTTGGAACGGCTGACCAATCCTTCCTCAGGATTCAGTTCTCCCACTGCCATTCTGAATAGAGTGGATTTACCGGAGCCGTTCGGTCCGACCAAAGCGATCTTGGAGCCCGGCTTGATATGCCAGGAGAATTTTTCGAAGAGGGTGGAGCTACCGAACCTGTGCTTTATATCAATGAACTGGAGCATGGTTCCTGGGAATTGGAGGAGGTGTCCCTCCGCACGAGCGCGGAGGGTTTTTTGGATGGAAAGTAGTGCTTACTTCTTTTTAGCGAGTTCTTCTTTTCTCGCTTTAAGATGTTGTACGTACTTGCTCGTTTCCCCGTTCATCTTCTCGACTGCGTCTTTCAGAGCTTGATCCAGCTCTTGAGCGCTCATCTTGTTGATTTTTTTGTTCTTCTTTTCGGCTGTCTCTTCAGACATAGGTACCTTCCGATGCGTTCGTAATGCCAAAATTTACGGGAATGGCCCTTTAGACAACCTATTTTGTCCGGGTAGACTCCGGCTTCTTCTCACCTAGATTGAAAATAGGTGGAAATCGATGCTTCCTTCGGCTTCTATGGGACGGACTTATTATGTTTTATTCCCTAACACAAACGAAAGAAGGTCTGGGGCCTTTATTCTTAAGACTGGGCCTTGCAATCTGCATCTTCCCGCATGGAGCACAAAAGGCAATGGGATGGTTCGATGGAGCCGGATTTCAAACTGCTATGGATTATTTTACATCCACCCTCGGAGCTCCGTATTTTCTAGGATTGATGGTGATCGGTTTCGAGTTTGTGGGAAGCGTCGCTTTAGTCTTCGGACTCTTTACCAGAATTTGGGCATTGGGAATAGGGATCATATTGATCGTAGCTGCGAGCACTCATGTTCCTTATGGATTCTTTATGAATTGGTTCGGTGATAAAGGAGGAGAAGGTTTCGAATATCATATCCTCGCAGTGAGCATTTCTTTTGCGTTATTCTTCCTTGGTGCAGGTTCTTTTTCTATCGATAAAAAGCTGGGGGATTGGTCCGCTTAAGAAGGCATAAAAAAACCCGAGTGTTTCTACCCGGGTTTTTTCAGGAGGCTTAAAAAGTTCTCTTAGTAGAGGATCTTCTCAA
Source organism: Leptospira semungkisensis (assembly GCF_004770055.1). Classification (NCBI taxonomy): domain Bacteria; kingdom Pseudomonadati; phylum Spirochaetota; class Leptospiria; order Leptospirales; family Leptospiraceae; genus Leptospira; species Leptospira semungkisensis. Next base: position 365,434 of record NZ_RQEP01000005.1, on the reverse strand, counting down.
CCGAGGTCTCGTCCAGGATATAAGATCCTTTCAGAGTTTGCACGATCAGTTTTCCTTTTTTCTGAGAAACAACAACTCCTCTTAACTCTCTACCATCTTTCATGATGATATGTTCGATGCTCTTGTCGTAGAGTTCTTCCAACTCTTGTTCGGTTTTAGCAGTTTTGAGGTTTTGAGTAGTTTCCAAAACTTCTTTGTCTAAGCCGTTCAAGTTGATGCGCATCTCTTCATAGTCAGGAGTAGCTTTTTTAAGAGCTTCGATTACTTCAACTTTCTCGTCGGTAACGATGATTAAATTGCCGACTTTCAAAACTCTTTGAGTCTTGTCGTTGATCAAAGGAGTTACTTCTACCGAACCATCTACCACATAGACAGAAGATTCGTTAGGAGAAGTGTTTACTTCGAAGGAAGTTCCTCGAACCGCAGCAACTACGGTAGGAGTATCTACGAAATAGTTCGCATTCTTTTTTTCTTTCTCTACTAAGTTCAGGATACGTCCTGAAACCAAAGAAAGTCTGATTTGAGAAGCGTCCGTCTGACGAAGACCTTTTAGTACGAGTTCAGAATTTTCCTTTATACGGATCACGCTGGAATCGGTAAGACCTATGTCGATGGATCCGCCTTTTCCTGTGACGATTCTATCGCCTTCGGAAAGAACATCGCCCAAATGCAATTGGGTCGGAGCCTCTTTGATACTCTTGGCATCACCTTTTACAAAGACCACCGCAGCTTTCAGAAGAACGCCTTCAGCTACAGGTGCTTCTTTCTTAGAGAAAGTAAAGAAGGCGCCAACGCCGATGCCTGCTAACAGAATTGCAGCTGCCGCGAGAAACCAACCTTTCTTTTTATTACTGGTTAGTTGTACTACATTGTCCTTAGGGGATTGCATGATATTTGCCTCCACGTAGAAACGGGGAGACTTGCCGATCCAAGAAGGATCGAAATCAGGTGCCTTGGAAGCGGCGTTAGTCCGTTTGAGGATTTCGGCGAATGTTTGAAATTCTGAGTTCATTCTTTCCATCCCCTTTCCTTAGTCCTGGGTTTGCACATTGTGTCTTACCCGTTCATTTGAATCAACAAACAGGGAAAAACTAACTTGCTCATTTTTTTCAAAGAGGATGGCTTTTTTGACGAAATGAATCACATGTTCGATAAACATAAATAAAGATAAATTCCTAATGTTTTAAAAAAGAAGAAGGTTGAAACCCTCTCTTTTTGCCTTCTTGCAATAGATGTTTTTCGGCTCTTTCTAAGAGTCTCGAAACTCCGGAAACGGATAGATCTAAAACTTGGGCGATCTCCTCCAGTTTGCAGGATTGAGAATAACGCAGTTCGATAGCGGTCTTCTGTTCCTCCGGAAGAGTTTCTAATAATTCGCTTAGGATCTTGCCCAGATTCTGGGCTTCCATTTCTTCTATAACTTGGCTTTCGGGACCCGGGGCTTTGGAACCGAAGAGAGATGATGTCTCTTCGCCGACCAGGGACACGTTCTTTTGATAATAGGATTTTCCGTGATTGATCATCAGGTTCCTAGCGATCCGGAAAAGGATCATTCTAGAAACTTGTTCGTCTGGGATTTCTTTATTCGTGTAATGCTTGAAGAAGTTCAGGAAGGTATCCTGAAGCAGGTCCAAGGCAGTCGATTCGTCTTGGATCGAGCGCCGAATGAAAGAAAACAAATGGTCCTTATTTTTATTGTATAGTTTTTCGAAAAACAAGGCTTCAGACACAGTAGGATAGAAATTTTTTTCTTTCAGTCTTTTTTCAAGTAAATTCGGTTTTTTCTTGTAGAAAGCAAACCGTTTCGGGAGGGTAAACCGAGACATTCAACTTGTCTTTGTCAATAAATACCGAAGGGATTTACGGAAAATATGGCCTATCGTTGGCTTTTTATCATCTGCCTTGCTTGCTTTGCAACTAACCTCTTTGGCTCTAGCCTAACCCTGAAAAACGGAAAAGTATTACAAGGGAAAGTAGTGAACCAGACGCGTAATGAGGTTCATCTAGAGGTCGACGGCAAGGTTTTGACCATACCAAAGACAGACATCGTAGAATTGAATTTGAAAGACACTCCTAAGCCCGAGCCGAAGAAAGAACCGGTCAAGCCTAAGGAAGAGGCGAAGAAGGAGCCGGAGCCGGAACCTGAGCCTCCGGCGGGAGTTCGTTGGTATAACAAACCTCGTTGGGCTTATTCTCTCCGTTCTGCGGTTGTTCCCGGCTGGGGAATGTGGAAGGCAGATAGGAAATATCTTGCCACAGGGACTTTTATCCTATTTGCGGGAGTCCTTTATAAAGCGATTGAGACCCAACAGCAGTTCAGCGCGGCTCATAATGCCTATAAAACTGGGGCAACAAATTATTTCGTATTTGCCCTGAACGATCCTGTCTTGCAACTACCTGCAAATACTGGAGAAAGATTGATCGGCGCTGTAATTGTAAATAAGGGTGCATTCAATCACTACCAGCATCTGGCTGAAGTAGGAAATGATTACCAATACCTCGTGGGCTTAGTCTACGGTTTGCAACTAGTTTACTCCTATTATTTGGGAGTGAAGGCAGAGAGAGAATCGGCCTTAAGTGAAGGTCCTAGCTCCGGTTTTAAATTTAGTTTTGCTCCTTCTTACAGACCGATGAATCTCGGAGGAAGCGGCATGGGCTGGAACGGAGAACTTAAATACGATATTCGCTTCTAAAGCATATTCTTGTTTCTGAGTATGATCTCTTACTATTCTAAGAAGATTGATCGGAAATAAACTTTGGATACAAAGAAGAAGGGCCGCTAAAGCGGCCCTTTGTTTTACTGGATCACTGTCTGAGGGAATTGAACTCCACCGCCAGGAGAGTAGAGTATGGTGGTTCCTCCGATATCTCCTAGATAGCTTGGAGTACTTGTAAAGAACGGATCGAATAAGTAAAGCTTATCATTGTACTGGTCTCCGGCACTCATAAAGCAGGTATTCGATCTGCAGGTAGTGGAGGAGCCTGAAGTAGTCTCAGAGCCGATCTCACTATCTGAATAACCGGTTACGCCGCCAGCAGTTCCAGTAGATGCATTAACCGGAACGTCATGGACGTCATTATAAGTTCCTCCCACGTCTCCGCAGAATACATCGTAACCTACAAGTATATTCGTGCCATATATGCCGGCGCTAGGAATGTAATACTGATCTCCGTCGGAAGGACCACAACCATAAGGATTCGTGTCGGTTGCTATAGCAGCTGCCGAAGAACTTGCATAATTCTTAATTTTTACAACGCTTGCGTCTATAACACTTCCGCTAGTATCTACATTGGTCCTGTTCAAGAAGGTCCAAACATCTGTTCCGTAGACTATCATAGCAGGATAATCCATTCTCAGATAATAAGAAGTGGTACCCACTTTGCTTGAATAATTGCCTTTGATACTTCCCCCGGAAGGAGTAAAGCTATACCAATAGATGGAATGAACTCCTAAGGTAGTGGTGATTCTTATAGCAGCAATGTACTGACTTCCGTCGTATACTACGTCGCCATTATAATAACTAGCAGAAGTGAGTGCAGTAGTCGCAATATTCGTTGCAGAACCACTTAAGGCACCTGTAGTCGCATTGATTCGTTGGTACTTAAAGCTAGTATTGACGGTTCCAGCTTCGGTCCAAACGACTGCAAACTCTCCGCTTGGATTGTATGCGGCTGCTAGTCTGCCTATTGCAATACTAGAAGCTGTATAAACTTGGAAAGAAGAGCCAACTGCGGTTAACTCTATATCATACAGTTGCCCTTTGATCGTATTGTCTGCAGATTTCCAAACTAAAAGATAATTGCTTCCGCCCCATGTCAGCTCCGGATCTATGCTGGAAGGAGATCCACCGATAGTAACTCCAACATTACTATTCACAGCATAAGGACTCAGAGAATGATTGACTCCTAACAGTCTGAAATTCGGAACACCTGCATCGCTGGTCCATGCGAACGCGACTGCAAGTTGTCTTTCACATGCGACAGTTGAATCTCCTGTAGTTCCTGCAGTACCAGTTGTTCCTGTAAGTGAGCAGGTTTGCCCGCCGAGAGCGCTTCCGGTATAAGTTCCTAAGGAAACGCTATATCCATCTCCTGTGGGAATCGCAGTGTTAAATGCGTAGGTTCCATCGCTGGTAATTTGTAATGTCTCTGTAGCACTTGTAACGGTGTCTGTCAAAGTAACATTTAAAGGCTTAGCTGTTAGGCCTTGGTATCCGTTTACTTGAACGCTTACTGTAGAAGTTGGAGTAGTCGTTCCACCGCCGCTTCCGTTCTCAATGAAAGTATTTGCGAGCGGACCGATCACTAAAGCTCCAATTGCAGAAGAGCTAGAATCTATATTCATCGCCTTGGCATTATTACAGCCGAAAGAAAGGAAACTCAGGAGAATGCAGAATGTTGTTTTACAGAGTATTTGATACCCGTTAGGCAAGAAGATAAGGTTCGATTTCATTTCTATTCTCCACTTTTGGCGGCGGGATAATTGGTTTCATTTTATATCCAAATTTTTCAACAAGCAAGGGAAGAAGGCTTTGAGAACTTTTTGCGCCAGGAATAATTTTTTTCGTAAACTAACCGAATCCGAATATACCTGACGGAAAAGCCGATTCTACGGGAATTTTACATTACTGCTCTACACATACAAAGAATCGTTTATCCTTTGTACAATTACTTGTGACAGGCAGTGGTCCTGCAGTGGGACTCGTAGGAACTGTATACTCTGAAATAGATCTGTAATCGGTATTCGCGGCAAGTCCATGATTTCCAGTCAGCCCGCTCGTGTTAGAATTCACATACCAAGATGCCATGGAACCTGCCTCATTGTATGCGCTTGCGCATTCCGATTGAGAAGGGGTTCCTGTGGACCAATTCATATCCGTAAATCCGGTCCAAATCCTGCCTGAGGTGCCCAGGCTATATGTCCAGAATTCCTCACTGGCAAAATTTACAATGCTAGAACTGAAGAATTGGAATATCTCCTTCTTCCCGTCTCGACCATAATAAATCGAATAAGGAGAGAATACCCAGTTCGTAGAAGTATTGCGAGTAACTCCATACTGTCCCGTATAACTTACCGCAAGCATTGCCTTATAGGTGGAAGGTTCTCCCAGGCTAGAAACAAAGGAAGACGGAACATTAGAATTGCATATTTCGTCTGCTGCTTCGACTGCACCGTAACCGTTTGTTACCGATTGGGTCGCAAATGAGCCGGTCCATCCTTTTCCTCCGTTAGTCGCAATATAAACGCATTTGTCGCTATCTGCGGTATTAATCTTTATCTTTTGAGGAACATTGGACACCGTATCGACTGCGATCAGATAATAATCCTGATCGAAACAATCCACATCATGATTCAAATTCAGATTCAAACCTATGGTAAGCTTTTGAGAAGATTGTAAAAAATAATCGCTATAGTAAGAATTTTCACCCATTCCAGTGATCTGAATTTCAGGGCTTCCCGGATAGATCTGAAAGTTTGCCTGTTCGTTCGGATCATCTGGAAAATTTTCCAGAGTTAGGGTTATATCCAATTCTTCTCCTTCTGCTACGAATGGAGTTCCGTCTCCGTCAACCACTGCCTTAATTTTATAATGAGGAGAAAGCAGAAGAAGTGTAGGATCCAAGATGAATGCGCCGCCTAAATTCGGTTTGCTTCCATCCAATGCTTCTGTTTCTGCCTTATTACAGAAAGAAATTTCCTGACTCAGACTAAGTAAGATACAAATCTTAAAGATAGATTTTGGAATTCTCATATTGCCCGTCTCGATTTATGGGGAATAAACGCATACGTAAGGCAATGCAGAACCACCGGCGCCAGCAGAGCAAGCATTGATTGTCCAGTAAGCAGTATCCGCAAAAGAAGTACTAGAGGTTCCGACCGCTCCACTCGCGCTAGAAGTCGTACTAGGGATCCAACTCTCCGTTCCTTCATCATTCATGCAAAGCCCAGCATTCATAACGGACCAACCGGAATTCATTCCTGTCCAGTAATTACCGGAATCGATGATCGGATTGTAAAAATTATAACTAGATGGCCAGCTTGCATCTGTTTGAAACACCTTTGTCCAAATTCCGTCCGAGTTCTTTCGAACATATCTCTTGTTATTCTTGAGAAGTGCAGAATCAGAAGCGGTTTCTCCCGGATCGCGATTTGCAATTGTATTGGAAAGTACTCCGATAAACGCCTTATAGTTCGCGTGATCTGCGAGTCCTTTATTTCTTGCAAGAGTAGAACAATAATTGTCCATATTCGTGATCCCATTCAATTCGGTACCATACTTAGGATCCGTCTCAAATAAACAATAATCTCCGTCCTTTACGGAAAACGAATATAGATGAGAAGTCCCCGTCGAGTCACGAGTAATCCTGGCGTGGATCTTGTCTCCGCTTCTATCAGAGCAATCATCATCATCTGCTTCTAAAGCAAATCCGATCGTATGCTCGGTGTCTCCCGAGACTAGATCGAAGTAGTTGTAAGAAACGATTGCAGGAGAGAGAACCGTGGTATAGCTCTCAATGGAAATGGTAAATCTTTCCGTGCTCTCGAAGCTTTGAGAAAAAGTCAGATTCACATAGTTGTTCTGAGCATCGTAAAATACGTTGATATCATTCGAAGGCAGATCCGAGGGAATAGAATTGCCTGTGCCGAAAATTTCCGGCATCCCAATTCCAAGCAGCACTCCTGCTGCACTTCCACTCGCATCTAAACTAATCGGGTTTGCTTTATTGCACCCGAACGATAAGAAAATAATAAGCATCCAAAACTGGACTAGCACGATCCGTTTTTGTTTCATTTTAATTCCGGGGAATTTTGTATGTTTTCCCATCCAACAAACCCATTTATGAGCTTTTGCTCACTTTTTTTGAGCTGAGGATGTCTTGGAAATAAAAAAATTCAGGAAAGTTGAATTTTAGAAAAGTGAAATAGAATGGCCAGGATCGGCGATCCCTTTAGGTTAATCGTCTGTTCCGGTCTTTCGCAATTTATTGATCTCGACTCGGAAAGATTCGAACGGATCGTCTGGGTCTGGTTTTCCTTTTTTGGCTCCGTTATTAGGAGCGCCATTTTTTTCAGGACCTTTATTGGATGCGAACCATTCATCTATATGTTTCACAACCTTAGAGATGCGAAATCTAGCATCTTCTTCTTCGGTGGTTCTGACCTTGTTTTGTAGGAACTCTAACTTCTCGCTTAGAATTCTATGTAGCTCTCTTGCTTTGCTACGGAAAGACTCTGTTCCCGGATAACAAAGTATCTGATCGAATCTTTCTTTTCCTTTTTCCCAAGCTAAGAATACAAACTTCTCGCGTTCCAAGATCTCGTAATACTGTTCTGGAGAAAATTCAGGGACAAGAGATTGGATTTCTGCGGCAGTTGGAGGAGCCTGTTTCTTAAAATAATAACTATCCATAGCCAAAGAGATCTTGGATTTCTGCTCGGCAGAACGGATCTTTTCTTCCTCTTTGAGCTTTTCTTGGACCTTGGCCTGTTCGTCCTTGCGAGAGTTTTCTTGGTTCTTTACCTTAAGTTGGTTCTGCTGTATTCTGATTTTTTCTTTGGCTTGTGCAAAGAATATATCTTGGAAAATCCTACCGATCCCCAATAAATCCAGAATCGCATAGTACCAAGGAAAATAATCCATATAACCTTTTCTTAATACTTTTCCGTATGCTTTTACAAGATCCGGTTCTCTGAATATGGATTTGATTTGAGGCTCGTTGGATTCTACCAGTTGGCGGATGCAAAGGATCTTCCAGGTCTCGGCCCCCATGGATGCTCCAAGACTGAGGATAATCTGTCTCACGCTATTTGCATTCTTATGAAAGAATGCGTGAACGGTAGAAGTCTTGGTCTCCCAAGTAGAATAACCTATCTCTAGGTCGTCTATAAGCATTCTCTTTAGTTCTTCAGGAAATTGTTTGAATTCCTTCTCCTGGACCAATAGGACTTTCTTTTCCCAAGAGCCGCTTTCGGAGAGAAGATTCTTTTTAATATCGTGAAAACGATTTCGGTCTCGCTCGGAAGATTGCTTTTGTAATTCTTTCTCCGCAATTTCAGAAAGGCTTCTTATCAGCACTACGCTTAACATTCCTGGACTTCCTGGGCTTGGATTTCCGGAAGGTAAAGCCGCCGCAAACGCCTCTGCCCTTGCTAACTTGAACCTTGTAGTTTCTGGATGAGAAGGATTCGAATAATAGAACTTCTCCTCCATTGCGATCTTTTGGAATTCTTCCAATAGAGTATAACGTAGCTGTTTTGTTCCCTTGGATTGGATAAAATCATCAATATAGTCTACGATCTGCACAGCTTCTTTAGAACTCTTTAATCCGAACAGACCGTAACCTGGAACGTCTATCACTCTTCCTTTCTTAAAGAGGTCATCTTCGAGTTCGAAAAGAAAATCCTTCACGAATTCAGGATTGGGAGTGATCCTAAAATATTCGTTTTGAAAGGCCTGCCTCAAATATAAGAATAATTGAGGAAAGGAAGCCTCCTTTCTGGCACCTGATTCCCAATCTGTTTCTAGATTCTCCCAAACCAAGGCCTTGTTCAATTCGGGTTTACGATCCAAATAGAAAAGCAAAGAAGAAACAGAAAGATCCAATAATTCTAAATAGATCCTACTTAGATCCAAGGCCTCCGCTTCCGGAATAGCTGCGTAACAAGGACGTCCTTCGGGAGGTCTTTCTACATCGTCACTGATTAAATAAGCTAATTGAGAGACAGTGCCATCTTCTAAAAGTCTTTTGAGATGCATGTCCATCTCTTTCGGACCAAGATCGGCTACTTCTGGAATTTTATGATGAGGTTCGAATAATTGTCGTTTCTTAACATTCTTAAACGAGCTCGCCGCAGAGACCGCCTTGTACAAAGAGTGAGTTACCTTGTCGTTCATGTAGTAACTCACTACTTCGTTCAGCTTCTTTACTTTCAAGAAGCTCGGGACGGATACGTTTCCCGTGTTCGGATCTAAGGGTCTGGGGCCTTTTGCGTTCATTCTAATACGAAGTGATTAAATATTAAGAAATTAGCATATACGTTTCGAATAGAGAAGGTCGTCGAAGAACAATGATTCTTCGAGGAGGTAAAACCATCATATATCGTATTCTTATAGCTTCCACCGAAAAAACTGAGTTTAACCTTATTTTCGATAAAACGCCTCTAAACCGAAGGATGTATGCCAAACTCTCTACCTGAATCCTCTTGACTAAGAGTGAGGTGGGTCTTTCTTGGAATGGAATGCAACTCAAGAAACAAACTCCTTTCGTTCCTAAAAAGGTACTATTCGTGATCTTAGACGGGGTCGGTTTTACACCGAGAGGTCCCGAATTTGGCAATGCAATTGCCGGAGCCAAGCTTCCTTTCTTAAACAAACTCTGGAAAGAATCTCCTACCATTCATTTAAAGGCTCACGGAACAGCTGTGGGAATGCCTTCCGACGAAGATATGGGCAACTCCGAAGTCGGCCATAATGTTCTAGGATGCGGACGAATATTCGATCAAGGGGCAAAACTCGTCAACAATTCTATCGCCAAAGGACTGTTATTCGAGGGACAGGCTTGGAAAGAGATCATAGCAAATACCAAGAGTAAAAATTCCACTTTGCATCTGATCGGATTATTCTCCGACGGAAATGTTCATGCACATATAGATCATACTAGATCCTTGATCGAAGCTGCGATTCAAGAGCAGGTCCCTAAGATTAGATTACATATCCTGTTAGATGGAAGAGATGTTCCTGAAAAATCTGCATTAGAATATTTGAATCCTTTTGAAGAGTGGTTGCATTCCCTTAGACAAAAAGGTGCGGACATCAAGGTCGCTTCCGGCGGAGGAAGGATGACCATCACGATGGATAGATACGAAGCAGACTGGTCCATGGTAGAAAGAGGTTGGCAAATCCACGTAAAGGGAGAAGGGAGAAAATTCTCCGATGCAAAGACCGCAATCGAAACTTTTCGCGCAGAAGATCCTGCAGTAATCGATCAATATCTTCCTTCTTTCGTAATAGAAGAAAATGGAAAACCCGTGGGACCGATCGTAAATGGCGATTCAGTTGTATTCACGAATTTCAGAGGAGATAGAGCGATTGAGATCTCACAAGCATTCACTGAAAAGAAATTCGATAAATTCAATCGAGGTGAATTGCCGGATGTTTGTTATGCGGGAATGATGCAATACGATGGAGATTTGCAGTTGCCGGAACGCTTCTTAGTAACTCCACCAGCAATCGATAGGACTTTGGGAGAATACATGGCTCGGTCAGGAGTGGTTCAGTACGCTCTCTCCGAAACCCAGAAATACGGACATGTAACCTTCTTCTGGAATGGAAATCGTTCCGGAAAATTCGACACGCAAACGGAAGAATACAAAGAGATCCAGTCCGATGTGATCCCTTTCGACCAAACTCCTGAGATGAAGGCAGAAGCGATCACCAAGGAATTGGAAAGAGTTCTGGCAGAAAACAAAAGTGATTTTTATAGAATCAATTTTCCGAACGGGGATATGGTAGGTCATACAGGAAATTACGCTGCTACCGTAAAAGCGATGGAATTCCTGGATGGATGCATGATGAAACTTGCAGAAGCATGCAAAAAAAGTAATGTAATTTTGCTTGTAAGCGCTGACCACGGGAACGCAGACGAGATGTATCAATTGGACAAAAAAGGAAATGTGGAGAAGGATAAGCAAGGCAAACCTGTTCCTAAAACTTCTCATACTTTGAATCCAGTTCCGTTTAGCGTTTTGGATCCGGAGGGAAAGTTTAAACTTCGTTCCGACCTGAAAGATCCGGGGCTTGCGAATGTGGCGGCTACAATCTTGGATATAATGGGCTATGAGACTCCGGAAGGATATTATCCGAGTTTAATTCAGCGTTAGTCGTTCGTTTTGATCAAAACGGTAATAGCTGCCATTTTTGATAGGTTCTTAAAAAGAGCCCGGCGTGAAAACTCCGGGCCCTATATAACACCAAGAGAATCCTAATCTCAGGATTTTCTGTTTTGCTTTTCTTTCTTTTTATTCGGTTCCGATTTCGGCAGTTTTGAAAATCCATCCCAAAGCATTTCTGCAGATTCTTTTAGGATCGCAGTTTCCAAGCGTTTGTCCGAGATCGCTTGGGATCTTAAAATTCCGGTAAAGGAACCCAAGATAATGGAAGGATATACGGACTGTAGATGTGTTTCTCCCGGAAAAGGAGTGAAATAATCGGAGATCTTCTTTCGAAGTAGGTTTGCTTCTTTTCTACTTTCCTCATCCAATAGGTAAGAAGATAAATTTCTCTCTATCAAAATAAGCTGGTCCAGCTTTCGATGAGAGAAGGTTCCAAGCCCCTGCCAAAAGTCGAAAAATCTTTCTCTAGGGGAAGAATTCTTGAGCGAGGCCTCATCGAAGAACTTGGAAAATTCGTGCGCGGCTGTTCTAAATGCCTCGTTGAAAATATCATCCTTATTCCTAAAATGCCTATATAAAGAACCTACTCCTACCTTTGCGTGAGCTGCAATCTCCGGAATTCTAGTCTCGAAGAAGCCTCTCTCAGCAAAAAGTTTCATGGCGGATCGGATGATCCTCGCTTTGGACTCATCCTGCTTTCTCTGTGTTTTTTCGTGATTCGCCTCCTTATCATCTCTTGCGGAATCAGTATCGGGTGTGAGCTCTGGCTCCGAGGAAATACTTACTGTCTCTGAAAGTGTATTATTTTCCATCCAAGTTACCATTTTCAAATTTTCTTTTTCAAACAAGGCCGAAGGTTTCGACTAACGGTCATTACTGTCAAGGTAAGATTGACAGATTGCTGAATTTATTTCCTTCACAACTTCGGAATCGGAATTCCGATTCCAAGAGATAGAAGAATATAATAATATATTAACATATTATAAATCTATCTGATCGAAGAAAAGAGAATTTGAAGGCTTTGTGCTTGGTTCAGTCGGAATTCTGTTTCCGCTTTTTGTATGTGAAGAAATTTATTTTAAGAAGGGAATGTTTGAGAATCGATTCGATCGAAATTCAGAAGAAAGGATAGTATCCAAAATAGAATAATTTATTTCGCTAATGCCTTCCAAAGTGTTAATCCGGAATTGCGTAATGTTTCGGGAGACAATTGAATGTATCCGCCCTTGGCCATTTTTACCATTCCTACAAAACTTCCATAGCAAAGGGAAACTAGTTCCATGGAACCTAGGTCAGAGCGAATGTCTCCTTTTGTTCTGGCTTCTTCTAAGAAACCGCAAATGAATTCCATAGTTTGTGTTGTGGCCTTTTTGCTGGCTTGGTCCAAATAAGGAGAATGATAATGCAATTCTAAAAATTCGAAAGCTTCCGGATACTTATCGTAGAAATTTGCAAGTGCCATCCAAAGATGTAAGAATAGATCCTTGGATTTTGCTTTTTCAGGATACCCTGTTGCTAAGGTTTCTTTGAGTTTGTTTTTCCAATATCTATAGAGCTCGTTTACTAACTCTTCTTTGTTTTTATAATACCGGTAGATAGTTCCGGCTCCGATCCCGGCGTCTTTGGCTAGATCAGGAATAGGTGTTCCTTCGAATCCTTTCTCTGTGAATAATTTCAGAGCAGAGCTAAGGATTCTTTCTTTTTTATCTTCCGGATCTCGAACTATTGGCATTTGGTCTTCCTGGATTAGGGAATAGAACCGAAGTATTCTACTTCTCTTTCTAAAATCACGCCCGTTTCTTTCTCTACTTTTTCTTGGACGAGAGAGACCAATTGATTTACATCGGAAGCCTTTGCTCCTCCGGTATTTACGATAAAATTGCAATGCTCCGGAGAAATTTGGGCGCCTCCTGCTACTGTTCCTCTCAGTCCTACACGATCTATGAACTGCCAAGCCTTGGTTTCTTTTCCGGTTTCGTCGAAAATTTTGGGATTCTTGAACATGGATCCGGCGCTTTTTTTGTTCTGCGGCTGGGAAGAATTCCTCTTATCTCTCTTTTCTTTGAGAGAAGCCTCAATCTCTTCTAGATTTCCTTCTTTTAGCTGGATGCGTATGGAAAGAATGATCGAGTCCTTCTTCTTTAAAAACTCAGTGAAACGATAGCCGTGCTCTATTTCAGAAGGCTTTCGTTTGAAAACTTCCTCGCCTCTTAAAAATTCCACTTCTTGGATCAGATCGAAAAGTTCTCCTCCGTAGCAGCCAGCGTTTTGGATCACTGCTCCTCCGGTCCAACCCGGGATTGTGCTCAGGAATTCGGCTCCAGTATAACCTTTCTGAGAAATTTGGCGAAAGATAGGAGTGGTATTGGTAGCGGCTCCGACTTCGAATAATCCTCCGCCCAAGTCCTTGTATTCTTTGAATCCACCGGAGAGTTTTAGGATCACAAAGTTGTTTGGATGATCGGAGATAAGTATATTGGTTCCTCCGCCAAGAATTTTCCATGGCAGGTCCAGTTTGCGGAAGATATGAATGGTTTCTTGGATCTGCTCCTTTGTCTCAGGCTCGGCGATAAAAGGAGAGATCCCTCCTATCTTAAAGGAACAATGCACGCTTAGATCCGAGTTTTCGCGGAAGGGAATACCGGCATTTGTTGCCAGATTCTTTAGTTCTCGGATCTGTATTTCGGAAAGAGGAGCCACTTTATTCAGGTTTCCGTGCTTGGATGGTTCGGCAAGAAAAAAGTCTAGGCAGGAAAAAACGCTTATGAGAGATCAGAAGTGGTCCGACCATTCTCTTAGGAGACGGAAAGAATGTTTTACCTGCTATTACAATCCGTTTATCAAGATTATATCAGCGGAAGATCGGATCGCGAGACCTACGTGAACTCCGTCATTCGTTTGGCTCTAGACCAAGAGAAATTAGCGGGCTTAGTCTAAGCCCCGCATCTCATTTTTAAACCTTCAGACATAAGTCTTTTCGGTTTCCTCTTTCCATTCTTCGTTCTCTTCTTCCAGCAGTTTCGATTCAAAAAGTTTGGCTTCTGCTTGCGCGTAGATCCTTTCTTCTATTCTGTCCAAGAGAGTTTGTAATCCGAATCCTTGGACTGCGGATACATAGATAGTGTCCGCGTCGGCTTCTCTTAGGAGTTCGGTGCGTGCTTCTTCTGGGAGTCCATCTATCTTATTGTAAACTAAGATCCTGGGCACATCGGATAGATTCAAATCTTCTAATATAGTTTCTACTGCTTCCATTTGCTGTCTGAAATCAGGATTGGAAATATCCACAACGTGGACTAAGAGATCGGAATCTCCCAATTCCTCCAAGGTTGCTTTGAACGCATTGGATAATTCTGGAGGAAGGTCGTGTATGAATCCAACCGTATCGGAGATAATGATCTCTCTTTCTTCTGGAAAGCGTATCCTTCTGGAAGTAGGATCCAAGGTCGCGAATAGCTTGTCTTCGGAAAGAACTGTAGAATTGGTCATTGCGTTTAGAAGGGTGGACTTTCCGGCGTTGGTATAGCCTACGATTCCGCAAACAGGGATCTCGTTTTTCTTGCGTCTTCTTCTTGCGATCTCTCTTCGTTTCTTGAGGGATTTTAATTCCTGCTCGAGTCGAGAGATCCTTTCTTCGACTCTACGTTTTCCGATCTCGAGTTTGGTTTCTCCGGGACCTCTTCCGCCGATTCCCCCGGTCAGCCTGGACATATTATCATCCAATTCCGAAAGTCTTCCTTTCAGATATTTTAACTGAGCGAGTTCGACTTGGAGTTTACCGTCTCTACTCTTTGCATTTCTTGCAAAGATGTCCAAGATCAATTGAGTTCTATCCAATACTTTCAGATCCGCGTAGTCTGAGATCTTCTTAGCTTGAGAAGGAGTTAATTCCAGATCGAATACTAAGAGCTCAACCTGTTTCTGGATCGCTTTCAATACAATCTCTTCTAATTTACCTTTTCCTAATACAGTAGAAGGATCTAAACGATTCTTTCTTTGGATAAATGAATCCACAACGTGGACTCCTGCGGTCCTGCAGAGCTCTTTTAATTCTTCGATGGATTGGCTAGGAGGTCGGACGCGATTGTGCTCCGGATAAACTCCAACCAGGAACGCGCGGTTTTCTTTTTGCGCGCCTTTTAGATTGCGGCGATATCTCGCCATCCGGCTTTCAATATCCAGGATCTCTTCTAAGATCCCTTCTTCTAATTGCCCTGGGTTCTTTTTGGGAAGAACGCTCCAAGGTTCTCCTTCTTCGTCTTCTGGATTTACATAGGCCGAATAATAAGAACGAGGAAGTCCTTTGTCATCTACGGTAATCGCAGTTATATAATCTAAACGTAATAAAGCTAAGTCGGTCAAATCCTCTTGGTTTAAGCTTTCTTCTTTGAGATGGCTATGCACCAGTCTTAAGCCTCTCAAACGAGCCTCGGAAGTACGGATCCGATCCAGCCAAGGGATATCGATAGAACTATCGGAGCCCACCATAACGTGGGTAACGTAACCGTTCCTATCGATAAGGACACCTACTTGTCTATTGATTTCGAATGAGAGTTCAGTGAGGGTTCGGGAAACTTCGGGAGTGATGATCACGTTTTCCCGAATTCGCCTTTCGGAGAGTTTTTTGAGTCTTTGGATCTGGTTGGACTTTAATCCGGATAAGTTTCCGCTGAGCTTACTAATAAGATTGGTCTCCCTTCTACGAGTAAAACGGTACCATCTCAAAGGGGGAGCGTCAAGCAGTTCCGAGAAAAAGGATTTTTCGAAGAAATGAATTTTGTTCGTTTGGGTGGCCCATTTTTTGTAACTTTTGGATGGCCTTCTCGTCCCCTTCCTTCCTCAAAAATCGTCCGATTTCCCTCCCAGGTTTGAGGGAATGCTTTGGATCTGTGTCAAAGATGCTAAATCGATCGGATTAGATCTCGTTCAATGGAAAGAAATTATTACTTCGATATTCGTGAATTCTTGCAATACCTAGTTCTCGTATAAAAAAAGGTAATCGACCGATAACGGATGGTCGAAAAAAAGAATAGAGGCTGGAACAGGAAAATGTTTCCTGGACCAAAGCTTGCTTTTCGATCCATTAGAATGCAGTCTCGAATTACTTTTCGCTTATTATTGGCAGTTCTTCTCTTAGCGCTCTCTGCCGGATCCTATTTTTCGCCTTTATTCTCTCAGGCGGATCCTCAGCCTTCTTCTGAGCAAGCTCCTGCAGACCCGCAAACAGATCCTTCTTCTGAGAATGCGCCTACTGATCCACAACCTTCTACTGAAAAGCCTAAGAAGCCAGTAGTAGATAAGGAAACCAAGAGATACAACGAGCAGTTCAAGCATGGGCTTCTCAAGGTTTTCGAAGCGGAAGCGAATCATAGATTCGCAGTTTTAGATAAATATGGTCTAACTCATCCGATCCCTAGGGTTCGGGCTGCGGCAGCTTTGGCATTAGGACGTTTGGGCAATAAGGCCGGAGTCAAAACTATTCATAAGATGATCGATAGAGATGGGGAATATGTTCGTCAGGCAGCTTACAAAGGTTTGGCGGATATAGGAGCTCGTGCTTCTTTAGATTATTTTTATGCGGGAGCCAAGTCTCCTGATCGAGACATTCGAGTGTATTCTTTCCGGGGAATGGGGAAGACCATGGATCCGGGAGCGAGAGAAGTTCTTTTGAAAAAGGGACTTACCTCGGATGATAAGGAGATCGTTAAGGCTTCTATTCTAGGATTAGGTTATTACCAAGTTCCGGATGATATTCGTATTTTTATAGATTATCTAAATTCTAATGATGAAGATTTCCAGAAAGCGGCTGTCGAGGCCTTAGGAAGGCATAAGACCAGAACTTCTATGAAGATCTTAGAAGATTCTTTTGCTGCAAAACCTAATTTAAGAAATCAGATCTTAGACACTCTTACTGAGCAAAAGAATTCGTTCGCGATCTTTGCTTTATTAAGAATTCTTGATGCAAACTCTAATTCTGAGGCGATTGTTAAGGAAATTAGTCTTAGGCTCTATAAGCTCAAGGCTTTCGGCAAATACATGACCGTTATTGCTGACAAGACTCCTTTAATGAGAGATCCTTATGTAGGAGCTCAGAAGATCCGAGATCTGGAGATTGGCGAAGTCGGAAAAGTCCTCGGAAAGAGTTCCGCAGCTTATATCATTCCTATCGAAGGAAAGAGAATCGAAGACTTTTATTTCAAGGTTTTAGTAAACACCAAGTACAAAGATGCATTTACTGAGACTGTGCAAGGTTGGGTGTTTGGAAAGTATCTTCAGATCAGGACGATTTCTGCGCCTGCGCATGAAAAGAAAAAGTCCAAGAGACCTTCTATTCTAGATGATATTCCGCCTGCGCCTCAGGCGAATCCTTCTGCGGATTCGGATCAGAATTCTTCCCCTCAAGAAGATCCGAACAATCCTTAATCCTTCTGGTGACATTGCGATCCGATATTTTGGATGTCTTTCAGTCTGCTTCCAGGCAAGCGGGCTCCGAAATATTAAAATTATTTAATGGAACTTCCGAATACGACCTAAAGGATCCGATGCAGGTCCTGACTGAGGCTGATCTGAGATCTCATGAGATCTTAGAAGAGATCCTAAGCAAAGAATTCGCTGGCTTCTCCTTTGTGATGGAGGAGCAGGAAAATCAGGAACCTCTGCCAAAGACATGTGTAGTTTGCGACGAGTTAGACGGAACTGCGCTCTTCTCAAGAGGAATGAAAGAATTCAGTGTGATCCTTAGTTTTCTAAAAGAAGGATCTCCGTACGCAGGATGCATTTATTATCCTTGCTCCGATCTATTCCTTCTCTCTGAAAAAGGAAAGGGAACATTCATAGGAGAGAATCGGATCCGATTATCTCAAGGTGGAAGCTTGGATCGATGTATTCTTTCTTTAGAGATCAATAATACGTTTCAAGACGAAGACTACCGTTGGATCTCCGCAGTTAGCAAAAAGACATTGGCCACTCGCGCTTTGGCGGCGACAGGAGCCGGCTTTCTGGAATTATTAGAGGGCAAGACGGATCTATTCATGAATCTGAGCGGAGCAAAGGTTTGGGATTTTGCCGCAGGAGTTCTCGCTTTGGAAGAAGCAGGAGGTTTTGCCTTGGATAAGAACGGAAATCCTTTGGCCTGGGATAAGGTACGAATGTCCGCTATTTTAGGAAGAGATTCCGATCTAGTGAAAGAAGTTTACCGCTATAAACCTTAATCTCTCGATTTTTCAAAGAGATCTTATTATTCGCTTTTCAATCGATCCAGATCGTATCAAGATTGTAACGGATCTATTTTCCAATCTTTCGAATTAGATCTTTATAAAGAAGAATGTCTTTCCAAGAGATACTGGACCAATTTCAGAATGTAGTAAACTCGAAGAGCATAAACTCGGCTACAGTCCTTTTGCGTATTTCCGTTGTGATCGTATATGCTGGGGCGATCGGCTGGAACCGAGAAGGAAAGAATCATGGAGCTGGATTTAGGACTCATATCCTGATCGGTCTTGCTTCTACAGTTCTTATGCTCCTTTCCATTTATATTCCGGAATATTATTCCGTTGTGGGAGGGGATCCGTCTCGGATTGCGGCTCAGGTAGTTTCAGGTGTCGGTTTTCTTTGCGCAGGCGCTATCATGAAATTCGGACTGACCGTTAAGGGATTGAATACTGCTGCCTCGATTTGGATGGTCTCCGCTATCGGGCTACTGATCGGAGCTGGATTGTATTTTGCCTCCGGACTGACCACTGTCGCCACTCTGATTATTCTGATCGTATTCGATTCCATTGAAGAAAAGTATTTTGGTAAATACGAATACAAGGTGCTGGTCCTGGATCTAAAGCAGAAGAAATTCCATCGGAAAGGATTTAGAGAGCTTCTATTGCGGAATAAACTTCGTTTAGTATCCGAGTCTTTTATGCAAGATTATCAAACGAAAAGTATTCAAATTAAACTTACGATCTCTGTCCCTAGAGAATTTGATGTTCTGAAGATTGTGGATGAGATCAGAGGTTTAGCGGATGTTACAAAGATTAGTATAGAATCTAACTGATTCCATTTGTACATTTGTTATATCTAAATTGGGATATTTGCTAGGGAAAATCAGGCCAAAAGATTGTCGAAATTTCGTCTCCTTGTTCCTATTAAAACTCAATAATGGAATGCTTTGATATTCAACAAAAAGGCTTTTAAATTCTATTTGATCGAGTATACTCTGACCTAAATTTTTCGGCCGAGCTCTTCTCTTATGAACCTGCAAGATAATTCTTCGGACGTTCTGAATCACCCGGATATACTGCGTAAGATCGGTGATTTTGTCCCTTGTCCATTCGGACTTTCCTTCGGTGAGCCTGGACAGGAGGAAGTGCTTTATCTCAATCGAGCCTTTCTAGATCAGATTGGATACCAATACGAAGAGATTACGAATGCACAAGATTGGTTCCTTCTCGCCTTTCCGGATCCAGAATATCGTAAAAAGGTAATGGATGAGTGGTACACCAAGGTACGGGCCGCTAAGAAAGAAGGATTAGATTCCGTATTCGTCACCGTCAAGATCCGGCTTAAGAACGGGCAAGATAAATGGTTCGAGGTAAAGAGTTCTCTTTGGGATAACTATTTCGTAGTGGCCTTTATGGACATTGACGAGGTCTATCGACAGAGAGAAGAATTGCAAAGAAGAAATGATTTTAAAGATCGAGTGCTTTCTGTACTCACTCATGATCTAAGAACTCCGCTGACGCAAGTGGGTTCTCTTGCGGAGCTGATGTTGATCACTGATATCGCTCCTGAAGACAAGGAATTATTCGCTAAGAAAATCATCAGCGAACTTAAATCCGTTACAGACTTCATCAATAATACGGCTCACTGGGCGTCCGCTAATTTCGGATATTTGAATATTAAGAAAGAATTATTCGATGCAGGGGAATTGTTCACCGAGATCGTTTCCTTTTACGGAGCCATGGCTCAGACCAAAAAAATAGGTTTCTCCTTACAGGTAAAACCTCCTTCCCTTCTTAGCACGGATAAGGAAGTATTAAGTATTATTCTTAGGAATCTTATCTCGAACGCGCTCAAATTTACTCCTCCCGGAAAAAATGTAATGGTTACAGCCGGGTTACAAGATGAGAAGTTCAAGTTCCAGGTAGAAGATCAGGGAATGGGGATCGATCCGGATCATTTGAGAGATCTGAGAGAAGGTCGCCTGAGCTCTAGACTCGGGACTATTCGAGAAAGAGGACTTGGAATCGGGCTCTCTATTTGTTTCGATATGGCTAAAAGATTGGATGCGTTTTTGGATTTCGAAAGCGAGCCTTCTAAGGGAACGAGAGCCATTTTACTAGTTTAAAATTTCCTGATACGAAACGTTTCCTTTCTATTTTGCTACTACTCGTTCGGATCTTATGTCCGATTTCAGGATTTAGACCGCAGTCCCTTCTTCGGAATTTGCTATGCTTTTTGATAGGATAGTAAAACATTCTGCTCTGGATCTACAGCGAAATTTCGCCTAACATATTGTTTCAAATCGGCGAAAAACCCAGTCAAATGGGTTCTAAAGATCCTTTTATCAATGGCCGAAAAAAGAACTTCAATACCTCAGGATCTCGCACAGGAATTCGTAAAAACCATCCGCCTTCTTGCCATGTCCGGCAAAAAGAATTTTAGAAAGTTTCTATATGATCCTTTCATTTACGCGGGCTGGGAAAAAGAAAAATCGCATTCCGCACTTGCTGCGAGTAAGATGATCGATAAGATCCAGGAAGATTCGTTGAATCCTTCCTATTTACATACGATCCCACATCATTGCAAACGACTGGTTTCGCAAGCTATTCAGGAAAGTCTCTCTGCTCTAGGCGATTCATGCATTTTCTTTCTGGAAAAGATCCAAGAAGTACAGAATATAGCTTTTTCTCAGGAAGCGTTAGAGTTCGTAGCTGTTTTAGAAAAACCTTTAAAAGAATTTGCTAAATTAACCAGCAGTAATAACGAGAAATTATTCGAGGATTCGATCAAAAACTTTTCTAAAGAAGAATTGAAATCCGCATTCGAACCGGTTAAATTGGACGGCACTCGGCAGAAGGTTTATTTGGACTCTGAAGTCCATAATCTTTATCAGCAGATTCTATCTGCTGCAAAGGTGAATAACCTGATCCGGTGCAAAAAATTACTTTCTCGTTATATTGTGAATTATAGCGATTCGGAAACATATAGCGAACAAGAAGTAGAAAATCTTTTGGACGCTTTAAGTAAGAGAGAGCACGGCTTTAAGGAAAATCTTAAGGATTCTTTGGCGATAGAACTCTATTATACTATCACCAAGGGAATTCTAGAAGGAAATGCGAAGAAGGCGATCCAAGGGATCAGAAAATATGCGCATATCTTTGAAGGGGATCCTAACATAAAATATTATTATGAGATAGATACTCTAGAAAGGAAACTTTACGGAATCATCCAAGCGAAAGATTTAATGAAAGAATTAAGGAAGGGTGTGTAATGGCAAATCTCACATTTAACGAAAAAGTAGAAGGCAGCAAATTAATTCTTAAGGTCGCTGGCGAACTGGATGCAAAGACTGCACCGGATCTGAAGATCAAGTTAGAAGCTGCTGTCGGAAATGGGATCAAGACGATCATCTGCGATTGTGCTGCGTTGACTTATATCGCGTCGGCAGGAATCGGAGTATTGAACTCGATCCAAAAGTTCTTAAAGGAGAAGTCCGGAGAGATCGTATTCTGCAGCCTGAAAAAGGAAGTAAAGGATACGATGGAGCTCATGTACTTCACCAAAAAAGTCAGGATCTTTCCGACCTTAGACGACGCTATCGGCGGAGTATAAGATCCGCACAATGGATCCCTCTCAGGAAAAAATCCAGTTATACTCTGTCGATCTGGACGAGTTATCCAAAATTCGCAGCGAGGTTCGCGAATTTTTGGGAGAGGAATGTGCGGATATCGTGAAAGGCAGGATTGTCTTCTGCTTAGACGAGGCGATGACGAACGTGATAGAACATGGCTTCTCTGAGCCGAATCATTCTAAGATAGAACTTAGAATGAAGAAGAATAAACGAAGTTGGAAATTCTCCATTTTAGATGAGGGAATTCCCTTCGATCCTACTAAAGAAAAAAGCGAAACCTGGAAGGAATTATACGAAAGCGGAGCGGACGGAGGTTTCGGCTTACGTTCTATTAAGAAGATCATGGTAGTCCGTTACCAACGTCTGAAAAACCCTCCGCGCAATAAACTTACTCTGATCCACACGAGAGAATAAGATGATCAAAAACAAATTTCTTAGGGCTGTTTTACCCGGAATACGGGCAAAGCTCTCCTTCTTCACCGCGGCTTTAGTTATCGCGATCCTAGGTTTTACTTCCGCAATTCATTATTCTCAGCAGACAAAAGCTTTGGAAGAAAAGCTGGAGTCCGAGCTGAAACCTCCTCTGGAATATGTGAACTCTGTCGTTCTGGATCTTGAGAATCTCAGCCGAAGTATGATCTTGGTAGAAGAGTTTAAGATCCGAGTTAAGGAAAAGAAGAAGCAACTGAGTAAGTTCAAGAGGACTGTCGTTCAAAAAGAAGGCGGTCTCTTCGGAGCGTTGAAAGCATTCGGTCAATCCATCGGATTGAATGTAAAAAGAGGGAATGTATATAAATCCGTAGATACATATTTCACTCGCTATCTTTCCGAAAAAGAGATCAGTGAATTCGAGTCTAAGGTCCGCAACGAATTAAGAAAAGAGAATGGATCTCCTATAGATGGGCCGGTATACGATAAGATAAGAGCGATCGCAGAAAGGACAGCTTCTGCAAGGATTAGTTCGGAGAGTGCAAAAACACGGATCGAAGAGATTGACGAAGAAGTAAAATTCTTGGATGCGGAGATTGCCAAGCCGGATCTCGATCCAAAGAAAAAGAAAACCTACCAGACAGACAAAGAGAAGCTGGATAAGGAAAGAAAGGCTTCCGAAAAGGCGATCCCGGATGGAGAGAAGAAGGCGGCAATCGGAGAGACTGCTCTTACGAAAGCGCTCCAGAATTTCTTTAGAGGTTCATTCAAAGATAGGATTTCTTCTCTAGGTCTTCTACCGGATAAAATTAGAATTTTAGCATATGATAGATTGGGAAAAGAAACCTTAGATACTGGTCTTCTATTCTCCCAAAGCTCTGAAACGGGAAAGAAGCTATTTAGCCAGGCGGATTATGTGGAAAGCCGCAAGGGCCTCTTCGGAGAAACCGATGTGTTGGAAGTTATACAGAATAAATCCGAACCGGAAAGTTACGAAGTAGGTGGGCGCCAGTACGAAGTAGTATATCGGCCAGTATTCAGAAACCCAAGTACTGCAGAAAGATCCAGAGCCCTCGCGGAAGAAATCGCTTCTAACGAAGGTGATTGGAAAAAATACCTAGAAGAAGATCAGAAAATCTCGGCTGAAATTGCGGACATTGCACAGAAGTTGAAGGCGAGAATGAATGAGTTGCGAAAGGACGGAAAGGCAAAACCTTCTGCAGACAAGGATTTTAGAAATTTAGCCTCAGCATATCGCCAAATGTTGAAGAAGCGCGATACAAAGCTGGAACAACTCCAGCCGTATTCTTCCGATTTTAAAAAAGCCGAAAAGAAATGGGACGAGGATCACGACGGCTTAAAGAAAAAGATCACTGATACAGGAAAGGACATCTTAGAATGGGAGAAAATGCTGAAACTTCCTCCGAAAGAAGGGGAGAATAAAAAATCCCCGGAAGAGATCCAGGAGAAGATAAGAAGTTTAGAGATCCTTTTAGAAGAATATAAAGATTCTTTAATACGAATGGATTCTACAAAAGGGGATTGGAGCTTTTTCTTAGATAGAAAGGCGGAGGACGCATTTTACGGTTTGAGAGAGGCTGCCCTAGAAGACTTCGCATTCATTCCGTTCAAAGCAGGACCTTCCGGAATTCGCAAATATTATAAGGACGAGAATGAGCGCAAAGCAGTCCGAGCCAAATGGAAGCTTCTTAGGGAGTGGATACTCTCCGGAAATTCGGAAACGGATCTGCCTAAGGCCAGAGGAGTTTCTTGGGATTCCGGGATCTTGGTCAGAAGTAGGAGCGAGGCAGAGGAAGTCATGTGGGACTTAGATTCTACTCCTCTTGTGGCTCCAGGGGATGAGGCTGGAAAAGGACTGATCTATGACCTTCTTCGCAAAGACTTATTAGGATATAATATTATTCTAATAGATAGGACCGAAGGGATCCGTCAGATGAGGGGCAATCGAGAGGAGATGGTCCGATATACAGGGATCATCGGAATAGCTGCAATATTATTGGCGTACGGCTTGGCCTGGCTTATGGTCCGCAGGATCCGAGTCATTAGTAGAAATGCTGAGACTATAGGAGAAGGAAATCTAGAAGTAGAATTTCCTCCTGCAGGTTATGATGAGATAGGCGTCTTGAGTGAGTCATTGAACAATATGGTTCACGGCTTGAAAGAAAGAGAGGAAATGAAAGGAGAACTTCTCGCTGCAGAAGAGATCCAGAAGAGACTTCTTCCTGAAAAACTTCCGTCGAGTCTGAATGATTACGTCGAATTCGGTGCCTTTTACAAGGCGATGACCGGAGTGGGCGGGGATTACTACGATTTTATCGAGCTTGGCGGCGGAAAGATCGCGATTTGTATCGGGGACGTTTCCAATCATGGGGTAGGACCTGCGATCGTAATGGCCTTATTTAGGGCTCAGATTCGCGCCATTCTTAGAAAAGGAGAAAGAGATCTGAAAAAGATCCTTTTAGAAGCGAACGGCTATTTGTATGAGGATACTCCGGATCATATCTTTATTACGTTCTTCTTATCTATTTTCGATTCCAATACCTCTAAGCTGGAATACATCTCAGCCGGACACGTTAAGCCGCTCTTCTACGATGCTTCGGATAAGAAGATCAAGGAGCTTCCTGCAGGAGGACTTCCGATCGGAATGGATGATAATGATTTCTTCGAGACTACGATCGAGAGAAGGGTCCTTACTTTGGATTCGGGAGATGTTTTTTTCGAATATACCGATGGTTTGGACGAGGCGAGAAGCCCCAGCTCGGAGATGTACACGAAAGAAAGATTGGCAAAGCTCTTACAAGCAAACGGAGAAAAGCGTCCAGAAGAGTTGATCCAAACAATAGTAACGGATGTGGAAGCTCACACTCAACAAGGATTGGGCAAGTCCGGCTTCTCTCAACTCTCTGATGATATTGCGATGATCGCTATCCGAAAAAGGTAAGGAGCTTCGGCCTAAGGCCGAACTCCTTTTCAAATGCAAGAAGAGAATTTAGGGAAGGATAAGGTCTCTCCAGTCCTCATCCTTTCCTGAATTATTCCGATACACTTCTCCCTTGGAGTATTTTTCTCGAGTCTTCTTCCAGGATCCGATCTTTTGATCGGCTTCTTCTAATCCTTGTAGAATGCTTTCCCTTAGATTCGAAACGGAAGAAAAGACTCCGTCCAAGACTCCCGTATTTTTTGCATCTGCATCTGCTCTTGATTTCTGAACAAAGGCACCAAAGAATTCTGTACGTATATTCTCGATCTCTTCATTCTTTCCTTCCTTACGAAGAGAAGATATCTTTGCTCCTTGGAAAAGATCGAACGCGGAATTTGCTCCCATTACTGCGAGGATCGCATCAGCTAACGAATAGTAAGCGATGCCTGGTCTTAAGAACCCGCTGAATGCATGGATCTGTCTTCCCCCGTAATTCTGTCGTAAGACTATCGAGACTACTGGAATCTTGGAGAGAACATTTACATCCAAGGACTCTCCACCGATCTGCTGTATTCTCAAACGTTCTTGCTTGGTGCCGGGCACGAAGCCTGGCGCATCGGAAATCATGAGCAACGGTAACTTGTGTTTGTTTGCAAACTCTGTGAATACTCTGAATTTTTCCGTTCCTGGTGCGTCGGGAGATCCTCCTCCTTTGGGTTGATCCGCGATGATCGCTACCGTTTTTCCTTGGACCCTTCCGATCCCGGTGATCAAGCTTGATCCTAGATCCCATTCTCCGAATTCCAAGAATGTATCAGGATCGAATATCTTGAGAACGATCTCTTCCTTCATATCGTAAGGCACATTTGTTTCGGAGGGAAGTTGGATAGGAGCCGAATTTGAATTCGGATCTTGGATCTCTCTGTGAGTCATCAAAGAAAAGAATTTTCTAATAATCTGATATGCTTCCGTTTCATTCTTGGCAGTGAAAGTTGCCCAACGTTTCTTATTTGCAAATTCCTTTTGAGCACTTGGTCCCATCTTCTCATTCGGTTCTAAGAGCAACCAAACATCTGCTCCGGATGCAAGTTCTGGGATCCTAAGTCCGGAAGAATTCTTTACGAAATGCAGACAGGTTCCTTGGAAGTCTTGCAACGACTTTTGAAAATCCCTTCTTGGTCTTAAGGAATCATAATCGTCCAAGTGAGAACTTCTGAACCATCTGTTTCCATAGATAAGAAGAAGATTCGAATTCGTCTTCTCCGCGATCCGTACCGATTCCTTTGCCTTGATAATACAAGGTAGGGAATGAAATCCGTAAATCGTGCGAGGACCCATTGCAAGAACTGAGCTTTCTCCCAATCGAATCAATCCGGAGACAAGAGAGCCTGAGCCGGAGTAGTTTTCTTTAATGGGTAAGAAGAAGCCGTTATCCGAATTTTGAAAGAGCTCATTCTCATCCAAGACATTCGATTCTTCATGGATCGTTTTAGATGTTCTTTCTTTCTTAGAAGGTTCGTCTCCCAACAAAGATTCTTGGATACGACGAATGTACCAGATGAGCTGGACCTTATCATTCGCGACAAAATCGACGGTTCCAGTCGCTTGTCCCATGATCCTTGCTCCACCGATCTCATAGTTTGTAAACTTCTCTCCCGTTACAGACTCGATTACGGAGGATCCTGTAAGCACTCTATAGGATTCATCTTCGTTTAACAAAAGTTGCAAAGATGCTTGAGAAGATCCGTATACATCCAGCCCGGTGGAAGAACCGATCCCGACAGCCGTTATGAAGCAATGCTTAGGCCTTTCTCCTGAATCATATTTCTTGAATTCCGCTCCGTAGGCACGCTCCATCTGTAAGCATATATCTCTTAAGACCGGATCTGGATGAGATTCTATTGCTGCTCTGAATTCGGAAGCTTCTGACAAAGAGGTTAATAAAGAATTCATGAAGAATCCTTCTGCTGCTCTGTTTAAGGCGACCATACCTTCCTTGATATTTGCTCCAGCTCCGTCATTCCATATATACAACGGAATATCTTTGCGGTAGGCGTAGTATGCGGCAGCGAGATATTTTCTTCCTTCTAAATCTCCTGTTGCTCCTCCGGCTACTCTGGAATCTTTAAAAAAGCATAATGCAGGTTTTCCGCCGATCTTTCCTTCAAAGATCTTGGCTCCCGGTTTATGCTCTTCTTCGATTCCTGTTTTAGGATTTTTTCTAAGTAAACCGTCCGCATTCGGTACGAAGATTTCTTTCGCAGTGTTTCGATCGAAGGTTTCCTCGACCCAACATTCTAAAGGCCATTTTCCTTTTTGGAACACAGTTAAGTCTTTCGGGTCCGTACTTTGGCAGTATGGAAATCTAGGGTCGTTTGGATGAGCTATGTCCATTCTCAATTTTCCTTCTTTAAAGAAGAAGGAAAGAGTCATGGATTTCTCAGAGCTCTTGGGGATAAAATCTATCGTGAACTGACTATATACTCCGTGCAAAAAGAACCGAATTACTGAATTGGAGGATTCCATTATATTATTATAATTTAACACTCCTTCTTCTTTGGAGCCTAGGTCAAATGGAGCTTGCAGGTTTCCTACCAATACTTCCAATCGGAAGATGTCCGATTTATGAAGTGCTTGCGCTCCCTGTAGGATGCAGGTTCCGTTCTTGGAGACTGTTTCTAGATCTAGACGTGTAATCTCTCTTTTCTCTTCGCAAGGTAGCGTAGAAAATAGGATGTACTGGGTTTCCTTTTTAGATTCCATTAGATAAAGATAATGTCCTTGTGCGGGGGAAAATAATCTTTTCATGGATCCGATCTTTTGCCAGTATTCCAGCTTGCTCTTGATTTTTTCGAATAGGAAAGGATCGATCTCTTCCGGAAGAAGAGGAAGCGGTGCAGAGAAGGATTTTCTGAATTCTTCCTCCAGTTTTTTTCCATCTTCATCCGAGACCAGGGACCAAGGAGCTTTTACGAATCGAATATAATCGAATACATGCTCTCTGGAAATGGTGGCATCTCCACCTTTGAATTTTTGAGGTCGATTTCCTCTCGCTGCCAAGATTCTTCTCACTGTTTTTTCGAGAGAAGTTTCCTTTTCTCTTTCTTCCAGATAAAGTATCCCGTTCAATGCAAGATCAATGGAAGGAGTAGGTGGAGCATAAACAGAAAGAGACTCTAAGAGTGTTGCAAAGATTTCCTTTCCTTCTCTTAGATTTGCATAGGCTCTCACTAAGAATAGAAACGCCTCTTTTTGTTCTTTTGTTCTTCGCAAAGGACTCCAAGGTTTTACTCCATAGTAATGGAATGTATTGGAGAGAAGTTTCTTAGTGGTCTTAGGCGGATTGTATCCTTCGGTGTCCCATTCGGAGAGAAGTCTGTGAACTTCTCCGTAATGAGAGAATTTCGTTCCTGGATCGGAGGAGAATATTCTTCTGACTAAAACATGGAATTTTAATATATCTATGAAGAAATTTCCCCATGCCTTTTTCTCAAGCTCGTTCACTTTTAGAAAGGGAAGCTGAGAAAGGATGATCTCTATTTTTTCTACAGCGTCTTGTTCTCTAAATGTGCCGAATATCCAAGAGCGGAATAAGGATCGGAGATCGCTTCCGCTTTGGACGAGGCTTGGCATAGTGGCAGCTTGCACAGATGATTCCGAAGAAAGATAAGGAAGCGCTTCCCAGAGATTTCCTTCTTGAGCATTATAGATTTCTGAATCTTCTTCTTTTCCTTTGCTATCTGCCGTTTCGATCTTTGCGAGTATCTCTCCTTCACCGAAGCCTTTGCCTAAGACCATTCCGGAAGCCGTGACTCCACGAATCAGCTTGTTTGTTTCTCCATGTTCGATTAGATACGTTAGTTTTCCGGAAGAAGGTGCAGTTAATACAGTTTCCATCTTCATTGCTGAAATGACTAAGATTGGATTTCCTTCTTCGACGAATGCTCCTTCTTTCCAAACTTCTTGTGTTTGCGGATCATTGCATATCTTTACGAAGGTTCCTTGAAAAGGAGATCTAAGTATTCCTTCCGAAGATTGATTGGAATTTTTATTTCCTGAAAGTACCGAGAATCTTAGGTATCTTAATTTTCCTTGTCGATCCAGAAAGCGAACTAAATGGAAAGAAGGTCTACGATCTATTCTTACAGGAATACTTCTGCCAGAGTATTCGATTAGGAATTCTTCCGTTGCGTCTCCGCTTATAGAGAAATTTATTCTTCCGCAATCTTTTCCGTTTAAAAGAACTTGGTATGTTGAGATGGATACTTTAAATAAACGTACTTTGTAGCTTTTGTATTCTGATCTTAGATCGTATTGATAGCTTGCATATTCGGATTCTTGGGAATGCAATAGCTTTGGAAGGTCTCTGTCTCGGAAGGATCTTTTCACATCGTTCTCTGAGCTTAAGATACATTCTGCTAAAGAACAAAAGATGGCCCCTTCTTCTTCTGATCCCGAGTCCGGACGAGTCAATTCTTCATGGTCTATTAGAATTCTATTATCATATCTTCCGGATCTGAACAACTCGTCTCGAACTAGTTTTACGAGCTGTTCTATATTAGTAGTGATGCCTCGGATATATAGATCGGACAAGGCCCTTTCCATTCGAAGCAAAGCTTCTTCTCTTGTTGTTCCCGTTGTGATGAGCTTTCCGATCATAGGATCATAATCTCCTAATACTCGGTCTCCTTTTCTGAATCCGAAATCACAACGCACTCCATTAAAGGTGGGAAGCTCTATATCTTTTATTTTTCCTGGAGAAGGGGAATAGTTTTGAAATGGATCTTCTGCATAGATCCTACATTGGATGGAATGATTTCTATCCGCGAATCTTCTTCGGATGACAGATTCGTAAGGTATCTCCTGCTCTCTTCCGTCGAAGTATAAGATTTGCCATTTTGCGAGATCGATTCCGAGTGATTGGTCAGTAACAGGATACTCTACTTGCAATCGAGTATTCATTTCTAGGAATCCGAAGTTTCCAGTCTCACTATCTAATAAGAACTCGACTGTTCCTGCGGCGCATCCTTCGGAATAGCCCGAGATATGTGCGATCTTTTCTGCAGAAGAAAGCAATTGAAGTAAGGTGCGATCGTCTAAAAAAGTTTCTCCACTTTCTTCTACAACTTTTTGGTTCCTTCTTTGGACCGCGCATTTACGGATCCCTACAGCCGTTGAGTTGAAGATCTGTACTTCAAAATGTGCCGGGCGTTCCACATATTTTTCGAAGAAGTACGTTCCGTTTCCGTAAGACTGTACTCCGATCCGAACCGCGCTTTCGATGGCAGGTAGTAACTCTTTGGAATTGCGTACTACTACCATTCCTTTTCCACCGCCTCCGCTATCTAATTTGATCATGATAGGGTAGCCGATTCTCTCTGCTTCTTGAACAGCGATATCTATTCCGCCCGTGATCGGTCCGCTTCCTTGTAAAAGAGGGATCCCATTCTCCAAAGCGAGTTTTCTTGCGTCTAGTTTGTTGCCTACTTTTCGCATCACTAACGCTTTTGGTCCCATAAATATAATATTTTTATTATATATGGCGGAGGCTTCTTCTAAGGCTTCTACAAATCTATAATCTTCGGATAGAAATCCGTAGCCCGGATAGACAGCGTTTGCATCGGAGAGAAGTGTGGCTGCGATTATGGTTTTAGAATTGGAATAGCGATCCGATTCGCCTATATAGATAATCTCATCAGCGGATTCATACCAAGATTGCTCTTTATCTGGATCGGTAACGACTGCTACGGAACGTATCCCTTCTTCTCGTAATGCTAAGAAGAATCTTTTTGCGATCTCTCCTCTGTTTGCGACGAGAACTTTCTTTAGCTTTCCTTTTCTTTCGGGAAGTTCTTCGTTCGATTCAGAACGATTCGGGTTTAATATTTTCAGTTCTCGGATGACTGCTTCTATTTCAGGAAGACTTAATATTCCTTCTATAACTGATTCAGGCTCTGGTTTTCTTGTTGGTATCATTCGCTTTCTCCTATAGTACGAGGAGGACTTCAGAAAAAGCGTAATCCCCCGTGTGGCTGATGCTGACTCGGATTGAGTTCGGTTTTAGGCCTTCCATATACTCTAGAAAGGTTCCGTAAAAACGCAGATATGGTCTTCCGAAGTCGTCGTTTCGTATTTCAATTTCCGAATAGTTTATATGAAGCTCTGGCGCTTGGAATAATCGATAACCATCCAAAGCCTTGATCACTGCTTCCTTTGCTGCATATCTTCCTGCAAAGAATCCGGCTCTTTGATCCATAGGTTTGGAAGAGGCACGATTCCTTTCCCATTCGCTGAATGTCTTGGAGAAGAAATACGTTCCTTTATCTTTTAGGCTTTCTTCGAATTCAGGAATGAATGCGAGATCGACTCCAATAGATGCAATCGGTTTCGAAGAAGTTCCGAATGAAGCAAATAGGCTTTCGAGTTCCGTCTTCATTGTTGTGTTCCCGATTTAGATCTGAAGCCTGCATTCAATAGAAGATCGATCTCTTCTTCTTCGAAATAGGATTTAGTTTTGCGCTCATAGAGAGGCTTGCCTATTCCCATTCTAATTTCGTGATATCGATTTCGTCCTTGGATCTCTCTTTCTCTTCGAGCCTTTAGATATTCTTTTCTTTGCTCATCGGTGAGTACCGCTAAGAAATAGTCGGAATGAACGAATAAGCAGAGAGCTCCCACGTGACCGAACCCGAGAGTGGTCAGCATTCCGGCCTTTATATTATGTTTTCCGAATGGAATGCTTTCGTCCGTAAACGTTAGAAAGGAGTAATCGTTCATATCCGGATCGACTTCCTCCAGGTTTCGGTTACCACTTACGATCCCGGTTTCCAATGTTTGTAAGATACCAATCGTCTGCCATGCAGCTGCTCCACCTTTAGAATGGCCAGTAAGTGATTTTTGAGAAACGATAGGAAGAAGGTTGCCCGGTGTCCTTCCTAACTTGTTCAGTAAATTGAATAAGAGTTTATTCTCATTCTTATCGTTTGCTTTGGTGGAAGTATCGTGCTTGTAAGCGACTCCTATATCATCCGCGGTCAATCCAAAGACGGATAACGCGTTTCTGAGAGGTGACTTAATCTCTTGGGACTCGGCTCCCAAAGATAAGAGTCCTAAGCCAGGAGCGGGGATAGAAGCTTGGATACCGTCGGTCTTGGACCCAGCATACGCAAGAATTCCGTAGACGGGCAATCCAGCTTGTAATGCTAAATCTCCTCTTGCAAGAAGAATGACTCCTCCACCATGAGCCTCTACGAAGCCTCCACGTCGGATATCATTCGGGCGGCAGATCCCTTTCGGATCTATTCCTTGTTCTTCCATCTCGACGCTGCTCGCGGTAGCTTGCATATCCCCGAAGCCGACTAATCCTTCTTCGGAAAAATCGTCAAAGGCTCCAGCTAACATAAAGTTGGCCTTTCCTTCCTTGATCAGACTCACTGCCATTTCAAGAGAGACACCTGCAGTTGCACAAGCAGCGACTGGTGTTTGAACCGGGCCATAACCTCCTACATAAGAAGTCAAAGCCCAAGCCGCAGTTACGTTGATTAACGATTCTTGTAATGCGTCATGCTGCCTTTCCTTACCTAGTAGGAAATCTTGGAACATACGCTTCATTTTGCCCATTCCACCCATACCTGAACCGACAGTAGAACCTACTAGTCCAGGATGTAGGAATCGATACAGTTCTATCGGTTCCATTCCGGATCGGAGGAATGCTTCGCATGTGCAATATAGATTATAAATCGTGATCATATCCACTTGTTTGGAAAGATCTTTTGGAATGCCATACTTAGCCGGATCCCATCCTCTTGGGATCTGTCCCGCTACTTTTCGAGTGAAGTCGATTGCCTTACGTACTTTGATCTGGCTTCCTTTTTTTCTACGAACAAACCACTTGTCCTTTTCAGGATCGTGATAGGTTTCTGTAGAATTAGGCTCAGCCTTCTTAAATTCTTCTGCTTCTTCTTTGCTTGAAACCGGAATAAAGAAATCTTCCTCTAAAACTACATCTGCAAATGCAAATAACGTAGATGGATCGAATCCTACTGTTTCAGGATCGATGATGCGAATTCCAGTATTCGAAAGGATCCTATCTTCGTATTTGGATTTGATCTGCCATTCTTGCAGAGATTCTCCTGTTTCTGCATCCGTCCAAGCTCTTCCTTTATCGGATGCTTGGTACTTGATATAGCCCATCATCCAGGCGAGTTCCAAGGCCGCTTCTAAAGAGAGCACTCCGTCTTTTTCTAATTCCCATCTGGTGAGTGAACTACCGGCAGGACCGACTTCTGCAAATCCAACGACGCATATTAATTCGGAAGGATCGATATGAGTTAGGTTTCCTATTTCGTCTAACTTCTGTTCGCTTGGGATAGAAGGGTACTGATATACTTCCTTAGGCAGAAGTTCTTTCACTTCCGATCTACCGACAGAAGGAAGAAGTCTTTCTTGTAGAGAATTTGTTTCTTTCTTGTTTCTTGCCTCGGAAAGGATCTCCGTGCGGATCTCGGATAGAATTCTTCCGAGCTCGGGTTGAGAATCTAATCCTCCAGTGAAATTCGCCTTGGAGATTTCATTCTTGGAATGGTTGACGGAATAATGGATCAAGCTCGCAAGCAAGAGTCCCATCTCTCTTCTGGAGAAAGTAAACACTCCCGTTTTTTCTTCTAGAGATTCGGCGACAATATCATTTGCCTCCATGAGACCTGTGCCTCTTACCCAGCCGATTACACAACCATGAATGCGAGTATTGAGCCCCCAATCATCTGCTTCGGAGTATTTCTTACGGAATAAGCTCTCGAGTCCAAGCTTCGTTTCCGCATACATTCCATCTCTACCAAAGATCCCATGATTCGGAGAAAGAGGAAGGATCACATGTAAAGGAGAAACATCTCCGGCTCTCTTCTTCATTCTTCCCAGGGTTCCGACGAGTTTTTCGACTCCAAGAAGCATAACGCGCAAAGATTGAAGTGAAGAATCATCCAATTGAGACGTTGAATTTTCTTCTCCTACCGCTCCGAATGGAATGAGAAGATCCGCTTCCCAATCCTTCTTAGCCAGCCATTCTGAAAGAAGTCTAGTATCTTCTAAAGATCCTTGCGAGAAAGGTACTAATGTAAGAGAAGATCCTTTTGCTCCGTATTTCTGGAAGACCTTCTTATAGAATTTTACCTTTGCAGAAGAATAGGAAGTGGTCGTCAGGATCACATTCGCTCCGCCTGAGAGAAGAGCGTATACAGTTTCGAGAGCGATCGAGTTCGGACCTCCACCCGTTACCAGGGCCTTTAAACCGGAGAATGAAATTCCTTCTTTTGCAGAAGTAGCGAGAGATCTTAGAATGGACTCTGTTTCTTTCTGATTTTCTCGGAAACTATTTCCTTGGTCGTCGCTTGTGCCAATGGAGATCTTTCCACTAAGGAACTTTTTTAAGTCGGTGGAATATTCTATTTCCTTAAAGTTCCACGATCCCTCATTAGTGATCTCAAGTTTCGGTCTAAGTATCGAGTTCTTAGATTTGAATACTGGATCTGTATTCTTCTTCCAAGAAGAAGAAATAGACTTTAGATATTCCTTGTGAGACTTGCCGTTCTCATTCTTTTCCCAAAAACGGTCCCAGTATTCCAGGGCCTTGGAAAGAGGATCGGTGTCTTGGTTTTCGAAGTAATTTTTTTCTTCGTCGTTAAGCGAATCTAAATCTCCGTTTCTGAATCGAGCGAGAGATTGTAGAAGTTTCTTCTTTGCCCATTGCCCAGAATTACTAAAGGTAACTATCTTCTTCTCTTCAAATAAAGAAGAAGGTATTGTTTCGGAAGATGTCTTCTGTCTTGCCTCATTCAAAGCGTTTAAGTCTTTGATCAGAAATTCTGCAAAAGGATCTTCTCCCAATAATCTTGTTCTGAAGTCTTTGATCGTTTTGCCGAAGATTCCATCCGCACCGAAATATTTTCTTTCCAATTCTTCTAGAGCCGCAGCATCTACTTTTGCGCCCGAGTTGGAACCTCCTGCAGATGCAGAGAGTTTTCCGATCCTGATCCCTTTGGATTGAGCATAAAGATCTACGGCTTTATCCAACCATTTCGAAGCTTCTTTCGAACTTGAGATCCTTGAGTTTAATGAGATAGGACTGAGTCCTCCCTTTCGTACGGATTCTCCTTCTCTCACTGCCAAAGGAAGATATAAGCTTAGAGCAAATATTCCCGATGGATTCAATCCTCTTTCTTCTTTCAAATGCTTGAATACTTCTGTTCTTCCAAAATCTGGTGGAAAGAATTTCTTCAGAGTCTCTTCGAAAGCGGTCCGTAAGTAAGGTCCAGGTTGAGAATAAGCGGATTGTTCCTCCAAGAGTTTTGCAAGATCTTTCAGGGATTTCTCATGAGCTCCATCCAAGCTTGGCGTCTTGAACTCAGCTCCAAGGTCTGCCATCACCTGGTTTCTTTTAGAAGAATTTCCACCAAAGAGAGAGTCTATATTCTCTTCTTCTGAAATTTCATCGGCTCTCATTCCTGCTTTCAAAGCGAGAAGAGTTAATAATGCTTCTTTCTTGGTTAAAGTAACGGAATCTTCGTCACCCCCTCCGCTTACACCTGCTTCTCTAACTTCTTCGATGATTGTAGTTTTACTTGTAGAAGGAGCCGCTACTTCTACTGCAGGAGTTCCTACGGAAGCGTTCTCCGCCTGAGCCGGTTCTTCAGTTTTGATAAAGACTCCTTGTTCGCAGTCTTCTTGTTCAAATAGAACCGTATTGCGATTCTCTTCTACATGCAATATCTCGAATGAAGATTGGTCCGGAAGATCTCTTAAGGTTTGTCTGGCCATTCCTGCCAGGTCTCCTCTTGCTCCAATATCGATCAGTCTCTTGACATTCAGTTCTTGAAAGAATACATCTTGGGTTTTGATCCACTGCACCGGCATCGCAAATTGATACGCGAGTAATTCGATGAGAAGTATTCTTCTTAGATCTTGCTCTGAGAGAGGACCTATTTTTCCGGATAAGATATCCCCTAGAATAGGACTTTCGCAAATTTCACGAGTATACTTAATGAAATCATTATGTATGGAGAATGGTTTTGCGACTAGGTTAGGGATATATTTTCCGTCCAGCTCATTGAATCTGGAAATGGAGGCCGGAATATTCTGCTCTAATGTTTTTCTAAAATCGGAGACCCCGTTTACTAACACTCTGGAGTGGAATGGCACATCTATTCCTTCCAGACGGATTGTAGTCTTCTTTCCTCTTACGATTTCCTTAAATCGATTTTCCATTTCGGAAAGGGCCTTTAAGTCTCCCGTAACAGAATACTGTTTATCTCTAATATTCAAGTTCACGACTTCTAAAGGAAGTCCTGTTTCTTCTTTCACTTGAGAAACAACTCTTAGGATGGTTTCCTCATCCAAGCCGACATGACGATTTCCTAAAACAACGCTCATGCCATAAGGGCTTCTACCTTCGGGATCCCGAGGAACCAAACCTTGCATGGTGAGTCCTCTTCCATAAACGATACGGATCACATTTTCAAATCCCAAGAATCCTCTTGCGGATAGTGCGGAGAATTCGCCCAAGGAATGGCCGGCAAAAGGAGCGTCTTGGATGAGAAAGCCTCTTTCTTTCAGAATCTCCCAATCTGCCATGGACTTGGTGACTAACGCTACTTGTGTGAATTGAGTGAGATGAAGAACCCCTTTTGGATGGTTCCACGTCTTCTTTCCGACTTTGAGTGAGGTAGGATTCTCTTGAACGATCTTAAGAAGAGAAAATCCCAATTCTTCTTGAGTAGTATTTTCGGCTCTCTGCCAAATCTTTCTCGCTTCAGGAAATTCCTCTCTGAGCGTCATGCCCATTCCCTGGGACTGAGAACCTTGGCCGGTGAATACATAGCCTGTCTTAAGAGTAGAAACGATTGCCTTACCGTTTAATTTCACTTCTCCATTCCTGTTGGTTAGAGAAATATTCAGTATTTGATTTCCATTCTTTTGAGAAGTATGAATCCCTTCGACCAAGAGTTCTTCGTTCAAGTAAACTGGGGCTTGGAAATTCTCTTCGAAAGAAACAAGTCGATTCGGATCTCCATTGCAGACATCCATTATGATTTGCTTAATTACTCTGGAAGAAGTCCAGAGACCATGAACGATTCGATCTTTCCAACCTGCATACTTTGCAAAGTCCAGATCCGTATGGATCGGATTCGTATCTCCAGAAGCAGCAGAGTATTCTGCCATATCTGAAGGAGCAAAGAAAGTAGAAGAAAAAGCACGATACTGTTTGGTGAGTGGGATCTCCGGATCCGCTTCGGAGAATACGGAGAAAAATCTATCTAAGGAAGTCGGAGTTCCCACAGCTAAAGTTTCGTCTAACTCGAAGCTTCCCCAAGAGACTGATCCTCTTGCCTCCAGGATCTCGATCCTACCTTTTACGATCGTCTGCTCCAATCCTGATGCTAATACTTGCACGGATCGATCCGAAGATACGAATTTCAATTTGTTTCCTGCTTGGAGAGAAGGAGAGGTGTTTTCCTTTTTGATCCAAAGTAGAGAATTCAGAGCGAGAATTTCAGGTTCTGATCTAAGAAGGATCGTCTTTTCAAGAGGAACATAATCGAACTCTTTGAATTTAGCGGTAGCCTCTCGGATTAAAAATGCGGTTTGAAAGGAGCATACTTTAGCGCCGGACTTAAAGATCTCTGCATGGATCAGGATCTCCTGGCCTGCGCCTAGTTTTCTGACTCTCACAAGTTTCGCCTTGGAAATTAAACGGTCTCCAGAATGAACGGAGAGAATTTCCTTTTCCCATTGAAACGACTGAGAGAGATGAAGTAGTTTAAATAGATTCCGATTTTCTAATGTGAAAAGAGGGGAGAGAAGCACTTTCCAAGCAAATGCGGTGCTCATGCTGATCGGCGGATTCGGATCAGACTTTAGATCGGATCTTCTTAGCTCTCCTACGGCCTTTCTAAAATTTAGAATATCTTCTTTATCTAATATGATTTCCGATTCCAGAATTTCGGACGATTTCCCCTTTGCATCGGAGGGAATCAATCGTTCGAGTTCCCAAGTCTTTAAGTAAAGATTTTGGATGGATCTCTCTTTAAACTCTAGATCTTCTTCGAAGATGGATCCTGGATTTTTGCCAGAATGAAAATGTCTCTTGAATGAGATCCAAGATTGGTTTTTCGGATTTAAGAAGAAGACGGTGAGCTCCGCTGAATCCTTTTCTAAAAGTTTGAGTTCCACTTTCGGATTTTTCTCTTCTAAGATCTGAAGAAGGATGAGTTCTCCTGAACTGCTTGTTTCCCAAGAGAATTCCCTGCCGATGCGAGGCTCAAAAAATAGTTTTAGGTCGGAGATGGAATTTCCTATTCTAGGTGATCTCAATAAACCGGAAAGGAATCCATGCCCAAGTCCTGAAAGCTGAAAAGCCCAATCATTTAGATTTGTATTTGGATCCTCTTGGATATGGATGGAGTTCGATCTCTCTTGCTCGCGATTTAATCCTAGATTTTTTGCAGAAGGACTTTCGAATAGATCAGACCAAGAAATCTTTTTCGGTTTCTGGCCTTCAAAGTTCTTTTCTAAAAATTCTTTGAAGATAGTGGCCACCGGTTCATTCGTTTTACGAATTCCTGATATTGCTTTCGGACCAGGGATCCATGCGCACGAATCTGGATCGATCCCTACACAATGAGAATACCAGAGAGAATCGGAACGAACCCATTTCACTAGATCCTCATCTAAAACTGGAATAAAATTCACAGGTTTGCCTGGGCGTTTGCAAACATCCAAGAAGAAGATCCTGTCTTCAGGAAGAATAAGAATCTCGTTTCCTTTCGGATACGCAAGAGACCATTCTTTCATAAAGTCTTTCGGATCAATTAACGAATCGATCTTGTTTACAATAGAAATCCCATTCGAAGAATTCGATATTCTTCCTTCGAATCTATATGCTAATTCTTTAAAGCGTGTTCGGAAACTCTTATCTACAAAAGGATGATCCGGCCAATCTCCTTCGGGAGATACTAGTCTCGTTCCAGGGCAGGTCAGTTCTAAGTATCTAGAAAGAATTTCAGTATAGCTCATTCTTTCCAAGTCGCCGAAATACGGTTTAGCTGTTGAGTTGATGAGAGAAATTAGCTCCTCTTTTTTAGAAAGAACCGCCTTTCTCGCTTCTTCGGATTCTTTTCCTTTGGTCAGCTCTTCTGCGCGTGAGGATAGTTTTGTCCAGGAATTCTCCGCATAATAAATGTCCGCACCCAAACCCGATCTGCCTGAGATGACTCCTCCTACATTCTTGCCTTCCTGAGTAGTCTTCCAATGTAATGCACCTGAAAGTTGAACTAAACTTTCTTTTATCTTTTCGGAAGTGGCGCATTCTTTAGCAGCCATCAATCTGGTACCTAAGAAAACTGCATCGACTGGCATCGGATTTTTTCCTTCCCAGGTTCCAGATAACCAAGAGCTGGCCTCTTCAGGTTCTGCGATTCCTCCACCTACGGCTAAGATAAGATTCTTGCAGTCTCTGATCTCGGAATAACAAGTACGAACTAATTCTTCTAGATCTTCCCAACTATGATGGCCACCTGCGGCTCCACCTTCTATCTGCATTAGGATTTTTGAATCTGGAATTTGATTAGCGATTGCTATGACTTGTCGGATCTGTTTCTGGGTTCCAGGTTTGAAAGAGTTCAGCCAAATTCCGTACGACTCGAAGTCCTTCAGGATCTTTATAGCTTCTTCAATATCAGGAATTCCAGCAGAGATCGTAACTCCTTCGATCGGAGCTCCTTCCGATTTCAGTTTCTTAACTAAAGGAACTTGCAAGTTCCATAAATAAGCATCCAAGTATAAAAGGTTAACTACGATACCTGTTCCCGGAGGAAGTTCTTTGCGAAATACTTCCATTCTAGTGCGGAAGAGTTCTTCTGTGACCTGGCCTCCTCCTGCCCACTCTACCAGATAGCCTTCTTTTGCTGCGGCGATCACGATGCCTGGCTCAACTGTCGAAGGTGTCATCCCTCCTCCGAAGATAGGAGGCCTTCCACTCCAAACAGTATAATTATTCTTTAAGAATTCTTTTCCATCGGGAAGGGTAACTAGCTCTGGCGCGAATTCTTTCCATGGTTTAGGAAAATTTAATGTTTCTTCTTTTCTAAAAGAACGAAGAGAGTCGGACTTGCTTAAATTTCTAACTAAAAATGATTTTCCTTTAATACTCGGAATGGAAAGTTTTTCGGCATCCGCACCTGGACCGAAAGAGAGGAGAAGGATCTTATTCTCTTCCTTCTTGAGTTCGCTTAAACATAAATCCCAATCTAAGGTTTCCGCAAAGGTCATTCTTGCTAATACAAGAGAAAGATCCGTTTCGGATCTTAAATCTCTCCCGTCTCTAGTGTCATACAGAGGAATTTTCAGGTCCTCCGGTTGAGGATGAAATCCTATCTTTTTAAAATCACCTTCCGTTAATACAGGGCATCTTCTTAATAGAGGGCTATGGAAAGGAGCAGAAACTTTTAAGAAGGTCCATGTATCTAGACCTGGCAATGCTATGCCTGCAAGAACAGTTCTGAATTCCAGAAGGCTTTCGGGAGAACCGCAAAATACTCTTCCCTTAGGACCGTTCTTTAGTCCTAGATTGATCATATCCTCGGAGCTCTTTCCCGAATTAAATTTCTCTAATTCTTCTAGAATGAGAGTATCATCCTCTAAGCGAAGAGCTGCCATAGGGGAGGGGACTTCGTCAGGCTTTAAGAATTTCTTATATATGGTATCCAATTCTAAGAGAGGAAATTCTTCTTGAGATCTCACTCCTAGATAGAATAAGCACTTCAAGATCAAGGAAAGGTTCTTTAAGTAGGATGATTTGTTCGGAGAAGAGGAAAGCAATAGACCAGCATAAATCCCTTGAGAATGCCCAAATATGCCAGTATTTGCCGAATGAAAGGCTTCCCATTCGGACTCTTCTTTCAATATTCTGAATAAGCTTGCTGCCTGAGCGACAAAGATAAGAGGGATGCTGTAGCAACAATTCTTAAGTATCGAAGAGTCAGGAGTCGTTTCAGGAGATAGCAGCCATTCCTTCAAATTAAAACCATGAGGAAAACAATTCAGAAGTCTTTCTTTTGTTAGAGACTTCAGTTCTTCATCGATAGAAGTATATACGATTTCCCAGAATTCTGAATTAGAATGACCTTCTTCATAGAAGGAACGAAGCTCAGGAATAGGGTCTACACCTTGTCCCCCAAAGACAGTGTATGTTTTTATATCTTGTTCGGAGAGATGTTTAAAGATAGTGGATACTTGTTCTTGGGACGTGTGCTCGCTTGAGTAATTCGCTTTCATTCGACATACCTTCCGTCTTAAAATTTTCAATTGATAACATTTCGTTTTTACTCGGAGAGTTTAACGTTTTGATTTCAAGAAAAAAATTTTTTCAGCATATAAAATCGAAAATCAAACTTTGTTAACAGTGTTTGAATAAGTATAACAAATGCTACAGTCGAACTATTTTCCTAATTTATAATATAACTGCATATATTCTATACTAACTAACGAAGGTTAGCTAACATAAGTTAGTTAACGAATGTTCGTTAAATTTTTGTATAACAATGAGTGATGCAATGTCATATTGTATGCTCGATAAACATGAGTTCATTTAAAATGAACAAACGTTTACTATGTATTATGGAAATATAATGTATATTATTTAGATTTTATGAGAATTTGCGGAGGCGGGCAATTGTTTTTCGGAGGTCTTTATTGGCTCTCGCTTTCTTTGCTTACAAGATACTTTGCGGCGGATTGAACAAAGGTCGATCAAACGATTAGATGGAAAGATCAATGTATTTTAATCATTGACCCTTTATAGTTTTGGTCGAAAGGCTGTTTAGGAGTTCTTAAGTCTTTCTTCGAAAGAAGAAATATTCTTGGTAGGAAGAAGAAGCACTTCTCCTTTCTTTAAAGGCACCTTGGGCACCATATACTCGATCCCAGCAAACCATGGAAGAAGGTATTTGCTTACGGCCATGACTCCTGCAACATCAAATCCAGTGGTCGCTATCACTTTGATCCCTTTGAACCCATCTTTATGGATCTTTCTGATCATCCAAAGGCCGGATGTCTGGGTTTCCATAGTGATATCAGTAATAACTGCTTTTAGTTTGAGCTTGTTTGCTAGGTAGAATTCCCAACCCTGAGCGGCATCTACTGCGCGAAGCACTTCACAACCGATTTTGTTCAGATAGATTTGTAGATTATTTGCGTAGCGATCATTGTCATCTACGACTAATACAAGAGGCTTCAAGGTAGTATTCCGGCTCCAGCATATTGATTGTCGGTTAATTTGCGATAGATCCCGTTCTTTTCCATGAGGGAAGTATGGCTTCCTTCCTCTATGATCCTTCCGTTGTCCATGACTAGAATTCTCGGAATATCTTTGATTGTAGAAAGTCTATGAGCGATCACGAATGTAGTTCGGTTCGCGAATAATCTTCTGAAGGCGTCGCTTACAAGTCTTTCCGACTCGGCATCTAATGCGGAAGTTGCTTCGTCTAGGATCATGATTTCAGGATCTCGCAACAAGGCTCTTGCGATTACCAAACGTTGTCTTTGTCCTCCGGAAAGGTTCAATCCTCTTACGCCTAAGATGCTATCGTAGCCATTGTCCATTTGTTTGATGAAATCGTGAGCGTGAGCTAAACGAGCCGCACGGATTACATCCTTTCTGTTTGCACCCGGTTTTCCGTAGGCGATATTATCCGCGACTTTTCCGTGAAATAAGAAAATATCCTGAGTTACGATCCCGATTTTTTTGCGAAGATCCGCAAGTGAGAAATCCTTAATATTCTTACCATCGAATTCAATGGATCCTATATTCGGATCGAAGAAGCGCGGAATTAAGTCCATAAGAGTGGATTTACCGCAACCGCTGGCTCCGACTATCGCAACAGTCTCTCCAATCTTCACGTCGAGATTAATATCTTTCAGTACTTCAGAATTCGTTCCTGGATATGCGAAATTAATATTTCTAAATGAGATGGAATCGGATAGTTTGAAGGATTTCAGCTTCTCTTCTTCACTATGATCTTCCGTTTCCAGATCGATAATTTCGAAGATCCTTCTTCCTGCTATAATTGCCTGAGAAACTTTGCCCACCATCTGAGAAAGTTGAGTAAGAGGACGAAGAAGAAAAAGAAGCGTGAGTAAGAACACCATGAACTGACCGACTGTAAAAGGAGAGTCCACGTTTCCGGCCAGAATGAATTTCGCACCTAAAGCGAAGAAACCGAGAACAACGAGAGAAGAAGTCAATTCCACCAAGCTTGGAGCGATCTGTAGATAATATTGACCTTTGAAATTCCTGCGATACACGTTTTGATTGATCTTCTGGAATTTTTCCTTCTCAAATTTTTCAGTATTAAAAACTCGAATGACTTTAATACCGGAAATCATCTCCTGCAGATTTGCATTTAGATCCGCCATCTTTTCCTGCAGTCTTTCTGTGGACTTAGTGATCTTCTTAGTGAACAAAGTCACCGGAAGAATGATCAAAGGCACCGTCCCGCATGCGATTAGCAGAAGTTCAGTATTCAAATAAAGTAATACAAGAAGGTGAGTGACCACGTAAAAGAAATTGATGGTCGCGTCCCTAAAATTGGATGAAATAACTGCGGCCACTACTTCTACATCGTTGATGATCCTACTCATCAGCATACCAGTCTTCTCTTTGAAGAAGAAGGTCAGAGGAAGCATCTGATTCTTTTCGAATAATTCCTGTCGAATATCTCGAACGGCCCAATAACCTGCCGTAGCCAAACAATACACCGAGGCTAGATAGGTGAGCAGCTTCAAACCATATAAAGGAAGAATAAACAAACAGACAGCCCAAACTACTTGCTTGGGCTCCATATATTTGGTCCTACCATTGGACCATCTCTTTAGGTCGATCAGTACTTTCTTCGCTCTTTCCAAAGGATTCAGGCGGATGCCAATACTCGATTCTTCTTTTGTGATGATCTCTTGCTCCGCCGCAGTGAACTCAAATTGAAATCTTGCGTTGGGATCCGCAGCCATTGTATCGAAAAGAGGAATGATGGAAGTCAAGGATACCGCGTTTAAGACTGCAGTAAGAAGAGCGAATGCGATTCCTAATGAGAATCTGTACTTATAACGTACTGAATAGGACATTAGGCGAAAGAAGATCTTCATCGGTTTAAGCTTCTGAAACGATCCGAGAAAAATTTCTTACGATTTCCAATCCATTTTGGGTCATGATAGACTCTGGATGGAATTGAACTCCGTAAAGATGGGCCTTAGTTTTATGACGAACTCCCATGATCACTCCGTCTTGGGTTTTGGAAGAAACTTCCAATTCTGTAGGAAGACTTTCCGGTTGGATCACGAGAGAATGATAACGAGTAGCTAAGAAAGGAGAAGGCAAGGACTTATATATATCTTTGCCGTCGTGTTCAATCAAGCTTACTTTTCCGTGCATGATGCTGGGAGCGTTTACGATCTTTCCACCGTGGACAAGGCCTATGGCTTGATGGCCCAAACAAACGCCAAGAACCGGAAGTGTACCTGCCAATTCTTTC
The DNA here is from genome assembly GCF_004770055.1 of Leptospira semungkisensis. Classification (NCBI taxonomy): domain Bacteria; kingdom Pseudomonadati; phylum Spirochaetota; class Leptospiria; order Leptospirales; family Leptospiraceae; genus Leptospira; species Leptospira semungkisensis. The sequence goes on along the minus strand of NZ_RQEP01000005.1, from coordinate 320,753 downwards.
AAAACATCCAGACAAACTCCGGAGTCTTCTGGTCTTCCGGGACCAGGGCTTAAAACGATGCCTTTCGGTTTGAGATGATTGATCGTATTAAGATCTATTTTATCATTTCTGAATACTTCCACCTTATTTCCGATCTGGCTGAAGTATTGGAATAAATTGTATGTAAAAGAATCGTAATTATCGATTAGGAGGATCATCTGTTCCATTCCCCCTTCAATCCGTTTCTTGCAAAATCGACCGCTCTCAGAAGAGCTGCCATTTTGTTTTTAGTCTCTTCTAATTCGCCTTCCGGGGAAGAATCGTAAACCACTCCTCCTCCTGCTTGCACGAAGGCTCTTTCACCGTAAAAAGAAATGGTTCGAATGACGATCGCCATATCCGTATCGCCCGCATAGGAAATATAACCTAATGCACCTGAATAAATTCCTCTGCGAGTTCTTTCGAGTTCGTCTATGATTTCCATAGCACGGATCTTAGGGGCACCGGAGACGGTTCCTGCAGGAAGTGTCGCACGTAGAAGATCGTAAACTGTCTTATCTTCGTTTAATACTCCGGAACATTGGCTTACGATGTGCATAACGTGAGAATACTTCTCGATGATCTTGAAATCTTCCACTCTCACGCTTCCAGCCTCGCAAACTCTGCCTAGGTCGTTTCTACCAAGGTCAACGAGCATGATATGTTCTGCGATCTCCTTTGGATCGGCCAGAAGATTCTCTTCCAAGAGTTTGTCCGCTTCAGGGTTTGCTCCTCTTGGTCTAGTGCCGGCAATGGGTCTGAGGAAAGTCTTTCTATCCTTGCATTTCACCATGATCTCTGGAGAAGACCCTACAAGAGAAATATCATCTAATTTCAAGAAATACATATAAGGACTAGGATTCACGGTTCTAAGCCCTCTATACACTTGAAAGGGAGGAACTCCGGGGCGGAACTCAAGCTTTCTAGAAGGAACTACTTGGAAGATATCTCCCGCATAAATGTATTCCTTCGCTTTTTGAACCGCTAACTTGTAATCTTCGTCGGGAATATTCGGAACGTACTCCAATTTTTCTTTGGATTCGAGAGGATGCTTTACCCAGCCGGGAAGTTCTCCTTCTCTTAATTCCTTTTCGATCGCATCAATTTTTTCTAATGTAGCTTCGTAGCAAGCTTTGGGATCTTCGAATTCGGAGAGTCTCGCATTTACTACGATCCTAAGAAGACGATCCACATGGTCTACGACTAAGACTTCGTCATATAAAGCGAAGTAAGCGTCCGGAGCAGGCTCGTCTTCGGGCTTTGTATCCGGAATATTCTCATAATAACGAACTGCGCCGAAAGAAAGAAAGCCTACCGCGCCACCCTGGAAAGAAGGAAGTCTGTGATCCGGAACATACTTATCATCTCCCATAGAATATTCTAACAAGAAGAGAGGATCATAGGTGATGATCTCCGTCTCCGGTTCGTTTCCTTTAGAAACGTAGAATAGACCATTTTTGCCATAGAGCAATCGGTAAGGTTGCTTTCCTAAGAAAGAGTTCCTACCAACATTCTCTCCGCCTTCTACCGATTCTAGTAAGAAGGAATGCTTTGCCTCCGTGCCTCCCCATTTTGCGAATAGGGACACGGGGGTCTCCAGATCTAAAAAGACCTGTTTAAACACCGGGATCAAATTTCCGGACTTGGTTCTCTCCAGAAATTCTTCGTATGTTAAGGAAAATTCCTTCAGAGGTTCGGTCCTTCGATTCCCTTACCTTCTGTCAGATAGCGGGAGATGATCAATCTTTGGATCTGAGAAGTTCCTTCGTAGATCTGGAAGATCTTTGCGTCTCTCATAAGTTTTTCCACAGGATACTCAGAATTGAAACCGTAACCGCCGAGCACCTGAACTGCGTCGGTAGTAATTCTCATACAAGCGTCCGCGCAGAAAGCCTTAGCAATAGAAGCCTGATAAGTGTTTCTGAAACCGTTATCGATCAACCAAGCAGCTTGGTGACAAAGAAGACGACCCGCTTCGATATCTCTCGCCATCTCTGCGATCATAAAAGAAATAGCTTGGTTCTCTACGATTGGTTTGCCGAATGCAGTTCTAGTTTTAGCATATTCTAATGCATGCTCCATAGCCGCTCTTGCTACACCGACTGCTCCGATTGCTACTCCGGGACGAGTATGATCGAATGCTCCCATTGCGATCTTGAAGCCGTCTCCTTCTTTACCGATCATCTGGCTTTTATGGACTTTTACTTCTTCGAAAGAAATTCCTCTTGTGTCGGAACATTTTTGTCCCATGTTCAATTCTTTCTTACCGATAATCACGCCTGGAGTTTTTGAACTAACGATAAAACCTGTGATCCCTTTGTGACCTGCTGCAGGATCAGTTTTGGTAAGGACGAAGAACCAATCCGCGTAGCCAGCGTTTGTGATCCACATCTTGGAACCGTTGATAATGTACTCGTCTCCAACCTTTCTTGCACTAGTGCGAATTCCAGCAACATCCGAACCTGCTCCCGGCTCAGTAACTGCGTATGCACAAAGTTGGAATTGCTCTGTCATGGGTTGCACCCATTTCTTTAAGACTTCTTCGCTTGCTCCAATGAGAACAGGAGCCAAGGCCAGGTTGTTTGCAAGAATGGCAGTTGCCATCGCGGAACAACCCCAGAATAATTCCTCACCAATTACTACGTCATCCAACTCTGCCATTCCAGCGCCGTTATAAGCTTCCGGAATATGGATATTCATAAGGCCAATTTCCCATGCCTTCTTCAGGATTTGAAGAGGATACTCGCCAGTTTTGTCGTGATGCTCTGCCTTGGGTCTGATCTCGTTTTTGGCAAAGTCCCTAGCTAGATCTCTGAGCGCTTTTTGATCGTCGGAAAGAGCGAAGTCCATTAAATATAACCTTGGTTGGAATGAGTTTCTCTACAAAAGTCCCTTAAGAAACCCTAATGAACAGGTTCTAAGCGGTTGGGTACCGAGTCAAGAACGTACGATCCGTATTGGCGGAGAGGAAAGAATGTTAAGAAGGCTTAAATGCCGAAATTCGGGCGTAGGATTTTAAATCAATTTTTGGAAAGAAATTTCCAGCTAAGAAGATTTTAGTCTAAAATTATTCCCCCGTATGACCCAAATGGCTAAAAATTTAGTTCCGTGGTTCCTTCTTAGATTCGTAATTTTATATCGAATCACGAAAAAAATATGGGAACTATTTGGATGAAATTTTACTAGATTTCACGAAATTTGATTGTGGTTGACCCGATATTTTCCGGATTATCTTTACCTCCGGGCCTTGGGTTTTTACTCAAAGTCCAAAACAATTTTAAAGGATAAAATCCAATGAAAAAACTATTACTAGCGATTACTGCTCTTTCTTTCGTTGCAGCTGTAGCTCTTAGCGCAGAAGAGAAAAAAGAAGCTCCTAAAAAAGAAGAGCACAAGAAAGAAGCTCACAAAAAAGAAGAGCATAAAAAAGAAGAGCACAAGAAATAATCCGACAAGGATTGATTCATGTGCCACTGGATGTAATAGTTCAGCGACGCGGAGGGCCTCCCGAAATGGAGGCCCTTTTTATTTTCCGGTCCTTTAAGAGAAACTGTCTCTCAATTTCAAGGGGATCGGACAGTTCAGATAGCGAATCAGCTTAAATAGAGAGTATTCCTCGAATGAAGAGGGTTTAGAAATCCAAGATTATAAGATTGGGAAAAAGGATCCGGTAGATTCTGCCTCCACCGGATGTAATAGTGAAGCGACTTAGGGGCAGAAGGCCCCTGGTCTTTATACATTAAATTGTTTTCTCACTGTCAGCTACTTTTTCCCGATTTGGACCATAATTCGGCTTTGTAATAATAGCGGATATATTTTCTGTTATATTGTATTTTTTGCTTGCAAAACAGAGGCTTGATTTTATAAGTTTTTCGATACTGGAGAAATGATTCTCCTGAATCAAACGAACCCAAAGGAAAAAACTATGAAAAGACTAGCATTAGCGATCACTACTTTATCTCTTGTTGCGGCATTCGCAATCAGCGCGGAAGAAAAAAAAGAAGCTCCTAAGAAAGAAGAAGCTAAGAAAGAGCACAAAGCAGAACACAAAAAAGAAGCTGCACCTAAGAAGTAATCTTAATACGGAAGAATATTCCGTATTTCGAATGTTTCTTGATCATTCTCCAAACTGAGCCGTCCTTTGGGCGGCTTTTGTTTTATTTGCTATTCTTTCCTAAGATCTGTTCCTTCATGAAATGAGCGGATCTTCTTCCTAGCTCGAGAGCAAGTCTTCCGCTTTCCATTTTGTTCGGATGAAGGTAGGGCGTATTCGTAACCACTCGAATGATCTTCTTCCCGTATTTCTTTGCCAGAAGCTCTTTTAGGTCCTTTGTTTCGCTGGCGATCACATTTACACAGGAATCGAAGGCTCTCATCAGGATCTTTTCTGAAACTGGCTTTCTATTCTCTATGTCATGAATTACGATACGCTTAATACTTGGATCTAAAATGAATTCTTTGATGGGTTCTGCATCGGCCACACCTCCGTCCAGGAACTCTTCTCCATTTATATTAGGGATTTCGAAAAGAATCGGGAAGGTCATGGAGGCCAGGATGAGATCTATCGCGTTTCCGTTTGTCCTAAGTTCTCGGATCCCTTTTGTCAGGTTCGAGACCGAGATGCCCATTTTGGTTGGAAGTTCGGAGACATCTTTTCCTTCCAGATAAGGTTCGAGTAGATTACGTATTTTTTTACCGCTTAACAGTCCTGAGTAATTCTTCAATCCCTTTCGAAACGGTTTTAAGAACTGGGTTAGGACATTCCCGTCCCAGAAATCGCTTTTTTTCAGAGTGAGAATGAACCGAGTGATCTCCTCGGGAGGAAGTCCGGCAGCGATCAGAGAACCGATGAGTGCTCCGGAGCTGGAACCTGCAATTTTTGAAGGAACAAATCCGATTTCTTTTAGTCCCAGAGCAAAACCTGAGTGAGCATAGAATCCAAAAAATGCTGAGTTGAAGCAAAGAGCGTCATACGATTTTCGAATTAGGATGTTTGGTGCTTTTCGAGAAGCCATTACCGATTTCTTAATTTACTTCCGCTTCTTGTCCAGAATTTTCCCTGAACTGTCTTTATCTTAAACTTGGATTCTTTTTTTAGCATTTCGGACAGGTTTTTATCCTTCTTCTTCAATTATTAGGGAATCATTCTTGAAACAAACCGAATACGGGAGTATCACAATAGTATGGGCTATCGAACGATCTACACCACTGCGAGAGATGAGGCGGAAGCGATGCTAATCGCTGAAACTCTCGTAGAAGAGAAAATGGCTGCTTGTGCAAACGTAATCCCGTCAATGCGATCCGTTTACAGATGGCATGGGCGTGTAGAACAAAACGACGAATTCGTTGTTTTGTTAAAGACCACTGCCTCTCTCGCGGAGAAGGTTGTGGATAGGGTGAAAGAGTTGCATAGCTACACGGTGCCGTGCGTGGTCTCCTGGGAGATCAAGGAAGGGAATCACAAGTATTTGGATTGGATAGAATCCGAAACCGTAAAATAATTCTTTCCCTATAATCAATCTATTCATACATTCGGATATTTTTAACGGGACGCGGAGCTTGAAATGTTCTCCGGAATCGGGATGAGGCGAATGAATGGAAGAAAAAGCGGAAAAGTTTTGGAGCTGGTTCGCTCAAAACAGTCGGTATTATGCCAAGCTTGACGACCTGGAAGATCGGGAAAGAGACCGACTTCTGGACGATCTGATGGATCGCATTCAGGATGTGAATTCCGAGTTTTATTTTGAGATCGGAGGGGGAGAAGAAGGCCCCAACGAATTAACTGTAATTACCGCCGGAGACGAAGAACTCTATGCAGAGGCGGAAAGATTCGTAGATCTCGCCCCTGAAGTCCCTGGTTGGGACATCTTCTCGGTAGACCAATACCAAGAAAAAGGCACAGTCATTTTTTACGAAGGTTTAGAATTGGACTCGGAAGAGATCTGGTTTTTGCCACTCGAAAACAAAGGCCAAGGTTTTGGGGTTCGAATCTGCTTCCCTGACTTTCCGAATGTGGAATCCAATCCGAATGTGAAGAAAGCGGTCGGTTTAATGTTAGAGGCCGTCCTAGGCGAAGAAAAATTCTCAAAAGAGATCGGTTACTATGAGATCGGAATCCTCCCAGATGACCCTGAAGAAGAAGGGTATATCGAACTCGTAGAATTGAAAGAATATCTCGAGTGGAGAAAAGAAAGGGAAGTTTAAAAAGAAGCGGGCTTTCGCCCGCTTGACAAGGATGAAAATATAGTTTACTCGGATTGGATCACTAAGGTCGTCTGAGGAGATTTTAAATGTTTCACATCCAGTCCGTATACCAAAGTGGTCGGGACGGAATACAAAACATCGTACGTGTCGATCGCAATTGCAATGCTATCTCCTGCAGGAACATCATAAGCAACAGCATTCAAATCTATAGAGATGTCTCTAGCTTCGTTTGCAGCCGCATCAAAGATCGTATACGTTCCGTGAGTGATTAGTGTCGCAGTTCCGCTCTTTGCTACATCGTAGAAATAAACGTTTACATTCGCTTTTCCTAAAGTAGAAGAGATTCTTCCATTCCAGAAGATCTTACCTCTGATCTTCAATGCGCTACTTAAGCTAGAAGATTGATACACGATCCCGTTCACTCTGCTTTCGAAGAATAGATTCGTAGTCGTAGGGATCCCTACTTGAGCGGAAAGAATATCCGAAAGTAATGGGAAACCGGTAGTTGCTACTGTATCAGCTCCGGAAAGGATTGTGGTATTGGTCACAGTTGTATTCTGGCTGGTAGCAATCTCACCGTTGGTAAAAAGTCCTCTAGGTTTCAAGTAGTAGGTCTTATTTCCGACAGTAGGAGCCGGCCAGGAAGGATAAGTGACTCTTGGGCCGTTAAAACGGGTTTGGAAAGTAACCTGAGGTTTTGCCATGATCCCGTTGTTCACCCCTTTCAACCAATAATCAAACCAGTCGTAAGCATTGTCCCAAACAAAATTAGAAATTCCTAATAGTCCTGCTGCTTCTGCGGAAGCATGGATCCCTTCGTTCATTAGTAATTTTTTAGGAACAGTGATCTGAGTATAATAATCTAGGATCCCATTCGGATTAAATAGGAAGTCCTCGAAGTTATTCGAGATCATTACTGATTTGCCTGCGCTTGCGTTCAATTGTCCTACATAAGTTTGAGGAGAACGATCCGCCGCCCAGGAAGTGACAAAGTCGATATTGATATGCTGTATTAGATTAGCAAAATTCTGAGCAACGATTGGATCCGGCTTTCCTGTGATATAACTGGAAGCAACTAGGATCAACCCCCAGACCAGTCTAGGAGTATCGTTGCCGTACAAAGAGCGTTTCAGATCTCCCCAACCACTCATTGCTACTGCAGTTTTAATTCTTGGCTCAGTGCTTACTCCGGTTAAGGAAATTCCCGCTCCGTAAGAAACTCCGGAGATACCGATGTTTGCGATATCCGTTTGAGTATTAGCAAGTAACCAATCCAAAATGGTGCTTAGATCCGCTCTGTCTTTAGGTCCTGCGGTATCGATCAATCCGCCAGACGCACCGAATCCTCTTGTGCTATAGCAAAGAACGATATAACCTTTCTTTGCCAGTTTAGCTGCAGGAACGATATATTCGTATTTGTTCAATGCCCAACTGTTTACGAATACGACCGCAGGAAGTTTGGAGCCGGCAGGAATATTCGCAGGTTGGAAAAGATTTACTTCCAATGAGACTCCGTCAAAAGCAGTGACAGTAATCGTGTTATTGAAGGTAAAGCTTCCATCGTTCTCTTGCGCAAATGCGGCTTGAATGTCGGATTCTGTATCCGCCGCACGAAGAGTTCCTGTTGTTCCGCTTTGGTTTCCAATTGCTTGGGCGAGACTTGGATCTAAAGAAGCAAGTAACGCTGCAGCTTCCGCATTATTTGGTGATTCACTTTTACAAGAGTAAAGGAACACCCCCATCGTCATTGTTAGCATGCAGAGTTGCATAACTAACGTTCGATATGTTTTTCTCATCGCTATTCTCCATAAGCTTTCGATCTTTCAAATTCTATTCGCTTAATGGAGAGGGAGTATAACTCCCGTTACAAGTTGGGTCGTCTTGGATTCGGATTTTAGACAAAATAAAAGGTCTTAATTTTTTATTTAAACAAAATCGAAGAAGAACGTTCGTTCAAATATGAATGCAGAAATGAATCAATGGTGAATTTAGATACTAGGAGACTTTTGTTTTTCTTAGAAATTCTCTAGGAGAAACTCCGGTTACTGATTTAAATGCAAGATTGAATGTTGCCTTGGAGTTGAAACCGGATCGATAAGCTACAGAAAGAATATTTGCTCCATCTTCTTTTGCTAAAATACGAACTGCCTCTGCCACTCGAAAACCGTTCACAAATTTAGAGAAGTTCGTGCCTTTTCTCTGGTTTAGAAATTCGGAAAGCTGATAAGGTTTTATATCCAATTGATTGGATAGTGCAGAAAGAGAAAGATCCTCTTGTAAGTACATCTTCTCTTCCTTCATGAGCGTATCGAGTCTAGTCTCCAGGTCTGCAGTATCGACTCCATCCAATCTAGAGCTCCTGTATACCTCTCTCATAGAAGGGCCGATCTCTTGAAAAACATGCGGGGAATGGATTTGAAACAGATATCCGATCACCGCGTAGATCACTGTTCCAAGTACGGAAGCGAATAGTAGATTTAGATCTCGGATAAGAAATGCCAAGACCAAGACAAAAGTTGCACTACCACTGCCTAAGATAACGAACAAAAGTATCCTGGCTCCTGCATCTTCTTTCAATCGATTCCATCTGAATACGCCTCTGGTCTGCCAAACTACAGAGAAATAGAGTAACAAATTAGCAGAGTAGGCCCCAATTAGTAGGATATCCAACCAACTAATGGTCCCTAATTTGAAATAATCCAAGGGTCTACTTCTAAAACTTTCCGGAAACGCAAGAAAGAATAAAGGAAAGAAGGCTAAGAAGAATAATCCGGGAAGATAAAAGCTCTTTTCAGTCAGCGATACTCGTTCATCTCGAACAGTTATAGAGAATAGGCTAAACATTCCCGGGCCCAAGAACCATGCCAATGGAATATGCATGTGATTTAAGAACAAAGGTTCGAAATAGATTCCTCTCAATAAAAAGAAAATATAAAGAAATTGAATGGAGACGCAAAAGGAAAGTAAGGATAGGATCTTGAAGCTTGCGGTTTTTTCAGGTCGTACCAAACATCCAATGCTGAGAAGCATACAGAATAGGACTCCGAAGAATACAATCTCTTGGAAAAGAGGGATCACGTATTAAGTGGATGGATTTTTTAGCAAGGTTGTCAAGTTCCTTCTCTGCTTATTGTGATTCGTTTTTATTCAAGAATATATTGATTTCGAGGGCATTCTAAGCTTAGAAAGCAGGTTTTTTTTGGGCTGACTCCTAAGTTTTTCGGGAAATTCATCGAAACTAGAACTATGGCATTTCTACGAGGGCTTCTTCTTTTTTTATTACTCTTTCCCTCGATACTATTCTCTCAGGATTCCGTTTTGCTCCGATGGAAGATGAACTCGGGAGATGATTTGGAGTTAAACGAATATCATAGAGTTAGAGCAAGACAGGGCCAAAGGGTCATTCATAGAGAGGACAAAAATAGAATCCTTTTGAAAGCAGTCTCTTGCAAGAAGGAAGGCTGCGATTTTTCCGCGATCTTCGATACCTATACCAAATTTCCGGAAGTAGATCCTGCTTTCTATAAGGATAAAACCTTTAAAAGCCGTTTCTTTATTTCCGAAACTGGACAGTATACCGTTCCTCCCGAATACAGTATGCCGAATCTGAGGTCTCTTCCGAGCTTTTCTGACAAAAGCGTTTCTCAAGGAGATAATTGGATCAAGCCTGCCTCTGAAAGTTTTCAATTCAGTGGAGCAAGAATAGAGATCCCTGTTCAAGCAAAGTACACATACAAGGGACCTGAAGTATGGAAGTACGCAGGCAAGAGTGGAAAGGCGGATCTAATAGAATATAATTATAATCTAATGAAGGAAGCTGAGACATTTGCACCTGGAGTCCCTTACAAGATTTACGGTTTTGCAAAAGGGCAGGTGTTTTTTGATTCCGAAGCTGGGGTCCCTCAATACAAACATGTCCAGCTGGCATACACTTTTGTTTTTCCGAATGGAATCGCTCAAGAAATGACCTTCGAGATCCATGGAGTCTATTCCAAGCAAAGCTCCGTAAGTGAATCCGATAAAGACAAGGTTGCCGAAGAAGTGAAGAAAATGCTCGGAGGATTTCCGGATATTTCTGCTCAGCCAAAGAAGAAACCTAACTCTAATAAAGGAAATGGTTTGGAGTGGCCGGAGTGGGAAGGAAATCCAGAAGGAGAGAAGCAGGATCGTGCTCCTGTAGAGATCCGAAAGTCGAATGAAGGCGTGGTTCTTTCCTTAGATAATTTGCTTTTTGATTATAATAAGTCTGAGTTGAAACCAGAAGCAAAGAAGGTCCTGGACAAAATTGCGGACGTTTTGAAGAAATATCCGGATCGTGAGATCAGAATCAGCGGACATACGGACGATCGTGGAAGCCAAGAATATAATTTAAAATTATCTCAAGACAGAGCGTTGAGTGTTCTCCAGGAGCTACGAGATACTCACGCGATCGAGGAAACTCGGATGTCCTATAAAGGTTATGGAAAGTCCCAGCCCGTGTCCGGAAACGAAGATGAAACGGGCCGTGCGAAAAATCGAAGAGTAGATATCACGATCGTATTGGATTGATTCGGACAGAACCAATTAGATTTATTTAAAATAGCTCTCGTTCGAGCAGTCGTTGTATTGGTTGTTTTGTAAGGCGCAGGCGACAAGGCTGTCGTTATAAGTGCCTGTTCCCACGTGTGCAGAAACCGCTTGGCAAACTGCGTCCCTCATTACTTTTCTTCTGTCTTGGCAACGTTGCACAGGATTGGACCCGCAGTCTGAAAATAATAGTAAGAAGAGGCCGCATGGGATCGCATTTTTCAGTTTCATTTTTTTACCCTAGTTTCTTTGATTTTATCGAAATAAAGTAGGCCTTCGCTCCAGAAATGCAAGGAGGTTTTTGAGCACAAAGGATCGAAACTTGGACATAAAATTACTTCTATTCATGTATATAGCCCCAGCTCTCCAACACTTTGCGAACCTCTTTGCCTAGGGCCGCTTGTTCAGAAGAGTCGGTGTTTCCGGTCAGTCCAGCGTCATTGTACCAGTATGGTAGATTAGAAGTTTTGAATTCGTATGGCTGGCGAGAAGAAGCGACAGTCTCCGGAGATGCAGAATACAAACCTGTACTCGCTTTAGAAAGAATTCCCCATTTTCCAGATTTATAATCTTCAGAGACTCCATCTTTTGTGATGGAAAGTCTAAATCCAAAAAGAGGTTCCACTGTTTGAACGGAAATGATAACTTCTTTTCCTGCTACTTGTCGAACGCTAAGGGAAGCGGATCTCGCTTCCGCTCTATCCAAATGAAAATCGCTATCAGAGAAGATCCTATAAATCCCTCCTTGCAGATTCAGATCTATTTTGCGCGAACAATCTTTAGAGCATGCAGGCAATCTAAGCTTGAATGTATTCTTTTTCAAGCTATGGGATCCCAATTCTTCTCTCGCCTTGGTTAACAAAGGAGAAGGTTCCAAGGCTAAGTTTTTAGATTCTTGAGGGTCATTTACAAGATCGTAAAGCTCTTCTGACATTTGGTGAGGGGCACCTTCTCTCGTTCTGCGAACGAAATCGTAGCCAGGGTATCTTCGGATCAGTTTGAATTCTTTACTTCGGATCGATTCTGAAAATCGACCTTCCGTATAAACGTAGTCTTCTTTTTCCGGCCCTGAGTCCCCGAACATGGCGATTGAGTAGTCGTTCCCGTCGCAGGCCTTAGCTTCACAAGGAAAACCTAATGCTCCTGTTAAAGTCGGAAATAAAGAGAGAAGGGAAACCTGTTCATTAAACTTCCATTTTTGAATATAAGGTTTCACTGCAGCAGGAGGATGAAGGATCCAAGGTACCTTGATCTCTTCGTCATAATGAGATTCTCCGTGGGCATGCAGATTTTCCGCCACGAAATGATGATGATAATAATGTTCTAAGGACTGCAATTCTCCGTGATCCGCTACGATTGCGATCCAGGTCTTATCAAAGACTCCGTTCTTTTTGGCTTCTTCTAATATTTTACCGATCACTTCGTCGGTATATAAGATTTCTGCCATATACTTCTTCACGAAAGGGTCGTACTGGTTCCAAATCTGAGGAGGAGTTTGCTTTTCAAGAGCTTCCAGATATTTTCTTTCAGGAAGGTAAGGGTAATGAGGTGTGTTGATATTTATATGAAGAAAGAATCTTCTATCCTTATTTTCCTTTAGGAATTTCAAAGATTCATCCAAGATCAGCTCTGTATCAGCTTTATCCTTTCCTGGCTGAAAGAGCTTATGAAAACCTAGATCTACTCCTACGCCAGTGTAATCTAGCAAAAAGACATTGTTCATGAAGCTAGCAGTCAAATATCCTTTTTGCCTTAAATGATTCGGAAGGGTAGAAGGTTCCTTGGAATAAAATATCTTTCTGTGCAAGTTCGTAGAATAGAACCATGCGTTTCCCAATCCTAATTCTGAGGCGATCTTAGAAGTGAAGAATGAGATCATGCTTGGCTTGGTCCAATTTCCGTTCGAGAATGCATTTTCAAATACGACGGATTCTGAAGCTAATTGATCCAGATACGGACTAGTTGGGACAGTAGATCCCCCGAAACCCAATCGATCCGGGCGAAGAGCGTCTACTACGATCAATATTACATTTTCTTTAGATCCCCATTCACCTGTATTAGAAACTTTGGAATAAAGGATCGGTTGTCCTAAAAAAATAAGATCTCCATTCTGCTTCGGAGTCCATTTGAAATTCCAGTTGGGCGAAGGGTCGGATTTAAGAAGTTTGGCTACTTCTTCGCTTAATGGAATTTCGAAGTCCTGCCAATTATCTCCTTTGCCTGAAACTTCCTGTGAGAATATAGAAGTTTGTCCCAAAGAGATCTCTAATTTTCCCGAAGCCGAAACCTTCTCTCCTAAAGATGAAAGAATCGTAGTAGAAAAACTGAATATAGTATTTGGAGAATAAGAAAGCTTAGTATCTTTAAGAGTAAACTCTGAAGATATGGAGCATTCTCCATTTTGAAATAATAAGAGACTGTCCCTGGATTCGTTTAATAGATTTTGCTTATCCTTCAAGACGGTAAGCTGAGTATTTCTCCATCTATCTTTTACAGGAAGTCCCGAATATCGAGAAGGATTCTTTTTGTAATGATAAGAGATCCGTTTGATCGCTTCTTCAGGATTGCCCTGACATTTGCTACCCGGCTTTGTTAAGGAGCGAAGCCCGTCCCATACTGGAATTACTGTCTCTTCCTTCTGAAAGAAGGTGTGAGAAGACAATTGTCTGCATTCTGTTAAGAGAATTAGAGCGAGACAATAGACGCAAATCCTGGAAAGTTTGGGTTCAAAAGAAATCATGACGAGACAAAGACAGAATTTTGTCGGCGTTTAACTTTACAACCTTTTCAATAGAATGAACAGTATTCGGTGAACACTTGTTTTAGCGAACAGAACGTTCGTTAGTAAAAAGCAATGGACTAGAAGAGTCGGTGTCTAAAAGATAGGGAGATAAAACTATTTCGATTCTACGAAAGTTTTTAACACCAATCCAAGGAAAGGATTATGGCAGAAAAAGGCATTTCAAAAGACCTGATCGGCACTAAACTCGATCGTTATGAATTTGATGTGGAGAGAGGAAAGATTAAAGAGTTTTGCCAAGCGATCGGCGAAACCAATCCTATCTACTTCGATATCGAAGCCGCTAAGAAAGCAGGCTTTGAGGATATTCCAGCTCCTCCTACATTTCCAACTGTGATCCAATTTTGGGGATATCCTAAAATCTGGAAAGATATGGAGAATATGGGAGTAGACACTTCCAGAATTCTTCACCTGAAAGAAAAATATAACTATGTAAAGACTCTTTACCCTGGTAAAGTTTCCTCTCAGGGAGAATGCGTTAACGTAACTGTCGGCAAGATGGATACTATGACTTTCAAGACTACGATCAAGGACGCAAAAGGCGATACAGTGATCGAAGCAGAAATGTCTATTTTTATCCGTAAGCCGGAATAATGATCGGAGGAAAACAATGAGTAAGATTGAATTCGATAAATACGAAATAGGACAAGAACTCCCTCCTTTAAAAGTGGATCCAGTTACTCACGCGAACCTAGTGCGTTACGCGGGAGCAAGTGGTGACTTTAACCCGATCCATAATGATCCTGACTTCGCTCGCAAGACCGGATTGGACGGAACCATCGCGCATGGAATGTTCGTAATGGCTCAGATCGGAAGACTTTGCACTGCTTGGGCAGACCAAAAGCAAATCAAGGAATTCGGAGTTACCTTCAAAGCTATGACAAAGCCTGGACAGAAACTAACTTGTTCCGGAAAGATCAAACGCAAGAAAGAAGAGAACGGAGAAAAGCTTCTTACTGTCGCAGTAGAAGCTTCAGACGAATCCGGAGAAGTGAAAGCTTCGGGTGAGTTAGTTGTAGTTTGTTAAGGTTTTTCTAACAAACTAGTTGAAGTAAGCCCTCGGATCCCGGGGGCTTTTTATTTCTCACGATATTTAAATAAGTAAAAATCGATTGCCCTTATCTAAAATTGAAGTATGCATTTGCGCATGATAAACGCGGCAAAGAGTGTGCAATATTTCGGCGTCTTCTTATTGATTGAGGGGACTTTACTGATCCTGGTGCCGGATCTTTTTCTTAGCTTTTTCCTATTGAGTGCTGAGGATGTTTGGGTCCGAGTAGTCGGAGTCGCTTTAGCAATATTAGGATATTTTTATTTTCGAATGGGGAGTTGGAATTTTCGTCCTTTCCTTTGGTTGACTACTCACTCCAGAAGTTTTCAGTTCATTGCGATCGCTATTTTCGTTTTATTAGGAATGGCGAGTCCGATGCTTTTACTGCCAAGCGGATTTGAATTTCTCTGCGGAATAGCTACCTTTCTTCTTTTGAAAAAAGAAGGCTGACTATAAACGCCGTCTACAAACGGTTTGAGTCGGAAAGTTGAAGTTGGTCCCTGGACTCGATCGCTATGATGGTGATATCGTCGTAGCGTTGTTCGTCTCCTCTGGATTTTTCTTCCATCACTACTAATTCTTCTAATAACTTTTGAAGGCTGGCTCCGGAAAGGGTTCCCGCCTTAGAGGCAATCGTTTCCACAGTGCTCCAGCGATTTTCCTTTCTTCTGTTCTCTATTAATCCATCAGAAAATAATAATAAACGACTTCCTAATGGGAAGGGAAAGGTAGAGAACTGGATTTCTAGATCATCGAAGAGTCCTAGGATCGGTCCGGTTTTATGCAATAATTCGTATTTTCCGTCAGGAGAAAGAAGCACTTGATCCGGATGTCCTGCAGAGGCATACAGGACTTCTTTCTTTTCTAAATAGATATCCGCTACGAAGCAAGGAAAGATACTCTCCAAAGTATCGAACTTGCGCAAGAATCTTCCGTTCAATTCTTTTAATACGAAAGTAGGACATTCTAATTTTTTTAACTCTTCGTATTCCGTTTTAAGTGCCATGGTCATCAAGCTGGCCTGTACTCCATGACCTACCGCATCTGCGAGAAGAACACGTACCTGACCGGGCTTGATCTCTGAAATGTCTAAGAAGTCTCCGCCTACTTTTTCTAAAGGCTTGTAAACATAATCAAAGCGAATCCCTTTGATCTCTCTTTCCGGAGGAGTTAGTATCTTTCTTTGAACGTTTTGGGCGATCTCCAATTCTCTATTGATCTGTTGAAGAGTATCGTTTAACGTTCTTGTTCTGTCTTCAACCTTTTGGACCAACTTTTCCTTCATCTCGAAAAGTTCCAAGTTCATGGTCTGTAAATCTTCTGTAAGAAGTTTGGCTTCCTTATATTTGGAAGAACGATCCGAAGCAATTACTAAGGATTGTAAAAATACGAAAAAGACCAGTGCGATATGCGACATCTGATGAGAAGATACTTTTAGAACATACGTATAGAATAGGTCGATCGTTACTCCCAGGAACAGGATGCCGGAGCCGTATAGAATATAAGAAGAATTGCTTTCTTGATCAAAATCGATCCGAAAGATCACATATAGAACATACGCGATCGTGATACCGATGAACATGTGAAAATACATGATCTTATTGCTATTGAACTCTATGGAACTGAACAGAGTAATTGCGATGAATATAGAAATGATTCCTAAGGAAATTTTCACGAAGGACCGAGAAACGTAGGCAGTAAACGTCTCCAAGAAAAAAAGAAGATATAAGGCAACGGCAACCATCATTGAGATCTGTTCAATGATCTGAACACCGCTCTGAGGAACGGAAGGAAAGAACTCCATAAGAAGTCTCGTATTCGTGACCAAGGTACGAACTCCGATGGCCATACTCATGATGCCAAAGTACAAAGGTGCCTTGCTAGATCTAAGATACAAATACAAAGAGATATGATAAAGACCCATGATCACCAAGCTGGAGAAGGCGAAAATATCTATGAACATCGCTCTCGTGCGGGTCGATAGCATCACTTCAGAAGGACCTAATTTAATAGGAGCGCTGATGCCTCCTTGTCTTGCATAGGTATTCGCAACAAAGATCTCAATTTGAGTTTGATTGGAACTTGGAATAAAGGAGAAGGAGCGGGGCTGTACTCTGGGTAGACTAGTTTCCGGATTGCTAGAAGGAATTCCGGACTCTCCCAAAATTTGCCCGTCCATATAGAGTCTGTAAGAACTCCAAACGGTACCGAAGCTAAAGGTCAGCACTTTGCCAACCCATACATCCGGCATCAGGATCTTTAAACGATAGGTTGCGTAGCCGAATCGATCATAGGAAGGATGTAATTCAGTTTCTCTATTCCAAGATCCAGGAACAGTCATAGTGCCTCGGAAGGATTCCAAGATCTTACCTGGCTCTTGGCTCCAAAAGAATTCCCATTCTCCGGAAAGATCCACTGGACCAGAAGAACCGTCCTGAATCCCTCTTAGGTCGATCACTCCATGATAGGCACGAAGATTTTCTTCCTTATGCCAGGGAGTGAGGGACAAAAGAAAGATCAAAAAACCGATAGGCCCTAATAAGAAAAATAAATACTTCGATATGTGCATTAGGCAGGAAGGTTAGGAACCATCCTCCATTGAGTTAGATTCTCTCGTCAATCGTTCTCCGACTAACAAGTGTTTTCGTATCAGAAATTTGGAAAATAATAATTTCCAAGATTATTATTCCCACATTCGAGTGTGTATTTTTTGCTTAGGTTCCTGAAGAATGAGGCAAAACTTATTCTTGTTTCAGAAAGCTTAAAGAGGATTAGAAGGATAAAAATCGTCTAAAAAAACGCAACTCCAGTGCTTTTTTCGGAAAAATTGGCGTATTTTGCAGGTCTGGAAGTAAAAGCCTGAAATTCCTGTTTGCCAGGCAGGCATTCTTAACCAGGATGAAAAAGTTCCCACGTCAATTAGAATGAGATTTAATCTTCTTACAAATCCAAATGCAATCCTACTAATTCAAGTTACTGGACTTGTTGCCTTCTTCTTCTCTTGCGAGGGAAGTAAGGAAGATCCTTCTATTTTAGAAATTCGAGATCTCTTGGACTCGGGTCATATTTCTGAATCCGTAGAGAAGGCAAAGAGCAAATTACTCAAGACTGGAAAGACAGATCAGATCCATTATCTTAGGGGTTGGATGGCATATCTTCGCAAGGATGATCCTGGTGCGGAGAAGGAATATAAGCTTTGCTTAAAGGAGAATCCTATCTCGATAGATTGTTTGAGAGGGATTGCTCAGATCAGAAATCATCGGAAAGAATATGAAAAGGCTGAGTCTAGTTTTAAGAAGGCTCTCGCAGTTGCCGAAGCATCCAAGGATCGAGAATACACTTCTATGCTCATGACTGATCTCGGAAATCTTTTCTTATCTCAAGATATTAGAAAGGAAGCCTTGGATTGGTATTCTAAATCCATTTCGATCAAAGAAGAAGGTTCAGCTTATTACGGAATGGGTTTGGTCTATCTATTGAATCGAGATAAGGCTTCTTCGATTTCTTATTTGAAGAAGGGAATAGATACCGAGTACAGAGACTTGATCCTCAAAGCAGAAACATATTATCTTCTCGCAAAATTACAAAATGATTTCGAAAAAAATCCTAAGGCCGCAGCTGAATCCGCAAAAAAGGCCTTCGAATTATTTCCTGCTATGGAGAAATACTCCAAGTCTTGGGAACAATATGCGAAAGCAGCCCGTTCTAAATAAGACAGGAACATCTCTTAATGAATTTTCTAAGATCCATCGGCAGAATAATACATAAACAGATCATTCTACCATTCCAAGAATCGCATGCTCCCATTCACGAATTATGTTTAGGCACCACGATCGGATTGATCTGGGCAATGACTCCTCTTGTAGGAGTTCAAATGTATCTGGGATTAGGAACTTGGGTCCTGCTTAGAGTTGTTGGAATTCGATTCTATCTTCCGATCGCAATCGCAATGATCTGGATTACGAATGCGGCGACTGTTCCATTCTTCTATTATCTTTTCTATTGGATCGGAAAGAATATACTCTTCTTATTCAATATTCCTTTCCAAGAAATCAGTTTCGATACTTTGCTTTCCATATCAAATCAATCGGAGTCTATGGATCTCATTTCAGGCTTCTATCATTGGAGTATCTTTCTCTTGGACAAGATGGGACTTCCAATGTTTGTGGGTGGTTTTGCATTCGGGATCCCATTGGGAATCGCCGGATATCCTCTTACATTCAAATTAGTAAATTCTTATAGAGAAAGAAAGGCGCAAGAAGAGGGGATCAGCCTTTCCGAATGGGAATCTAAACACGTTCGAAAAGATATCGGATTGTTCAGCGCGAAACCCAATTGATATAGATCGTATAACAATCGTTCTTTTCAATTTATTTTTTCCAAAGTTCATATTATTGGTTGTCCAGATTTAATTCGAATCAACATAGTACCGCTGCTCGAACTTCAAGCTCGGAGATAAAAATATGATTCGTAGAATTGTAGTCTATTTGGTTGTTGGAATCTTCTTATGGAGCGGTCCTGCATCTGCACAAAAATTTGCAACAGATGAGGACTTAGTAAAATGGATTCACTCCTTAAAGTATGAAACCAATACGGTTCCTCTTGCAGACAAAGAGGGAAAAGTGATCGCCAATATCAAAGTGCCGAAAGGGTACAAGTATCTGAACGCAAAAGATAGCAAGATCGTTTTGGAAGATGTTTGGGGAAATCCACCTAACAGTGAACCTGGATTAGGGATCTTATTTATCGCAACTGACTCTCCTTTGGATCTGGGAAACTATGTCATTACAATCGACTATGTGGAGGAAGGGCATGTGGATGATGAAGACTCTAAAGAAATTAAATACGATGAATTATTATCCCAACTAAAGGACTCCACTAAAGAAGAAAGTGAACAGAGAAAGAAAGATGGATATCCAGGACTGGAATTAGTCGGTTGGGCTTCTTCTCCGTATTATGATTCTACCGCTAAAAAACTGCATTGGGCCAAAGAATATAAATTCGATGGGACTGCTGCGAACACACTCAATTATAATATTCGGATCTTGGGTAGGAAAGGTTATCTATTACTGAACGCTCTCGGAGACATTCCCATACTGAAAAAAGTAGAAAGCGATGTGGGCAAGATTCTGGAAAGTGTGGAATTCACCGAAGGAAACCGTTATGCGGACTACGATTCTAAGGTTGATAGTTTGGCTGCTTACGGAATTGGAGGGTTGATTGCCGGAGGCTTGCTGAAAAAAGCGGGTCTACTTGCACTTATCGGAGGCTTTCTTGTAAAGGGAGCTAAGATCATCATCGTAGCTTTGATTGGTTTATTTTATGCCGTTAAAAAGTTCATCTTCGGAAAAGGAAAATCAGAAGATGCTACAGCATCTAATCCTCCTCCTCCTTCCGATACGGAGAGCTAAGAACTTAAGTAATTCCTAATAGATTGGAAAGCGTTTCCGCATCGTATTTCGATTTTCTGGAATCGCTTTCCGCTTCTCCGATCAATGAAACAATCTTGTGATTGATCGGAGCCTTATGGCCTATCTCGTCCGCTAAACGCAAGATCTCTCCATTCAAATATGCAATCTCAGTTTTACGTCCATAATGTAAGTCTTCCCACATAGATGATCTTGCTTCCGGATCTATCTTTACCATGCTAGAGGCTACGGTAAAAAACAGAAAGTCTGGCAATTTTAAGATCAAGGGAGCTAATTGAGGGATCATCTTTCCTGCTCTTGCGGGTTTGATCCCGGAAAGCTCTAATATCTCCATTCCCTCGGAGATCATTTTAGATAAGATCCTGCGATATCCTCTCTGCGAAAGTTCTTCTCTTAACGGAACGCCAGCAAGAGCGTTCAAGCTATTGTTTAGGTTGATGAGTAATTTTCCCCAAAGAACTCCTTCTATATTCGGATGTTCCATTGCCGCAAGCCCTGCGTTTTTCAAAATACGCACCACTTCTTTTCCGTAGGAGTTTGACTCTACTACGAGCTCACCACTTGTTCCTCGGTGGAATTGACCCTTACCCTTTGCAACTACATTGAACGGAACCATTCCTGCCAGTATCCTTTCCTTCAGTTCTGGCAATGCGGTTGCCAATTCCTTTGCATTCCTTATTCCGTTCTGAAAACTAACTATTACGATTTTTGCAAGTTCTTCAGGAGAGAGAAGGTTACGAATGGATTTTCCTGCATCCAAGGTATCTTTGCTCTTTACTGTGATAAAAAAAAGGTCTGCGTCTCGCGCATCTTTTAGATCGGTAACATAGCGAACTTGGCTCGGAGAGAGAGAAAAGAAATTTCCAGTATAATCACTGATGCCCAAGCCGAATAATTGGCTCTCTTGTTTGCCTCTTTCTCTTCCTACAAAAACTACGGAATGACCTGCTTGGACTAAATGTGCTCCTATAAAAGTTCCGATGCTGCCTGCGCCTAAAATTGCGATCTTAGAGAAAGATGTCATAGGGAAGGATACTGGATCTAAGATCCGAAAATACCAAGTAGAAAATCAAAAACGGAAACGTTGAGAAGGCATAAAAAAAGCCGGGTTTCATCCCGGCTTTTTCTCGGCAAAGAAAGCGATTACTGATTTGCTTTCGCGTTCTGAGCCATTTTAAGGAAGTAACCTTCCACATCATACCAAGGTTTTCCAGAGTTCAATGTGTTAGATGCTTCTAAGTGGTCCACTCCAGTGGTAAGAATACCATAGTCAGGCCCGCCTTTGAAAGTTCCCCACTGAAGGGAAGAATAAGGAACGAGTCCGTCGCAGGTTGCTCCTTGTCCGTTGAACAATCCACCTGCAGCGCAAGCTGGTTGGAGGATTCCCATAAGAGGGTGTTGGATCAGGTCTGGAACAGTGATATAAGATCCATAAGAATAGTATTTAACTGCTGCTACGTTTGGAGTGCGAGTATTGAAAGCTGCAGTTCCGCTGGTAGTCAAGGATCCAAGTGCTCCAAGAGCGTTTTGGTTTCCTCCGCCATATACTAATTGTACCACTACGCCTAAGATCGCATTCACAAAAGGTTTGATCCAATCAGGCAGGACAGTGTTTACGATGTCTGCAATTGGGGATCCTCTGTGTGGAGTGTTTAGGGTGGTCAAAGTGGAAACTTTTGAAGAAAGTCCCAAGTTGGTGATTGCATAGCGGCTATCCAATCCACCTTGAGAGTGGCCAAGGATATGCACCTTGCTGAAGCCATTTGCAGCCATATAAACGAGTACTTTGGAGTTTAATTCAGTACCTCTGGTCTCATTGGATTGAGCAGCAGTCTTGGTAGGAGCGTATACGGTAGCTCCTTGAGACGTAAGGTATGAATCCATACCGCCCCAGTAGTTAACGATACTGATAATTCCGGAAGAATCAGTTCCCCAACCAAAAAGGCCATGGGAAAGGATAATCGGATAAGATCCAGCCAACGGTTTGGACGAAGATCCTCCGCCGGATGCGAACAACGAGCCGCCACAAATAAATAGGAGCAATACTGCTAGTCCTAATTTACGCATTTGAGTTTACCTCTTCACTATTCTCTTATTGTCTATGTTCTCTAAACTGAGATTTCGCTTTGGTCTTATTCGCTTTTTTCTATGTATCGCTCGGTACAGAACCGAGCTTTTGAACTATAATTCCACTCGCCAGACTGTCAACTGAAAACGTTCGAAAAAAACCTTCTTAACATAACGTTTGATATGAAATCATTATTTATTAATAACGTACGTTTATTTAAACCGCTAGATATGACCATGGAATTTCTCTAACCCTCGATTTCGGATCCAATGGGTAACTAACGTGTTTTTGCCTAGGATTTTACTGCCGTTGCCAATGGGAAGATTATGTCTCATTAGAAACCGCCTGCAGAATGCCTTTTGGAGGAGTGGAAAGGATCCAAATTGAATTTGGGAATATGAAACAAATCAAAGCGAAGAAGATCTATATGCTGCGTTAACCTAAGTCGATTTGAACCTATTTGGGTAAACAATTGTTCATCTATATTCAGAAAACTTGAAAAAGATTGACGAGGTCCAATTACGGACTTTGCTAACGATTCTCTTAAAGATAGAATAGAAGAGGAGAATCAACTCAGATGAAATACGACGTACTCATTCGTAATGGCAGGATCTTTGATGGAGAAGGGAATTCTTCCTTTATTGGGGATGTTGCGGTGCTTGATGGAAAGATCACGGAGATCTCTGCATCCATTTCCGGGGAGGCAAAGAAAGTCTATGATGCAAAGGGGCTTTGGGTCACTCCAGGTTTTATCGATTTTCATACTCACTATGATGCGGAAGTGGAGGCTTCTCCAGGTCTGAAAGAATCTGTAATGCACGGCGTGACTACGATCACGATGGGAAGTTGTTCCCTCAGTCTATGCATCGGTTCTTCGGAAGATTTGGCGGATATGTTCAGCCGAGTAGAAGCGATTCCAAGAGAACAGGTCCTTCCTCTATTGCAAAAGAAGAAAGAATGGAATTCGATGAAGGAATATGCGGATCATCTAAACTCTTTGCCATTGGGACCAAATGTATCCACCTTCTTGGGACATTCTGCGATTCGCGCGTACTCTATGGGATTGGAAAGATCTCTTTCTCATAATGTAAGACCGACTGAACAAGAGATGCTACAAATGGAAAAGCTTCTGCAAGAAGCAATCGATTGTGGTTACTTGGGACTTTCTATCAATACTCTTACTTGGGACAAGATGGACGGCACTCGATTCAGAAGTAAGCCTCTTCCTTCTACTTTTGCAAAATGGTCCGAGATCAGTCGTTTGAATCGGATCGTAAGAAAAGAAAATCGGATCTTTCAGGGAGTTCCGAATGTATCCACAAAATATAATGTTCTTCTATTTTTTAAGGAAAGCGTTGGGATCTTTCAGAAGAAGTTAAAGACAACGATCATTTCTCTTATGGATCCAAGATCCAATCGAGGAATTTACAAACTAGTCGCTATTCTCACTCGGATCGTAAATACGATTTTAGGAGGAGATGTTCGATTGCAGGCGGTTCCCGCAGTATTCGATCTATACGCAGATGGAGTAGATGTGGTTGTCTTTGAAGAATTTGGAGCTGGGACTGCTGCAATTCATCTAATGGATCTTGCTGAGCGCAGAAAACTTCTGATGGATAGCGGTTATAGAAAATGGTTCCGTCGTCAATGGACGAATTGGTTCCTTCCTAGAGTTTTTCATAGAGACTTCAATCAATCTAAGATCGTGGAATGCCCTGATCAAAAGCTAGTTGGTAGATCCTTCTCCGAATTAGCGAAAGAGAGAAAGCAACATGTGGTAGATACTTTCTTGGATCTTTGTGCAGAGTTCGGAAATGATATTCGTTGGTACACTGTGATCGGGAATGATCGAAAAGGCCCGCTGAAATATATTGTAAGCCATCCGGATGTTTTGATCGGTTTCTCCGATGCCGGAGCTCATTTGCGGGGAATGGCCCATTACAATTTTCCTCTTCGTTTCTTGAAACTGGTTCGTGATGCAGAATTGGAAGGAAAGCCTTTCCTTTCTTCTGAAAAGGCGGTTTGGAGAGTTACCGGAGAGATTGCAGATTGGTTCGGTTTAGATACAGGAAAACTAAAAGTAGGAGCTCAGGCAGACATCGTTCTTCTGGATCCCAAGGGTCTAAACGATAAGATTGAACAGATCCAAGAATCTCCGATGCAAGAGTTCGGAGGGTTAGTCCGTTTGGTTCGTAGGAACGAAGAAGCGATCCGTGCTGTTCTAATCAACGGCAAGGTCGCCGTTGAGAATGGGATCGTTCTTCCTGAAGTTGGGCAAGAGCCCGGTTTCGGAAGATTTATGGCGTATAAGGAGAAGGATTATTTATATCGTTCTTCTAAAGGAGAGAAGGCAAGACCTACAGTTTCTGTGGCTTGATCTCAGATAAAGTCGGGAGAATGGATTCTCCCGATTGAAAATCGAAGAGTAGTTTAAGGAATACGAACTACAATCTTTCCGAAGTGTTTTCCATCTTTGAGATACTCTAATGCATCTTTGAATTCGGAAAGTTCGTAGACCTTATCTACTACTGGTTTCAGTTTCCATTCTTCTATCGCTTTGTTCATAGCAAGGAAACCTTCTCTGTGACCGACCACTATCCCTTGGACTTTGATCTGGTTCATGACCAAAGGTAGAAGGTTCAAATCCTTGATCGCTCCCGCTAAGATCCCGATGAGATGGATTGTGCCGAATAGTTTTACTGCCTTAATGGATTGCTCCAAGGTTCCGGCTCCTCCGACCTCTACGATATGATCGGCGCCTTCTCCACCGGTGAGCTCTCTGACCTTTTCTCCCCATTCTATTACGTTTCTATAATTAATGAGATGATCCGCGCCCAGATCTCTTCCTCTCTCTAGTTTCTCGTCAGAAGAAGAGGTTAGATACACGGTGGCTCCTACCTTCTTCGCAAATTGCAATGCAAATAGGGAGACTCCTCCGGTTCCTTGTATTACTACGGATTCTCCTTTTTGAAGACGGTTCTCTACGAAAAAAGAAGACCAAGCGGTAAGTCCAGCGCAAGGAAGCGTGGCAGCTTCTTCAAAACTCAAATGAGAAGGCATAGGAACCACTCCGCTTGCAGGAAGGATCGCATATTGTCTAAGAGTTCCATCCAAAGGACCTCCTAATGTAGTCCTCAGTTCTTTTTTGTTTGCGTGACCGTTCAGCCAATAGGGAGCAAAGGTCGCATTGATCTTGTCTCCCGATTTAAATCCGGAAACTCCTTCTCCTACTTCAACTATTTCGCCGGAACCGTCGCTGCATGGAACCATTGGCACTGGGAATTTTGGATTGTACTTTCCTTGCACTACCAAGTAGTCTCGAAAATTCAATGAGGCCGCACGAAAACGGACCAATACTTCTCCTGGTCCAGGTTTTCCCGGATCGGGTAAGTCAGTAAGAGTGAGGTTTTCTTTTCCGAAAGAAGGGAGAAGGATAGCTTTCATAGATTTGGTTTTTGTTAAGAGAGAATTGGGAGAAGGGAGATTGCAAACTAAGAGAGGACCCGAACCTCGGAGGATTCGGATCCTTCTTCTTATCTTATTTCTTGCCTAAGCCAAGCTTATCGGCACCTACTAGGATACTCATGTTTCCTGCAGGGTGTTTGTTTTCTTTCATCAATTGGTGAGCTTGTGCAGTCTCTTCAAACTTGTATGTGTGAGAGAGAGCAGGATCCACCTTCTTGTCGATCACGAGTTGGTTTAGTCCAGCAGCGTTTTCATCGTTTGCGAAGTGAGATCCTTGCAGACGTTTTTGGCGCATCCATAGATATCTTAAGTCAACAGTTGCGTTATAGCCTGTGGTTCCCGCGCAGATCACAACCATTCCTCCGGTTTCGCAAACGAATACGGAAGTTGGGATGGTGGTTTCACCAGGATGTTCGAATACGATCTTAGGATTGTTTCCTTTTCCTGCGATGTCCCAAATTGCTTTTCCGAATTCTCGGGCTTGCTTGGTCCATTCTACAAATACTTCAGGCTTATTGATATCCGAAGTGAGAGCGCCCCAATGTTTGAAGTTGTTTCTGTTGATCACTCCGGCAGCGCCAAGTTTCTTACAGAAGTCGATCTTATCATCGGAAGATACTACAGCGATTGGGATTCCACCTGCTGCTTTTACGATTTGGATCGCCATGGCTCCTAATCCGCCGGCTCCTCCCCAAATCAGTACCACGTCTCCCGGTTTTACATCATTCGGTTTCCAGTGGTGAAGCATTCTGTATGCGGTGGCGCCCACGAGCATGTAAGCGGCAGCTTCTTCCCAAGAAAGATGTTTTGGTTTAGGAAGACATTGGTGGTCTTGCACTTTACAGAATTGAGCAAAAGATCCCCAGTTAGTCTCGTATGCCCAAATCAATTGAGAAGGTGCAAACATAGGATCTTTTCCTTCTTTGACCCAAGGATCTTTCTTGTCCCAGATCCCGCAATGTAGGACGACTTCGTCTCCTACTTTTACGTTCTTAACTTCGGAACCTACTTTGTATACGATCCCGGAAGCATCGGATCCACCGATATGGAACTTTTCCGGTTCGCCTTTCTTATTTCTAGCTCCGATCACATCGACTGGAAAGCCCAGACCGGCCCATACGTTATTATAATTAATTCCCGCTGCCATGACCGCGACGAGTACTTCGTCAGGTGCAATTTCAGGTACGTCGATTTCTTCCGCTTGGATGGATTTGATTGGATCGCCGAAACGCTCTGGTCGGATGACCTGTGCGTGCATTTTCTTAGGGACAACTCCTAATGGGGGAAGTTGACCGATTGGTACGATTTCAGGTGCGCTCATGGGGACCAGAAAACCGAACCGACCGAGGGTTTCGACAAAAAAAAGAGCTAAAAAGGAGTCTCTGAAAGGCTAAGTGAGAAGAATATGATCGATCCTTTCTTCTAAGCCTCGGACCCGATCTTCGAAAAATCGAACGGAAGATATGGAAAGGATCAAACTGTGCAATAAATCCACGAGAAGGGAGAGCTTGAGTTCCGCGTTCTTGGTAGGGCGGTTTCTCTCAACGGCAGCTTCTAACAGTTTTCTGTACTGTGCGCCATAATGATTGGTATATTCTTGGACTAGGTTTTCAGGGGCGGAATAAACTAAGCTGAACGGAAGTTTAGCTCTGTCTGGAAACTGTCTCGCGATGTCCGAAATCGCTTTAAATACGGAGACAACTTCTTCTCTAAGTCCTTGGTCTCTGATGATTCTGCTTCGGATATCGTTCAAGATCATGAGGTGGGTGGCGACCAGGGCTTTTCGGAAAAGATTCTCTTTGGAATGAAAGTGATGGTAAATACTGGGCTGTTCGAGACCGCATTCACGGCTGATCTCGCGGAGAGAGGTGCCGTGAAATCCCTTTCTCGCGAAAGCGATGGCTGCCCCTTCTAAAATTCTTTCTCTAGAATTCCTAAAGACTCCGTTTGTGGGGTAGATTGGGCTACCGTCCTTCTTTTTCAACGATCCGACCTCTATGCGAAGTTATAACTAACGCCTGAATTTCGCAATTCATTAACGTATCCTTAGGGACGAGTGGAACAGTCAGAGTCGTACATTCTTTTCCCAAGCAGCTGGGACGAATTGAGAAAAATCAAAATTCCTTTTTAAAGACTTCGAAGTAGTTGTTCAGTTCGCTCGTGCCGGGGATCCTTCCTTCCGATCCAGGATGCTTTTTGCCGGATGAAGCTGGTTGATTCAGGTTTTGATCCTTCTCTTCTCTACCGAAGGCGGCTGCAGGAGTATAGATCTGGCTTCCGAATAAAAGTTCGAAGTGAGCTACGTTAGTCTCCGATTCATCCAATCGGATCTCTACTAAGAAATGATTCTCTCCGAAGCGCGCTTCCCACTCATAGATAAAGGTTGGTTCGACATATCCTGTGAACAGAGGAGAAAGTTTTCTGTCTTCGTTGTCGGATAGAAAGATCTGTATCATTACGGATTGGTCCGGGATCTCGTGAGCGAGTCCCACTCCTAATTTGCGGACGATCTTTCTATCTCTTCCTTCGGGGAATTGTAATTTGAATAAGACTGTGTTGCCCTTGAACACTGATCCTGTGAATTGTGATTTTCTGTCGAAGGCATAGCCTCTGTCTTTCAAAGAGACTCGAACTTCTTCCACCAATTTCTTTAATGGGGGAGCTCCTCCTGAGACAGACTCTTTCGGTCCTACTGGAGTTCCAGCGGGAGTTGTCTGTGCGTTTAGAGGAAGATACAGGAAGAGCGAGAATATTAAAAAATAGGGAAAGAATCTCACTCTTAAAAGTTCTAACAGATCAGGGCACATATTTAACTAACAGACTAACTCTAGTCGGGCATTCCTGCCAGATTTTTTCCGAATTAAATTCGAAATTCGTAAGAATATCTTAGGAAAAACGGAAAAAAATCGATAGTTATATTGTGCTTATCTCAGTTTTAAGAAAAAGCCTTCCGGAGGAAACGATGAAATCTCGAATCCGTCCTCTTCTTCTGTCCAGTTTCGCTTTGATCCTTTTATCAAATTGCGTTACTAAGTCCAGCTATGACGCCTTACAGGCCGAATACGATCGTAAGGCCAAAGACATGGCTGCCATGGAAAAAGATAAACTCGCTTTGATGAGATCCGTGGACGATATGAAACGCATCCAAGAAGAAACAAACAGAAGGGTAGAAGAATACAGAAATCTTCTCTCCAGTTTCAAGAGCATGATCGATTCAGGAAAGCTGAAGATCAAGATCGTCGATGGAAGAATGGTTGTGGTTCTTTCTTCTGATATTTTATTTCCTCCCGGCTTAGCGAATCTATCTCCGAAAGGAATAGACGCAATCAAGGAAGTCACAGGAATCCTGGCTTCTCTTCCTGGCAGAAGATTTCAGGTAGAAGGTCATACGGATGATGTTCCTACTGGTGTGAAAGGATATTCGAATTGGGAGCTTGCTTCCGCTCGTGCATTGACCGTTCTTCATACCATGGTAAAATCTGGAATGCCTGAGGAAAGGATCAGCGCAGCTTCTATGGGAGCTTCGAAACCTTCCGTTCCGAATACTACTCCGGAAAATAAGGCGGCGAACCGAAGGATCGAGATCGTAATCGTTCCGGATCTATCCAATCTGCCTGGTATAGAAGAATTGAGAAAAATGAGTGAATGATCTCTTGAGGAATTTCAAGAAATCTTTATATACTCTTTTTCTCTTCTAAATTTCTTTCTTTATATAGTCGTTTGATTACGACCTCAATACAGCTTGGGACGATGATCTCGTCCCTTCTGCCCGAGTTCATTGCTCTTAGTTTTGCTTGGCAAATCCGAGTAGTTTGAGGAATTTGGTCTTATCCCCTCTTCTTTAGGAAAATCCCTTCTTATTTTAGGTGTTTAGGCAGGTTGTATGATTAGCGTTTCGGGTCTCTCCCTGAATTTCGGCAAGAAAATTCTCTTCGAAAACGTTACGGTCAAGTTCAAAGAGAATTGCCGCTACGGTCTGATCGGAGCTAACGGTTCCGGTAAATCTACCTTTATGAAAATCCTTGCCAGCATGGAACAAGCCGCTGCGGGTTCTGTTGCTATCGACGTCGGGGTCAAAGTGGGTTACTTAAAACAGGACCACTACGAATACGAGAACGAAACTGTAATCAATACAGTGATGATGGGGAACAAGGAACTTTGGGAGATCGCCAAAGAAAGAGATGAGATCTATTCCAAACCTGAGATGTCCGACGAGGACGGGATCCGAGTCTCCGAGTTAGAAGAAGCATTCGGAGAAATGGGCGGTTACGAAGCGGAGAGTACCGCAGGCGAATTGTTAGAAGGTCTTGGGATTCCTACAAATATCCACAGCCAAACTCTTTCTTTCTTAACCGGTGGTTTTAAACTACGAGTTTTACTTGCTCAAGTTCTATTCCAAAAACCGGATGTTCTTCTTTTAGATGAGCCTACCAACCACTTGGATATCAAGACTATCCATTGGTTAGAATCCTTTCTTTTAAATTATAAAGGCGTTGTCATTGTAATCTCCCACGACCGTCACTTTATCAACTCGATCGCGACCCATATCTGCGACTTGGATTATCAGTCCATGTCTGTTTATCCTGGAAACTACGACGAGTACATGGAAGCTTCTCAAGCCGCTAGAGAAAGAGCGCAGGCTGATAATAAGAGATCAAAAGAGAAGATCGCAGAACTTCAGGAGTTCGTCAGCAGGTTCAGTGCCAACGCTGCAAAATCCAAGCAGGCAACTTCCCGTCAAAAAATGATCGAGAAGATCAAAGACAATATGACCGAGATCAGGCCTTCTTCTCGCCAGTTTCCTTATATCATTTTCAAGATGAAACGTCCTTTAGGAAAGGATGTGATCATCGCGGACAATATCTCTAAGTCTTATGACGATAGATCGATCTTTAAGGATTTCACGATCAATATCACCAAAGGAGAGAAGATCGGGATCATCGGTACTAACGGTGTGGGAAAAACTACTCTCTTAAAAACCTTAATGAAACAGATCGATCCGGACGGAGGAGCTGTTGCTTTCGGAGACTCGGTAGAGAGTTGCGTTTTTCCTCAGGATCACAGAGAAGGGATCGGTGAGGATGCAGATTCCATTATAGAATGGTTATATAGGTTCGCGCCTGCCGGTACAGAGATGGAAGAGATCCGTGCGATCTTAGGCCGTATGTTATTCAGTGGAGATATGGCGAAGAAACCTACTCAGGTGCTTTCGGGAGGAGAGAAGTCCCGAATTATACTCGGAAAGATGATCCTTACTCAGGACAATCTTTTGGCATTGGATGAACCAACCAACCACTTGGATTTGGAATCAATCGAGTCTTTAAACTACGCTCTCACCAAATTTGAAGGAACTATATTATTTGTTTCTCATGACCGCGAGTTCATAAGTTCGATCGCTACTCGGATCTTAGAAGTTACCACGGAAGGAATTCGTGATTTCAAAGGAACTTACGAAGAATTCTTAGAGAGAGAAGGACAAGAATTCTACAAACGACTTGCCGGCGGTCCTGTTCTAACCGAGGCGAATTAAGAATACTGTTTTAAGTGTTTTACTAAGCCGTCTAACGCGTGCTTTCTGTGAGACACTGAGTTCTTTCTTTCATCAGAGACTTGAGAGAAATGAGCGGAGAATGGCGGGTAATAAAAGATGGGATCGTATCCGAATCCATTCCCGCTAGTTTCGTATTCTTCGGAGATGAGGCCGTGACACTCTCCTTCGAAAGTATATTCTCCTTCGGGAGTGACTAAGGCGATCACGCAAACATACTTTGCGTTTCTATCCTTCTTTCCTTGCATTTTGTTAAGAAGAAGGCGGGCTCTTCCCTCGTCGTCTAAACCTTCTCCTCCGAATCTTGCCGAATAAACACCTGGCTCTCCGCCCAAGGCATCTACGCAAATTCCGGAATCATCCGCAAGAGAAGGTAGCTTGGAGATAGAATATAAGTCTCTGGCTTTTAAGAGAGCGTTTGCTTGGAAGGTGGTTCCGGTTTCTTCTGGCCCGAAATCTATCCCTAGTTCCTTTGGAGTGGATAAGGAAAACCCCAAAGGATCCAGGATGGCTCGGATTTCGCGAACTTTATGGGAATTGTTAGAGGCAATAACTAGGGATTTCAATTTCCCAGTTTGAACTCGTCGAAAGCATCTTCGATGGTAGGAAGTACTTTGAATACTTTATCCAACATCGTGATCTCGAAAAGTTGGAGAAGATCATCGTCGTTGACTACGATGATAATATCTCCCTCTGCGGAGTTAAACTTCTTCTTATAAGAAACAAGGATACCCAAGGCAGTTGAGCAGATATGGCTCACCTCGGTAAGATCGATAATGATCTTAGGGGAAGGTTCGAAATTATGATCGCTTAAGTTGCGATCCAATTCTTCGCTATCGGATTGGAGGATGGACCCCGAAATTTTGATGATATGAATATCGCCTTGAACCGTTATTTCCATGTGGGTAACGAACCTTGTTTGCATATTCGATTTTTTAATAGCAAGCAAAAAACGGCTTTTTCGGAAGATATGGTGAGATCTTTCCGATAAATTTCCCGAAAAACCACTCTAAGAGTATTTTTCGGGAACAAATTCGGAAAAAAAGGATTTATGTCCCTCTAATATATTCCGCTAACCGTTCACTTCCTGAATTTAGGAAGTGGCTTTGTTCAATTCTTCTCTGAATACTTGAGAGGTTACTTTTGCTTTGTATCTAGAGATCATCTTGTCCTTGATGATAGTAAAAGGCCTTTCTGTTAACAGATAGTAAAAATAAGCGCAGAAGAATACGAAGAGTCCGACAGGCACTGCGTATAGTATGAATTCATGTTGTTCTAATTTTTTATCCATGAACAAAAGCTTTCTGGAAATAGGGACCATCGCCACTACATGGATCAAATAAGCGCAGTACGATAGTTTTGCGAATGGAAAGAATATCCTCCAAGAGAGAAATTTTCCGATCGGGTCGTCCTTTCGCATGGCGAATATGAAGACTAAGATCCAAAGCAATGCAAAGCTAGGGAATCGAATGATTTGATGGATGCCCGCTTTGAATTCATCCGCAAAAATCGTATAGATGAATATGGTGATTAAAGTAAGGGCATGGATAACTGTCCCTAATCTTCCGGAATTAAAGAACCATTCTAACCAATGTTTGCGAAAGCTGAATATATAAGCGAAGACGATCCCATACAAAATCGAATCGATATGACCATGAAATGGATAATAAAAATTATTATTATACAGAGTTACAGTTTCTACACCGGTAGTCTTGAAAAGGACAGTATAAGCAAAAATCGTTCTGTAAATCAGAGGCAATAAGGTGATTGCCACTAAGGATCCCAATCTGAATCTCTCGGGGATCTTACGGAATACGGTTAACAGAAAGATCGGATATATGATATAAAATTGTTCCTCGAGAGAGAGGGACCATCCGTGGAAAATAGTTCCTTTTGCATAATCAGAAACGTATAATATATCATACCAGATTCTGTGAGATGCTGCTCTGAATTGCTCTGCCAGTTCGGGAGGAGAATTCTTGATCAGGCTAGGGATAAAGATAAAATACTGTAATATGATAAAGAAATAGTACGGAGGAAATATTCTTAAGAATCTCTTAATATAGAAGAATTTCCAGTTAATCGTTCCCTTTTTGTCGATCTCTGCAAATAAGGGAGTCGCGATTAAGAAGCCGCTTAAGCTGAAAAACATATCTAAACATATCGAGCCGTTGTTTAGGAAGTTTTGCATGTACGGGTTCATGTCGGGTATCAAAGTTTTCATCGACCGATACATATGTCCGTAAATCAACATGAAGAAGCATAAGGTCCTGAGCCCATTAAAAGGCGCTATTTCCTTATCGTCGGCTCGGAATATTCCTAGAAAATACTCTTTCATTTACTCATCCTTAGCGTTAGATCTTATTCAAAGATCGAAGAACTTATCTTTGTATTTTTTCGTTCAGGAAACGATCCACTTGAGGGAGAACAATATCTTTAAACTCTTGATTCAGCTTTGCCTCGCCTCTGCAATCTAGATGAATTAGATCTACAAATAGCTCTTTAGAGTATTTGTAGCTGGGAAAATCAAAAAAGCCCACTTCAGGTTTTGTCTTTAAGACATCGAGCAATTCCGTTCTGACTTTTCGAGCAAATGGTTTGCTTTCGATCTCCGAAATTCCAGGCATATAAAGGAATCCGAATTTGATCCCGTTTTGTTCGCAATATTCGATCAGATCGATCAAAGGAGTAAAATCCGTTTGAAAGTTATCTACTGAACGTCCGGCTTCTTGGGTTTTTAATTTAACGTATTCCTTTCCTTGAAAAGCCATCAACGGATTCATTCGGTTGGAAATATTATACTTACCATGATAAGTATCTAACCAAGCTTTGATCCTAAGATTATCTTCTAATTGAGAAGAAGAAGGAGCGCAGAGCCCTGCATCCACCGCATCGCATGAAGAACATTGAGCGACCCATTCGGTCTCGTTGCCGGCGGACTTCCAATTGGAGGACGTCATCGCATTCTTTACTGCTCGGCGGTATTTATAAGTTTCGTAAAGAAGTGGGGCTGCTTTAGAAACAATGAATATGTTTTCGATCCCATCGAACTGATTGTATAATTCAAAAAAGGAAAATTGATGCAGATATCTTTGGCCGAAAAATTCCCAAAGAAAAGTATCACCCGTAGTCGCATCTGCCTTATTCTCTCCTTCGTCCACCTTAAAGAACCCGTTTGTAAGTCCTTCATGCCAACGTCTGATTGAATACTGCAGGAATGTTTCGTTCTTTTGCGCTCTTCCACCGGCAGGATCATAGAGTGGAAATCCATAGCCTTCTGAGTATAATGGCTGGCTTCCCGCGAACAAAAGTAATTTAGGCTTCTGATTTCCGTAGTATAGATATTTTTGTAGAAAGTAACGATAGTATCTTGGACCCATTCCAGGAAGACTATGATTGTAGACTGAAAATTCGTGGCCTTCTCCTTTTACAAGTCCCTCTAAGCTCATGCTTCTGGAATCACCTAAGATTATGACATCCGCGGTTCCCTTTCCGGATTCAAGGGTTTCTCTCTTATAATTTACGAAGAACGGTTCCGGTTCTTCCATATAATAGGCGGGAAAAACTCGAATAACAATTTCTAATATTATAAAAAAGGAAATTGCTATGAGGATCCCATAAAACTTAGAAAGCAAAGTAAATCACCTCTTTACCGAAGATCCCTTTCAGAATGACCATGCCGAAAAGAAAGATAAAGGCTAAGGATTGCAGCCATTTATTTGTCTTAAAGATGAAATACCGATCGTTTCGGGTATAGATAAAGAAATCTATGATCAAGAGAGGAAGGACGACCTTAAATATTTCCCAAAAGTAATGTCCGAAAGAAAGCATTCCATTGACCGGACCTGAAATATCCCAGAAAGAAAAGATCTGAGAATAAAGAAGGAGCATATGCGATACATCGTATGCTCTAAAGGCCACAGCACTCAAACCGAATAGGAAGAATGTAAGAACCCTGCTGCCTATTGCAAATGCGATGGATTTCCATTTTGTATTGGATAGAGAGCTTAAATGATCGGATGCATACCAAACGATTAACAAATAAATTACTGTATAAAATCCGTTTAAGAGTCCCCAAGTGACAAAGGTCCAGTTGGCCCCGTGCCAAAGCCCGGATAGACCGAAAACGAGTAATACGTTTCTGATTTGAGCGAGTTTGCCTACCTTACTTCCGCCTAAAGGAAAATAAACATAGCTTCTGAACCAACGGTTCAAAGTGACATGCCATCTCGTCCAAAGTTCAACAGGATTAGCAGAGTATTCTGGAGTATCGAAGTTTATCGTTAGGTTCACACCCATCAGTCTCGAGATCCCGACAGCGATGAAAGAATAACCTGCGAAATCGCAATATACTTGAATAATGAAGCCTAACGTAGCAGCTAAAACTTGGCCGCCTCCCATTCGAGTGGCGTAATCCAGATGCGCTAGATATGTTTCCTTATTGGTGAAGAAGACTTGGTCAACGATCGGTCCAAGATTATCTGCAATGTATACTTTCAGGAAGTAGCCTAAAAGAATATCCCAAAGACCTTCCATTACCCCGTTTGCATCCGGAAATTTAGGTTTTTTTAATTGAGGAAGAAGGTCGCCTGCTCTTTCGATCGGGCCCGCAACTAATTGTGGAAAATACGTTACGAATAATGCGAAGTCAAAGAAATCCTTTTCGGGCTTAAGATCTCCTTTGTACACGTCAATGGTGTATGACATGGTTTGGAAGGTATAAAAACTGATCCCGACAGGTAGAATAATGGATTTTAATAGAAAGCTTCCACTTTCTCCGAGAGGAGCTCCTCCTAATTGAACAGCAATCGAATTCCATTGAGAAAGAAAACTTCCCGCAAAGAAATTGAAATATTTCATAGTAAATAGGATGCCTAGGTTCGAGAGGATTGAGAACCAAAGGAATATCAATCTGCTTCGTTTAGTTTGGCTTCTTCCGATTCCTATAGCAGCGAAATAATCGACTAACGTGCTCACTACGATTAGGGTTAGAAAGATCCAATCCCACCAGCCGTAAAAGAAGTAAGAGGCAGCGAGTAACCAAAGATTCTGGCCTCTCAATGCCCAAGGATGATTTTTTGCTTTGAATGCGAATGCTAAGAAAACAGCATAAACGACTATAAAAAATAAGAGAAATACGAAAGCGTTAAAAAGCATCGTTTAAAACCCGACTCATCGACAATTTTATGGAATGAGGGAGTGGGTCAACAAAATTCAAAGAATAAGGAATGGCTTTAACAGGCTCATTATATTCTTTCATTTAGCCATCCTGAGGGATGTTGATCGATAAACAAAGGAATCCTTACTGATCGTTTGAAAGGTTTCACTTTCAATATCAGGAGTTTCTAATGTAAGTGTAATTGCAGGCTCTGCATCGGAACATCTGAAAGAGTCTCTTACAAGAAAATGCCATTCTTCATTTAGGCAAGCCTTGTATCCTCCTCTTGCAAGTTTAAGAACGATACCAACGCCGATATCGCCTTGTTTGAAATCCTTCTCGTTGGATTTCCAAAGGATCCTGTATGTATTTTCCTTTTGAGGAGAGATCGCTTCTACTAACTTGTCTACTCGATCGTCGTATTTGAATTCAGAATTCTTTCCATAAAGAGCGAAGCAGAGAAAGGATAGAATTGCGAAATACCAGTAAAAGGATCTATCATCCGGGAATTCTATCTTAGATAAGAAAACCTTTATATTTAAATAAATGAGAAGAGAAGCAATTATATACGTAAACCAGTATATATGCGAGATCTGTCCTCCCTTCATTTTGAATCCGCCAAGAAGGGTAAGACCGAAGGCCCAAAATAGAACGGTCAACAATCTCTTATCGAAATCCTGAAGTCCATTTTTTGCGAATTGAGGGATGCCGAACAATAAGCCTACAACTAAAAGAGCAGGAATTTCTTTTAGGAACGCAAAGGAAGCAGTGTAATAAGAAAGAACGTAAGATAAGGTGGGCCCAATCTTATGGAAGGTGGAATTCTTTAGAGCCAAAGTTAAAACTTTCGTAATGTTTCCGGGAGAATGAGAGAATTCTTCCAATAGAGGAGGGAGCCAGCATAAGATTGTGAATACGATGGAGCTTAAGACGATGATCAGAAATTCTCTACTC
Organism: Leptospira semungkisensis; assembly: GCF_004770055.1. Taxonomy (NCBI): domain Bacteria; kingdom Pseudomonadati; phylum Spirochaetota; class Leptospiria; order Leptospirales; family Leptospiraceae; genus Leptospira; species Leptospira semungkisensis. The sequence goes on along the minus strand of NZ_RQEP01000005.1, from coordinate 283,492 downwards.
TTGTATTCCGCAAATCCATAGCTTTTATAAAAATAGAATATACTAATTGCTAATAGAGGAAATACGAATGAGATCCCTACGATTTGATTTTGCACGATCAGGTTTGCAGCAACAGTGAGCCAGAAAAAATTTCGAATCGATCCGCCCGTAAAATCGGCAAGAGCAATCAAGAATAGTAAAGTAGGAAGGATGATCACTCCTGGACCCCAGATATTAGAGAAGATCCCAGGCAGAAGTGGATTCAATCCGATCAAAAGAGAGATAAGTAGAAAAACGGAGGAACGATTGTCTTCTGTTCTACTGTATAAGATCTTAAGGCTTATGATCAGAAGAGCTAGATTATAAAGAACGATCGCAATGGAATGAGCTCCATGAGGAGACTTTACGAAGAAGAAGATCTTCTCCATCCATGAAAGATAATAAAAGACGATCGGCCCAGGATGATTTACTATGAAACGAGAATAAGCGCCTAAGGTCTCTTGGAACTCTCCCGCCTTTAGGATCTGCAATGCGTTGGCGGCATAATCTCCGATCTCTTGGTAAGGCTGAGTGAAGAATGCAGAATTAGCCGCTAAGTAACCCAGCATGGAGAAAACGGGAATAAATAGAATGGAAAGAGGTAGTTTCTTGTCTGGAAAGGCTTGCATGAATGAGGAAGAATGAAGGTCTAATATTTTCCAATAAAGATCTGCCAGTTAACTCCTTGGTCAAGTAGATTCTTCTTTAGAACACGCTTTAAGCATAGTCGGATCGTTTTTAGATGAAAATCGTAAGATTAACTCTCTTCTTACCCAAGGAACTTTTTTTGGAAATAAATTCCGCTTGCTCCAAGCCAGATATTTCCTCTATGCTTCCGAGATCGTAATTCCGGGAACGCTTGGCATGGATCCGATTTTCTTAAACTTCTACTCTTTCGGTTCGATATTGATCGCCCTGTTCTTCTCCTATATTGCCTTCTTCTTTTTAACGATCAAGGATAGAAGTAAGGCAGCCTTTCACTTGGGAGTCTGTGCTCTTACCACTGTATTTCATAATATAGGTTATACTTGGGGATTCATTTCTTTCGAAGAGAACACGATATATCACAGATTCATTACGACTACTGCACCTTTAATGAGTTTTACTCAGCTTGTAGGATTCTTTATCTATTTTCCTGAGCCTAGAAAGAAGGGAATCATTCCTGGTTTGATCTTCTATTGGCTTCTGTATGCAGGCGTGCTTTTTGTTGCGATCTTTTATGCGATAGAATGTTGGAATGCTCCGCGCTCCTTTGTTCCTGGAAGTCATTACTGGGATTACGAGGCAAATCGATTTTACGGATACTTTATATACATTATTCTATTCTACGAAGTATGTTATATGGTGATTGCGATCTGGAAAGCGATCATTGAAACCGGAAAAGAAAGACGTTCTGTAATTTATATTCTTATGAGCTACGCAGTGATTACCGTTGTTCCTGGGATCCTGAACGCACTTAGCAGGAACGGAACGGTTGCCCGAGCTACTTATCAGCAATCTTTTAACTTGGGAATGGTTACCGGTTTATTCCTGATCATGATCGTATATGTAAACGCTACGAAAGAAAGAACTACAATCTTAAGCAGGATTGTCGGAGTCTCTCTCGCAACCTTCTTCGTATGTTACCAACTCGTAGGCTATTCTATCTTAAACGGTTATGAAAATTCCTACGATGAGATGAAGAGAAGGGACAGCCAGATTTCGGTTACAGAAGGAAAAGATTTACCCGGTCTTGCGTATATAATGTCTTATGATCCCGAAGAAAATGAGTTTCATTTGACAAAAGGGAATAAGGATGCCCGCTCCAAGAAAGAGGACGAACTAGAGGTTCGTTTTTTAAGAGAGAAACTTCTTCTGAGCAATTTGGGAACTTTATCTGCGGACCAGAGGCTTAAGAGATCCGAATCCATCTTAGAAGAAAGCCCGCCCGAGTTTTCGGCGTATGCGAACGGAGTGAGGGGATTCTTAAAGAGCAAAAAGAAAGAGAGAGTAAGCGATCCAGATATGGAAGCCTACTTTAAAAATATATTCGGAAAACTGAATATAATTCGAAATAAATATTCCCGCCTCCCGAATCCTTCTAATTCGAAATCCATTCAGAGTCTATTAAGTTCGGAAGAACCAGGACTTTCTGAGACACTCTCCTTTGTTCGGGAGAAGGCTATGCAAGCGGTAGAATCCTCAAAGCCTCCAGCAGAGATTCTAAAGACGGTTCTGATTCCTCTTTCGCCGATCCATTCGCTCGGAGCTAGGATTTATCGTGGAACCAGATTGTATTCTCCCGGAGATCCCAAGCCGAAGGAATATCTCTCTTATTATTTTGTTCCGGACCCCCAAGGCAAGATTTACGAAGTAGGATTCGATTATAGGGACTATAGGCTCTTTCAGCACGAACCGTCTTTGATCCTTGTTCTTTCGATGGTTGGAACATTTATGGTGATCGTATTCGGATTTAGGTTCTTCTTCCAAAATGCGATCGTTAAGCCTATGGACGAAGTTGTAGTGGGATTGACCGAAGTGAATTCCGGAAATTTCGAATATAGATTGGTACCAAGGGTAGAAGACGAGATAGGATTTATCGCGAGATCATTCAACAAAATGGCGAGAAGCATCCAAGCGGCTCGCAAGAGATTGCAAAAATACGCAGATGAGTTGGAAGAAAAAGTAGAAGAAAGAACCAAAGAGCTTCAGGCCACTCTTGCAGAAGTCAACGAACTCAAGCAGCAGCAAGACGGAGATTATTTTCTTACTTCCCTTCTTATCAAACCTTTAGGAGCAAACAAAGCAGTCTCCGAGAATGTAAAAGTCGATTTCTTAGTAGAACAAAAGAAGAAGTTTAGCTTCCGCAGATTCAATGACGAGATCGGTGGTGATATGAATATCGCGAACCAGATCCGATTGCGAGGAAGACAGTATACTGTTTTCTTAAATGCAGATGCCATGGGAAAATCCATGCAGGGTGCAGGAGGAGCGTTGGTTCTCGGTGCTGTATGCGAATCTATTATCGCAAGAACTCGCATTGTCGAATCCATGAAAGAACAATCTCCGGAGAGATGGTTAAAGAATGCGTTCATAGAACTCCATAAGGTATTCGAAAGTTTTGAAGGCTCGATGTTAGTATCTTCTGTGATCGGACTCGTGGACGAAGAATCCGGAAGCTTATATTATATAAACGCAGAACATCCTTGGACTGCATTGTATCGAGATGGAAAAGCGAGTTTCATAGAAAACGATCTAATGTTCCGTAAACTCGGAACAACAGGTATGGAAGGAAAGATCTCTGTGAAAACATTCCAGCTGCAAACTGGGGATGTGATCATTGCAGGCTCGGACGGAAGGGACGACCTCTTACTCGGAACGGACGAGGAGGGAGGACGAATCATCAACAATGACGAGCATCTCTTCTTAAGATTGATAGAAGAAGGAAGGGCTGATCTATCTAAGATCTACGGGGCTATCAAGAGAACAGGAGCCTTGACGGACGATTTATCCTTAGTCCGAATTTCCTTCAAAGAAGAAGGAACTACGGAAAAAATCCGTGAAAAAGAAAAGATCCGCCAGTTGATGAGAAGTGCCAAAGAAAAAGCCAAGGAAAAGAATATTACGGAAGCTTTAACTCTTTTGGAGGAAGCGGATCAGCTCGACAGTCGACTTCCCGAAGTGAAGAAAGGAATATTGAAATTCCATATTCGATTGAAGAATTATCCTAAAGTAGCTCAGTACGCCGAGGAATACTTGAATATCCGACCGGTGGACAGAGAAGTTTTGTTTATAGCTTCTTACGCAGCTAGAAGAGCGAGACAGTTCCATAAGGCACAGGATTTCGGCGAAAGACTACTTTTGAGAGAGCCAACTAACGTGAGGAACTTGATCAATCTGTCATCTGTTTCTATTTCTTTGAAAAGTTTTGAAAGAGCTAAGGATTTGATCTTAGAGGCGCATCGATTGGAACCGGATAACGCTCAAGTAACAAAAATTAGAAAAATGTTAGATACTGTGGAGTTTTAAGCTCCGAAATTTCGAATATCTCTTTTTCGTTAATGAGACTTAATGCAAAAGGATTAAGTCTCATTAAACTCTTGGAAATTAATTTTGTCCAAACTGTGTAAATATCTTGCAAATCGAAGTCAAAAAAAGTAAAATGCGCGGGGCTTTTTTAGGTGGCCGTTTCATGAATTTGAAGATCGTGAGCGGACCATTTTACTTTCATGCTATCTTACAATGCAAAGTTACGAATAGGATTTATCGGAGCGGGCGTTCTCGCTTTGATCATAGGACTTTCCTCTTGGGTTAGCAGCAGAAATCTAGCCGAATCCAAGGATTGGGAATCCCATACTTTCGGAATTTTGTCCAAATTAGAGAGACTTTCCGCAGCTATTCGAGAATCTGAAATCAGTCTTCTCTCTTACTTATCCACTCGCCAAAAAATTCACGTTCAGAATTACGAAAATTCAAAGTTAGTCGCAATTGATGCTTGGAATGAGCTAAAAGAACAAACCCGCGATAATCCGGAACAGCAGCTTACCCTAGATAAAATAAACGAATCTTTTTTGAAAAGAGATCGTTTGATCCATGAGATCATGCTTCAGCAGGGTGATGTGGTGAGGATCAAAGCGTTAATCGTTCCTATCGCAGAAGATATCAAGCGACTCGCAGAAGAATTGAAGCAAAGAGAGAACGAGCTTTTAGTGGTTCGCTCTTCCGATTCGAAAGTCAAGATGTTAGTCGCAGAATGGATCTTAGCAATGTCCTTTCTGTTTAACATACTCGTTTTGATTGTACTTTATAGATTCCTAAACAATGAATATGGACTGAGGGTCAGGACTGAAAGGGATTTCTTTGAGAAAAACACTCTTTTGGGATTGATCATGGAGAATATGGCAGACGGGGTCGTTGTTTTGGACAGGTCCGGTTCCAGGATACTTTTAAACGATAAATCCGAAAGGCTCCTCGCTACTTCCGCAGATCTTTTAACACTCTTGGATAATCTAGAAGCAAAACAAGGAAAGGTAATCCTAAAAGAGGGAACTCCTGAAGAGCAGATCATACTTGCCAATGGGACCGCATTGAACGACGCAGAGGGCAAGAATCTAGGAAAAGTATTCCTTCTTTCGGACATTACATTAGAAGAACAGATCTCGAACGAGAAAGAAGCTTACATGAGAGAGATGCTCATGATCAAGACTGCTTTGGATTGCGTTTCCAGTAATATCATGATAGCTGACAACGATTTGAATGTGGTATATACGAACAAATCGGTGATCAATATGTTCCAAACCGCTAAAGAGAATATTCGCAGCGAGTATCCTAGTTTTTCTCCCGAAGCAATCCTTGGATCTTGTATAGACGGATATCATTCTCATCCGGAAAAACAGAGGGGGGTCCTCTCTACCTTCAATTCAACTTACAAGAGCTCGATCTCTATTGGAGGAAGGGAATTTAATTTAAGCGCTGACCCAGTAATCAACGAGAAGGGAGAAAGACTCGGAAGCGTAGTCGAATGGTTGGATGTAACGGAAAGAAATCGCAAAGAATCCCAAATCAATCAGCTAAACAGAGAGTTGGAAGAGAATGTTAAAAAATTAGAATATGCAAATCGCGAATTGGAAGCTTTCAGTTATTCCGTTTCTCACGACTTGCGTGCTCCTATTCGAGGAGTGGACGGATTTGCTAGGATCATGTTGGAGGATTTTTCATCTAAAATGGATCCGGAAGCAGTTCGTCTTCTTAATATAATCGCTTCTAATTCTAAATTCATGGGCCAATTGATAGATGACCTTCTCGCATTTTATCGAGTTTCTAAAGTGGAACCTAAATCGGATCGAGTCGACATGAAACACATGGTATTGGATGCGATCGAGATCATAAATCAGGAATATCAATATGAAAAAGTAAACACTCGTATCTCGGATCTACCTATCATCCGAGGAGACGGGTCGATGTTGAAACAGGTTTGGTTGAATCTTATTTCGAACGCTTTCAAATATTCTTCCAAATCTGAAAATCCGATCGTTGAGATCGGATATCTGAGCGGAGAAAGTGATAAAACTTTTTTTGTAAAAGATAATGGAGTCGGCTTCAATAATCAGTATACTCACAAGCTTTTCAAGGTTTTTCAGAGATTACATTCCAATGAAGAGTTTCATGGAACCGGAATCGGTCTTGCAATTGTTGACAGGATCGTAAAACGTCATGGAGGGGAAGTGAGGGCAGAAGGCAAGATAGGAGAAGGTGCTACCTTCTATTTTACAATACCTAATAAGGAATAGATGATGAATCAGTCGGGAAATTACGATATCCTTTATGCGGAGGACAATCCGAATGACGCGGAGCTTACGCTTCGTGGCTTTAGAAAAAATAATCTAGTGAATCAAGTTTTTCATGTAAAAGACGGAGAAGAAGCGTTAGAATTTTTATTTTCTCGAGGAAGATACAAAGATCGGGAAAATACAGGACGACCTCTTTTCGTGCTTCTTGATTTGAAAATGCCCAAAGTGGATGGCTTGGAAGTATTAAAAGAAATTAAATCACATGATCATTTGAGAACGATCCCTGTGGTTATGCTTACTTCTTCGGCCGAAGAGAAAGACATAGTGGAAAGTTATAAGTTAGGCGTGAATAGTTATATTATCAAGCCTGTGGAATTCGAAAAGCTCATCGTAACGGTATCTGAAATTGGACAATATTGGTGTATATTAAATAAATCGGTTCATTGATATGAGAGCACTTAAATTCCTTTTTTTGGAAGATTCTCCTACCGATTTGGAGTTGATCCAAAGAGAACTCAAGAAAGGAGGAGTGGAATACATTCCTCTGCACGCGCAGGACAAAGAAGAATATGTAAAAGCGATTGTCGAAGAGAAACCTGATTTTATCTTTTCGGATTTTTCTCTTCCCAATTTTGACGGGCTATCGGCTCTTTCTCTCGCTAAAGAAAAATGTCCTACGACTCCATTCATCTTCGTTTCCGGAACATACGGAGAAGATGCTGCTATCCAGACTCTAACTAGAGGCGCGACCGACTACGTCTTAAAGGATCGTCTTGTAAAACTTGTTCCCGCTCTCAAAAGAGCAATCAAGGAGATGGAGGAGCATAACGCACTCAGAAGAGCGGAAGCAGAAAAATACGAGATAGAAGAGCAACTTCGTCAAAGCCAGAAGGTCGAAGCAATGGGATTCTTAGCAGGAGCCATGGCCCACGAGATCAATAATCCTATTATGGCGATCATAGATTATGCTCAGATGATCTCTAAAGGCGATTTGGATGCTTCTAAAATCCAAAAGATCTCTTCTAAGATCAAGCAAGAAGGAGAAAGGATCTCCGAGATGGTAAAGGACCTTCTACGGTTTGCTCGTCAAGAAAAGGGAGTGTATGAGCCTGTTAGCGTTTTCAATCTGATCAAAAAGACCAGAGCGATCACGGAACAAAGATTAAAGATGAGCCTCATCCAAATGGATCTAAGTATAGATCCTGCACTTCCATTCGTTCTATGCAAAGAAGGACAGATACTGCAAGTTCTATTAAACTTAACGAATAATGCAATCGATGCGTTGAATCAACGTTATCCGGCATTCAATGAGGACAAAAGAATTTCGATCAGCGCCAAACGCGAAGAAATCGCCGGTAAGGGCTGGGTCCGTATCGCTATAGAAGATTTTGGGTCCGGAATTCCTCCTGAAGTGGGAAAATCCATCTTCAATACCTTCTTTACTACAAAGGGAGCAGAAAAGGGAACCGGACTAGGACTTTCTGTCAGTCTAGGGATAGTAAAAGAGCATGGAGGATTTCTCTCTTTTGAAAGCGCTTTAAACGAATACACAAGATTTTTCCTTGATCTACCCGCAGTCTAGAAGGCTTTTTGGAACTAACCGTGTAATTTTTTTGTCAAATGATTACCTCTTCGAAGGTTATAGATATGATGGAATCTACCGAATACAGAAACTTGGTTTCCGAAAAACCGTTTGCTGATCTCGATCTTAGGATCGGAAAAGTGGTCGGTTTTGAATTAGTCCTCGAACATGGAGAGAAGGCACACCGCCTGATCCTCGATTTCGGGGGAGCAGTGGGAGTGCGCAAATCCAGTGAGGCTCTGCCTTCTCTGGGCGAAGAGAGGGATCTGCTCTCTAAGCAGGCTCTCTGCGTATTAGATTACCCTTCTGCGAGCATCGCAAAGATGAGAGCTCAGGCGCTTTTTCTGGGCTTCATGGAAGACGAAGGCGAATTCTCTAACGAGGACGCCATCGACTTCGCACAACTCGCTAGTTAATATAAGAATTTTTGAAACTAGGCTCTGGACTGAGGGCCTAGTTTTGTTCGTCCTTTCTCTTTCCCTCTTGACCTTCTCATAAAAATCCGTATTGTTTGGCTGTTTTTATGCCTTATAAACCAACAGAACCCAGCATGAAGTTGGGAAAATTTGCAGTAAACCTCGCTAAGGATTCATCTCTCGGGATCTTGTCTGGAGTAAAATCTGCGCTCGTAGGCTCCTTTGAGTGGAGTGCAAAAAGCCTCTCTCAAATTTCGGAGACACCTCTGATAAAAGGAACCAAGTTAGAAGAGTTCCTACTCAATACTGGCAAGTCCTTGCAAGAAGCAGGGAATAAAACGGAAGAAGGTCTTTCAAAGGCATTCGAATCCACTTCGGAAGCGATGCATACTGCATTGCAGGCATTGAACGATGCAGACTCCGTAGTAAAGAAGAAGTTATTCGAGAATATATCGGTCTCTAGTATTGTAGGTGAATCCTTTGCTGGATTGGTTACCACTTCGGAGATCAAGCCTTCCTTTCGATTGGAAGGAAAAGACGTAAGAGTGCAAGAAGTCTTAGAAGATTGGAAGAAGTCCGGATCTAAGAAACCAATTCTCTGCATACCCGGATTATTCTGTGACGAGGGACTTTGGAAAACGGATTCGGAGATTTCCTTTTCCGATATCGTATTGAAAGAAGGGTATTATCCTTTTTATCTCAGATTCAATCCAGGAGCTCATATTTCCGATAATGGTTCCAGTCTTCTTGAACTCATGCGGGAGATCTTGGAAAATCCTGAAATCCAAAAGTATAAATTCGATGTATTGAGTTATAGCCAAGGAGGGCTTATCTTCCGAAGCGCATTGAATCTAGCTAAGGAACAAACATTTCCTCTTTCTTCTTATATTAAAAAAGTATTATTTATTAGTTCTCCTGACGGAGGTTCTTATATAGAAAAGGTCGGATTTTGGTTAGGCCTTGGAGCCGAATCTTTGCCGGTATTTCCGGTGCAGTTGGTTGGTTATATAGGAAACCAAAGAAGCGATGCGATGAAGGACCTTTCCCATGGTATCATCCGAGAACAGGATTGGAAGAGCGGTTCACATCTTTCTAGATATTGGAAGCCTCAGTACTTCGGAGAATTGGATGATATAGACGCCTATCAGATCTATAGCTTCGTGGCAGAAGAAGAAAATCCTTGGTCTTCTTGGATCGGTGATGGGATCGTCGAAAAGCCTAGCCTTACACTTCTTAGCGATTCCGTTTATAGAAAGAAGGAAAATCCGGACAAAAGAGTGAGGCTCTTAAAAGGACTTTCTCATTATCAGATCATGCCTTCTGCAGAATTAAGAAATTACTTCTTAGAGATTTTCGGATCTTAGAATTGGTTCTTGTAAAGGAGCCAATTCTGGGTATCTAATTGTTTAGAGCTTTATAAAGATCCTTAAGTGTCTTAGTCCACCCAATTCTTAGCCTTATACTTGTCGTAACCGATTTGAAGTGCTTCCTTTATCTGTGAATAGATCAGAGGATCGCTTTTCTTGATATGAAAACAGCTCTTTCCCTTTAAGCAACTTAAGAGTTCTTTCGGGATCTGTTTCTTCACATCCGGATCGGAATATACAGGCATAAAGTAAAAGCCAACATATCCTTTCTGAACGAGTAGAGTCGCAAAGAATACCTCCGGTTTCTTTTTTCCTTGTACAGTAATCTCTTTCTCGCTGACCAGATTGAATTGCCCGCCTGAATCTCCTCTAAGCTGTATACTTCCTTTATGGTAGGGAAGGAGAAGTTTCTTTAGCTCCGCATAAATAGGCAAAAGCTCCGGTTGTCCAGAAGACTTATCACTGTACTTGATTTCCGTTTTCTTTTTGGGAGAAGGAGCTTTCTTTAGGGAAACCTTCTTGGGAGCGGCCTTTTTGGGACGAATGGATGATTTCTTTTTTGCCGGCATACAGTGAATCGTGACTCATTTCCTTTCGAAGGCAAGTTCTTTTCTATGAATAGAATGTGTTCAAATATTATGTATTTTTAATGTATATGAAATCATGACCGAACTCTGTTTGTTTGTCTCCCTACTAATTTTGGTCTTATTTTAAATAACGAGTGTTCTCAATAAAAAATCGACTATATAAGTGCCTTATAAGAATAAGTTTGTTACAAGTTAAGGCTTAGAAATTAAGATGCATCTCAGCTAAATAAAAAAAGGTGAATGCAAATGAAGAGAAAATTAACAATACTCTCCTTCTTGTTGATTGGCTTTGCAGGAACAAATCTCTACGCGAGTAGAGGTGCAGTTACTCCAAGTCCGATCGATATCTTCGAGACGACTCCGGAAGCTAAATCTATAGCGGTGCAAAGACAAGTACAGATAGAAGCCAACTTACCGGTGCATAAGGCTCTGTTCTACGGGACTCATAACTCTTACAACAGTAAAGCGTATGCTGGTCCATTCTTCTCCTACGCTTTTCCGAATCAGATCTATTCGATCACGGATCAGTTAAGATTGGGAGCTAGATTCATTGAGCTAGATATTCATTACTACCTCAGTACGAACTTTAAATACGACTTCTTGCTTTGTCATGGACAAGCGAGTGGATTAGGTTGCAACGTTTTCGATCGTCCTGCTTCTCAAGGTCTGCAAGAGATCAGAGATTGGATTTCTGCGCCTGCAAACAGGAACGAAGTATTGGTGCTTTATTTCGAGGATTATATCGACGGAAGAGCAGATGAATTCTTGGGGATCGTAAGAGGTTATCTAGATCCTTATCTTTATAGATATTCAAGCGGATCCTGCGGAGATATTCCCAATGCAGCCAATATGCCTAAGTTAAAGGATCTGGTTTCTTCTAATCGAAGGATCTTGATGATGAGCAATGGATGTTACGACGGAGTTTGGAATCAGTATGATAAGCAGATCTTCTTTGGAAATAATACCATTCATCCACTCGATTTCAAAGGATATCCGGATTGTAACTGGTCCAGAAGCGTATACGATTCTACCATGACCAGAGTATACAACGATAGCACGAATTATTTCGGAGTATACGACGGAGCGAAAGATACCGGAGTATTCACAAACGCTAATATTGCTCAGATGCTTTCTTGCGGGATCAGCGTATTCGGTATAGATCAGTTTAGCCCGGATTTCGCAAAACAAGGACTTTGGTCTTGGGATTCTGCTGAGCCGAACAATTACAATAACAATGAGGACTGCCTCCAAGTAGTAGGAAGCGGACGCTGGAACGATAATAATTGCTCCAACGGATATCGTTATGCATGTAAGGACGGAAGCAACAATTGGGCGATCACCGATGCAAGTGGTAACTGGGCAAACGGTAAGAGCGCATGTGCTGCGAAAGGCTGGACCTTCTCCGCTCCAGTCACTCCATACGAGAACAAAAAACTCTCTGAGGCCAAAACAACCAAAGGTGTTTCGGAAGTTTGGGCAAACCTAACCGACCAGTACACCGAAGGATATTGGGAAGCAGGTAGATAATCTTTTTCCCACCAGAAGAAACTCCGGGGTAAGCCCCGGAGTTTTGTTTCATCTTTCTATAATATAACAGAATATTACTACTTACGGCTCTAATAGAGTTCGGATTCGTATGCCTTCGGGAATTTCCGGTATAATTTAGGGACATTTCCGGGCGAATTCCTCTAATAAGTTTACTCTCCATCAAAATTTTATCGTCGACGAAGTCGTACCCAGAGGGAGGATTTACGAAAGAATCAACTTATTCTGCTCGGGATTTTGACGGCAGCTAATCGGATCTAAGGGGAATTTCTGATTTATGGCACATTCTACTTTTAAAGTTTTATTCGCCGAGGACAACGAGAGTTCTGCCGAACTTCTCATTCACTTTCTAGAACGCTTTAATTTCGAAGTGGACCATGTCGTAGATGGAATGGCCGCAGAGTTGAAATTAAGAAAAGAAAGATACGATTTCATCATTCTGGATAACTTGATGCCGGTCCTTTCCGGGATCCGTTTGGCAAACAAGATCCCCGATCTGAACAAGAATACTCCTGTAGTTCTTCTTACCGCAAGTAATGAGAAAGAGGATGTAGTCAACGCAGCTCATAGCAAGCAATTGGTGGGCTATATTCTTAAGCCATTCGATCCGGACAAACTTCTTCAAAAAATAGTATCTGTGCTTAGAATTCCCGAAAGCCTGATTATAGATAAAAAGAAATTCCCCTTCTCCTTGGAGAGAACTCAAAGAGACTCCTATGGACCTGGAGTGAAACTGATAGGTTGCCCATTCCAGAAGAATGCGGAGAAGATTGCGCAAGAGATCTCATTTATCCTGAAAGAATTACCGAACCCCAGAAAATTCTTCATAGAAGTAGGAGAGGAATTCTATTATATGAAGAGATCCAACGAAATGTTGGCCTCCCTGATCACTCGTTTGGCTTCTAAATACGAAATCAAAGAAGAAGATATTTTGATCCTAAGTCCCTAATTTTTTTGGGAACCCACTTTTTAGGCCCTGGTCCCAGGTGCGTAAAGAGGAGAAACAGATGTTTCGCAAAGTTTCGAAAATCGCCGCAATCTTGTTAACGTTGGGAATGGCTACCCTTCTTACTCAAGGTTGTCATCACAAATGGATGTCCCACGAAAAAAGGGCAAATTATATCGTCAAAAAGCTTAAGTCCGAATTGGATTTAACTGACGCTCAGTCTGCGTCTTTAGAAAAGATCAAAGACGAAGTTCTCGCTAAACGCAAAGAGCTTAAGATCGGGGGACATTTTGTTCCTAAGGAATTCGTAGAAGAAATCCGAGCAGATAAATTGAACGTCGACAAATGGAACAAACTCGGAGAAGAAAAAGAGAAGAAAATGGCAGCTTTTAGAGTATTCTTCACTAAGAAAGCCACCGAATTTCACGCAATCTTAACTCCAGAACAAAGAGGCAAGCTCGCGGATCTAATCTTAAAGTTCCAAAGTAAATTCGATAAGGCTGACGAGGATTAAGTTTCTCGCTTCTCGGGGGTAAAATGGGAGAGGAAGAATTTTCCCGCTTCGTAGAAGGAACCAGGGAGATCGTCTTAGCGGCGATCTCCCGTTACTTATATGAACGCTTCGCATACGCGATCGACGACGTTGCTCAAGAGACGTATCTTCGAGCATACAAGGCTCTTCAAAAAGGTCAGTTCAGAGGAGACTCAAAACTGACCACTTGGCTTTATACGATAGCCAGGAATGAATCCATTCGAATGAATGAGAATCTGATCCGAGAAGAGACCAAGGCGGAAAAAGCTGGCAAAAGATCTAAGGAAGAAACTAGAAATTTTGCGGCTGAAAAAGAACCGGATGAGACTTTGGATCTTCCTACTTGGGAAAAAGCCAAGATATGGATCTCCAATTTACCGGATGCCTATAGAAGTGTGATCGAATATTATCTTTCCGGATATTCCGAAAAAGAGATCGCTGAGGCCTTGGGAGTTCCCGCTGGGACAGTGAAGTCCAGAGCGGCCCGAGGGAAGGAGATGCTCCGACGGATGCAAAATTCCGAAAAAAGAGAAGGAGGCGAAGTATGGGGAAAACTCTAAAAGAAAGTCTACCAATGCAAGAAGAGATCAATCAAAGAAAAGTGGACCCGAATTGGTCCAGGGAATTGGCTTCCTGCGTTATTCGCCGTTATAAAGAAGAAGAGGGAAATCGAAAAGTAGTTCGTTTTCCTGTAAGAAACGTATTGGCCGCGGCCGCCGTGCTCCTCTTGGGTGTTTCCATCGGCTGGTTCGCAGTATCCGGAGGTTCTTTGAACTCCGAAGAAGATCTGTACCATGGAGTTTCTTTGCTTCTAGACGGTGACTCTTACCTCTCAAGCTTAGAAGAATAAAGCTGCAAGGCCCTCGGTGACGGGGGCCTTTTCTTCGGAATCGGTTTTCCGCATTCCCACCTAAAATTTTACCTCAAATACCGAGCAACACTTCCTTCTTCTTACCTGACTTCTCCATATCCTTTGGAGGAAAATACCAATGAAAAATATTTCGTTAACCGTTTTGGACGGTTACCTTACCAGCGACCCGGAACTGAAGAGAACCCAATCAGGCAAGTCGGTGGCAAGCTTTACCGTGGCAGTAAACCATAACTTCAAGAAGACGGAGGGAGAAGAGCCGGAAGTCAGCTATATAGAAATAGAGAGCTGGTCTCGTACGGCCGAAAATGTGTCCGAATATTTAAAAAAGGGAAAGAAGGTCACGGTCATCGGACAACTTAAGCAGGATCGTTGGAAAAATCAGGAGGGTCAGAACCGTTCGAAGGTCAAAGTAATAGCGGACGAAGTTCGATTTGATAGCTTCGGCGATCGAAGAGAGAAAGACGCGGCTTAAACTTTTCGACGGTGGGATCTTTCGATGAGATCCGAAAGGTCCCACCTTTCTTGACGAAAAACTTCGGCTCAAAGTCTTTGTAGGAGTAGAATGATTACGGTGATATGGGCCAATGCCCAGCCTGGCAAAATTTCCAAACTGGAAAGAATGACGCAAATCTCCTGGGAACAAATGCGTAGAGAGGTTCCCGAAACCGCGCAGATCCATATAGATTGCGACGAGGACACAGTGCTGTTATTGGATTCTAGTTTTCAAGAACTGGAACTAGAGGATCTGAAAGATCAGAATCTCCAATTCACGAACGGTTTGATCCCAGTGATTACAGTCGATGCTAAAGGATTGGTACTCATGCAGGCTTTCTCCAGTCCGGAGAGTCTGGAACTGAGCCTAAAAGAATCTCTGGGTATTTATTTTAGCAGATCCAGAAATGAGATCTGGCGCAAAGGTGATACTTCCGGTCATATTCAAAAATTAAAACGGATCCGAGCCCCCAAGGACGGAAGTTTTCTTGTGTACGAAGTGGACCAAGAAGGGGCAGCCTGTCATGAAGGATATTATTCCTGCTTCTTTAGGGAGAAGGATAAGAAGGGAGAACTTCGCCTTTTGAATATTCCCTTTCTGGGAAAATGAGCCGATAGAATTAAGAGCATACGTTATGATTTTTAAGAATAAATTCGTATTCAGATCTGTTGCCTTCCTCGCAGTAATTGCTGTTCTAGGAATTCTCGCTTTCTTTGTCGTGGATGAGATGAAGGGCGGGGCAGTTGGTGCAGGCCAAGTAAAAATAGATCTTACTATAGAACCTGGAGATTCTCCCGTCAAGGTTACGGAGATTCTTTCCAAAAGTGGATTACTGAAATCTTCTACCTATTTTCTATTCTTGATCAAGGCAACCCGCTCTGCAGGAAAGTTGAAAGCTGGACTGTATGAGATCAATGACGGAATGGATGCCCGCAAGATCCTACAAGTCATCACGGAAGGAAAAGTAAAGTTGGTTACCTTTACGGTTCCGGAAGGTTATAACAACCGCCAGATCGGAGATTTATTAGTTAAGAAAAACCTAATAAAGACCAGAGCAGATTTCCTGAATGCGGCTTCGAGAACGGAACTACTTAGAGAATTTAAGATCCCCGCTACGACTGCAGAAGGGTATTTGTTCCCGGAAACGTATAGCGTGCCGGTGAATTTTCCTGCGGACAAGATCGTTCGTATGATGATCAAGAGATTCTTTTCTAGAGTGGAAAAAATTCCGAACGCGAAAGACCTCGACTCCAAAAAGCTTCATGAAATCGTAATATTGGCTTCCGTAGTCGAAAGAGAGGCCAAGAAGAACGAAGAGAGACCGTTAATGGCCGGAGTCTTCTTGAATCGAATGAAACAGGACATTCCTCTGGAATCTTGTGCTACTATTCAGTATCTTTTCGACAAGCC
Source organism: Leptospira semungkisensis (assembly GCF_004770055.1). Taxonomy (NCBI): domain Bacteria; kingdom Pseudomonadati; phylum Spirochaetota; class Leptospiria; order Leptospirales; family Leptospiraceae; genus Leptospira; species Leptospira semungkisensis. The sequence continues at coordinate 267,456 of NZ_RQEP01000005.1, read as the reverse complement.
TCATCCACGTATTTTTGAGAAGGATCTGAAGATCGTCTCTCCTTATAATACTTATATGAACAAGGGTTATCCGCCTGGACCGATCTCCAACCCTGGACAACCTTCTATGGAGGCGGCCTTGATGCCTTCTCAAACTGAGTATCTTTTCTTCTTATTGAAGCCGGATGGGTTCCATTACTTTTCTAAATCTTTCAAGGAACATGCCGAAGCTAAGAAAAAGTACATCGATGTTCTGTACGATTAAAGAGGTTTCTTATGAGTTCTCCCGTCGATGAGATCGCTTCTGTTTCAGAGCAATTAGAACAGGTCCAAAAAGCATTGGACCTGTTTAAGGAAAAACAATCCAAGAGAGAATCTGCGAGCGAAGCTGCAATAGAATTTGTGGAAAAGGCAAGCTTAGTCTTGGATAGAGCAGAACGAAAAGAAATCTCTTTAACGGATGATCAAATCAGAAGGATCCGCAATAATCTATTAAAGATCAGATCTTCTCTCGTGAAAAACCAGTCCTCCTGACGGATCGTCATCTCCGACATTCTGTCCCATTCTTGCTCAAGACTTGGGTTCAAAAACTTAAATGACAGGTCGAAACGACCCCAGGTTATAGTATTTTGAAGCAATAATTTCCAACATCGGCAGGAAAAAAGAGATGATCGCAACCAAAGCTCCGGCGGACTCTTCGTCGGCAAAACAGGCTTTAAGCAAGTCTTCGTCAGTAATCGAACAAGTTACCAAGGCCCTCGCGGCAAAATGCAGCTCTAACGGAAAAGTTTCCGTTCCTAAAATGGATCAAAACCAGTTGGTCCAATACCAAATCGCTTGGTTGACCTCTGAACAAAGGATCGCCGAAAACTTCATCGACTATGCATGGAACGATTCTCTTGGAACAGGAGATTTGGAAAAACTCATGGCGCAAGTTTTTGCTGCCGAAGTAGTTTCTCATATTCGTTCCGAGTTTTCTTCTCGTCCTACCGAATACGGGATCAGCACTCAGGATCTGGTTTCTAAATTATTCGATGAAACCACGAACAAATTCTTAGAAGAAGCTAGCGCGATTGAAAACTACAATCATATCGCCGACCTAATCGTTTCTCTCGGACATTTCGGAGCTTACGGACTAAGCGAAGATCACGAAATGTTCCGCCAAACATTCAAACAATTTGCCGAAGAAGTGGTTGCTCCTAAGGCTGAGCATGTTCACCGCCATGACGATATCGTTCCTGAAGAGATCATCCAAGGTCTGAGAGACATGGGATGTTTCGGTCTTTGTATTCCTGAGACTTACGGTGGTCTTCAACCAAATGATAAGGCTGATAATATCTCTATGCTTGTGGTTACAGAAGAGCTTTCGAGAGGATCTCTCGGGATTGCTGGCTCTTTGATCACTCGTCCGGAGATCCTTTCTAAGGCTCTCTTGAAAGGTGGAACTGACGCCCAAAAAGAGAAATGGCTGCCTCTGATCGCTTCCGGTGAGAAGATGGGTGGTATCATGGTGACAGAACCTAACTACGGTTCAGATGTTGCCGGAGTTTCCGTAACTGCTAAGAAAGTGGACGGAGGATGGTCGATCAACGGAGTTAAAACCTGGTGTACTTTTGCAGGTTATGCAAATCTTCTTTTGATCCTTACCAGAACTGAGACTGATCCTGAGCTAAAACATAAGGGTCTTTCTATTCTTCTTGCGGAGAAGCCAAGCTTTCCGGGACACGAATTCGATTATAAGCAAGACAACGGTGGACGTATCAGCGGAAAAGCGATCGGAACCATCGGTTATCGCGGTATGCACTCTTTCGAAGTTTCTTTCGAAGATTATTTCGTTCCAGAAGAGAACCTGATCGGAATGGAAAGTGGTAGAGGAAAAGGATTCTATTTCCAAATGGAAGGTTTCGCTGGTGGAAGGATCCAAACTGCAGCACGTGCCAACGGTGTAATGCAAGCCGCTCTAGAAGCAGGTCTTCGTTATGCGCAAGAAAGACAAGTGTTCCAAAAGCCTATCTTCGAATACAATATGACCAAGTATAAGATCGCTCGTATGGCGATGATCGTTCAGGCTTCCCGTCAATATACCAATACTGTGGCTAAACTTTTGGACAATCACCAAGGACAGATGGAAGCGACTCTGATTAAATTCTACGCTTCTAAAGTTGCAGAATGGGTAACCAGAGAAGCAATGCAGATCCACGGTGGTATGGGCTACGCAGAAGAATACGCAGTATCTCGTTATTTCGTAGATGCCCGAGTCTTCTCCATCTTTGAAGGTGCGGAAGAAGTTATGGCTCTGAGAGTAATTGCAAAATCTTTGATGGACCAATACTCGGCTTAAGAGTTTCGTTTCTCTCTGTCAGAACGAAAGATCGGAGTTCTCTTAACAAAAGAGGCTCCGATTTTTTTTGCCGAGGCAGATCTTGCGTAGATTCTCTTATATTCCTCTTACTTTGTAGAATCTGTTCTGGTATTTTCGGCTTCGTACCTGGCCTCTAATCCTTTTGGACTATTTTCTAAAACGGCCCGAGCAAGAGGTCTTTCGAGGGAGATCTTTTAGATTCCCAATATTTTAACTTCGGTTCTAATTCGAAATTTTGAATGGACTAGCGGAACGTTCGTTCCAACTAAACATTGCTAGCTGTGGAACTTTAAAAAAACCAAATCTTTTCTTTTTTGATTTGTCAGATTTGCTTTTTCGAACGGAAGCTATCCACGCGCCTAGCGTAAGGGAGGTCACAATGAAGTCTATCGTCGGTCTTTTATTGTTTCTTTTCCTTTTGCTTTCAAATTGTTCTCCCAAAGGCGGAGGCAATTCCATGATTCTCCTCTTCGGTTTATTGGGAAGGGGAAGTGTGAGTCATCTTCCTTCTCCTGGACAACCGATCAATCTGAATGGAGGAGAAGGTTCTTCTACCGGTACTGTTACGGATGTGAACGGAGACGGAAAGCCGGATGGAATCTCTACTGGAAATAATGGCATTCCTGATATTCCTCTAATCGATACTAATGGGGACGGAGTTGCTGATGCAGTGGATGCAAATGGGGATGGTGTTGCAGATTACTATCTTTGCTTTCATGATGGGGTCACTACTTTAACTCTTGGACCGAATTGCACGGGTGGACAGGTCACTGTGGTTCCCGGAGTAGGTTATGATACTACGAATGATGGTGTCTCGAATCCGGACAATACCATATTGCAAAGCATTGCGAATGACGTAACTGCCCCTAGTTCTTCTATCCATCCTGGAGCAGGGACTTTTGCGTCCGCGCAGGACGTTACGATTACTTGCTCCGATAATGTGGCTCCCGGAAATATTGCTTATACTACAAACGGAGACACTCCTACGTTTTCTCCGATCCATGGCCAAATAGGCGGACCTCCTAAGGTTACCTTCTCTGTGGGGTCAGGGGGAAATGGATCCTACACGATCAAATATTTGTGTAGAGATCTCGCCGGAAATCTGCAAGCCGGTGTGCAAACTGCAGTCTTCGTGATAGACGATCATTTGCCGGATATCACCACTTCAAATTTGAATTCTCAGTATGTTAGTAATTCCAGCGGTGCGATCACCGCTGCTACATTCAATTGGTCTTCCAATCGGGATGGAACGTATACGATCCGATTGAACTCTACTTCTTGCACGGATGGAACCGTTTTAGAAGGCCCTTCTTCCGTTACGAATTCGGTTAGCAATTCTGCGAATATCAATGCGAGTTCTCTTTCTGTCGGATCGAATACGCTTAGGATTTGTGTGATTGATGCGATCAGTACTCAGACTGGCCAAAAATTGGTGGATATAACTAGGGACGATACTTCTCCTTCTGTGACTCCGAATCCGACTGCCGGAGATTATTCTTCTACCCAAAGTGTTTTCTTGTCTTGCTCCGATTCGAGTGCAGGCTGCGATAAGATCGTTTATACTACGAATAGTTCTGATCCTACAATGACTGGCTCTTCCGGAAGTATTACGAATGGGACCAAGTTTACTTCTTCTATCTCCGCTGCGGATAGCTCCATTACAGAAATACGATATATCGCAAGGGACAATGCAGGGAATGTTTCTTCTGTGGTATCTTCTACCTATACTGTGGATTCGACCGTTGCAAATGTAAGTATTACTTCTGCAAGTAGTTCCAGTTTGGTTTCTGCATCCAGTTCCGCCACGATCAGTTGGCATAGCGATAAGGGGGGAAGTTACCAGTTGCGGATCGGAGGAACGGATTGCTCCAGCGGAACAGCATTGTCTAACGGCGGTGGAAATTCCAACGTGACCGGGACAGTGAGTGCTGGAACAACGGATACGACTTCTACGATCCAAAACTCTTCTTTCAGTGAAGGAGCAAATACTGTGCGTGTTTGCGTTTCCAACCTGATCGGTAATTTCGGTTCTAGCACTCGAACGGTAACTAAGGATTCAACTCCTCCTTCGGTGCAGTCTTCTACTCCTGCGGATACGAGTACAGGAGTGGCTCCGAATCCAGGAAACATTACCGTTGTGTTTAGCGAGGACATGAAGACAGACGGTTCGAATCCTACTCTGACAGTGAATCTTTTCACAGTGGATGGAACTTCTTCTGCTACAGGCTCGACTACGAATGGGACGACCTTTACCTGGACAGATTCCAAGACTTTAAAGATCAAACTCTCCTGGATCAATTTCCCTGAGAATGTGAAGATCAGTTATACATTGAGTACTGCAGAGTTACAGGATCTTGCAGGAAATGCGATCTCTTCTTTCAGTGCGATCAGTTTTACTACTACTGTGCGTCAGAAGAATCGATCGATCGCGGATACGGGACTCACGAATTGTTATAATGCTACCACCTCGATTTCCTGCGGGGATTCCAGTTTCCCAAGGCAGGACGGTGATTTCTCGAATACTCCTTCTACCAGAAATTTCAGCGGTCCTACTTTGAATGCGACGTTTACGAGCGACGCTACTGTGAAAGACAATCTAACCAGTCTATCTTGGAGAAACTGTATTACTGGAAAAAGTTCAGGCACGACCTGCTCGAGTGGCACGAATACCACTGGGGCTTGGCTGAGCGCAGTCAACCTCTGTGCCCAGTACAATGTGATGAACTTAGGAAGCGGCTTTGCGGGTAAAACGAATTGGAGACTCCCTTCTTCCGATGAATTGGATACTCTTCCGAATTACAGTTTGGATGCAGGAACAGTGAGTAAGATTCCGAGCACCTTATTTGCGAACGCCACCAATAGTACGATTTATTGGTCTTCTACTGCGTATCTTGGAACAGGAGATAAGGCTTACTTCTTGAATGGGCAAGGAGTCGTAGGATTTACTAACAAGACTACCGCGACCCCAATCGTTCTATGTGTGAGCGAATAGAATGCAGAAGATAGAGAAGAAATTCAAAAAGGGTTCCGGGAGATTTTTATGAGAAGAGTCATCTTATTCCTAGTTTGTATTTTTGCTCTGCCAATCTTCTCGGCCCCGTTTACGGACAATGGGGATGGAACGGTTACCGATTCTGCGACTTCTCTGGTTTGGCAGCAATGTTCTTCCGGATTAAGCGGTTCGACTTGTTCTACCGGAACTGCCAGCACGTATACATGGCAAAACGCATTATCTTATTGTAATACTCTTTCTCTTTCGAGTAAATCTTGGAGAGTGCCTAGTATCAATGAGTTGAAGAGTATTATAGATAGGAGCAGGGTTGCTCCAACGATTAGTCAGACTTTCTTTCCGGAAGCATCTTCTAGTACAGCGCTTTGGTCTTCTACTACCGATATCAACTCAGGTTCCGGAAATGCTTGGAGTGTATCCTTTGCTGATGGTTCGGTTACCTCTGGCGTAAAAACAGGTACTCTAAAAGTACGATGCGTGGCTGGTCCTTAAGAGAAAGATCGAAAAATCAGCTAGCGAGTTGCTCTACAAAAGAGAGAATACTGGAGTTATCCGTATCCAAGAACTCCAAAGTTCTTTCAACAGTATGATCCAAGAAGTAGCTAGGGTTCCGATAATCTTGTAAGAAAGATCGGACCTGATCGATCTTATCTTCCGGGATCCTTCCTTCCAAAACAATTTGAGCCAGAGCATAAATGCCGAATGCTGATTTAAAAGGATCGTTTAAGGATGCGATATTGATGATCTCATCAACGTCTACTTCAGAGAAAGTAGGGATTAGATCGCTGATCAATTCCAAGGCGCCGACAGGAATTGTGCGATCCAAGGATTTTACGTAATTAATAAGAAGTCGATAGGATTGAGAGTCGCCTATGCGGGCAAGGATATGAAAGATACCGGACAACAATCGTTTATGAAATCCCCAGGACAATCTTCCTGTATCTGCCTCACGGATCGCTTGGTAGAGAAAACTCCAAATCAATTTATCTCCGTTAGTCGCTCTTTCGGCTAACTGGTCCAGCCACGAATCGAAATTAGAATTATCCGATTCTTTTCGAAGAAAATCCATTAGCTCAGTGGGAGTTTGTACAGGTGGAAGAGAGAGGGGCTTTTTCGACATGGGAACAAGCTACTCGGTTTTAAAAGTCGTTTCCAGCCTTTTTCGAGACGCCGGGATTTTTCCTTTCCCGGCTTTCGATACTTTAGGAATAGCGATCCAGACGAATAGGATCGCTATGGCAGAATTTTAGGTATGCTCTACTTGGCTTACGTCTCTAACCGCTCCGGTATGGGCCGAAGTAGTCAATGCTGCATAGGCTCTTAAGGCGGCGGAAACGAATCTTTTTCTGGACTTAGGTTTCCAAGCATCCTTTCCTTTATCGTTCATTTTATCTCTACGATCGGAAAGATCTGCATCACTCACTCTTAAATGAATGGATCTGTCCGGGATATCTATCTCTATGATGTCACCTTCTTCGACTAGGCCGATAACTCCGCCGGCTGCCGCTTCCGGAGAAACGTGTCCGATCGAGAGTCCTGAGGTTCCGCCGGAAAATCTTCCATCGGTCAAGAGAGCACATGCTTTTCCTAAACCTTTGGATTTCAGATAAGAAGTAGGATATAACATTTCCTGCATACCGGGTCCGCCTTTTGGACCTTCGTAACGAATTACAACAACATCACCTTCTACCACTTCGTTGCCTAAGATCTTCGCGACTGCTTCTTCTTGGCTTTCCATGACTCTGGCTCTGCCTTTGAATTTCCAGATGGACTCGTCTACTCCTGCGGTCTTAACGATACAGCCTTCAGGTGCGATGTTTCCATAAAGAACTGCAAGTCCTCCATCCTGTGAGTATGCATGTTCTACATCTCGGATACATCCGTTTGCTCTATCCAAATCCAGTTCAGGCCAACGTTTATCTTGGGAGAATGCTTCCGTTGTAGGAATTCCACCAGGAGCTGCGGAGAATAACGCGTATGCCTTAGAGTTTGCGTTCTGGCGAACGATATCCCATTCTTCTAAAGCTTTTCCTAATGTTTCTGAATGAACTGTAGGAATGTCTCTGTGAATGAGTCCTGCTCTATCCAATTCTGAAAGTATGCCGATGACTCCACCTGCTCTATGAACATCTTCCATATGATATTTTTGAGTGGCAGGCGCTACTTTACAAACGCAAGGAACTTTTCTGGAAATGAGATCTATATCATGCATTTTGAAATTGATTCCAGCTTCGTGTGCAGCTGCGAGAATATGGAGCACAGTGTTTGTGGATCCTCCCATAGCTACGTCCAAACTCATTGCGTTTTGGAATGCTTCGTAAGTTGCAATGTTTCTAGGAAGAACGGATTCGTCTTCTTGCTCATAATAACGTTTTGCAAGTTCAACGATGAGTTTACCGGCAGTTAAGAATAATTCTTTTCTGTCTGCATGAGTAGCAAGAGTGGATCCGTTACCCGGAAGAGAAAGGCCTAACGCTTCTGTGAGACAGTTCATTGAATTTGCAGTAAACATTCCGGAACAGGATCCACAAGTAGGGCAGGCAGATCTTTCTATTTGATTTACTAGTTCGTCGGAAACATTTGGATTGGCGGCTTCTACCATTGCATCCACCAGATCCAATTTTCGGATCTCTCCTCCCCAGTTTACTTTTCCAGCTTCCATCGGGCCGCCTGAAACGAATACGGTGGGAATGTTCAATCGAAGGGAAGCCATTAGCATTCCCGGAGTGATCTTATCGCAATTGGAAATACAAATGAGTGCATCTGCGGTATGTGCGTTCACCATATATTCTACGGAGTCCGCGATCAGATCTCGGCTAGGAAGAGAGTATAACATTCCCCCATGACCCATCGCGATCCCATCATCTACCGCGATAGTATTGAATTCTTTGGCGACGCCTCCCGCCTTTTCAATTTCTCTCGCGACCATTTGGCCTAGATCTTTTAAGTGAACATGTCCCGGAACGAACTGAGTGAACGAGTTTGCGACTGCGATGATCGGCTTTCCGAAATCGCCTTCTTTCATACCGGTGGCCCTCCAGAGGGCTCTTGCTCCGGCCATATTTCTTCCATGAGTGGATGTGCGGGATCTGTATTGAGGCATATTTAACGCTACCTGATACAAGCTTAGACGTCGAGTTTTTTCCGAAAGGAAGAAGAGAAGTAGCCGGACCGGGGTCCGATTTGCCTTCGGGAAAGTTTTGTAGGACCTCCTACAAGTTGGTTGCAATCCATCGAAATAGAAATAGAAAGCGAACGGGCATGGTTTTTGCAAAACGAAGAAGAGAATGGAAGAAAAAGAAGAATTAAATAGAAGTCTCGGGCCTTGGTTGCTTTGGGGTTTGGGAGTGGGATACGTGATCTCCGGAATGTATTTCGGATGGAATCTGGGGTTGCCAGTAGGCGGAACCCTGGGTTTGGGAATTGCTACTATACTCATCATTCTGCTATATGTATGCTTTTCCTTTAGTTATACTGAGCTTGCATGCATGATCCCAAAGGCAGGCGGAGCCTTTGACTATGCAAGAGAGGCTTTAGGAAATCGTTGGGCCTACTTGGTGGGCACGGCTCAATTGATAGAATTTTTGTTTGCACCTCCTGCGATTGCCGCTGCCATCGGAGCTTATTTCTCTCTTTTTCTGCCAGGGATCGATCCAGTATGGATTGCGATCTTTGCTTATCTATTCTTTACAGCCTTGAATATCTTGGGAGTAAAGTCTGCTGCATCGTTCGAGTTAGGAGTTACAATATTAGCAGTTTTTGAATTACTCTTATTCTCTGCATTGACCTTGCCTAGCTTTTCTTGGGAAAAATTCTCAATGGATCCTTTGCCAAATGGTTGGTCCGGGGCACTCGCCTCTTTGCCATTTGCAGTCTGGTTCTTTTTAGCGATCGAAGGTGTAGCAAATGTCGCAGAAGAAACCAAGGACCCTCAAAAGAATATCCTCATCGGTTTTGGATCCGCACTCGGGACGTTAGTATTATTGTGTGCTCTGGTTTTCTTTTCTTCCGTAGGAGTGGGGGGATGGCAGATGATTGTTTATTCGGTGCCTGGAGGTCCTGCCTCTGATTATCCTCTTCCTCTCGCCTTACGAAAATTATATGGAGAAAGCGGATGGGCATTTCATTTGTTGATCACGATCGGATTGTTCGGGCTCATCGCATCTTTTCATGGAATTATTCTAGCAGGAAGCAGGGCGAGCTTCGAATTTGGAAGGGCAAAATTTTTGCCTTCTTTCTTTGGGAAGGTTCATCCTAGATTTAAGACTCCCGCGAATGCTCTAATTGCAAATACTGCATTCGGAATCGGAGCTTTACTTACGGGAAAGACAGCGGAGTTGATCACACTTTCTGCATTCGGAGCATTGCTGCTATACTTAGGCTCTATGATCAGCTTTTTTATTTTGAGAAGAAGGGAGCCCGAGAGAGAAAGACCATTCGTTGTACCGGGCAAATTGTGGATGCCTTCTATCGCTCTTTTATTATCGGCATTGGTGCTTGCAATCACTGCATGGCAACATCCAAAATTATTCGGGGTCTTTGCATTGATCTTGCTCAGCGGGCTCGTATGGGCGAGAAAGCTTCTTTTTAAAGAAAGAGTTTCCGAATAATGCAAAGTATTTTCTTCTGCGTCTTTGTAAAATTCTTGCTCGGTCCATTTTTCGGATTAGATTGCGGTGGATATTTAAGAAGAACGCGAGATATAATTTCTAAGAATTTCATTCGAGACTGAATATGGGATATAAAACCGTTTTAGGAACAAAGACTTACTCCTTTCCGGATCTGAAAAGCCTTCTCGCTAAGGCGAGTCCCTTGCGATCGGGGGATGAGCTTGCGGGAGTCGCTGCCTCCACCCAAGAGGAAAGGATCGCCGCGCAAATGGCCTTGGCCGATCTTCATTTATCAGAATTTTTGAATATAGAATTGGTCCCTTCCGAGAGCGACGAAGTGACCAGACTTATCTTGGAGTCTCATGACAAGGTAGCATTCTCTTCTATTTCTTCTTTTACCGTAGGAGAACTGCGTGATTTTCTGTTGAGTGAAAAGACGGATTCGATCGCGATCTCTAAGATCAGGGATGGCCTTACTCCGGAAATGCTTGCGGCAGTTTCCAAACTCATGTCTAATCAGGATCTGATCCTCGCAGCTAGAAAGTCTCCGGTGATTACTAAGTTTAGAAATACCTTAGGGTTGCCAGGACGACTCGCGACCCGATTGCAGCCAAACCATCCAACTGACGATCCTAAAGGAATTGCGGCGAGCATCTTGGATGGCCTTCTTTTGGGAAGTGGGGATGCAGTGATTGGGATCAATCCTGCAACAGATAATGTTCCCACAGTGATCGCTCTTTTGGAAATGTTGGATGCAATCATCCAAAAATATTCGATTCCGACTCAATCATGCATTCTTTGTCATGTGACCACTTCGATGAAGGCGATGGAGGCAGGAGCTCCTTTGGATCTGGTATTTCAATCCATCGGTGGAACAGAAGCTTTGAATAAAAGTTTCGGAGTGGATCTGAGTATCTTGGCGGAATCTCAGCAAATGGCTCTTGAATTAAAAAGAGGAACTGTTGGAAATAATGTGATGTATTTTGAGACAGGGCAGGGGAGCGCATTGTCTGCAGGTGCTCATTTCGGTATCGACCAGCAGACCTTAGAAGCAAGAGCTTACGCGGTCGCGAAGAAATTCGATCCTCTCTTAGTGAATACTGTAGTTGGGTTCATTGGTCCCGAATATCTATATAATGGAAAACAAATATTAAGAGCCGGGTTAGAGGATCATTTTTGTGGAAAGCTGATGGGACTTCCTATGGGCGTGGATATTTGTTATACAAATCATGCGGATGCGGATCAGGATGATATGGATAATCTTCTTACTTTGCTCGGAGCTGCAGGATGTAATTATATTATGGGAGTTCCCGGGGCAGATGACGTTATGCTATCTTATCAAAGTACTTCCTTTCATGATGCCTTGTATCTACGGCAAGTCTTCGGCCTACGGCCGGCTCCTGAGTTCGAAACATGGCTTTTGGAATCCGGCTTATTCGACCAAGCACAGGCTTTTTTACCTAAGGAGAATAAGGGACAATTCTTATTAGAAGGTATCCTAGGAGAAAGTTCTAGATGATCCCTTGGGAAGAATGGAAGACACTTACTTCTGCAAGGATAGGTCTTGGAAGATCGGGAGGTTCTCTTCCCACAAAGGAACTTTTAAAATTCAGATTGGATCATGCTAGGGCTAGGGATGCAGTCTTAGTAGAGCCCGATTTTCGGAATTTACAAAACGGTTTGGAGAATCTTGGAAAGGATCTTCATTTAGAGACCATCTCTGTTGAAAGCCTTGCCCGTACTAGAGAGGAATATCTTCTTCGACCGGATCTGGGGCGAAGACTTGCGGAACCTTCTCGTGCAAAGTTGCAGTCTTACAAGGGAGAGTATGATCTCGCGATCGTGGCTGCAGATGGACTTTCCGCAAAGGCATTGGATTCGAACCTGATTCCATTTCTTGCGGTCCTTCTACCAATCCTAGTATATAAGAAATTTAGAATAGGCCCCTTCCTATTGGCAAAGCTCGGGAGAGTAGCCATCGGAGATGAGATAGGAGAATGCTTACAGGCCAAGGCAACCGTTTTATTGATAGGAGAAAGACCAGGACTTAGTTCTGCAGATAGTTTGGGAATGTATCTTACCTTTGATCCGAAAACCGGAAAGACTGACGAAAGTAGGAACTGTATTTCCAATATACGGCCGGATGGTCTGGACTTCAGAAGAGCCGCGGAGAAGACAGTCTATCTTCTTTCAGAATCACTTAGAAGAGGGATATCTGGGGTGGATCTAAAGGATGAGATGAAGCCAGACTTCTTAGAGAATCAGAATTCATCGAAAATCGAAATCGATTGATCTATTAAATATTTTATTTCGAACACTTGAAGTCAAAGCAAGGCCAATAAGAATATTCGGAAAAATCTTTAAAACATATATCAAATCAACAAATTCGACTTGAACCACTGTCCCCAAAGGAATAGGTTTTTATTATAAATAGATCCGAAAGGTTTTTCATAAAACCGATTCGGAAGGCGGAAAAAAGGAAACGAACAATGTATAAATCTAATATAGAATTCATCATCAATTCTACAAATAGAGAAGAGCCTATCTACGGGATCTTAGCCTTGGTTAGCGATACATTGGAATCCATGAAATCGGATGTTGCCGGGCATAACGTGGATCCTGAACAAAAGAAAATCTTTCGTTCTGCAATGAAGGATATGGTTTCCGGTCTGATTAAATTGGACAGCTTATTGGAAACAGGTGCTCAGAGCGTTAGGTGAGCTGGGGTTTAGGAACAATAGCCCCTTAATCCCTTCCTAAAAAAAGTCGGATTCCTTTTGCGATCGTCTGTAGTGTTCTCGCCATCAGACCTTCTAACTTAGTCTGTAAGAATAACTCCATGATCAATTTGCGTAATGCGAGATCGAAAGGCAGATTGAATTCGTTCCAATCTACACCAAACCGGAAAGGATAGGTTTCACTTTCTCCTTCTTCTTCGGGATTGGTATGCACGAGAGTTCCTTCGAAGTCGGTATGATTCTCGTCTATATGTCGGAACTCTACTGTGAGATGGACCTGCTTTTTGAATAAAGGCAGTGGAATGATCTCGAGGCCGGCAAGTTCCCCCCAAGTGATTCCGCTTAGGTTCAGATAACCTCGGTCGCCGCTTCTTAAGGTTCCTGTTCTGAGTAATCCTTCTCTTCCTAAACGACAAGAACCCAATCTACTTCTAAACAAGATCTCGAGCGGAGAACCTGCATCCAATAATCCATTCTCTACTCGGATGTCTCGTATCTGTATCGTAAAGATAGGCGTTAGGGTTCTGTCCTCTATGTCGATGCTGGAGTGAGCAACTTTTTCGAGACGGAATTGTATCCTTCCCCGCTTGGGTAGATAATCTATCTTCTTTCTGGAATCCACTCGGTTCGTATAATCCATGTGGAAGGAGCGGACATTGACTCCTTTGAATATTAATTTTCCCTTAAATAGTTTGGTGAAGGAGATCCTAAAATGGATCAGGCTTCCTTTCGCGTGTACGATGTCTGTTCCGAGTTCTCCCGGAAAGTGTACGATGAAATGCTTTGCCCAGACCCAGAGTCCAGGAAGAAGTATCCCCGGGGTAAGCCAGCGGAACTTGAACAATCGGTAAGAGAAGATATTTACTACAAATTGTATGAAAGGGCCTGAGAGTAGGAATTGAAGGCCTAAATAGGCGAACAATAAAAACGTAATACTAGAAGGCATGGAGGGTCGGACGACCGATTTTACTCTTCGTCGCCCGCGTATTTATTATCGATATTTTTCTTATCCATAGAGGAGATCTCTAATTCTTTCGATAGGTCCTCTAAAAATTCTTTTTCTCTTACGGTGAACTTTCCGTCGGCAGTCACGATGCATACTGCATCTTCGTAAAAGTTTATTGCGAGCACTGGATTCCCTTCCGCAAAATCAGTGATCATTTTGATGGGAAGTGGGGATTCGAAAACTTCAGATAATTCTTCGATGATCTCTGCTTTTTGATCTTGGTGATGATCAAAGATACAATCTTTATCGAACATGGCCTTGACCATTTGTCCTACCAAGTTTCCTTCTTTTCTATGAAAGACGCCATCAGCGTGGCAAGAGTAAGACCAAAGGCTAACTAAGACCTTAGCATAATTCATCTTGAGTTGAAAAATCTCGGTCTCACGATCCAGACTCTTCTGAAATTTTTCATAGAACTCATGGCCCGGTAGAACCTTACTCGCCAAGGACGAAACCCTTTCCATCTTATAGCCTTCCTTATGAGGGCGTTCCCTTTTTTGAGTTGTATTTTAATCGAACCAATCGTTTTGCAATGAAAATCCATGTTGCTTTTGCGGGAATTTTTCTCACCTTGACTATGTGAGAGCCGAATCAAAACGTAAGATTCTCGTTACTTCTGCTTTGCCATACGCTAACGGTCCCATCCACTTAGGACACGTATTAGAAGCAATTCAAACCGATATCTTTGTTCGTTATCAAAAGACTGCAGGTCATGAATGTCATTTTTTCTGTGCGGATGATACTCACGGCACGCCCATTATGTTGGCCGCGAGAAAAGAAGGTATCAGTCCGGAGCAATTGATCGATCGAGTAAGGACCGAACATTATCGAGATCTATCCGGATTCTTGGTAGAATATGATAATTATTATACTACTAACTCAGAAGAAAATCGAATCCTTTCTGAAGAGATTTATCTTTCTTTAAAGCAAAGAGGGCATATCGCAGAAAGAGAGATCGAACAGGCTTATTGCGATACTGACAAGATGTTTCTTCCGGATCGCTTTATTAAAGGAACCTGTCCAAACTGTGGCAGTCCGGATCAGTATGGTGATAGCTGCGAAGTCTGTGGCGCTACGTATTCCCCCAAAGATCTTAAGAATTCTCATTGCTCTTTATGCGGGACACCACCCGTTAGTCGCAATTCTAAACATATCTTCTTTAAGCTGGGTGATTTCGAGAAATATCTATCCGGTTGGGTAGAAAGCGAAACTCATGTCGCCGATGGAGTTCGCAAGAAACTTAAGGAATGGTTCGAAGCAGGTCTTCAAGACTGGGATATCTCTAGGGACGGACCTTATTTCGGGTTCAAGATCCCTGGCGAAGTAGAAAAGTATTTTTATGTTTGGCTGGATGCTCCTATCGGTTACATGGCATCTAGTTTAAATTTCTTTAAAGGTGATCGAAAGATATTCGATTCCTTTTGGAAGGATGAGAAGGCAGAGATCTTCCATTTTATCGGTAAGGATATTCTATATTTCCATACTTTATTCTGGCCTGCGACTTTAGAGGGAAGCGGATATCGTTCCCCTTCTCAAGTGCATGTTCATGGTTTCATCACTGTGAACGGTGAGAAGATGTCTAAATCGAGAGGCACTTTCATCAAGGCAGAAGGTTATCTGAAGCATCTGGATCCTGAGCATCTTCGCTTTTATTTGGCGGGAAAGCTAGGCGCCGGAATGGACGATCTGGATCTTTCTTTCGATGATTATACTGCAAAAGTAAACTCGGACTTCGTAGGAAATTTCGTAAATCTGGTCTCCAGGGTTTCCACTTCTATATTAGATAAACTTGATAGAAAATTAGGAAATCTAAGTGAAGAAGGTCGCAAGATCCTGGAGGAACTCAAGGCCTCCGAATCCAAGATCAGAGAATGGTATGAGACTAGAAATTATACCAGAGTGATGAAGGAATGTTCCCGTCTGGGAGATGTCGCAAACAAGTATGTGAACGATCTTGCTCCTTGGATCCAGATCAAGACGGATGTGGAGCTTGCGAGAGAGACTGTTACTGTAGCTCTGAATGCTGCACGCATTCTATCTATCTATCTCTATCCTGTTGCACCTAAGGCAGGAGAGAAAGTATATAAGCTTTTAGGCTTGGATAAGAAGCCTGAGTTTGCGGATCTTTCTTCTGATCTGGAAGAAACGAAAGTTGCCGCATACGAAATGATCACTAAACGTGTAGAGGAAAAAGCGATTCAAACTATGTTGGAAGAAAACGCAAGCCAAACTGCTAAGCCGGAGACTTCTCCTTCTCCTAAGACCGAAGGAGTGGCGAATCTCTCTGAGATCTCCATCGAAGAATTGAGCAAGGTAGATCTGAGAGTGGGCAAGATACTCGAAGCAGGTCCTGTAGACGGAGCTGATAAGCTTGTCCAAGTGAAATTGGATCTTGGCGCTCTCGGAACGAAGAACGTTTTTGCAGGAATCAAGGCGGCATATAAGCCGGAGGATCTTGTAGGCTTAAGTATCGTAGCTGTTGCAAACTTGAAAGCTAGAAAGATGAAGTTTGGAATTTCCGAAGCAATGCTTTTGGCCGCAGGAGAAGGTGAGAGCTTAAGTCTTTTCATTCCTCATCGCGGAGCCCAGCCTGGCGATAAGCTGAAATAAGAAGAGTCTAATAAACGTCGGTTGGATTATAGAACCGAAACCGGTAGAGTATGCCTTTAGAGTTAGATATTTCCTATAGTTTCCAAAGGCTTTTGGAAAAAAGCCGGACAGTTTCCGGCCGTTTAGTTTCCAGACAACTCACCTTTATTATAGATTCCTTTCTAAGAAGCCGTTTCGAGAAGGTTTCCGGGATCTTAAAAAAAGGAGAAGAGATCGCCATCATCGCATTGGGCGGCTACGGAAGAATGGAAATGGCTCCCCATTCCGACGTAGATATATTATATCTTCATAATGGAGTTCCGGACGCCAAGCTCTCGCAAATCATCTCCTCGGTAAATACTTTCTTTTACGATTCCGGAAAAGAAGTAGGGCATACCTGCCGCACCATCAAAGAGTCTTTCCGTTATCTGGATGATATGTCCAGCTTCCATGCGATCTTGGACAGTAGGTTTCTCGTCGGTTCCAAGGAGCTGTTTAAGAAGTATAAAACCGAATTCTTGGATAAGCTTCCGGTAAAGTATGCAACCAGATATAACGAGGCCAAGGAAGGCCAACTCTCCGAAAGATTTTTAAGAGAAGGAAGACCCATTCTTCTATCCGAACCGAATCTAAAGACGGATATCTGCGGACTGAGAGATATTCAATATTTGTATTGGAGAGAGAAGTCCGTGAGTCCAATCCAATCTTTGGGTGGACTGGCACTTCTTCCGGTATTCCAAAGCGGAGAAATTCAGGCCTTAGAAGAGGCGTATGATTTTTTGGTAAGGGCACGTATCGCCTTGCATGTGATCTCCGGAAGAAAGAACGACAGATTGGATCTGAATTTGCAGCCCGAAGTTGCGGAATATCTAGGATTCGGTAAGAAGGAAGAACTTCAGACTGTTGAGAAGTTTATGAACATTCTCTATAGTCACCAAAAGAATGTATTTTTCACGATCCGATTATATTTAGATTCTATAATGGAGTCCAGAAAGTCCGGCTCTGGAAAAGATTTCACGTACGAAGGTGTTCGATTCAGCCATATTGAGAACACTGTATTTCCTCCCAATGAGGGGAATCTATTTGCGGACCCACATACTATCTACAAGGACATTCTGCTTACTTTTCGGATGATACAGGAGACCGGCTTTAGGGTTTCGGGTAGCTTGCTGAGTGAGATCCGTTTTGCCTCTCATTTTCTGGATGATGATTTTAGATATTCCGCCGAAGTGAATGGAGAATTCCTGAATATACTTCGCAACCCTAAGGATAGGGGAAGAATATTAAAATTAATGCATGAATGTCAGGTCCTCGGCGCGTTATTGCCGGAGTTCGGCGCCTGTACTAATTTTCCTTTATTCAGTTATCATCATGAGTTCACTGTAGATGAGCATACTCTTTTGATCCTACACGAGTTGGATCTCTTGGATAAAAAGGAATTCGAAGACAAGGATATTTCTCTAGTCTATGAGGAATGCTTGAAAACGGAGATACTCGCTCTGGCTATTCTTCTTCACGATGCGGGTAAGGTGAAGGAAGGAGATCATTCCGAATACGGAGCGGAGCTTGCAGTTTCTGTAGGTTCTCGCTTAGGACTTTCCGAAGAAGATACGGATCTGTTCCGTTTCCTGGTAGAAAAGCATATTCTAATGTCGGAACTTTCTTCTAAGAGAGATATTTCCGACAAAGTCTTGATCCGAAATTTTGCGAGAACAGTTGCGAATGCGGAGAGATTGAAGCTTCTTTACGTTCTTACGGTTATAGATACAAAATCAGTGGGTAGCAATGTTCTCACTAATTGGAAAAAGGCAATCCTGAACGTACTTTATGAAAATACGATGGATGCATTCCGGAACAAGAGACCTGACGAAGAATATGCTCATGGAGAAGAGGAAAGAATCGCACTTTGCAAAGATTTGGTAGTCTACCTTACTGAAAAAGAAGGCCAGGATACTAAGATGGCGAAATCCATCGCTTCTTTTGCTTATTCAGTGATGCCTCAGAGTTTTTTAAAAACGGTTTCGAACCGCAAAATATTAAAACATTTTAAAGCGATTGCTATCCTAAGCCAGGAAGAAAAGAACGATTTGCTTTTTGATTCTGAGCAAGATCCGGCATTCGTAACAGTAGAAGCGGTGAGTCGTAATATTCCTGAAATCCTTTTGGATCTATGCTGTTCCGTTTCTTCCGAAGGCTTGAGTCTTGTGGGAATGCAGAGTTACGCTCACGGAGAGTTTCAAATTCATATTCTTCAGATCACAGACTCGCAAGGAAGCGGTAATATTCCTCCCGAAAAGATCTCTCGAATGGAAGGAAAGCTCAGACTTATGGCTTCCGGGCAATTGCAAAGAGACAAGATTGCCTTTGAAAGAACGGAATGGAATCCACGTAAGACGATACCGGAAAGTATAGTCAATCGATCTGTTCGTTTCTCCAACGAAGATCTTACGGATACCACGATCATGGAAGTAAGAATGCCGGACATGGTCGGTTTGGTTTATAGGATCCTGAGAAAGGTATTCGAATTCGGTTTAAAAGTTTCTTATTTAAAAGTTTCTACTTCAGCAGACTATGCGTATGACTCGTTCTATCTGCAGACTGCAGAGGGAGAACAGGTCAAGGACCCAGAATTATTACGATCCTTGGAAGCCCGGATCTTGAGAATTCAACCGGAGGAAAGGATGACAGGGGAACTCGTCTTTTAAAAATGGTTCCCAGTATGGATTCGGAAAGTCGTTCCACAGTCGCTTCTAAAAGAAAGAAAGCAGCCGAGGGTTCCGCTCGGCTTCTCAAGAAGTCTACTCCCGCTGGCCGTACAAAGAAAATAGATGCGGATTGGTGGAAGAACGCGGTCGTTTATCAGATCTATCCAAGGAGTTTTAAGGATTCCAATGGAGATGGGGTAGGCGATTTACAAGGTATCATCCAAAAACTAGATTATCTCAATGATGGGACTCCGAATTCCCTGGGCATCGATGCCATCTGGCTTTCTCCTATATATCCTTCCCCAATGTTCGATTTCGGATATGATATTTCCGATTATGAAAACATCGATCCTGTTTTCGGGGACTTAGATACGTTCAAACGTTTATTAAAAGAAGCTCATAAACGAAAGATCCGCATCATCATGGACCTAGTTGCGAATCATACTTCTCATTTGCATCCATGGTTTCTTGAATCTCGTTCTTCTAAAGATAATCCTAAGAGAGATTGGTATATTTGGAAGGATCCTGTCAAAGGGGGAACTCCGAATAATTGGATGGGAACCTTTGGTGGAAAAGCTTGGACCTACGATACGACCACTGAGCAATACTATTATCATTCATTCTTAGCTGAACAACCTGACTTAAATTGGAGAAATCCCGAAGTCAAGAAGGCGATCTTCAATATGGTTCGCTTCTGGTTAGATATGGGAGTGGATGGTTTCCGTTTGGATGTGGTGAATCTCTTCGTGAAGGATGCCGAACTCAGAAGCAATCCTCGCAAGAGATGGATCGCAAGACCATTCGATCAGCAAAACCATCTTTATGATCGGGACCGTCCTGAGATGCACGATATCCTAAAGGATCTCCGTAAACTCTTAGATTCTTACGGAGACAAGATGTCCGTGGGAGAAGTGATGATGGAGCCTCCGGGTACTAGTGCTCTTCCTGCTTCGTATTACGGAGACAAGGGAGACGAACTCCATCTTGCATTTAACTTCGCTTTCTTTTACACTCCTTGGAAGGCAGAAAAATTCAGAGATGTCATCAAAGAATGGGAGAAGTATCTCCGAGAACGTGGCTGGCCCAATTATACATTAAGTAATCATGATTTTCGACGCCATATCACTAGATATGCCAAGGGAAGAGAGACCGTTCATCGCGCCAAGATCGCTGCTATGATGCTTCTTACCTTGAGAGGAACTCCTTTCCTATATTATGGAGAGGAACTCGGAATGATGGACGAGAGAGTTCCGAAGAATAGGATCAAGGATCCTGTAGGAATTCGTTATTGGCCGGTGTATCCTAGCCGAGACAATTGCCGCCTTCCTATGTGCTGGTCCGGAGATAAGAACGGAGGATTCAGTGAGAATGAACCTTGGCTTCCTGTTTTTTCTCAGCACGATTTTATCAACGTAGAAACTCAGTCTCGCAGTATAGATAGTCTTTTAAACTTTTATAAAAAACTAATATGGCTTCGAAAAGGAAACGAGATCCTTAAGAAAGGAACTCTCGCTCTGGATTACGATTCTCCTCCAGGAGTATTGCAATACACTAGAGAATACGATAAGAAGAAGTGCCTGATCATTCTCAACTTCGAGAACGAATCCAAGAAGATCGTGGCGAACGCAAATCGTACTGCACAAATCCTCATTTCAACCCATAGAAAACCGGAAAAGATGGAGATCCCTGTGGTCTTCGAGATCGCTCCTTACGAAGGAATGGTTCTAGAATATTAAGAAGTCTTTGCGACCTCTTATAAAGCGATAGAGCCGTCCATATCTTTTCTTAGCAAACAAACGACGTTCAATCAGTTCCGCCCGAGATCTCGGGTGGGAAAAAGTTCTCGCAGTCGTATAATAAAAGCTTATGATAGCGATAGAAGAATCCATCTTCAGGAATTGTTATGAGTCATACTCTTTATGCTGCGGAGAATCCCGCTTTATCCGCTTACGATCTCACAGGTTACAAAGGAAATCGAGGCAAGAATTTTTACGAAGAGGATAAGATCCTCCAACGGATATTGGATCGATATTCGGCCGATTACAAACCGGATCACAAAAAGGCGATGATCGATCATTTAAAAGGATACGGTCAATTAGTCGGAGGAGTTCTAGACGAGCTCACTGAAGCCTCTCATAAGGAAGGAAAATACGGAGAGGTAGTCAAATACGACAGGACTGGGAACCGGATCGATCAGATTGTATATTCTCACGAGCAAAAGCAATCTCGTAAGATTTCCTATGATTATGGAATTGTTAATTTAGATTTTCATGATGAATGGAAGTTCCCATTCTCCGATCTTCATAGACAAGCATTGACCTATCTTGCCAATCAGAATGGAGAAGGTGGAGTTACCTGTCCTTTGGCTATGACCGAGGGAATGATTCGTGTCCTACAAGGTATAGGTACCGAAGAGCAGAAAAAGAAATATCTTCCTCTAGTTGCGGGCAAGGGCTCTGAATCCCATTTTATGGCGGGACAATATGTGACCGAAAGAGTTGGTGGAAGTAATGTGGGAGCCAACCGTACCATTGCTACCAAGGGCGAGAATGGAAAATGGATCTTGAATGGAGAAAAATGGTTTTGTTCCAACCCGGGAGATCTTTGGGTCACTACCGCTAAGATAGAAGATACGGATACTGTAGGTCTTTTCTTGGTTCCTAGGATCAAGGACAATGGTGAATTAAACGGACATCATATATTAAGAAAAAAGGATATTATCGGATCCAAAGGAAAGCTCACTGTAGAGATCGTATACGAGAATGTAGAGGCGGAAGCCTTGGGCCGTCCTGCTCACGGAATTGCCAATCTGATCCGATACGTGATCCGGACTTCCAGAGTGCATGTGGGACTCGCCGCTGCAGGAATGTCCAGAAGAGCATTCATGGAAGCCAGAGAATATTCCCGCTACAGGACAGCCTATGGAAAGAAGATCGAAGAATTCTCTGCGTATTCTAGAGAATTGGCTGAGATCAGAATTCTTTATGCGGCTATTGTAATGCCTATTTTTAGAGGGATCGATTGGGCCCAAAAAGGAATTCTTGCAGAGCAGATCTCTACTCCTCTCATGAAATATCGATCTTCTTCTCTTTCTTCACAGATCACTCATAGGGCGATCATGGCTTTGGGAGGTTCAGGGATCATCGGGGATTATACCTGTCTTCCTAGATTGCATAATGATTGCATTATCAACGAAACTTGGGAAGGAACTCACCTCATCATTACGGATCACGCTTTAGGAGCGATGAATCGGACCAAGATCCGAGATTCATTTGTTGCAGAGTTAGGAAAGAATTTCCAAGCAGCAAAAGAATATCCTGAGTTAAAAGAGGCAGCTTCTTTAGGAGAGAGCCTGCTGAACGATTGGAATCGCAATATAGAAGAGAAGCCAAGAGAATGGAAGGAAACCTATAGAGTGGATCTTTCGGACCAAGCGTATGGTGCCTTGGCTCTTTCCGAATTTTTAGAGCAAGCAGTTCATGATAGAAAATCGGGAGCAAAGAAATCCAAGTTCGATGCTTTTGCAAAAGGAATGGGAGCTTTCTTGTTCAAGAATTTGCCGGAAGCAAAAGGAAACTACGAATCATTCCGTTTGTCTCCAGAAGAAGTGGATGAGATTGTAAACTGGTGATTTTTTTGTACTAAGCGGCAGCGATGCGAAGTGTGAGAATCAGTCCCAGCCTTTTGAGATCTCTCGTTTATTCATTCGAGAGACGCTGGGACCGAAGCGTTAGCGTAGCACGGAGCAGCGCGACTCTCGCGAAGCGAGAGGGCCGCCCATATTAAATTAAACTAATTTAGGAGCGAAGACTTTTTCCATCTGCGCTTGAGGAATAGCTCCTACAACCTTCTCTGCGATCTGTCCTTGTTTGAAAAGAACGAGAGTAGGGATGGATTGTATTCCATACTGTTGAGCTAACTCAGGTTTCTCGTCGATATTGACTTTAACGACGGTGACCTCTCCTTTATGAGCCTGAGCAAATTTTTCTAGCTCAGGAGCTACCATCTTACAAGGGCCGCACCATTCAGCCCAAAAATCTACAAGGATCGGTTTATCGTGGTTGTTGAGTAGGTCGTTAAAGGAACCTGGTAATGTGTTTTCCATACAGAGATTAGACACATTCTAAAACGAATTGGACAATCCGTTTTTTCTTTTTAGCCTAAAAGATTTCGAAGCGCGCCTTCTAGATTCGGATATCTGAATTTATATCCTAGCTCAAGCAGTCTTTTTGGCACCACTCTTTGGCCATGTGTTGCTACGATCGAACCTTCGCCGAGTGCTAAGGAAAGTGCAAAGGAAGGCATGCGAGTGAATGCAGGACGTCCTAAAGTCTTTCCCAATGTTTTGCTAAACTGTTCGTTGGAAAGAGGTTCCGGAGAAACTATATTGAAAGGTCCTCTTGCTTCTTCTTTGCGAAGAAGGAATAGAATTGCAGAGAGTTGATCTTCGATATGCACCCAAGATAATACTTGGTTTCCGCTACCAATCGGGCCACCTGCGAATAATTTGAATGCAGGCAACATAGAAGCAAGTGCTCCGCCTTCTGTTGTAAGCACTACTCCCGTTCTGAGAAGAACTGTGCGAACTCCAGCTTTTTCGGCTTCCATCGCTTCTTCTTCCCAATCTTTGCAAAGAACACCTAACTCGTCTTCGGCGGGAGCGCTGTCCTCGTCGAAAGGAGGAGTTGCAGTATCGAAAGAACCATATATTCCCACTGCGGAAGCATTGAATAAAAACTTAGGCCCGAATTCTCCCATCGCACTCAAACGTCCGACCAGGTCTCTTGTGAAATCCACTCGGGAAGATCTGATCCTTTGTTTGTATTCAGGGGTCCAGCGAACTCCTGCAATCGGTTCGCCGGCAAGATTGATCACGCCTTCGACTCCTTCTAAGTCTGCGCGTGTAGGAAGAGTTCCTATCCTAACATCCCATTCTGAAATTCTTTGGAGGCGAGGGGGAAGCTTTCCGCTGCGGCTGAAAATTCTGACTCTATGACCTTCCGCTTTCAAGCGGATCGCCAACATGGATCCGATTAGTCCCGTACCGCCGGCAATTCCAATGAGCATAAAGCGCAAGCTCCCCGTATCTTGGTAGGAAGAATTAAAAACTTTTTGCCTAAATTCTTCTGGGGATCATGATTCGAAATCGGTTTCGATTCGACAAGAAGAAAGGAAATCCGAGTTGCTTCTTGTATCGGAAATCGGAAGATGAAACGAGTGGATCCTTTAAAATCGAACACCGTTCCAAAGATCTTGGCCTTAGTTTTCGTTGCCGGATTGGCATTTTCTAATTATTATCTGTATTCTTCTACGATTGCCAAATTGGAATCGTACAAATCCGAACCTCCTTTTTTACGTTTTGATTTCACGGATTCCTATCTGGAAGATCGATCTTCTCAGGCTCCATACCTTGCCGACGGAAATCCCAAGACGGAATGGAGGAAATTAAGACCTTCTTCTCAAAAATCGGATTTCGATCTGGAGCTCAGACTTACACATCGTTTGAAAGACGGAATTTATCTGCCCAGTCCTTGGAAAGAAATCCAAGTCAGTGCTTGTTCTACCAAAACTCCGAAACTGAAATTGAAAATCGTTTTGAGAGAAGCGATCAACGTAGACAAGGAATCTAGACTTCCTGATGATACGGATTATGAAACCAAGGTCTTAGATTTTTCGGAATCCGATACGGTCCGAATTCCTTTGCATAAGGAATTTTCGAGAGTTCCTCAAAAAGATTATCCGAAAGGGATCAGCATCTGGGCGGTCCAAGGAAATTTCGATGAGATCGGAAGAGATGTTTGTCTGAAAGATATTCAGGTTTTGGAATAGAGAGTTCGGATCTTATTATTCTATAATGAATAAAAGCTTAAGTCCTTTTCCGATTACCCAGAATATATAACCTAGAGGTCCTAGTATTTGCTTCTTCTGTAATCGCACGCTGATGGTAGAAAATTTAGCGAGATGGGAGAGTCGCTCGATTTTTCCTTTATAGCTTTCTATCTCACCGTTCAATCTTTCTAATTCTTTTTCTACTTTCAATGTAGAGTCCACATTCTCCGCTTTCTTGAGTAACTCTAAGTATCTTTCTCTTGCCTTTAATTTATTTTCTAAACGGATCTTGCTGTCTGTGAATTCTTCGGTTACGTCTTTACCTTCTACTTGTTTGAATGAGGTAGTGCCAAGGGATTCGATATCTGAAATTGCAGTTTGGAAGTATTTAGATGCAACTCTGATCTTTACGAACTTGTTTCCGGAGATTAGAGTATACCCTTCGTATTTAAGAGCTAATTCCAAGATTTGTTTTGAGGCAGATTCAGGATCGCCTACTTCGATATCTATGCTTGCATCATAGATAACAATTCTCTGCTCTGTGACTTTATCGCTGTCGGCTTCTACCTGCTTAGGTGAGAAGGGACTTTGTTCCTTATAGGCGGAAGAACATTGTAAGAAGACGATTGATAAAATGCAAAGAAGGGTCCGGAACATTCCAGGTATTGGAGTTCTATCATTCGCGATGGCAAGTTATTTTTGAAGTAGGGACATGGACAACGCTTTCAAGTGCTCGCTTCGAGCCCCTTAGATATTTTCTGATTAAGTTGAATTGATTTTTTTGTAAGAAGAAAACTGGGGTGAACGACGGGGCTTGAACCCGCGACAGCCAGAACCACAATCTGGAGCTCTACCAACTGAGCTACGTCCACCATGTTTGGTGACCCGAGAGGGATTCGAACCCCCGACCCACTGCTTAGAAGGCAGTTGCTCTATCCAACTGAGCTACCGAGTCTTTAGTTTTGTAAAAGAGGGATTCGGGATGACAGGAGTTGAACCTGCGACCCTCTGTACCCAAAACAGATGCGCTACCACTGCGCTACATCCCGGATCGTAATCCATAATTTCGCGGAAGGACGAGGTGTCAAGCTGGTTGTTACTTGCTTTGAGAGAGTTTTTTGAGATGTTCCAAAATAATATCTTCGGAAGGAGCTTTGACTAGGGCCTTTTCGAAAGCTCTTCTGGCTTCTTCCTGTTTGCCCAATTTAGAGAGCAATACTCCAAAAGAATCTAAATAGGCTGCATTGTCCGGTTCGAGTTGCAGGGCCCGTTTCAGATTTTCCATGGCCATTTTAATCTCTTCCGGTTTAGGTTCTTTTCCTTCTAAAAGCAAGTATGCGACCGAGTTCAGACTGTTTTTGTGGTCCGGTCTGAGTCTGAGTATTCTGAGATGCGTTTCGATTGCTGCTTTTATTTCTCCGGATTTTTCCTGGGCGGATGCTTTTAGGGAAAGAAGCACGATATCGTCTACTGCAAGCTTCAATCTCTCGTCGGTTCTTTCGATAGCGAGCTTGTGATTTCCCGTTTTGATCAGGGAATAGATCATCATTCTGAAAGCGTTATCTCTTTCGGAGAATTTTGGAAAGGTTTCGAGCAATTCTTCAAGGACAGAAACGCATTTTTTGTGGTTACCTGTGCGAGAACAGCATATTGCAAAATTATAAAGTAGTTCCGGGTCCTTTCCGGATTCGGTCATTTCTCGATCAATCAATGTGATTGCGAATGTATAATTCTCCTTCAGGATCTCGGTAAAGATCCTTCTCTTGGGAGGAATCTTTCTTGCAGTCTTCTTCTCCGTCATTTTGATCTTGCGTGGATCCTTTTCTTGAATTCTTCCAGTTCCGATTTTTCGGTTTGGTCTAAACCAAGAGGAGTGATTGGCACCTTGCCCTTGAAGAAGATATCGAAATCTGTCCCTTCTTCTTTTAGATGTCCTAGGTCCGATCCTCCCAAAAAGAATTCCGAGATTCCTCCAATGATCGGTTTGGATTCGTATGTATCTACATAGGTTCTCTTGCCAAGTCTTGCTACTTCAATGGAAGAAAGAGAGGCTTCGAACTTTTCGGGGATATTGACATTGTATACGATGCCTGGTTGAAAGTTTTCTGTCCATGCTTGGAGTATTTCTCGAACAAGTTCTGCTTCTTTTATATAGTCGTAAGTCTTGTCCCAATTCCCGGAGCTGACCGCTATGCAACGACGATTGTGTATTGCTCCATGTCTTGCAGCGCCCACTGTGCCGGAGTAATGGACATCATGTCCCATGTTCACTCCGCGATTGATGCCTGAGATTACTAAATCGATCTTTGGAAATATATTTCCATGCAGTCCTATGTTCACACAGTCTACAGGGAAGCCATCTACGATATAATGGTTCTCATTCACTTTTTCCACTCTTAAAGCATCGTGAATGCTGAGAGCCATAGAAGTTGCGGAGCGTTCCTTTAGAGGAGCGATCAAGAAAGTGTTATGTTCTTTACCCAGAACTTTTTCTAAAGCAAGGATCCCATTGGAGGAGATTCCGTCGTCGTTAGTAATCAGGATGTTCATGCGAAATTTCTTTTATAATTTCTCCTATTGAAAGGCCGGGCTGAATGAGGAAATAATAGCAAAATACATGCTTAATGGAAGAAAGAAAGTGATTACGAATGTGGTTAAATTGATAAAGAGTGAATCTCTAAACTTAAGATCATAAATGTAGGAAGTCCCACGCACCATAACTGCCATAAAGAATCCGTAGTGGATTGTATACAGAGTAACAATCCCGAATCCGCCTTTCCATCCGAATTGAGAGAGTAAGATTCCCCAAGCTGCAGTCGTAATGAATAAGGAGAGAGAAAAGCGTACGAAGTGTAGGAAGAGATTTGCATTTCCTTTTCTTCCTTTACTTTGCGCGTAACCGTCCGTGATAAAAGCGATCGCATAAGGTAAAAGTAAAAAGAACAAAAGATGTGCTACGGCTGCTGTGATGAGTTGCCCCAAACTTCTATTCGTAAAAGGAGGAGAAATAAAAACATAACCCGCTCCTGCGCTCAATGCGGAGAAGAATAGGATAAAAATCCAAACAGATCGGAGCGGATTGGTTCCCCAAGAAGAGATTACGTTCTCCGCACGGAACGGCTCGAATAAGACGGCGTCTAGTAGGTCGATGAATCTAAAAAATAATTCTTTCAGCACTTCTTCTTACCAAGCCATTGCCTGAGGATACAAAACGAGTACGGGAGATCTTTTTAGTTCTTGGAGGATTGCCTTTTCTCCTCCGAATATCCCGCCAGACTTTGCTTGCAACAATTGAAAGAATTTGTCCCAAGGATTTGTTTCTTCTTCATACAGAGGAAGGGTTCCCTCGTAGTTGCAAAGTTTGGAGAGCTCTGCTAAGGCTTCTCTTCTTCCTCCGATATCGTCTACGAGTTTGTTTCGGAATGCATCTTGGCCGGAATATACTCTTCCTTCTGCTAAGGCCTCAACGAACTTAACGGTTTGATTTCTGCCTTTTGCTACATCTTCTACGAATTCTTCGTAGGTATCCGAGAGCATTTTCTGGATCATAGCGTCTTCTTCAGCAGTATTGTCTCTGAATAAGGAAAGAGAATCTTTGTACTTTCCTTCTTTGAAAGTGCGGACCTTAACTCCGTATCGATCTAATAGTCCCTTGATATTGGGAGCAATAGCTATCACTCCTATGGAACCGGTTAATGTTCCGCCTAACGCGTAGATCTTATCTGCTGCAGAAGCGATATAATATCCTCCGGAGGCGGCGATGTCTTTCATGGAGACCACTACCTTCTTGTTCTTCTCTTTGCGGAGATACATGATCTCTTTATAGATTTCTTGAGAGGCTCCAACCGAACCACCGGGTGAGTTGATCTCGATGAGTACGCCCACCATATTTGAATCATCTTCGACGGCTCGAAGCTGTTCCAAGATGGTTTGCGCTCCCGCAGACTCATAGCTAGAAGATCCTGAATGGATTTCTCCTTCGATCCTGATGAGTGCGGCTCCCAGTCGGTCTGTACCGAATCCTGAGCCACCGTCTACCTTGGTGAGCTTGGAGGAAGAGGTGCTAGAGGCCAGATTAATTAGTCCTACTAGCAATGAAAGAATGGTTACTACAAAGGTAACGGCTAAGGCGATTCGATTTCGATCCACAAATAAATAGGATCTTGGTACCGGTTCGTTGTCAATGAAATAGCAGTGGGTTTCTATGTCCGTTTTCGTTGACGGAGAAGATAGGCTTATTTGTGTGTCTTAAATATAAATATTGGAGTGGAAAATTGTTAAAAACAATCCTAAGTTTTCTATTAGTAGCGTTATTTGCTGTCAACTGTGTAAGTTTCGGTAAGGTTAATATTGTCCGAGACGATTTCAAGAATTCTCATATTGTTTCGATGAAATTACAACAGCAGACTACAGAAGGCGTGAATGGTCCTTTCGGAGAGTCCTCTTGGGCTCACTATTATGGCTTATTTGATCTTTCTAGAGAGATCGGTGCGGATAATAAGTCGGTTCCTACCGTCATTAGATTTAATATTCATGTAGGCAAGGACGACAGTGCAGTTGAAAAGACTGGTTTTATAAAGATCGGCGACAAGACGAATCCTTTGATCGTAGCAAATGTAGCTAGTCAGTTGGTAACTAATTTCTCTACCACTACGACAACCACCAATACTACTAGTCCAGGATTCTCTTCTAATAATTCGAATAATGCAAGCGGTCACAAAAGCGCATTTGTGGATTATACAAAAACGAATTCGAATAGCAGTCATTCTTCCCAAACAAAGACCCAAACTTCTTCTCATACTCATAAGGAACTTACTGGTACGTTCCTTTTAAAGAAAGAAGACGAACAAGCAATCCTTAGCACGAATCAATTTACCGTTAGGTTATATAGTGGAGCGCAGCCTCTTACGTTTCAGTTCGACGAAGAGAATGTGAATTACCTCAAAAACTTCCTAATCGCAAAACCTGGCGACGAGAACAAATAACTCTTCTCGCATCCCAAAAACAAGCGTTGTTATCCGAAGTGGAAAGGGTAGCAATGCTTGTTAATTTCTTGCCGATTTACTCGTCTCAAGGCCCAAATAGCAGAAAACAGAGGCTATATGGATTATACGATTCGACCGGTCGCCATGATCGTGAACTCACGCAAGGAAACGGAAGACGATTATTGGGCTGAGATCGTATCCGAGATTCGTTTAGAAGATGATCTTCCCGCCGAAGCATTGGATGGGATCGAGGCATTTTCTCATTTGGAGATCATATATATTTTTCATAAAGCCTTAGATAAGCCTGTGGTCTTAGGAAGTGAGCATCCTAGAGAGAATAAGAAATGGCCTAAGGTTGGGATCTTTTCTCAAAGAAAGAAGAACCGACCGAATCATCTTGGCGCTACCATCGTGGAATTGTTGAGAAGGGATGGAAGAAATCTTCTCGTAAAATATCTGGATGCTATCGATGGAACTCCTGTAGTAGATATCAAACCTGTGATGAGAGAATTCCTTCCTATGTCCTCGGTGTCTCAACCGGATTGGTCTAGCGAGTTGATGACGAATTATTGGGAGTAGAACAAGATATTTCCTTCGAATTGGATTGACTGAAAGAGAAAGGCCTTTAGTTTTCTGGCTCATGAATTTCATGACTCGGAAAAAATTCCTCAAACTAGGCCTTGCCTCCGGCGCAGTTTTGACGGTTCCTCAGTTTTTACAATATTGCTCCAGTGTTGAAACTAGAAAATACTACGAAAGAAAAGATCCTCTCGATCCGACCTTTCTTTCCGGATCGGAGAGCCCGATCCTAAAAGCCATCCGCATAGGAATTTCTGCCCCTAATCCCCACAATATCCAGCCTTGGAAATTTAAGATCCTAAGTGAAGACTCTGCTCTTTTGTATGTGGACGATACGCGCTTACTTAAAGAAACAGATCCTCCGTTTAGGCAAGTGCATATAGGTCAGGGAACCTTTTTAGAAGTACTAAGCCTAGGAGCTTCTCGTTTTGGTTACAAGGCTGAGATCTCTCTTTTTCCTGAAGGAAAATACACTACTAAGGATGTGGGAAAGAAGCCGATCGCAAAAATCATATTAAAAAAACAAGATGCGATTCTTGTAGAACCGATCTCTTTATTCATTTCAGAGAGGGCGACCAAGAGATCCATTTACGAAGGAGAAGATCTAACCGAGCAAGACTTCTCCGCAATTCGTAAAGACGCAAACATTCGTTACTCCGAACTTGGTTTTATTCCTAAGTCTCAATCGGAGACATTGAGAAAGCAAGTAGTCTCTGCAATGAACGTAGAAACGTATACCTATCCGAAGTATGAGGAATCCAGGATCTGGTTTAGATACAACGATTCCGAGATGGAAAAGTTCAAAGATGGGATCTCAATGAGAGGCTTCGGTGTATCCGGCTTGAGAAATTTTGTCGCAAGAAATTTCTTTTTAACTCCCGGAAAAGAGATCTGGCACTCGGATGATAACAAGAAAGGTGGCATGGATATATTCGCTTCTCAAGTAGAAAGCTCCAAAGGATTTGCTTTTATCAAGACTAGCAAGAACGAACCCTTGGATTGGGTGCAAGCGGGAAGGGACTATGCAAGATTGCATCTCTCCGTCACCAAAAACGGATTTGCGCTACATCCTTTGAGTCAGATTCTTCAAGAATTTCCGGAGATGAAAGAGTTGAGAACCCAATTTGAATCTTCTTTAAAGCCGGGAGAAAAGATCCAGATGTTGGTTCGCTTGGGTAGAAGTGACTATCGTTTCTTCAGTCCCAGACGGGATGTACAAGACTTTATTCTGCGTTAAAGATTGAAATTGAAGATACAGATCAAAAGAGTATATGAGGATCCGAGTCCGAAAGATGGAAAAAGGATCCTGGTGGATCGACTCTGGCCGAGAGGAATCAGCAAAGAAGCAGTAAAGATCGATCTTTGGTTGAAGGAGATTTCTCCGAGTAACGAACTCAGAAAATGGTACGGTCATGATCCGGAGCATTGGCAAGAATTTAAGAATCGATACTTTAAGGAATTGAAATCCAATCCGGAAGGAGTCGCAAAATTAAAAGCCTCTTTAGATCAATCGGTGATCACGTTTTTATATTCTGCTAAAAATACCGACTACAATAATGCGGTCGCGTTAAAGGAATTTCTTTCCGGCTAGTTTCCGTTTGACTCCTTCTGTACTTCTCAGCTTAATGAAAAAGACAGAACATGAATATACTTAGAAGAATCTTATTCTGGCTCGGAACCTTCTCTTTTTTACTCATTCCATTTTGCATTTTAGTGGCTGAGGCTGGAACCTGTTTCCAAGGAGATGAGTCCATCTTCGTTCTGTTTACTCAGGTTGCGTTTGCTGCCGGCATCTTCTCCTTTTTTCTTACTTCGTACGGATCCGTTCCTACCGGTTTGGTTTCTTTGGTATTCGCATTTTTACCGTTTTTGATCTCTTTCTATTTTTATGTGGCATACGTTCCCATCTACTTCGTGTATTCCACCATTCAGAAATTACATTTATGCGCGATCGTTCATTCTGACCTGACTCTTTATGATTCCGCTCATTCCCCCATTGAGGCAATTCCTGCGACTTTCTTTTCCAGAACGTATGCGATCCTGATGCTTTTACCGGTGATCTGCTCGTATTTCCCGGCATATCGGATCTGGAAATCAGGGTCTTTTTCGAGGCGAAATTCCAAAAATTGAGCCTGGAATCGAAACATTTTCTTCGTCAAACACTGGTAACACTAAAGCTTCTAATTGGAGAAGAGAATGAATCGAAATCCCTTATGGGTCTCTCTAGCGTGCTTGCTAGTTTCCAGTGCAATCTTCGCTCAAACTTCACCAGGTTCTAATCCGCCAAAAAGCGTTGCTCCCAAGGCTGAGACTGCAAGAACTCAACCTTCCTCTTCGGCGGATCGCACTGAACGCGAGTCTTCTTCTGAAAAACCGGATATGTATATCAACTCTCAATCTTCCTTTGATTTTAATTCTAGGGACGAAGGTTCTACAGTAGATTATATCGAATATAAGGTCGGTTCAGGCGATTATACTAAGTATGTTTCTGCAATCACTTTAGTAAAAGAAGGTCTTACCAAGATCACATATCGTGCCGTGGATAAAGCGGGGAATAAGGAACCTGAGAAACATCTGAATGTTCTCGTGGACAACACTCCACCTTCCACAAAGATCGCGCCTAGTTCTGCTCTGATCGTTCATGAGAATACGAACTATGCGACCAGGACAGTTACGTATACGATTACTGCTCAGGATAATTTGGCAGGAGTGCAAGACATTAAGATTTCTTTAAACGGTTCCGAGCCTAGAGTTTACGATGGTAGACCTATTCAACTCGACAGAGCCGGAGTAAACACCATCAAGTTTTCTGCAGTGGATAAATCAGGAAATATTTCTACAGACTCCGTATTAGCAGTGACTGTGGACCAAGAAAAACCGCTGGTAGAGCTCTTTGGTTCCGCTTTAGTAACTGTGAAAGATAAGATTTATGTTAAGCACGGAAACTCTTTCACCATTAAGGCTTCTGATACTCTTTCCGGTATCAAACAGATCTTTTATAAAGTAGATTCAGGAGAATGGAAGGCTTATGCCGAGCCAGTTTCTGTAGAGGCTCAAGGAAATCATACGATAGAAGCTAAGTCAGTAGATTCGGTAGGAAATGAAAGCGATGTAAAAAGGATCGCATTTATCGTAGATACCACTCCTCCTGAAACTAAGATCCAAAAAGTGGATAATAAGCCGGCACCTGCTGCTAAGCCTGCTTCTTCAACTCCACCTTCAACAACTGCTCCAACTAATTCAGAAAACTAATCTTTCCATTCAGGATCCGTCTTTAACCGGCGGATCCTGATTTTCTTTTCTTAATAGAGGTCGGCCTTCTTTATTTTACGAGAAGACTCTGCGAGATATTCAGCATTATCTTTCTTCTCGCTGGCAACAAGAACAAGGAAGTTTACTTCTCTTGGAGTTCCGATCCTGTCTTCTTCCAATCTGGACGAAGAGCATTTACTTTGATCCGAAACTCGGATTTATTTCCAACCAAATCGGAAGCATAGACGGTTAGAGTATTCGGACCGACAGGAAAGCTGATCGGGTTTTGATACGGAATGGTTTGGCCATTCCCAATCTTGTATTCCAGTTTTGCCATACCGGAACCTGTTGCGGGATCTTCGCAGCGAATGGAGATGAGTCCGTTTTCTTTTAAATAATAGATCCCGTCTTCTCTTAGCTTTCCTTCCGTAGGAGCAAAAACACATGTGGGAGGTCTTGCATCTAATAGCAAAGGAAGTTCGGATTGGATTGTATTCCCTGCCTTGTCACTCGCTTCCCAACGCAAAATAGAAAGTCCATCTATACCTACAGATGAAATTGTGATCGGCTTCTTGGCTTCTTCTCCCGATCGAGAAACACTTTCTTCAGAACCGCTTCCATCTCTGGAGAATAAGGAAATGGAAATAAATTCCATGCCGGAACCTTCTTCAGTGACTTGAAGAGTGAGCTCTGTTCCGGATTTGATCTCATGTAGACCGGAAGGTCCCTTCTTCTGTCCTATCAAACGTACCAAAGGCGCAGTCGTATCTTTCAGATATTTTGTCTTTTTAGGAGTTTCCTTATTTCCTAAAATATCTTCGGAGTAGAACTCAACTTCGTTCCATCCTTCATTGATCAAAGAAATAGAGCCGTCGTATTTCTGCCATTCTCCTCCGTTGACCCTATAATATGTGGTCACCGGCACTTGTTTTGTAGGAGCTCCAGGAGAAGAAGAGCTGGAGCTTGCGGCAGAGGTTTTTGTAGGATCACCTAAAGAGATCCTCAATTCTTCTGAGGCAGCGACTACGCTTGAAGGTCTTTCTACTTGGACTTTCGGCGCTGCAGCAAACTTTTCGGCCAGAGAAATAATAGGAGAAGAGACTCCTCTCACTGCTTCTGCATTGAGTCCGACCACTCTAACAAAGTATTTGGAATCCTGAGAATGAAATTCGTAACGAATATTTTTGGTTTTATAAGAATGATGAACGCTTGCGAAATCTCTTTCTTCAGAGAGTTCGATAATATATTCTACAGCACCTACGCTGGCCTTCCAGCGTAAGCTCACCCTTTGCTGTTGAGAATAAACTCCTCCCACAAAAAGAAGGAGAAATAGAAAAGAAATTAAAAATAAGAATTTTCTAATATACTTGGAGTTCTTTATCACTCTAACTCCACCTTTTCGGGAAGTTTTTCAGGTTTGGAAGGTGCTTGGCCTCTGACTACATTCGTTCCAAAGCCCGCAGGAACTGCGACTGTCTTTCCTTCTGCGGAGACTTCTAATTCTCCCTTATAGCATCCTACAGCAGTAGTATCGGAGTCCACCATATTCACATATAGTTCTGTTCCTCGAACTCCCACAACTGCAGTGGGAGTAACCACAGTAAACTTGCGGATCTCGTCGCCTGCTTTTTTAGGAGGGACCTTGGCTTCAAGATAACCTGATTTCAGTTCGAGAATGCTTCCGTCCTTATTCATCTTGAAATTCGCCATCGAGTCCGCATTAGTCTTCATGATACGGGTCAATGTCTTCTCTCTTAATTCCACAACTGTTCCATTCTTCGTGAATAGAAGTTTAGAAGAAGAGTTCGGTCCTGTTTGCACCCAATCTTCTGTGTTTAAGATCTGATCTTTGGAGAGTTTTGTCCAGGATGCAGGAAGTCCGCTAGGAGCAAAATCCCTGGAATATTGCACTTGCCCTTTTTGAAAGTCTGCGACTGCGGCCGGCCCTGAATTCGGTTCAATTCTTTCTCCGGTTGCGGATATGGTGTCCTTTCTCAAAAATCCAGGAATGAATAGAGTCGTACCTTCGCGGATCAAGGAGGGGTTCGGGATTTCATTATATTTTAGTAATTCTTTCCAGTTTCTTGGATCTTGTAGGAATTCTTTCGCGATCTTGGACAGAGTATCGTTCTTCTTTACTTTATATTCGAAGACGTCTTCGTGAACACCTTTCTTAGGTTCGGCGAGTAGCCCGATCATGGAAACGGAAAGAATGAGGACTAAGATCGGGATCGCAGAAAGCAATTGTGAAAGTGAAAACTTAGGTTTTTGGAGAAGCATTGAAATAACCTGGAAAAAACTATAGTACTACTCTATATTAGAAGTGAATTCCAGCCGAATTCTAACAGTAAATTTCGAATTCGAACAAAATACGATGTTTAGGCGAAAAAGAAAAGCGAAGATTTGTTTTTTGCCTTTGGCTCGTTCGGTAAAACGATTGCTTGATCTCAATATTTTGACCAGACTCGGTCGGTTTTCATTCTCTTAAGGATCCTTCTTTGAAACAATTCGCCTCTTCTATTTTTATCAGAAATTGGAATCTCTGCGTTCTTGTTATTTTTGTAATCTTTGGTCTCGACTGTTTTCCGGATATGACCCGAAAGAAGAAAACGGAAAACGATTGGTTCAAGATAGAAGACGTTTCATTTCTATCTGAAAACAAGCAGCTCAAGATGAGCTTAAAGGGTACGATTAAGAATCCTTCTCTAGAAAGTTTGGAGGTATATGAAATTGCGGAGGATTCTTCCGAACAATTTTTATGGAAGAAGGAGAAGCCTCTTTCTCTAGGAGCAATCACTCTCAAAGAAAAGATCCCTTCCTCCGGACAGTCTTTAGATTGGATCCGTAAGATAGGGACGAGTAGAAAATGGATCCTTATTACATTAAAAAATGATAATGGACTTCCGACCCATCTCCAGACCGAAGTGCTAATTCATGAATCTGAAAAGAAAAAATTAAGAAAGGAATTCTCACTGGAAGCAGAAGGAGAGATTATTCGTTTGGATGGAAGGGAATGGAAGGTTGCCTCCGAAGTGAATACGAACGATCAGGCGTTATTGCAATACATTCCTAAGCAAGAATCCGTTTTGTATTGGAATGAGATGGTCACAATTCATGTGTATAAGGTAAGATCCTCATCCATTTCTCAAATTTACGCACTTTTAGAATCCGGTAAGAAGAAGGATTGCCCCAATCTCAATTGGTCCAAAGACTTTGAATCGGAGAATAAGATCGCTTATTTTTGGGAAAACTCTGCCTGTCTTAAACAAGCTCCCAATTCTCAGGTGGCTAAACTTTTTAGAGGCGAATACGGAGTTTATAACGTAAGGTATGATCGCAGAGGAAAAATCTCGGATCAGGAAAAGGCTCATTGGTCCGAAGTCTTGGACAAGATCCCAAGCAAATGAAACAATCTGATTTCCAAATATGAGCATTCTTGGATTTTGACATACATGCAGAGGATTTTCCTAGTTCTTATTTTTCTAAGTTTATTCTTCTCTTCTTGTTCCAAGTCGGAAATAGGAGGAAATAGAGATAAGGAAGTGTTAGAGCTCGTGAGAAAATTCACAAACTCTAAAATAGAAAAATTTTATATACGATCTCAAGAAGCATCTAAGGACGGTGAGGACATTTTACTTCCTTCTCCTGGAATAAGTCTCAGAATGAAAGAAGACGAGGCCTTGGATCTTTTAGGTAAGTTAAGACCAAGATTAGAAGAATGGAAATATACCATCTTTCTTACCGGTTATGATGCAGAGTTTGAAGGCGGAAATTATAACGCTTTTTATCAAGTAGTGATCGTTTATGACCAAGATAAATACGAACTTCTCAGAAAGATAGGGACCTCCGCTCCTAGATACAATATAGATACGGATAGCATCGAAAAGAAGTTTAAACAATGGGAAGAGAAATATTCTTCCATGCGCTTTGTGATCATCGATTCTGATTCGATCAGCGCCTTGCTTATGGATCCTCCTAAAAACCCGAAGCAACTCGCAAAAGAGGCATACGACTTCTGTCCGGATGCGGTCGAGCAGAACCTGGGATCCTTAGAAGAAATGGAAAAGATGATCCTAGAGGAACATCTTTTGCCCTTATGGTGGGACTAATGCTTCTTCTTTCCAACTAAAATTTCCTTAAAAATCCCGTTGACCGATCTCTGAGAATGGTCTATATATGCAAATACACATGTGTAACTACATATATGTATTTGCACTAAAATTCTTCTCCTGGAGAAACGAATGGAATCTACTCTTATTAAACCGGAGCTTTCCCCTTATAATTTTACTCGGATCCGCTTTCAGGACTGCGATCCTTTCGGGCATTTGAATAACGCCAGATACATGGATTATTTCATCGAAGCCAGATCGGAGCACTTGAGAGAGAGTGCTAGCTTTGACTTTTACGAATACGGGAATCGATACGGCAAATCCTGGGTGGTATCCAGGGTGCAAATCCAGTATTTGGAGCCAGTACGACATAACGATATCGTCAAGATCATGACCCGTTTGATTCGATTGACCCCAGGGGGCATCACCAATGAGGCTCTTCTCTTTGATAAAGAGGGCAACCGATTGAAGGCGACTGCCTGGGTGGATTTTACGTTTGTAGACCTTGCCAAGGGAAGACCTGCCCGTCACGATCAAGAAATATTCTCCTTTCTGGAATCCTGTTTGTATAAGGATGAAGATATGGAAGATACTTCCTTCGAAGCCAGGGTAAAACAGTTGCGAAAACAAGTCGGAGAAGGAAAATACTCAGGAGAACGAATTGAGTCTCCCTAATTAGAATGTCCAAGAAAGCGCAAACAGCCGTAGCTCGGAGATCTGAAAAATTTCTGAGCAAACAGGATATGGCAAGCGCAGGTTTGAATTGCGTGAACTTCAACCTGCGTAGAGCTTCTCGCGCTGTTACGCAATTTTACGATCGAGAATTGGAGCAAGCAGGACTAACGTCTCAACGTTTTAGTCTTCTTCACACTCTCGGAGCGAGTGACGGCTTGGAACTTTCTGTCCTTGCTGATCTTCTGGTTATGGACAGGACCACTCTCTTGAGAAATCTATCCCCGCTCGAAGAACTAGGATATGTTTCCGATATTCCTTCTGATACTAAGAGAGCTAGAAAAGTGGCGCTGACCGAAAAAGGGTTGGATGCTTTACGAATCGCGTACCCGATCTGGGAAAAAGCCCAAGACGCTGTGATCAGCGCTATGGGAGAGGACGATCTTAAACGTCTCCTCAAAAGATTAAACTCTATCGTTCGAAAAAGAAATTTCAAAGAATTCTCCAAAGAGAATCCATCTTAATTTTGATCCGAATGAACAAGTCTTATTATCCTATGCTCCTTCTTCCTGTAATCGTATTCGGAGCGTATTATTATTTTTCAGCCAGATGCTTGGAAGGAAATTGCAAAGAAGGATACGGTATTAAATCTCTTCCTGGTTCCTATCGCTATGAAGGAAATTTTGAGAATGGGCTAGCCCACGGCAAAGGAAAGCTAGTGCTTGAAAGCGGAGAATCTTACGAAGGAAATTGGGCAAAGGGAAACAAGGAAGGAAAGGGGCTGAATATCTATCCCGATGGAAGTTCCTACGAAGGGATCTGGAGATCGAATAAAAGAGAAGGCAAGGGAGTTCTCAAAAGTTCGGATGGTTCCGTGATTTTCAAGGGAGAATGGAAAGGGGACAAGGAAGTCTACGAATGAAAAGGGAAATGGCATGAGTTTTCTCAAAGAAGTGATTATACAAAAAGCTAATATTCGCCATGCAGGTCTGGGCATTCGTGTGTACGCTCAATTCCTGGATTTTCTGGTCCTTTGTCCTATTCTCATTCCTTATGGATTCGTAATATATTATCATGATAGAACTGCGTATCAGTTGCTTCCCTTGTATACTGCGTTACATTCCCTTTTATACATAGGTTATAGATTCGTATTACATGCTAAATTCGGCAGGACTCTAGGAAAGAACTGGGCCGGGATAGTAGTAGTAAACTCCGAATATGACGGGTTAGGCTGGATCCGGTCGTTTTTACGTAGTTTGCCTGAGCTACTATTGTCCATGGTTACGATCATAAAGGCTTGTTTCGATTCTATAATATTCATACAACATAGCTCCGAAATGAACGGTTTAACTTGGGCCGCGGTGAATCGGATCCTGCAAAAGGCCAATCCTCTCG
This sequence comes from Leptospira semungkisensis, assembly GCF_004770055.1. NCBI lineage: Bacteria > Pseudomonadati > Spirochaetota > Leptospiria > Leptospirales > Leptospiraceae > Leptospira > Leptospira semungkisensis. The sequence goes on along the minus strand of NZ_RQEP01000005.1, from coordinate 227,636 downwards.
AGGACTTTGCCGTTTGGGATTCCATTATCTATTACGGACTTTCCGTTTTACTAATTCTATTCTCTCATCAGAAGAGGGCATTGCACGATTTAGTTTCCGGATCCAGGGTGATTTGGTTCGAAAGTCATTCCAAAGATAAGCCAAGATCTTGACTCTTGTTTTACCGGTGCTATACTTATATGCATGCGGATCTTTGACTCTCATTTCCATATTATAGATCCTAGGTTTCCTCTTATTCCGAACCATGGCTTCTTGCCGGAGTCCTTTACAGTCTCCGATTATCGAAAGCATACGAATTGGCTTTCTGTCGAGGCAGGCGCGGTGGTTTCGGGTTCCTTTCAGGCTTTCGATCAAACCTATCTTTTGGATACTCTATCTACATTAGGAAAAAATTATGTAGGAGTCACTCAGTTGCCTGCCAATACCAAAGACGAGGATATTCTTTCTTTGCATAAGTCGGGAGTGAGAGCGATTCGTTTCAATGTAAGAAGAGGGGGCTCAGAGGAACTTTCTAAGATCAAGGAATTAGGAGCAAGAGTATTCGATCTTGCTGGATGGCATGTAGAATTGTATATAGATGCCAAAGAGATCGATGGGTTTTTGGAGGGAGTATTACTTTCCTTGCCTAAGGTTTCGATAGACCATCTCGGTTTGTCTAAGGAAGGATTTGCTACAATTCTAAGACTTGCGGAGAAAGGAGTCAGAATCAAAGCGACTGGATTTGGCAGAACGAATTTAGAGATCCAAGATTCTCTTTTGGAAGTCTCTAAAAGAAATCCGGACTCGCTTCTGTTTGGAACGGATTTACCTTCTACGAGATCTCCTTCTCCTTTTTCTAAAGAGGATCTGGACCTAGTCCTCGATACATTTGAAGGAGAGTTATTGCAAAAAATCTTATATAAGAATGCGGTCGAATTTTACGGATTGAACGGAAAAATCTAGCTTGCTCCTTAGAAAACGCCGCTTAGAGTTCCCGGAATGTCTCCCTTATTCCAACCCCTTAAAAAATATTTGGAAACGCAACAATCTAAGATTGCTAATATTGGTCCGGATAGAAAGAAAGTTTTAGATTCTTTCTCACAAGCGATCCTGCATTCTTTGGAAGCAAAGCAAAAGGCCAATCTATTATTTGTCTGTACTCAGAATTCGAGAAGAAGTCAAATCTCACAGGCGTTTGCTGCAGCGATTCCTCAATATTTCGATCTTCCAGGGATTAAATCTTTTTCAGGTGGAACTACAGTCAGTGAATTCCATCCGAATGCAATCCAGGCGTTGGAGAGTTGCGGTTTTAGAATAGAGAACCAAGGACCTCCTCGTAATCCGAAGTATTCGATTCGTTGGGCGGATGGAACTCCTTCTCTTCTTGCATTTTCTAAAAAATTCCAAGAGCAGCCGAATCCTGCCTCCGAATTCGTAGCGATTTTTGTGTGTTCCCAAGCGGATGAATCCTGTCCTTATGTTTCCGGAGCGGAAGCACGGATCTCTTTACCTTACGAAGATCCTAAATCCGGAGATAATTCTGAAAATCCTTTGGCACGATATTTACAAACTTGCGAGCAAATTGCTTCCGAGCTTCTTTATACTTTCGAGGAAGTGAAACAGAAACTTTGAGATTCTTTTGATTCTTGTAAGAATTACTAGATTTATCGTTTGCCACCTTGTTTCTTTTCGTAGAACTAATATTTATGACGGTCCGTAACAAGGAAGATCTGAAAGCATTACGAAAGATAGGCAGGATCACTGCAGATACTTTAGTTCAGATGAGAGAAGCTGCTAAGCCTGGCATTAGCACTAAAGAATTGGATCAAATTGCGTATTCTTATTTTTCCAAGTTCGGAGCAAGAAGTGCTCCGCAACTCATGTATAAATTTCCCGGATATACTTGCATCAGTTTGAACACAGAGATTGCTCATGGTATCCCGAGCGATAGGATCTTGAAAGAAGGGGACCTTCTCAATTTGGATGTTTCTTTGGAGCTGAACGGATATTTTGCGGACACAGGTTTTACTCTGATTGTTGGAAAAGACGATAAAGGTTTAAGTAAACTTTTAGATGTTTCTTCAGAAGCGTTAAAGCTCGCTCTTTCCGGAGTGAGAACCGGACAAAAATTGAATTCGATCGGCAGAACGATTGAGAACACTGCAAAGAAGAATGGATACAAAGTGATTCGTACCTTATGCGGACATGGAGTAGGCAAGTCTCTTCATGAAGAACCATTCGATATTTGTAATTATTATGAACCTAGAGATAAGCGAATTTTAAAATCGGGACAGGTCATTGCGGTCGAAACCTTTGTTTCAACAGGAGCAGAAGACTTTGTAGAAGGATCGGACGGATGGACATTAAAGACTCCTGACGGTTCTTTTACGGCTCAGTTCGAACATTCAGTGGTTGTGACGGAGCTTGGACCGATCATTCTAACAGCGGCATAAAAACAAAAATGATAACTATAATTTTAAACGTTCTTCCTATTCTTATTTTCATTCTGGTATTCTTCTATTCTCTTTGGGATCGCAAGAAGAAGGAATCTTTTTCCGAATTCCATTTTCATACGTTTTTACCGACAATCCTTCGAGGTAAATTAGATCCTTCTTTGGATTTTAATCAGGTAGGTAAACTCTTGGAGAAGGCGGGTTACTCTGTCCAATTGAAAGAAAATAAATTGCTCTTTCAAAATGCTTCCACTTTGCCAAAGTATAGGAATTGGCTTTGGTCTTACGGAGTTGCAAAGAAGTCTTCGGATTCCATTCAATTCAAATTGTATGTGAATACCGGCGCGGCGATTACTGTTCCTGCTGCGTTATTGGTCGTCGGATTTTACGGTCTACTAGTGCAGAATAATCTGCCTGAAGAAAGAGTTTCAATTTATCCTTATTTCTTTTTAGGTTTTGCTTTCTTCTTTGCGATTGCGAGTTTCATCTCTCAAACGATCAAAGAGAGAACGTTCATTAAGAACGTCTTGAAATAAAATTAGAAAATGCTAATACGGACCCTTCTCATTCTTTTATCCTTATCTTCCATGCTCGGTCTGGGAATGAGGATCGAAAAGAAGGAGATCGGTTCCTGGACCAGATTTGCTCCTATCCTTGTATTTGCATTCTTTTGGAATTTCGGAGTACTACCGTTTTCGGCCTTTTATTTAGGCAAGGTTCTTTCTATCTCCGAGTTCGCGATGATCTCCATCTTTCTTTGTGCCGCTTCTCCTGGGGGCGCATCTGGCGGATTGTTCGTGTTGAGTGCTCAAGGAAATCCTGCTTTAGGCGGACTACTGATCGCGATCTTGAACGGAGCAAATACATTGCTCACTCCTCTTATCTTTTCGATCTACCAAGGTGGAAGCGGATTTAATTTCGATCTATTCCTCAAACTCTTTATGATCGGATTCTTTTTGCAGGGATTACCCTTGCTTATCGGTTTGGGATTCAGGTATTTCTTCTCAGGGATTGCGGACAATTCTTCCAAATGGGTAGAAAGGTTTAGCACATTTTGCTTGGTTGCCTCGATCTTAGTTTTGATCTTTCAATACGGGGAATTCGCTTTGAGCCTCGGACTTTTTATTTGGATCGGAGCTGTAGGAACCGTCTTAATCTCCCTTCTTCCGGGATTGTTTTTATTTAAAGAAGAAAGAGAAGCCAGGGCCTCTCTCTCCATGGTGTCCGGAATACGAAGTCTTTCTTTAGCCTTGCTTCTTGCAGAATTGCACGTAAAACAAAAGGAAACCTTACTCACGATCCTGATGTATGGACTAGTCATGTATGCCTTGGCTGCGCTCTTTTCTATGGTTTGGAAGGAAAGAAAGTCCGCTTAAAGTTTTGTTTGATTCACGGATGAAAAAATAATTTCCGAATTTTCGCAAGAAAGGATAGAATTCGGAGCAAGGGAAGGTCGGATTTTTATGCGCCGAAATCTTTTATACGTATTTATCGCGGGATTTATCTATACATCCTGCCAGTCGGTGCGAGTAGAATACCCGTATTTTGCCCAAACAAAAGAAGGCAGGGAGCTTAGGATCTTCTTGAAAGGAGTGCGAAATGTAGGCCTCGCAGTAGAGCCTCCTAAATCCGATGTCTGGGCGGAGGATTATGACGTTAGTCGTTCCTTTCTTGCTGTAGTGCCTGACAAGATCTTCGAAGCATTCTCGAATGATTCTTATTTCAAATTGATAGATTTGAGTAAGAGGGCAGACGTTTTAAATGAGCAAACATTTACTCTGACTGGGATCACTCAGAATAGGATCCAAGTAGGCAATCTTCTAGGCGCTGAGGCGATATTGTATATCTCAGTAGCAAGACCGGCTTCCGAATGTACAATAGAGATGAGAGCTGATTATTGGGCTATGGGAGTTCAGGTTCTTCAGGTTGCCGCAGCCGCAAATCAAAGCAGAAGGCATCGTTCTTATGGTGGCGGTGGATATGGGGGACAGCAGGCACAACCTGTAATGAGGCCAACTGGAGTACGAAGGATCCTTTTACCGATTGAGGCAAGTCTTGTGAGAGTAGACACTGGAGAAACGAAGAAGGCAGTCATCACTAAACCGGTCGTAGTAGATAGCGGAGCGGGAGATACAAATTGTTCTGCTATGTTAGAATCTCTTTCGAAAGCGTTAGACGAAACTATTCCAGAGATAGAGGCGAGACTTTCTCCGCGAGTCAAAACGGAAAGCGTCTCTATCTTTACCAAGGATGAAGATCCGGAGATAGAGTCTTTTTTAACAGACGGATACGAGGAGATCAAGGGAGAGACTCCTAGCTTTCAAAGAGCAAAAGCAGCTTGGGAAAAGGCGGATCAAAAAGCAAAGGGTAAGTCCTGGGCAGCAAAAGCAAACTTGGCTACGTATTATTTTTCCCAAGGAGACTTTGAGAAGGCCAGTGAATTGTATGACCAAGCAGCAAAATTAGGTGGCCCGGAAGAATCTTATTTGATCGATCTCCGGAAATTAACCGCTTCCGCAGCAGAAGCGATCGAATAAGTCAGAAAGGCCTTAGTATCTTTAGGCCGACAGTCTTCAAAAAAGGATTCTATTTTTAGAATATAGGTCGGGGTTATCCTCGACCTTTTTCTCCTCTTCTCAAGAACGCAGGAATATCATAATCTTCCTTCATATTTGCAGAAGGATTCTTTGCCTTCAAGGCTCTATAGGTTTCTGCCTCGTTGATCCTTTCCGGTTCAGACTTAAAGTTTTGGTATTGCTCTTCCATCTCCATTCCGACTGCTTTTCTTTGAGGTTGGATCTGTTGTTTCGGACTAGAACTTAATCCGGAAGTACGTTTGTGGAATCCGGTTGCGATTACAGTAATGCGGATCCTCTTTTCTAATTCTTCGTCTTCTGTTAAACCGATGATAATATTCGCATTCGGATCTACTTGAGAAGTGATGATCTGAGATACTTCGTTCCAATCGGAAATGGTTAGATCGTTTCCGCCAGTCACATTGATCAATAGAGAAGTCGCTCCTGCGATAGAGCGAGAATCCAACAGAGCGTTGTCGATGGCGAAGTTCACTGCTTGAGAGACCTTGTTCTCGCCGGAACCTTCTCCCACTCCCATGACTGCGTCTCCTGTATCTCTCATGATCGCTTTGACATCCGCAAAGTCCACGTTGATGATCCCAGGATTATTTACGATATCGCTGATCCCTCTAACCGCATTTAATAGAATATCATCTATCACTCTAAATGCTTGATCGATAGGAGTATCTCTCTCTACAACTTGAAAGATAGACTCATTGTTTACTAAGATCAAAGTGTCCACGTGGGATCTTAGCTGATCGATTCCGCGTTTTGCGAATTCCATTCTTCTTTTTCCTTCGAAGGAGAATGGAATGGTGACCACACCTACTACTAAACATTTCTGTTCTTTGGCGATTTTTGCCACGATAGGAGCTGCACCTGTTCCGGTACCTCCTCCCATTCCTGCAGTAACGAAGACCATATCTGCGCCTTGGATTACGGAAGTGATTCTCTCTCTATCTTCTTCAGCTGCCTTTGCGCCTAAGTCCGGATCTCCTCCGGCGCCCATTCCTCTCGTAGTCTTGGAACCTAGGGCGATCTTGTTTTCTATATTAGAACGTCTTAATACTTGCTCGTCAGTATTCATGATGACGTATTCCACTCCTCTCAGACTGGAATTTGCCATTCTGGCGACTGCGTTCATTCCGCCTCCGCCGATACCTAATACTTTAATGACTGCAGGACTTGATTTATCTTCTTCTTCGAAACGCAGCATGATTCACTCCTTAGAGGTTTTCCTCTATCCATCTCCGGATTTTTTTACCCCAGGTTTCACTTCTATCCTGGGATTTTCTTTCCATATCCCCTAATCGAGATGCGTATTTAATAAGTCCAACTGCGGTTGCAAATTCAGGAGAAGAGACTCTGTCCGCTAATCCGGATAATCCCGCCGGGCGAGCTCTAGTTACCGTTAGACGAAATACGTCTTCTGCTAGGCTTTCTATTCCTTCCAAAAGACTTCCGCCTCCGGTTAGGATCACTCCTCCAGCCAAGAAGGATTTCTTTCCGGATTTGACTAGCTCGGCATCCACCATCTCGAAGATCTCTCTCATTCTCGGCTCGATCACATGCACTAATTCTTCTCTAAGAACGGAACGCGCCGGCCTTCCGCTGATGGGCGGGATCTCTACGGTCTCAGTGGGATCTATCTCTTCTAAGGAACAATGACCGTATCTCTTCTTCACTAATTCTGCAGTTTCAATCGTGGTCTTCAATCCGATAGAAAGATCGGAGGTAACATTATATCCTCCGAAAGGAATCACTGCAGAATAAGAGATCCCTCCGTCTATGTAAACGATCAGATCGCAGATGCCTGCGCCTATATCCAATACAGCAGTGCCTAGATCCTTTTCACCGGAAGTCAAAACTGCATCAGAAGAGGCCAAGCTAGAAAGCACTCTGGTCTCTTCTGCCAGGCCTGCGGCTTCAATACATTTTTCTAAATTATGAAGTGCTGTTATACCTGCGGTTACAATATGTACCTCAGCTTCTAAGCGGACACCTGTCATTCCGATCGGGTCCTTGATAGAAGACTGATCGTCCACAGCGAATTCTTTGGATAGAACATGAAGGATTTCCTGGTCTGCAGGAACTCTTACCGCTTGAGCTGCTTCTATCACTCGGACTACATCAGGCTCGGTGACCGCTCTATCTCGATTCGTGATTGCAACAACTCCTTTCGAGTTGTCAGCCTTAACCGATTTGCCGGTTACATTCACCACAACGTAACCGATCTCTTGTCCGCACATGAGTTCCGCTTCGCTAACAGCTTCTATGATAGAGCGAGTGGTTGCTTCTATATTGACTATGGAACCGTTCTTGATCCCGGAAGAAGGAAAGACCCCTGTGCCTATGATCTCTGTTTCGTATTCGGAGACTGGACGTCCCACCACCACTTTTGTAAGGGAGGATCCTAAATCCAGAGCTACGATTGTTCTTTCTGAAGATTCCATATTCTTAATGGTAGACCGCGTCTTCTCCTCGTATATCCACGAGTTTGGGTCTGACTCTTTCTTTTTCAAGATATGCTAATACAGCGTATAGCTTTCGAACCTGTTCGGTTTGGAATAAGGTTCCCACTTGAACGCTTACTGAGTTTGGAGTGTCTGCATATACAAAGATCTCTCCATCTTCATGAAGGGAAACTTCTGAGATCCGATTTTTTAATGCAGGATAAGAACGAAATGCATTCTCTACGGAAGTGTGAAGGTCTTTGAAAGCGGCTCCCGCCATAGATCCTTTTTCTCTGGGGAAGGTTCCGGAAAGCAAAGTCAGGCCGGGAGTTCGGACATCATCCATGGAAAGGATCTTTAGTTCTGAATCTATTTCGAAAAGATGACCGTCTGAGTTCACGATATACGTAGGTTTTCTTTCCGTGATCTCTACCAATAACTGATCGTCGGTTTTTTTTTCCAGATGAGCGGCTTTGATTCTGGGATGAGAGGTCAGTCGGTGTTCCATTTGGCTCAGGTCGTAATTTTCGAAGGAGGTCCCCGGTTGGATTCCCATGATCTGAACTATTTCTTCGGTCTTGAGTGTCTCGTGTCCGGTCAGTATGAGCTTATTCAGCTCCTGGGGGAGAGATCCTCTCCGAACCCCCCATCCTAGCATACTGGCTAAAAGAAAGAGGAAGGCCAGAAGCCACCAACTCGTTCTTTTTTGAACGGATTCTTTCAAAAAGTCAATTATATTATGTCTCATGATGCCCTATATAGGGTTTTTTCTTCTTTCTATTTAAGTCTATCGGGAATTTGACCTTACTACTGTTCAATTTTCTTAAGAACCTAGGTTTTAGTTGATACGAATCGGGAGGAAGTGTATCTAAGAGTAGAAAGCATGAAGTTTCCGATCCCTTCTCCATTGCATCTAGGCATTGCCTTTTTCTGCGCCTTCTTCTTTCTTCTCTATCATTCTGTGATCGAGAGATCAGGATCGGAAGAGGACTATCCCTTTACTTTAAAGATTTATTATCCAAAGTCCCAGGGTATTCGGCCTGGAACTCCAGTCAGCATCTTGGGAGTGGAAAGAGGGATTGTAAGAGATGTGGACGTGGTTTCGATCGAAGAGGTCCCGGACAAACGATTCTTGGACAAGAATCGGACCAAGGCGGTTGAGCTTACGATCAGACTCGCCGAGCCGATCACTCTCTATTCGAATTATAATATTAGCTTTAAGACTGCATCCTTGCTAGCGGGTCGTACCATAGATATCGATCCTGGAAACGCAGAAGAAAATCCGAAGACTACATTCTTTAGACCCACCTACAAGGAAGAAGAAGGATTTCGTCCGGATTTCGCGCCTTCTGCCAGATACTATGATGATTTCTTTGCGGCTTCCACAGGTGTGATCCGGGAGAATCGGAATGATATCATTCTTCTATTCCAAAACATGGATGAGATCACGTACAAGTTAAAAGGAAACAGAGGCTCTATTCCTAGATTTATCAATGACGCGGATACCTATGATAATCTATCCGAGACTGTTTCGGATCTGAGAGTATTCGGAGACGATGCCAGAAGATATGTAGAAGGTTATAGAAAAATAGAGCGCAGTGCTCCGATTCCTTTCTCAATCAACCTGTATCGCAGAACGACCCTGATCGGAAACGTTTCCAGCGATTTCTACCTGAACCGACTCTAAGAAGTAAGTCTTTTCCCAGCTTCTCCTTTCGGAAAAGGCGGGGACAAACCAGGCAGTCCTGCCGATCCTAGCATTTATGAAAGTCGCAGTGATTCATGATTGGTTGAACGGAATGAGAGGAGGAGAAGTAGTCCTCGATTCTATTCTGAAAGTCTATCCGGAGGCAGATCTATTTACTCTATTTTATGAAAAGGGAAAGTTAAACGATAGAATAGAGAATCGAAAGATCGTAACTGCGTTCACCGATAGACTTCCTTTCAAATCCAAATACCGTTGGTATCTTCCTCTTTTTCCGACTGCGATAGAATCCTTGGACCTACGAGGATATGATCTTATTCTTTCTTCTTCTCATTGCGTAGCAAAGGGAGTCATCCCGGATCCAGATGCAATTCATATCAGTTATGTACATTCTCCCATGAGATATGTCTGGGATCTTTACTATGATTATTTTCCGAATCGAAGCGGATTGAAATTCTTCGCATTCGAAGCGGTTTCGAATTATCTCAGAACCTGGGATTCTGTTTCTGCAAATCGTGTGGATGAGTTTCTTTGCAACTCCGCATTTGTATCTCGCAGAATCCAAAAATTTTATAGAAGGAACGCAAAGGTAGTCTTCCCCCCTTGCTTGCCACAAGGCTTTAAGGTTCAGTCTTCTAAAAAAGAAAACTTCGATCTTATCGTTTCCGCATTTGCTCCTTATAAGAGGATAGACTTAGCGATCGAAGCATATCGCAAGAACGGAAGACCTCTGAAGATCTTAGGAAGCGGTCAGGAATATAAGAAATTAGTAAAAAATCTTCCTTCTAATGTGGAGATCCTTCCTCATAGACCTAGAAAAGAAGTAGAAGAGTATCTTTCCAAGGCCAAGACCTTTATCTTTCCTGGAATGGAAGATTTTGGGATCGCGCCGGTAGAAGCGCAAGGGCATTGTACTCCTGTGGTGGCATTTGCCAAGGGAGGAGCCCTCGAAACTGTGGTATCCGGCAAGACTGGGATCTTCTTCCAAGAGCAGACAGTGGACTCTTTGAATGAGGCCTTGGCCCAAGCGGATCGCAAAGATTGGAAATCTAAGGATTTTCAGGCCTCTGTAAACCGGTTTACGGAGGAAAAATTCATCATCCAAATCCGCAATACGGTCGAGACTATTAAAAAGAACTCTCACGGGAGGAGAGGCGGTTGATTACCTTACACCGATTGAAAGGGACGGAATTCGTTCTAAACGCCTCTCATATAGAATGTATCGAAGCGAATCCGGATACTACGATCACTCTGTCTAACGATAGAAAATATGTAGTTCAGGAAAGTATACCCCAGGTAATCGAAAAGATTATCGAGTTCAAAAAGCGCGTGTTGGTGTTTCCATTGGGTTCCGCGCCGGATCAATTTAAGAGGGCAGATTAAGCGATCATGGATATAGCAACAATCATCGGTTTTGGTTCTGCAGTAACGGTCTTCATTTTCGGGATTCTCTCCGCGGGTTTGAATCCCTTGGATATTGTGGATATTCCCTCCATCTTGATTACCTTCGGGGGAGCAACCGCTTGTACGGTAATGGCGGTCCCTTGGCAAAATACATTGGACCTGGGCAAGGTAACACGTAAGGCATTTCGCGAAGAAAAAAGCGATTTGATCGGACTCATTAAGACACTCGTTTCCTTCTCCGAGAAAGCAAGGAGAGAAGGACTACTCGCGTTAGAAGATGACGTGAACGAACTTCCGGAGGAATTCCTAAGAAAGGGAATTACTCTCGTGGTGGACGGAACAGATCCTGAGCTTGTTCGAAACATCATGGAAACGGAGATGAGTAATATTTCCTCTCGCCACAGTGCAGGAAAAGCATGGTGGGAAAACTGGGGAGCTCTCGCTCCCGCATTCGGGATGATCGGGACTCTGATCGGTCTCGTGCAGATGTTGAAGAACCTTGGATCCGGAGACGCGAGTGCGATCGGAACAGGGATGGCGGCTGCGTTGATTACCACACTGTACGGATCCATGGGTGCGAACATGGTCGCGATCCCGATCATGAAGAAGCTCATGCGTAAATCCGAAGACGAACTATTAGTAAGACAGATCATGATCGAAGGAACTCTTTCCATTCAGTCAGGAGATAACCCTCGTATTGTTAAGGATAAGCTCGCAAGTTATCTTCCTCCGGGAGAACGCGGAGTGCTCAAGGACGAGAACGATTAATTGAGGTTTTGGTAGAAGGTCATGGCTCAACAAAAATGTCCAGAATGTATCCAGAATATTCCCGAGTACATGCTTACGTACGGGGACATGGTGACCCTTCTTCTTTGCTTCTTCATCATGTTATATCGTACTGGTAAGACGAATGCGATCGAGATGCAGATCATTCTCTCCGCGTTCAAGACTACCACAGGTTTCTTTGATGGAGGCCAAACTCTTTCTAAAGGAAAGTTAGAAGAGATGGGAATGAATATAGAAAGTCTTCCTTCCATGACTACTGGGAAGGCTCTCTCTAAGTCCAAGAAAACTGCTACTGAATTATTCAAGCCTGAGATCGAAGCAGGAAAAGTAAGAGTCACCGAGGACGAAAGAGGTCTTGTGATCAGTCTTGTCGGTGCCGATTATTTTAATCCAGGGTCCGCGATCTTGCAGGAACCGATCAAGGGAACATTGAAAAAGGCCAGCGGACTCATCAAAGGACTCGAAAGATTCGTGAGGGTAGAAGGTCACTGCGACGCGGATGCTGTCTTGCCCGGAGCCAATCCGAATCGGGAAGAAAGAACGTATTTGAATAACTGGGATCTTGCAGGAGCCCGAGCGATCAACTCCACCGATTATATAGTGGGAGTAGGTAAATTGGATCCAAGTTGGTTCCAAGCAGTGAGCTTTGGATCTTATAGACCTTTGGTCGTAGAGAATCAAGGAACGCCCGAAGCAAAGGCATTCAATAGAAGAATAGACATTGTAATCTTAACGGAAAAATCCACCAAACGTAGTGAATACGAATCGAATTTCGGCCTGCCTAAGAGCAGAGTCCCCGGTTCGGAATCTTCCACTGATAGTGGACTGTAGAAGAGGAAAAGGAGAATACCCATGGGTGATCCCGAAATAGACGAGGAAGAAGGCGGTTTACCCGCGGCGGATGCCGGCGCCGGCTCGTCTCCCCTTATCAAATGGCTGATATATATAGCCGGTGCCGTATTTGGAATTATCATAGTCGTACTTGTTTCCATGTTCGTTGCGAAACAGGCTGCGACTAGCACGTTCAGAGAAATGAAGAACGTTGCCTTGGTAAAACCTCCTCCGCCATTGATGACTTTCCAGTTTCAGGATGAATTTAGGATCAATACCGCAGACAAAGGAGAGACTCACTTCGTAAAGATGAAGTTGTCCTTCGGGGTCGCGAGAGACGATGCTAAGATCACTGCAGAACTTGCGGAACGTATCGCTCAGATGAGAGACTTGGTGAACCTGATCATAGGAAGAAAGACCAAGGACGATCTAATCGATGTAGAAGATCAATTGGATCTAAGAGAAGAGATCAAGGCTCAGATCAATCATATTCTCACAGACGGAAAGATCCAAGAAGTCTACTTCACAGAATTCATTGTGAATTGATGACGGGACCCAAAGTACTCGGGGTTATTCCCGCAAGATTCGGAAGTTCTCGATTTCCAGGCAAACCGCTTGCGATGATCGGGAACCTTCCTATGATCGCTTGGACATATAAGAATTCTCTAAAGTCTTCCTTATTGACAGAAGTAGTTGTCGCAACCGACGACGAAAGGATACGAAAAGCAGTTTTAGACAACGGCGGAAAAGTAGCCATGACTTCTCCCGATCACCCGTCCGGAACCGATCGCATCCGAGAAGTTGCACTTCAGTATCCTGACTTCGGAACCATTATCAATGTACAGGGAGACGAGCCAGGAATAGAATCCGAGCTCATCGATGGAGTCGCCAAACTCAAGTTAGATCGAAAGGACTGGGCAATGAGCACCGCTGCGGTTCTTTTAGAAGAGAAAGAGATCACGGATCCGAATCGGGTCAAGGTGGTAATGGACAAGAACGGAAGAGCATTGTACTTCTCTCGTTCCCCCTTGCCTAGCCAATTTAAAAAGACAGTTCCTGCATACAGACATCTTGGGATCTACGGATATGATAGGGATTTTCTATTTGGATATCCTGAACTTCCTCCCAGCCCTTTAGAAGAGTCCGAATCCTTAGAACAATTAAGAGCGATGGAAGCTGGTCATTCAATCGGAGTGTATATCGCCGCAAAGGCCGCGTTAAGCGTGGATACACCCGAAGATCTGGATATTGTAATAGAAGATTTTAAGAAGAAGGGACTGATCTAAGAATGATCAGCTAAGAGCTTCTTGCAGGGTGTTGTGGATCAGAACGAAATCCGTTAGGCCCACAATATCCATCACCTTGCGGAAATGATCGTTTAACCCTGCAAATTCGATCTTGGAAGAAGACTCACTTGCTTTTGTGATCAAACTGATCAATGTAGCAAGCCCCGCCGAATTAATGTAAGACGTTCCATGGAAATTCAATATGACTCGGCTTCTGCGTTGTTCAGGAACCGATTGGTATTTTCCAATGATCTCATCATCCGCCTCGGAAGTGATTTCACCCGAAATATGGATCACAGGAACGTTGGGTTCTAAATCCACGATTATTTTGAATTCGTCAGACATCTGCCTTATTTAGCACAAAAGACATTCCTTACTAAAGACAGTCAATCCCGTTTCTGACCGGAAAAGAGACTATCAGGTCCTAGAAATGCGTTTATTAAACGTAGTGCTCTAATTCCTCCGGAGAAAGTCTATCAAAGGTTTGGCCGCATTTGGAGCATTGAAACGAAACGGAAGTAGGTTTAGACGAGATCCCAAAGGAAATCAAAAACCAAGCCCATTTGCCATACGTTTTCACTTCTCTCATTAAGGGGGAATTACGGTCGGTCCCACAAGAATCGCAATGTGGTAGGGATGAAGAGGATTTATTCATCACGTTTACTAGCTTGAAGTGAGCCCATAAAACTTCCAGAAGAAAAGAGGGAATTTGGGGTTTTTGAAGGATGGATTTTTCCGAGAGCCCAAATTGGACTCTCGGAAATAAAAGATCAGTTTTGGTTCAAATATACTACGTACTTAGCTACGAGTTTTAATTTCTCTTCGCCCAAATACTTGAATGCAACCATCACTTGTGGATTTCCTGGAATACCATTGTTCAGGGTCTTGAGAACTCCTGCTTCGGTAGGACCATTTTTCCATTGGTTTGCTGGTGCTTTATAATTTCTAGGTTTTGGATTTAGGCTCGCAGCTGCAACACCGTCTCCGGCGCCTTTTTCACCGTGGCAGGAAGCGCAGTTTTGCACAAAGATTTCTTTTCCTTGTTCTAGTTCAGGACTCAATGCGGAAGAGGCTGCTGCAGGTGCTGCTTCTTCTTTCGGCTTTTCTTTATCTCCACAGTTCAAAACGAAGAGGAGGGAGAGGATGGAAACGGATAGGGAAATCAGGATTGCCCGAGTTTTCATGAATAACTCCTTTGTAATGATCCAATTTTTCTTTTTCAGAAAGAGAATGCAAAGGATTTTTTTGTCACGGTATTGTCCGGCAGTCCAAGCAAGGGATGAGAAAAGTCAAGAAATTGGAATAGATCCATCTTTTGTTAGAGATGATTCTTAGTATCGTTTGGATAGGAGAAGGGAAGATGCGGGGAAAGAACTTCCCCGCAGAAGGAACGTTATGCGGACTTGAATATGAATCCTGTTTTTTCTTCCGTTCTTAGGAATTGCACAGGCATATCGATCGCAACCGATTCAGTGATAGGTTTACCTTGGTATTCTCCTTCGATAAGTCCCATGGTCTTAGCACCTTCTTCCAATTCGATAACCGCTAAAACGTAAGGAGCTCTCGAAGCAAGATGGCCGAATCCTACATGAACCACTGTGTAAGTGTAGACCTTTCCCTTGCCGGAAAAAGTCTTTGGTTCCACATCTTCCGAACCGCAACTAGTGCAGGAAACGACAGGATCGGTAGCTTCGAATCCGCAAGATTTGCATTTCTTTCCAGTGAGTGCGTTTAATTCTGCAGTTTGCATTCTTATTCTCCTCTCTGTAAGATATGAACGATGCTGACAGCGCCTGGGCCGCCCAATACATGGGTCAGCGCAGTGCGAGCGTTTTCGACCTGACGCTTATCGGATTGTCCTCTCAATTGAAAGGTCATCTCTACGACTTGGCCGACTCCGGTAGCTCCTACTGGATGTCCTTTTGCTTTTAAGCCTCCTGAAGTATTTACAGGAAGTTTTCCGCCAAGGCGAGTGTGACCGTCTTTAGTAAACTGTCCGCCTTTTCCTTTTTCTACGAAGCCTAGATCTTCGATATTGATGATCTCGGTGATGGTAAAGCAGTCATGGCACTCTAGAACGTCTATGTCCTTTCTTTCTACGCCTGCCATCTTAAATGCTTCGGTCGCCGCTTGTACGGATGCAGGGAAGCTGACGGAATCCTTTTTAAGAGCTACGTTGAAATAGTCGCCTCCGATCCCGGAACCTTTCACGACAACGTAATCTTTTCTGAGGGACTTGGCTTTTTCTTTAGTAGTGATCACAACCGCAGCGGATGCGTCGGTCACCAAAGAAACATCATGAAAACCGAATGGAGTAGTAACCATTCTCGCTCTCATAATATTATTGAAGGAAATTTCCTTTTGCTTATGAGCGAAAGGATTCAGGCTTCCGTGATAGTAGTTTTTCTCTGCGACTGTTGCGAGCATTTCTTTGGTAGTTCCGAACTCATGCATGTGACGGATCGCATTCAAAGCAAACCCGGAAGGTCCGGAGATGCAATAGCCTCCTTCTACATCCTGGTCTTGGCCTCTTGCTACGATCTCCATGGTGGTTTCAGGATCCAGGCCGTTCATTTTTTCCACACCTAGAACAAGAACCGTATCATACAGACCGGAAGCAACTGCTAAGACTCCTTGGCGCATTGCGATCCCTCCGGATGCGCAGGCTCCTTCGGTGCGGATTGCAGGTTTGTCACCTAATCCTAGTAAGTTGGCTGCATAAGATCCCATTGTATTTTGAGCGTTGAATTCATTCCCCGCATAATTTCCAACATACACCGCTTGGATCTCTTTTCTATCGATTCCAGAATCCTTGATCGCTCCGTTACCTGCTTCGGTAACCAGGTCTCTGAGAGTTCTGTCTTTTAGATTTCCGTGGACCGTTTCATAGGCCCCTATGATTGCTACTTCTCTCATGATACTTCCTCTTACATTCCTATACCGGCGCCGCCATCCACACGGAGGAATACGCCGGTGATATAGGAAGCCTTGTCGGATAAAAAGAATTCTACTGCGTTAGCGATCTCTTGTTGAGTTCCAGGTCTCTTAAGAGGAATGAACATAGGATCTGTGAG
Organism: Leptospira semungkisensis; assembly: GCF_004770055.1. NCBI lineage: Bacteria > Pseudomonadati > Spirochaetota > Leptospiria > Leptospirales > Leptospiraceae > Leptospira > Leptospira semungkisensis. Next base: position 211,089 of record NZ_RQEP01000005.1, on the reverse strand, counting down.
TTTTTTCTGTACTTCTTCCGGAAGAGAAGCAGTCATGTCTGTTTGCACATAGCCAGGGCAAACTGCGTTAACGAGGACTCCTCTACCGGAGAATTCTCTTGCTGCCACTTTGGTTAATGCGATCACAGCCGCTTTAGAAGAAGAGTAGTTCGCCTGACCTGGCTGTCCGCTCAATCCAGAAAGAGAAGAGATGTTTACGATCCTTCCGGATGGAGCCTTCAGAAGAAGTTTGGAAGCATATTTGGTCATTAAGAAGACGCCTTTCGCGTTCACGTCCATTACGAAGTCGAATTCTTGCTCGGTCATTCTAATGAAAAGATTGTCTTTTAAGACTCCGGCGTTATTCACTAAGAAATCCAGTTTACCGAAAGTATCTTTTACAGAAGAGATGACTGCATCGCAATCGTCAGGCTTGGTTACGTTAGCGGCAACTCCTAGCGTTTTTACTCCGAATTCTTTAGCGATCTCTGCAGCTGCTTGCTCGATATGTTCCTTGTTCAAGTCGACTACAACGATGTCTCCACCGTCTTTTGCGATCGTATTTGCGATCGCTCTTCCTAAACCTCTGGGGGAAGCGGCTCCAGTTACTAATGCGACTTTGCCTTCAAATTGTTTTGCCATTGGATTCCTCTGATTTCCTTAAATATAAAACTTTAGATATTGCGAATCGATCGTCTAGGATCCGGTTCGCTTTAAGCAGAACGATTGTTCTGGTAAAAGATGGATCCAGTAGGCATTCCCGACAAGGAAAAATTCCCCCATATAACAGAGCACAAAACAGTGTTCGGCTATATTGAACAATTGTTCTCAATATAGCTTAGGGGAAGAATGTTGAGATTTGCATCCTGAGAAACCTGTATGTATCGGCAATTTTGCTTTTATGCGCGGCCCATTTTATTCGTAAGCAAGGGGATCAGGTTTTGTAAGAACGGTAAAGTGTCTTTCTGTATAGAATCTTTTTCGTTGTGATAGATATATATTAAATTATAATAATGTGGTTTGGTTTTTGATTTGATAAATTTGGATTCAAAAGTATTTAGAATCAAGGCGATCCGTATCCCAAATAGAATATAGAAATTGTATTTTACAGTTTCTGAATGTATGAATTCGGAAAATATGTGGAACTTTTTGTCAAGAACCTGTCCGTCCTCTCCGGTTGCCAAGTATATAGATTAAAAATTCTAAATATGTTTTTGCGCAGAGGTTTGTTGCAAAAACGTCTGATGAGGAAATATGAAAAAAACCATATATATGTTGGGATTCTTGACCGCTCTCGCATTAGGAAATTGTGCTGTATTGGATCCGATCGGGATCTCTTCGAACAGAGTTAAAGGATCAGCTGCTAGAAAGCAGATCAAGGACGCTGTGACGCAAACGGATACATCCATACTGAGTTTTTCTGGAGCTCCTTCTTCTGTTGCTGCTCAAGTAGCACTATTGGATTCTACCATTGCAGCATCACTTGCTAAAGTAGATGATGGCAAATACTACAAGAAAGACGATGTAGATGGTTGTGTGAAAGAGATCAACACTGTCGGTTTCCTGTTTTTAGGCGCACTGAACACTGTCGTTTTGGATAGCAAATGTGATCTGAAGGCTGATGGAATCGTTATTTAAGTTTTAAGATTTTGCCTTTAAAAAGCAAGGTTCTTCGTAAATGAAGGAGGAAGCCTTGCTTTTTATATTTATAGAATCTACTGAGAAAAATTACTAAGCAATAAACCTTATTCTTTAAAATAAGAAGAGGACAATCTCATTCTCTTGTATTCTTACCAGCCAAAGAAAGGATTCGGAGCGATGATCCGATTGTAGATCCTGACTTCATCCACACTTCCTTGAAATAGAGCTCCTGAAAGATCCGAAAAGCCAATGTAAAAGCTTCCTCCGACGGCCCAAGGCCGAAAGCTTCCAATTGTACTTACCGTACTTGGATTTACGGTTTTCATTAATATTCCGTTAACAAAGAGTTGAGCGGTTAAATGAGGCATGTCCCAAATAAAAACCACATTATACCAGGCATCGTCTTTGCCATACGTGCAAGAAGTTGCTAGGTCGGCGTCGCCTGTTCCGCCATTGTTCGTAAAGACACGGATTGCATTCGTGCAGGCGGCACTGGAATTCGAATAGTATTGCATTCCATATCCACCGGCTTGCGCTATAAATATTTCCGTGCTTCCGGATGAGCCCTGTAGGAAGCTTCCTCTTACCCAGGCGCTGACGGTGAAGGAAGAGGTATCGCCAGCGAGGATTTGATCTCCGACTGCAGACGATGCGTGATAAGATTGACCATCTCCAGGATAATAGTATGCGCCTCCAGCAAGACCATGACGGTCACTTGTAAGGACTGGCCCTCCGCTTGCAATTAGATGCAGACCTCCCACTTTATCCTCAGCGTCTCCGTCTAACGGCCAGTAATGGATTAGACTCGCATTTGTAATCGTGAACATGTCTATGACTAAGCTATTGTATGTTTTGCTTTGGTTGTTCAGTTCTTCTAAATAGAGATACGTCCCACAGTTTTGAAAGAGAATAGAAAGTATAAATGAAAGAAGGATTCGATAATGAAGGAGACAAGTTTTCATTTCAGCTTAGAAACTTCTTACCAAACTTCAGATCTCTTTGTCGCCAATGCAATAAAATATTGCTTGTTTCGAATCTTCTCCTATCTTAAATAAAAAGAATTCGTAATATTCTTTGGAGCCTTTTTCCAAGGCTTGGCCTTCTTCGATATGGACTCGATTTTTTGCCGAATTATGGATTTGCCAATTTAGAACCCATTCTTTAAAAGGAATGTATGCCCAATGAAATCCCTTTAATCCAAATCGGACCTATAAAAGCTGCCTGCATTCCAGGAAATCCCGAGGGTCCATTCGTAATCTTCTTACATGGATATGGAGCGAACGCTTACGATCTTCTTCCCTTGTATTCTTATATGGATGTTCCGGAAGGCACGAATTTCATTTTTCCGGAAGGTATCTTAGAAGTTCCTATCATGCCAGGGTATAATGGAAGGGCCTGGTTCCCTATAGATATGGAAGCCTTGCAGAAGGCTATGGTTGCCGGCGGTTCTAGGGAGCTTTTTGAGCGTTATCCGGCAGGTCTTGAGGAAGCCAGAGAAAAAGTGGAAGCGATGATCCAAGCATTGAATGTGCCTATGGACCGGATCATTCTGGGTGGATTCTCTCAGGGCTCTATGCTTGCCATGGATCTAACGCTTAGGGCTAAAGAAAAGCCGAAGGGACTTGTCATTCTGTCTGGGACCTTGCTGGATGAAACGAATTGGTCCAAACTTGCCTCCGAAACTCCAGGCTATAAATTTTTTCAAAGTCATGGTAGAATGGATCCTGTTCTGGGTTACCCAGCCGCTAAACGATTAGAAACAGTGTTAAGAGAAGCGGGTTGGGTAGGGGAATTATTGGCATTTCCGGGTGGACATGAAATCCCTGAGGTAGTATTACACGGTATGAACCGCTATTTGCGAGAATCCTTTGCATGACTTATCTAATAGAAAAATACGTCGCCCTCAAGAATAAATATCGCAACTACGATACCAAGGAAGCGTTAAGAAGAATGCAAGCCTGTCGTATCGCTTTGAAAGAACTTGAGGACAAAGGGTTCAGAACCGGGGTGGAAATCCTAGGTTCGATCAATTTCGGGATCGTAGAACCTTCTTCAGATATTGATTGTATTCTATTACATTATTGTGATTTACATAAGGACCAGGAATGTCCTGAATACTGTCCTAATTTTTTATACGAATCCGAAGAGATCAAGGCTACTCTTCGTAGAAAACTGAAGAATGAAAATCTAAAAGTCGAATTCTTGGATTGTATTAACCTGAGAATGGTAGAAAAAGCCTTGGATTCCGGAAATTGGAAAGACCACGAAGTTCTTAGACGGCTTTTATTTTATCGAACGATCGGGCGCCCGGTCAATCGTCCTCTATTCATTCCATACGCAGAGAAGCTGGAGGAAAATGACGAATACATTCGGGACATTTTGGAATGGGGTTCCGAAGCATTGAGCGTTTACTTAGGAACTTCCCGTCATAGATTTTCATTCAGTAAATATAATGAAAGGATAGAGAGTTCCGGGTTGCAACTTCCTCATGGGTTAAAGGAAGAATTAGAAAGTTATTTAGAGCAAGGGGAAGGATCGGGGCCGACCTCTCCAGAACCTGCTCATTATAGAGAGTGAGGGTATTCCTTTGTTTCGTTCTTTTCTTGCATTGATCTTATTCGTTTCACTTGCCGCTTGTGCGATCAAAACTACAAATCCGGGTGATCCCTCTAGTGCCGATTTTTTTAAAAATGAGATCATTAGTTGTCTGATCGAGAGCTGCAATCAGGAGATACTTATTTCAGGCGGATCCATAGTTCCAGAAGAATCTTCTCTTACTCTTTCCATTTCTTTACCGAAAGCTCCTAGTAGTTCTGCAAGTTATAGTTTTAGCGTAAGCAATCCTTCTTTAGGATCTGTTTCTCCTAGTACCTTGATCTTTACTGCCGCCAATTTTAATATTCCTCAAACGATTACGATCCTAGGAGCCGCAGACGATACGGATACTGTGGATAATTTCTTTGTACTGGATATCTTGGATCCAGAGGATCAGAGCATTCATTATAGTCTGAAGCAGAAGGATAATGATAGATTTCTTTTCGCGACAAATCCTACGTATGCAGGAAATTTTTCTATAACGTTTGCAGATGCGATTTGTGCTGGAGAAGTTTCCGGTCATATTGGCTTACCTTCCGGGACGTATAAGGCTCTTGCAGTTTCAGGAACTTGGAGAAGGGCGTCTGCTCCTCAGATCAGTTGGGTTTTGAAGCCGAATATGCAATACTGGGACATTGGTAGTTCTTTGAAGGCATACGATACGGATGCGAGTTCTTATTTTATAGATTCTTCAGGGAATGGGATCTCTTCTGCGGGGAGCAATTTCTGGACAGGATTGAATGGAGACTGGACAACAGGAAGCGATTGTTTGGGTTGGAGTTCTGGTGCACCTACGGATCAGGGTAGTGCTGGAAATCCGAGCAATCCGACCCTAAGTGGTATTTCTTCAGGGCTCGTATATTGCAATAATGTACAGTCCTTGATCTGCGTGCAGCAGTGAACTATGTAATCTTAGTAGTCTTCTCGGTTACTTGAACCGGATCTGAAAGATGTCGTATATCCATTCCGGTGTTTAAGCGAACTAATTCTTCTGCAATGTTTACTGCATAGTCTCCGGCTCTTTCGATCCCGAGTATCATACGATATAGGTCGGCAAATTGATTCTTATCTAGCCGAGGATCCAATACAAATTTGAGAAAGGCAGCATGGCATAGATTGTTTAGCTCCTCTTCGACCGTATGAACAGAACCGTAGAAGCGGTTTTTCTCTTCTACCAAAGATTCTACTGCCATTCCGATGAGAGTTACGACCCTAGATAACATTTTGTCCAAAAGCTCTTCTTCTCTAAAGAAGCCTTTGGGTAAGAGTCCCCGTCGATAGCAAGTCGCACAGTTCACGATTTGATCGCCCATTCTCTCTAAGCTTCGATTGATTCGAATCGCAGAAAGGGCAAAGCGAAGTGGATCTCGTTTCAAGATCACCTCTCCATCGATCTGATCCATTCCTAATAGGTTTCTATTGGCAACGGCTTCTAAGATTGCATTTTGAGAAAGGTTGTCATTTTGCTTTTCTAAACTGTCGATCAGATCATCTCTTTCGATGACTTGTTTTGCGAGATCGGAGTTTTCTTGTTCGATTGCGTCATCTAAGATCAGGATCTGCTCCAGACAAAGCTCCGCCATAGCGTACAGATTTTTACGGAGATAATCGAACTTGGATGCCATTGAATTTCCTTCGAAGATTTACTTCAAATGTACGCTTTGGTCAAGAGGTTTTTTAATACACGGACTGAAGAAGGATCACAAGCATATAAGCGAAGCAGGCATATTGGATGAGAAATCCGGTAAATCTTACGTTTACGTTCCATTCTCCTCCTCCGCTTAGATGAGCGGTCGTTTGCAACACTCTTCCTCCGCATACGATCATGGACAGAACGTCGAAAAGATGGCTTTGATAACCGATATCTAATGCAATTAGCACCAAGACCGCAAATACCGGAAGACTCTCAATGCAGTTTACGTGGGCACGATGGATCCTCCAATAAAAATCACTGCCATGTTGGGTCCAAGCTGGGAATTCGTTGGATTTCTTTTTTCCCGCTAAGACTTGAGCCACTCTAAAACCTGCTACGACTAAGACGAGGATTATGGTCCAACCGGTGAAAAAGATAAGAGAGTAAAGGGAACTGATCATAGCCGGTTAGGAAAAAATGAAATTTTATCTTTAGCAAGGATTTTTTGCTGAGATTGAGAATTTGCGAAAAACGGAATGTTATTCAATCACAACCCGTCCTGGGGTTAGGACAGCTTTTATACTTCACCCGTCCTCATAGCAAGAAGGGCGAAGTATATTATTCTTTTGAAATGTTCTTTTAGTCTCCGTCGTTCGCAGAAGGAAGGTTTGGAACTCCTAAAGCGGAGAAAACATCCACAGTAAGCAGAGTTTTTAACGCTGTTGCAAGTTGCCAAACCGGTTTTACGTTATTCGTCACACTCGTTCCGCCTGCTGCTCCCCCATCCGCATCGATTTCCGCAAAAAGATCTCCGGAGGATTTCTTAGTATTCAAGGATGTTTTCAATGCGGTGATCGCATTCTGGATATCTGTATCCAAGCTTGGATTCTGGGCTTGGATCAGGGTGGAGATCGAATGAATTTCTGCATCCGCCGGATTCCCAAGGTATGCTAGTTCTATTCCTGAAAGATTATAGTACAGATCTGCATACGCATTTCGAGAATAGATCGTTTCCGTGGAGAATGCGTTGGAACTAGGAGAAGCCAAAGAGGTACAGGAATTACTTAAGCAGGCGGGAGTTCCTAGTTTTAACTCTTCCATTTGAACGGCCAAGTTTCCTACAGACTGCATATACGTATCAAAGGATTCAGCAGGACTACGGAAGTAGGTTCCTGTTCCGGCGATATAACTTTTTACAAAGTTACTCCCAGTAGGGGACCAAGTAGTATAGAGCGTTGTCGCATCTTGTGAGATCAGACCTGCAAGCGCTTGCAGATACGCCATTCTTCTCGTAGAACCGGTATTTGCAGTATTGATCAAGCTTAAACTTGTACTGGTTGTAGGATCTCCATCATTGTCGAAGATGAGCATCTCTAATGCCTCGAAGCCTTTGTATTTAAATGCACATAAGGAGAGAGCCGAGGTGTCTATCGTTCCGGTCGCACAAGGATTGGATCCTGGGTTTGTAATGACTTGGTTGACATTCGTCCAAAGAGGACGAGTGCTCGAACCCTTTTCGAAACCATCTAGCTTAGTATAGTAGCTTGCGCTAGATGGGAGAGAAGCCGGACCGAAATAGAAAGTTTCCGTTTTCTTTAAGGAAATGCGAGCTTGGATCCAAGCAGCTCGCAATGCATTGAGATTTGTGCCTGCATCTGGAGAGCCAGCATACGTATTCGCAGCTGTAGCCAATGCAGCACTGTCATCTTGCAAACTTTGAAGAGTAGGGATGATCAGATTCTCTCCCGAGTATTTTAGAAAATCCGTATATCCGGAACCGGATTGAAATAGAAGTGCGAGCCCAGACATATTCGAGCCTCCGCCGCCTCCGCAACTCACTCCTATAAGTAAGAGAGTGATCCCTAATAAAATTCTATCGATCTTGCTTTTTTGAATAATTGCATTCATTCTATTTTCCCCCTTATAAGGATTCCAAAAATTGAATTAACTGTTGCCTTTGGGTTGCGGTTAAGACTTGGAAATTCTGTCGAGCTGTTTGTGCTTCTCCTCCATGCCAGAGGATTGCTTCTTCTATTCCATTTGCTCTTCCATCATGAAGAAGCTTGGTATGTCCATTGACTGTTTGGATCAGACCGATTCCCCAGAGAGGAGCTGTTCTCCATTCTTGTCCGGTTGCATCGAAGTCTTGGCGACCGTCCGCAAGGCCGGGACCCATATCGTGCAATAGAAGATCTGTATAAGGTTTAATATATTGATAGGAAAGCTCCGGGAATCCGGAAACATATCCTGTTTGAACGAGAGTTTTATGGCAGCTATCACAGCCTACGCTGGAGAATAACGCCTTACCCGCTACTACATCCGGATCACTTACATTCCTTCTTGCCGGAACTCCTACTAATTTATTATAGAAGATGACTGCAGTCGCAAGACTTGCAGTTATCTCAGGATCCGGACTTCCACTCGAGGCTGCTAAGCAAGCGGTCTGCGCAGAAGGACAATTGTCCACAGGAAAGAGAGGACTGGTAATTCCAATATCCCCTTGAAATGCACCCTGGGTTTGTTGGAATAGAGTAGGCTCATTTGCCTTCCATCCGAAACGGCCGATCTTTTTAGCGTTAGCCGTAACATCCCAGACTTGGTTGATCTTTCCCGAAATACCATCTCCGTCTAGATCGCTCGGGTCGGCCCAACCTTGGATGATCGAATCTGGGATTGCTTCTAAAAGACCTAAACCAGGAATGATCTGAGCAGTCCTTGGAGAGAAATGAAATCCTTCTCCAGTGATGGTCGGATCTCCGAATAAACTGTTCCAAGTAAATGTATAAGAAGGTTGGCTTAAGGTTATATCGGTTCCTTCCGGATATGTATGACTTCCACTCGGATAATTCGGAGCCGCTATAGTAGAATAGGAAATTGAGACTGTGCCTTCTGGTGGAGTGAAGTTTGCTCCAGCCACGCTTCCCGATCCGGTATCACAATCGAAGTTTGCGCCAGTATATACAATCGGATTGCAACCGATTCCCTTATGATTCAGCTGAAGTCCGTAATTTGTAAGACCGACAGGTCCTCCCGTTGTAGGATTGGTTCCGTCTTTTGATAAGCGAAATAGAATTCCAGGAGTATTATTAGCAGTTCCGGAACTAGGAGGAGCTCCTCTTCCGTCATGTAAATGACAGTTTTGGCAAGAGTTGGTATTGAAGGTTGGTCCTAATCCGAAGGCAGCACTACTTCCTTCTGCGGCCCAGTTTCGATTGAAGAATGCATTGCCACTATTGAACTCGCTTGCTCCACCGTAACGTAGGTTGGCTGCACGCACGTCAAATGCACTTACATTCGTGATGAAATTGGTAGTAAAACCGCCCGAATAAACTTCACCCGGATCTGCAACATTAGCCGAAAGATTATTATTCAAGACCCCGATGAGAGCGGCAATTTCCTGATTTCCTTTAGATTGTTGGCAATCAGAAAGAAGAAGTCCGAATACGAGTAAGGGAATCGCCTGGACAAGACGATTCCCTTTTTTGTTTTGTAATGTTTTGGAATTTCTTCCGAAACCTTTGTTGGTATCACAGTTCATTTTTATTTCTTATATTATATTTTTTGAATTTATTACGGTGTCAGATCGACTCCCAATTTAGTTGCGGCAGAAGCGAAGTCTCTTGCTAAACGATCCGAGATCAGAGTTTGCAGATTCTCCAGAGCAGTATGCTGAGAATCAGAAGGATTGATAATGATCTGATCATAGCGATGAGTTATCGAACCGCTTGGACAATGAGTCGTATAATTCGGATCTGTGGTTTCGTCGTCTAAATTGATACAGAAAGTATCTCGAGCCTTGCTTGCATCCGAGAGAACGTTTACTCTGTTCTTAGCGCTAAGTAGATCGGAGAGCCCAGGACCTGTGCTGATGTTTACGTTTTTCTTAACGGAGTAATTTCCACTCCAAATATTCACGAATCCTTGTGCGTCGTAGTAGAAATCCGCTTTAGTAGTATCACTGAAGCAAGAGTGTTCGTCTTCTTGGGATTGGCTTGCGATACCTGCTAAACGATCTCCTCCCCATTCGGAAGCGACAAACTCTCCCATTCCCTTGAAAACATTCGATAGAGAAGTGCTTTCATTTCCTGAAGAAAGAAAAGTCACCGCTCTAAAGTTAGAAGCATCCGTGCTTACCCATTGGTCTCTGACTTGGGTTAAGTGGCCTATCAAACCTACTGTGACTTCTGAGAGGAATTTTAATCTCTTTGTTCCATTGGTAGCGTCTTGGAAATAGGAAGCAGTCCTCTGGCCTGGAACATTGTTAATTGCTCCTCCAGGTCCGGTGCCGCTATCGTCTTTTCCCCAAAGCAGATACTCGATCGAATGATATCCGGTCATTACGACTTTATCCGGATCTCCTTCGGAACCGGCAGCGAGAGTAGAGTCCCCGTTCTTAGAATAAATATTTGCGAATGTAATGGAACCGATTGCGGTAGCTCCGATATAATTATCGATTACATCTTCATCCAAAGGCCAAGAGTTCAGAGCGCCTTCGCATTCGTCAGTTCCTGAATAGGGAGCGGATCCACCGCAATAACCTGGATCTAAATCAATCGGTCCTTTGCTAAAACGGAAAGCTTCAGTTACCAAGTAGCTGGAACGAGCAACTACCCAAGCATTTTTAACCGCAGTTAAATTTGTATCATTGGGTGATCCGTTAAAGGTAGCAATCGCAGTTTGCAAGCTAGTTGCATCAGTAACTGCTTGGTTATAAGATTCGTATGCTAAATCCGCATAACGTGTTAACGCTTCCGTGGTCGTTGCAGAAGGGGGACTATCTGCCAAACCCATTAGGGCAAGGCCTGACATATCGGATCCGCCGGACCCGGAACATTGGTAGAAAGAGAACCCGAATAAAAGGCTAAAAAGAAGGCTGAAAACTTTTCGATGTAAGTTCCGCATGTAAAACTCCTTATCCACTGAAAAATCCCCGGTCCCAACGATTTCGTCGGACCGGGGCCAGAGATGAACTGTGGGGATGACTCCCTCCGGTGCCTGGGACAGGCATCGGCTTGATTCTGCAAGTGAGAATTATTCTCAAATATAGTCAAGAATGTTTCTAACACTGGAACCATTCATCTCGGCCCAAAATCAGAGAAATGCTTAGAAATCCCTGATTCCATATCGTTTATGCAGCCTTTCGTGAATTTTAATAAAGGCTATTTAAACGAAAATGAGGCTGACTCTCAAAATTCTTTAGGGTGGGAACTTGGTCAATTCGAAAAAGGTCGGGACCAAGACTTTATTTATCATACTTCGATCTTTAAACCGTGGGAAGAGTCTTCGGTTAAGATCTCGAAAGCGGCATTTCTGGACGCAACCAACCGGAGCGGGGAAGTCTCTCCCTTTCTTTGTACCAGAAGTTCAGCTCTCGCGATCTTACTGTTCAAACAGTATTTCCAACCTCCGGGAGGATTCGCATAACGTAAACAGGCAAAGTCTTTTTTATCTGCGTGGATCCTTCCTTGGATGCTTATCTCAGGAGAAGATGCCTGAAATTTCCAATCGAAATATTTGTACTCGGCTCTTTGAAAAGAGGAGAAGAGACTGTTTAGTAAAAATTCTTCTCCTTGAAGGCGAAATACAATGGGAGTGATTTCGGGGGTCCAAAAGGGGCCGATTTTCAGTTTTGCGCTGGCTAATTCTAAAAAGGAATCCTTGTCTCCATCGAATCCAGCCACTTGGCCCCAAGCATATTGGTCCGTATGTTTGGATCCCCAGTTATGATTCTGGCTACCAAGCCAATCTTTAATATCTACTTTATGATTTCCGAATTTTATAAATCCTTTAAGTTTTGCGGAAGGGTTTCCCACGAGCACTTTTGCCTTAGGGAATTTCGTTTCGTATAGATTTTCCGGAAAGAGGAAAAGAGGTTTGTCCCCGCCTGAAAATTCCAGATCCCATTCCATGGGAACAGATCCGGGCTTTGTGCCGCAACTTCCCTGGATCCTAGATTTAGTATAAACAGAGCTACCTATCTGGATATGGAACGGTTCAGATTGAAACTTACAGTCTTGGATGGGAAATTCGGATTTGGAAACATAATGTTTTCCTTCTTCTCCATCGAAATAGATGGCCCAGAGTTCACCTATTGAGTCTTGCGGAGAACCTTTCGGAGAGAATATTGTGTATCGTATCCAGAGTGCCTGAGCCTGGGTTGGATGATTTCCTCGTACGAACCAGCTTTCGTAATGCCCCGATTTGGATCTAGGATCGAATCTTGGAAAATCATAATCCGTTCTTATATTCATGCGGGAAGATATTCGGAGAAAGCCTTAGACGAAGCAACTAGAATCCGATCTTACACTAGCTAGAATGGAAGAAGGAGAGAAACTTCTACTTTTCTTCCTTAAAAATCCGCTTGGGAATATTTATAGAGTCGACGAGGCGGAGAAAAATCCATATCTTCGGAATATGGAAATTCCTACTTATTCTCCCTCGGAATGGAGAGCCGCGGTTTCTCGGTATGCGAATGAGATCCTTCGCATAGGACATGAAAAATCCCCTTTCTGGTTAGCGGTCCGTACTTTTGTCTCCGCTTCTTGCGAGTCGGATGATCCTGAGCCTTTTTATGATGACTTGGATTCCGGGTTTAAAAGAGAATTAACGGAAGAAGACGAAGAGCGTTTGGATCAGGTGCTCTCTTCTTTCTTGGATCATGCGACTGCGGTGCTGATTGCTATTTCCGAAGCCTATAGCGATGAGGACGAAGACAAAAGCGAGGAGATCACAGACGAAGCGATTTCCGGGCTTCTCTCCGGATTGAACGATGCAGGCGTTAAGACGATGTCCGACAACGAGCTATTAGAAATCGCCGTAATCGTCCTGAATACTCGATTAAATTTCCATAATGTTCCAGCAGAAGAGAAGTTCAGCCTTAAGACCTTGAACGCGATCCCTGATATGGAAGAGAGAAAGATCTTAGAGCCTTTTGCCACATTTCTTTTAGAAGACTACCAAGCAGTAGAAGATAGAGAGGAGAGATTCGCATTGTTGATGCAAATCTTATTCGATACTTTGTGGGCCTTGTTTTACTTAGGGTTAGAAGAAGACGAAGAAGAAAGTTAAACTCTTTCGACGGCTATCAAGCTGATATCGTCCTGAGGCTGAGCATTTCCGAGCCAGGTTTCAATGTCCCTGATCACCAAGTCGGGGATTTCCTCAATCGGCTCCTCGGCCAATTCGGAGAGGCGAGTTCTTAATCTTGTTTCGCCCCAAGCCTCTCTCTTAGAATTAAATTGTTCGAATACTCCATCCGAGAATAAGAACATCCTATCTCCACTCGAAAATACTTTCTCTACGTTCTCGTATGTTTTATTGTTTTTTAATCCTACAATTGCTCCGGTCCTTCTCAATGTAAGAACTTCGGAAGAAGTGAAAAGTACCTGATCTGGATGTCCTGCCGACGCATAGATCAATCGGTTCTCTCTCGCATAAATATCCACGATGATGGAAGAAAAGATCGTACCTAAAGAGGAGAATTTTCTTTGAAACTTGTCATCTAAAAGGTCCAAGCAAAAACCTGGGTCCTTGGCTCCGAATTTGATCCCCTCATACTCCGCTTTGATAGCCATGGTGACTAAAGCGGCTTGTACTCCGTGGCCGGTCGCATCCGCTAAGAAGATCCTATAAACTCCAGGTGATATTTCGAATATATCGTAGAAGTCGCCACCCACTTCGTCTCTGGGAAGATACTTTACTGCATATTTTAATTCTTTGTAAGACTCTGCATTCTCCGGAAAGAGTTTCATTTGGATCCTTTGAGCCACTAAGAGATCCTTTCTGATCCTTTCTAAAGAATGATTTAGTTCGGAAGTCTTTTCTCTCACTAAGACTTCTAGATTGTCTTTCAGTATGTTGAGAGCGCTATTTGTGATCTTTAAATTTTCACTCAAGACTTCAGATTTGCGAAACGCTCTGGCAATCCTTCTAGATAGAATCAAGGATTGGAACATCGTAAATATGAGAAGGCCATAAGGAGAGGTATTCATTCCTCGTATATTCAAACGATCCAAGAGAAGGTCCGTAACGACTGTGGAACCTAGAGAGAAGAAACCGGCTAAGAACAAGAAGGAATCTTCTCTCTTTCTCCAGACTCCCATACATGCAGTGACTAAAACATAGATTACCATGATCCCTGCTACGATCTGAAAGGGAGCAAGTATCGTGGTGAAGAAGGAAACGTTTAATAAAAGTGTAATATCATATCCGATCGCCAAAACCCAGGCACCATAAACCACTGCTCTATGAGTTTCTTTCGGAAAAAGAGATCGGTGGAATAATAGGAATACCGGAACGGAAGTGTAAAAGGAAAAGAATTCCAAACGAAAGAGTGATTCCCAAGGAAAATTCGGAAATAGTTCTAATACTAATCGGCTTCCTACTAAGACATTTCTGAGGGCTAAAAGAAATGCGAATAGTGCAAAATACAGTGCGGACTTTTCTCTTCTTCTGAATAGGAATAATCCTATATGATAGAGTCCGATCATCAAAAGTCCGCCGAATAGAAAGGCCTCTCTGATCTGAGTGATCAGTTTTTCCCGATTCATTACGGATAAGGTTCCTATCTTGGGAACTTGCCAGAAGCCTCCAAAATTATTGATCCAATTCGAACCGTGTAATACTAACTCCGCTTCTTCTCTTTCAATTCGTAAAGGGATATAGGCGGATTTGATCTTTGGAATTTCAGTCTCCGATTTGAAACTTGGAGTTCCCGAGGAGTATATTAATTTACCGTTATAATAGAGTTTGTATGCGGATGCGAAATCCGGAAGAAAAAGCTCTACATCTTTGCCGATATCTTCCTTGGGAAATTTAAGAACCAAGCGCAATGTAGCAGCCCCTTCTCTTGGAAGGATCTTATCTCGGCTCTGTCTGCCCTGCCACGATTGAGGGATGGGCAATATTTCCCAACGATTGAATTTAGAGGTATCCTTCGGTTCAACAAATTCGCCATACGCGAATTGCCAGTCTCCATCTAACGGAAACGCTTCCTGATTTTCCTCCAGTGACTTTTCGGAAACGGAAACCACTCCATTTTCAATAGGAGAAGCGGAAATAGAACTAACGCAAGCCCACGTTAGTAGAATGATGAGATATGTAAGAAGCCGCCCCACAGCCGGTAGCATAGAAAAGCAAATCGCGTTGTCGAATATTTTTTAGAATTGTCAGACAACTGCGTATCTTCTTTGTAAAAATGAACGAAGAAATTCCTTCGTAAAAACACAGGGAATTCAAACTTGAAATAGGGAATTTGGACTAAATCAGGGAGTCGAAGTCTCTTTTAAAACGGAGTTCAATCGATTCGGATAATCACTGATGATCCCGTCCACTCCCGCGCGGATCAATCTTCTCATTTCTTCCGCATCGTTTACAGTCCAAGGTATAACACGAATTCCTAATGAATGAGCCTTGGCTACGAAATCATGAGTCACATATAAGAAATACGGAGAAATGATATCCGCCTTCAATTCCTTAGTCTTATCTAATACCTCTAGCCTACGAGAATCTCCAAAACCTAGTTTCATTGCGGCACCTTGGGGATAGGTGAGAGAAAATAAGGCAGCGGTCTTGATCCTAGGATTCTTTTTCTTAGCCACACTCAATGCAGGAAGATAAAAAGACTGCACAGTACTTCTGTCGACCATTCCGGCTGCTTCGATCGCTTTTAAGAGAAGGTTTATATGAGCCTCCACAATCTCTGAAGAAATCGTAGAATCAGCATCATTCGGAAATTTGGTCTCTATATTGAACTTAGGAAGCTTCGGACGTTTTCCGGTTCTTTCCCAAGTCTTAATCTTATCGAAGAATTCGCTAAGAGTCAAAAGCTCAGTGCCAGGAACAGGGATCTGCTCTGGAAAATTAATATTCTTCTTGGATCCGCAATCTAAGTCCTTGAGCTCGGCTAAGGTAAGGTCATACAAAGACGTCGAAGAAATTTCCGAACCGTCCTTCTTTGTGCAGATTGCAGGATTGGTATTCGAATCATGGTGTATTATAATTTTATGATCCTTGGTTAATACCGTATCTAACTCGATAGTAGTCACACCGTGTTGCAAAGCCTCTTCGAATGCAGGCCAAGTGTTTTCCGGTTTTAAGCCTCTGGCGCCTCTATGTCCTTGGGAATCCAAGACGCCGTCTATCGGTTGGTTGCGGATCTGATCTCCTCCACAACTTAGAAAAAGAAAAGAGAGAAGTAGGCTAGATGCTTTAAAAAAGAAATGTTTCATGTGCTTTGTGACTATATTCGATCTTAGACTTTTTAGTATTACGGTTCGAAAAATACTTTGAGTAAAAATCCCCCTAAGGCTCCTCCTGCAAGGGGAGCCACGATAGGAAGCCAGGCGTATTGCCATCCAGAGGGACCTTTATTAGGGATCGGTAAAATAGAATGTGCAAGTCTAGGACCCAAATCTCTTGCCGGATTGATTGCATATCCAGTGGTCCCTCCCATAGAAAGTCCGATCGACCAGACTAAGATCCCTACAGAGAGAATCCCCATTGGAGTGGTAAGATCCGTTATTTGAGGAGAGAAGATGGAATAAACTCCGAGTACTAATACGAAGGTACCTAAGAACTCGCTGATAAAATTCGAGCTTTTATGTTCTATCGCAGGGTCTGTTGAAAAAACTGCGAGTATCTTGCCCCGATCCTTTGTTTCCTTCCAATGAGGAAGATAATGCAGATAGACTGCCGAGGCACCAAAAAAAGCTCCCAACAATTGAGCGGGAACGTATGTTAGAATTTTAGAATAATCTCCAGATTGTACCGCAAATGCTAAAGTGATTGCAGGATTTAGATGAGCGTCCGGGCTACCGAATGCCTTTGAGACGAAGATGCCCATGATTACCGCAAATGCCCAGGCAGAAGTGATCACCATCCAGCCTGAATCTTTTGCTTTAGATTTTTCTAATAATACTCCAGCGACTACACCGTCACCCAACAGGATCAATGTAAAAGTACCTAAAAATTCTCCGAAGAAAGGGGATAACATCTCTAACTCTACCTCGCGTTCTCTTTTATCTTAGATTCTTCGTGCACTAAGAGTTTGTTTCTTTCCTGCACCATGACGTTTACGGATTTTCGGACATAGTCCAGTATGATCTTGAGTTCGTCTGCCGTGTATTCGGACAATTGTTCCCACACGGATCTTCCGAGGCCTTCGAACAAGACACCGACTTTTTCCAGAAGATTCATATCCTGGGTCAGAAAGATCCTGACCTTTCTTCTATCATTCGGATCGTTTTTGCGTTCTACGAGACCCTTTTTTTCCAAGCGATCAATGAGGGAAGTCACCGCTCCGGTGCTCAAACCCATTGTCTTAGCGATCTCTCCTGCGGTTTGGGGTCCGTTCGTAAAGAGTAGATCCACGCATTTATGATCGGTTATATGCAGTCCCAGACGATCTGCAACGGTTTGGTGAAATAATATAGATACCGTTCCCAGGTTTCGGGACTCGTTTAAGATCGATTCTAAGAGTTCTGCCTTAGTTTTTGGAATTTTTTTGTCTTGCAATTATTTTAACCGTCGAATATCTCGATTATCAAGATAATTAATCATCGAGTTAATTAATCTTAGGAGAACAAATATGCAAGAAAATAGCAACTACGATTTACAGGACTTTCCTTGGTATTCCTGGGGTTCCCCCATCGGATTGGGTATAGCAGCCATATCTGCAGCAACCTCCCTGGCCATTTTGGCGTATTCCTTCGCTTACGTTCTTTCGGCTTGGAAAGGAATCGGAGGCTAGTATGGCCGGAAAGAGAGAAAGTTTCACAATCGCCGGCGCAGGAATCGCCGGCCCTGTTCTGGCTCTTTTTCTAAAGCGGGCAGGTTATGAGGTTCGTCTGATGGAGTCCTATCCTCGTCCGGCGGAAGACATTGGCGGTGCTTTACAAATAGCACCTAACGGTATGAAGGTGATCCGAGCTCTAGGTTTGGTAGAAGAATTACTGAAAATAGGGACTCCTTCCGACGAGATGATCTTTAGGAATCATAAGGGAAGGCTTCTCGGGATCATACCCAACGGCTCACCTGAAAAATTCGGAGAAGAAGCAATCGTAGTATCTAGATCTTCTTTTCATCTTCTGCTTTTAAACGCAGCCAAAAGAGAAGGGATTCCAACTGAGTATGGAAAAAGATTCCTATCAGCTGAATTTCCATTGGATGGAGGAGTAGTATCTAAGTTTGAGGACGGGACCTTGGCCTATAGCGATTATTTGCTAGGAGCGGACGGAACTCATTCGAAAGTTAGGAACTTCTTATTTCCGAACTTTCCACAACCTGAATATACTGGGATCGTGAATGCAGGAGGTTTTGTTTCTGCGGATGTGATTCCGGCGAAATATGCAAGAAGAGGGCCGATCCATTTTACTTTCGGACCGGAAGGATTCTTCGGATTTGCAGCTTGTGGAAAGACACGAGATACTTCCTGGATGTGGTGGAGCAATCTTCCGAGAGAAAAGGAATTCACGCGGGAAGAATTGGAGTCTATGGATCTGGAAGCCTGGAGAAACCATCTATTAGAATTACATAAAGGATGGTATGAGCCGATAGAGTCCATTATCAAAGCCAGTCATTCCATACTAAAAGGAAATGTTCACGATCTTAGGAGCCTGCCTAGTTGGGGAACAGAAAAGGTTCTTTTGGTAGGTGATGCTGCTCACGTAATGAGTCCTCATACAGGGCAAGGTGCATCGATGGCATTGGAGGATGCGCATAGTCTTTCCATTCTATTAGAACGTTCTAATACTGTTTCGGATGCGTTTCGCGAGTTCGAAAGAATTAGAAGGCCAAGGGTAGAGCGGATCATAGAACAATCTAGAAGGAACGGAAACCATAAGAAAAAACTGAGTCCGATCGGCTGTTGGATTCGGGATCGGATCTTGACTATCGTACTTCCTAAATTTGCAGTAAAAGGACAGGATTGGTTGTATCAATACGATGGTGTATGATCGGAACGAAACTGTCAGAAAGAGATTCACAAATTGAGAACTTCCTTTGGTCTGGGCCCGACCATCGGAAGTTTTCAGAGATCGGTTAAGCCTTAGCGCTTTTCCAACTCATTTGTGACAGAATGAGTAAGCCTAATAGAGAGATTGCAAACGAGGAGTAAGAACAAAGTAAGAAGAATAATTTATACGCGGTAAATATCCCGCTGATCGAAGCCAAACCTGAATTTAGATCCGGAAACGTATAAACATGGATCAACATACAAATATTTTCTAATATATCGAATAACAGAAAACCGAAAGGGATAAGACCCCAAGATTTTGAGATCCCGATCCGGCTGGCAAATAAAGAAACAGTCGCTCCTATCGCAAAAGCCAAAGGAGTAGGAAAGATCATATCGATCAAATCCATCCAGATATACAATTCCCTTCCTCTTTCGCCGTATGCAGAGAATACTGATTGCAGATCGGAAATGGACGAGAAGGGAAGAAAGTCCGGTTTTACAGGAAGCTTTGCTTCTTCTCCCATTGGGATGAATTTTTCTAAGACCTGCATGCAGATTGCACAGAACATCCCTAACATAAAAAGTGAGAGTATGCTTTTTGCGGAGCTAAAGCGGACTAGTTGTCGCTTCAGAGAATTCAGCCAAACATCTTGGCTTGCGTCTAAAAGCAGAAAGGTTACTAAGAGACTAATAGGCAAGATTGCCGCATGAGGAAGATACTTGAGTATCATCGTGGAACCGATCATGAGAATCGGAAGAATCAGAAAAGCTAAGCCGAGAGTTTTTCTTTCTCGAATGATCTTTCTTCCAATTAAGATTGCTACGATCAGTAAGATCAGAATAGAAGGCGCCTCTATCCAACGAAATCCTGCTGTTCTAAATCCTTCTCCTGCAAATCCGGCAACCCAATAAGCCAGGAAATTTCCGAAAGCTGCAATAGATAAGAATATAAAGAAAACCTTAAATTCCTTTTTGGCTTGTTCGGGAATTCTGCCTAGCTCTTTCAGTTCTTTGAGTCCGAATAAGATCCCCAGGTATACAGGTAAAAATAACCTGCCAAAAAAATAATAGTCCGAGCTCTCCGGAAAATTGGTCCTTCTGATATCCAAGATCCCTTGGATATTCGCTTGGATCTTCCATACCAAAGTAGGAGAATTTTCTGCATTCCAGATATAGGATTGGATCGGAGCCAGAAAAATACATAGAAGGCTCCCGAATAGACTGAGTAAATAGATCGGTTTCATAAGACCTCTTGGTTTAATTGATGTGAAGAATCTTGATATCAAGATATATGAGGCTTATATCCTTTAATTATCTTGACGTCAAGATAAAAATGGGGTTTCTTGCCTTGTATGGGACAAAAATCCGAAAAAGATCATTTGGATATGATCCGAGAACAGTGGGAAAAGGAAAGGCCCGACTTGGATTCTGAAGCGATCGCTACTGTTGGAAGAATCCATAGACTTTCTCAGAGTATCTTTTTTCAAATTCACAAACCACTCTTCGATCGGCATGATCTGATCCAACCTGACTTCGATGTGCTTGCTGCGCTTCTAAGAAGTGGGAAGCCCTATAGCAAATCTCCAGGGGATCTTCTTTCTACATTAATGATCACTTCGGGAACGATGACGAATCGTATAGACCGATTGGAGTCGGCAGGATTTGTCCAAAGAACTTCGGATCCGAATGATCGAAGAGGTGTGTTGATCCGTTTGACTTCGAAAGGAAAGGAGATTATCTCCAAGGCATTGGAGGATCATGTGAAAAGTGAAACAGAATTACTCAGCGTTCTGAATCCAAAAGAAAGAAGTGATCTTTCTAAGATCTTGAAAAAACTCTTGCTCAGTTTAGAAGGATGAGCCGCTCTGTTTTTAAGCTTTGCAGAGGATCATCTCTGATCGTTTTATTATGAAACTATACAAGACAGACAAACAAGAATCTCTCTCCACTTGGTGGCTGAGGTTTCGTTTAAATTATTGGCCTTGCATTTGGTGTACTGGAGGCAAGATTCAATTTCTTTCTTCCGATTACAAAGAGCTGCATGTAGGTTTGAAAAAGAATATTCGCTCTCTCAATCGGGTAGGCACAATTTATGGAGGCAGTATTTATAGCTCTGTCGATCCATACTTCATGCTTCTTATGATGTGGATACTCGGCCCTGAATACGTAGTGTGGGACAAGGCCGCAAAGGTAAAATTCGTAAAGCCTATCGTGGATAAGGTAAAAGCTAGATTTCTGATCACAGAAGAATTGATAGAGAAGACGAAGCAGGGAATATTAGAAAAAGGAGAAATAGTATTCGACCTTCCCGTAAAATACGAAGACGAAGACGGAACTGTCTATGCTACTTTTGAGAAGACTATCTACGCAGCTTCCAAGGAATTCTATGAGAAGAAGCTCGCTGCGAGAAACATGACTTCTTCCTTTAAGCCTTCTTAGTCGCCATCCATCCTCCCACATGAAAGGCCTGAAATTTTCTTTGTACTTTGAAGAAACCGGCCTCTTTAAATAATTCGAGATATCTGGACTCGGGGATTCTATGCAATTCGTAGAATCTTTTCAGATATTGGTTTAAGGCTTCTTCTTCCCAGCCTTTGAAATTTAAAAGATAAGATTTCACGTAAGAATAGAGAGTATCGTCTTCTTCCGGCATGGATTTGAAAAGATCAAATAGGATCAGATTTCCACCCGGTTGCAATCGATCATAGATTTCTTTGAGAAGAGATAATTTTTCTCCTTCATCGTTTAAGAAATGTAAAAC
Source organism: Leptospira semungkisensis (assembly GCF_004770055.1). NCBI lineage: Bacteria > Pseudomonadati > Spirochaetota > Leptospiria > Leptospirales > Leptospiraceae > Leptospira > Leptospira semungkisensis. The sequence goes on along the minus strand of NZ_RQEP01000005.1, from coordinate 189,525 downwards.
CAAAAGTAGAGTGGCAGAATGAAACTTGGGTTCGAGAGGAAGTTGATCCACTGTCTTGCATTCGAAATGGATTTTGTCGTATTTTCGGATGGCTTGCTCGATCATCTCTGGAGAAGGATCTATTCCAGTAATTGAAAATCTTTCCGGAGCGATCTTTAAGAGATTTTTGAAATCTCCTCCGGTTCCACAACCTACTGAGAGAATATTTCCCGACTCAGGAGTGATCGCTAATAGCTCGGTTGCGACTAACTCCATGATTCCATCATAAAAGGGAATCATCTTGCCAATCCTTCTCTCGTAAATCTGAGCTCTTTCGCCTTCGAAACGTTCTACATGACCCATACTTCCATGAAGCATCTGGGATCTATTCGGTTAAATCAATTTTTCTAAAGTTTATATGAATCTAGAGACTAGATCCGAAAACGATTTTGTCCGAAAGAAAAAGATTTAAAGCTCGAACTCTCCTCTACTCGTAGAGACTACTCTGTTTCGTCCGGACTTTTTTGCTACGGAGAGAGCTGCTTGCGCTTCTTTCAAAAGATTATCCTGTGTGGCACCGTCATCCGGGAACATTGCAACTCCTACGGAGGCAGTGGCTTGGATCACTTTTGATTTTTCAGTGAGTGCAAATTCTGAAAACAATCTTCTGATCTTTTCCGCTCTTTCTAAGACTATGCTCCTACTTGCTCCCGGAAGAAGGAGTAAGAATTCTTCTCCTCCCACGCGAGAAGAAATATCGCTTCGTCTTGAATTTTCCAAAAGGATCTTGCCCATTGCTTTTAGAAAATCGTCGCCTTTGCTTGTGCCATACATTTCGTTGATCGCTTTCAATCGGTCTACATCAAAGTAAACGACTCCGATCTTTGTCTGGCTACGTTCAGCTCTATGAACTTCTGCCTGGAATGCCTCGATCGTATAAGTGCGATTGAATAGTCCTGTGAGTTTATCACGAATTTCTAATTCTTTTATTCTAAGTTCTCTTCGTCTGAAAAGAGACTCGAAGCGCTTTGCCTTTGCCTGATTCAATGTTTGATCGGTTAAGTCACGAAAATAGAAAGCCTTGGCAGGTTCCTTTTCGTCCACGAGGATAGAAATTGTCCTACATACGAATCTCTTCTTTCCTGCAGGAAGAGGGATCGTAAGATAAGAATGCTCCTTCGGATCCTGGTTTACAAGTTTGGAATACCAAAAACATTCTTTTAAGTTTTTCTTTTCTGGGACCAGACCTATGTTTTGTGCGGAGTGATTCGAATCTAAGACCTTTCCCTTAGCATCAGCTATGAGAATTGCATCTTCCATGTTTTCCAGGAAGTTAAGATTTCGGATCCAATAATTTTTCAGGGTCGAAGACATCTCTCAGGGATTAGAAGCAAACGCTTCGAGAAAGATTACCACGTGAATAAAATAAAATCACGCATCATTGGGGCGAAATCGTGTAAATTTGGATCTAAGAACGATAAATTTTGAGAATATCGTTCGCTCTTCGGATGATTGCCTCTCTCAATTCCGCTGGCTCGACTATATAAATGGATTCTCCAAAATGCATGATATGGCTTAAGGCCCATTCTTTGGTTTCCATATCGATATCTATTTCTGCAAAACCGTCACCTAATGTGCGTAACTCTTTGAATCGAACATAAGGAAGACTCTTGATTCTTTCCCCTTCGCTTTGGGAAACCCTGAGAGTGACAATGTATTTGGGGACCCTGGACTTGAATTCGGAAACCCATTGTTCCCAATATTTTGCCAGGTCGAATTTCTTAGGTCTTTCGAATCTGTCTGAGATCATTTCGGCTTCTCTGATCCGGGAGATCCGATACACTCTCATCTCTCTTCCTCTTTTTGCCACCACATACCAAGTCGTATCCATTGCGACTAATCCATAAGGCTCTATTGTCCTTGGTTCTCTCTTTCCTTCTTTTTCATAGATGATCTTTAGCTTTCTTTCTTCCCACACTGCGTCCTGCAATATTGGGAGAAGGGGCAATTCTCGGATGGCCCGATTCCAACCGGCTCCGTCTATATGGATCCTTTGTCGAACAGTCTCCGCGTCTTTTCTGTAAGCAGGGGGAAGGGCTGCGAGTAATTTTACGAATGCTGAATCGAAGTCCTTTTTCTTACCTAAGTCTTCTAATACTCTGGAAGAATGGACTAGCAGAAGAGAGATCACTTCTTCTTTTTTGAAGCCTGTTAGATTTGTTCGATAGCCTTCGCTAAGAGCCCAGCCTCCTCCGATTCCTCTTTCTGCGTAGATGGGGATACCCGCGCTGCAGAGTGCTTCCATATCGCGATGAACCGTACGTTCGGAAATTTCTAATTTCTTGGAAAGTTCTTTGGCAGTGGTCCTTCCCTTAGCTTGTAAATGAAGAAGAATATTTAAAAGCCGATCCGCTCTCATGATTCGAATATAATCTATAAATATGACAGATCTTGTCATGTATAATCCATTACACTGTTTTTTATGCATCAAAAAAGATTAGAAGGCAAGGTGGCTTTGGTAGCAGGCGGAACTCGGGGAGCGGGTCGGGGAATCGCCATCGCCTTGGGTGGGGAAGGGGCGAAGGTCTATGTGACAGGCAGAAGTTCCAACGGAACATTCTCCGAAATGGAAAGAAAGGAAACGATAGAAGGAACTGCGGCCCTCGTCAATCAAGCGGGAGGTGTAGGCATTTCCGTTCGTACGGATCATACGGACCAAGAGCAGGTGCGCAGTCTGGTACAAAAAATATCCGAAGAGAACGATGGAAAACTAGACATTCTAATCAATGATGTCTGGGGTGGAGATCACCTAATGCAATGGGGAAATAAATTCTGGGAACAGGATCTCCAAAAAGCATTAAGAATGTTTAATAATTGTCTGCAATCCCATCTCATCACCGCATATTATGCTTCGCCACTTCTAGTAAAGAACGGCTCGGGACTACTGGTAGAAATCACCGACGGAATAGACTATCGCTATCGTGGAGATCTGGCGTATAGCCTTACCAAATCTTCTGTCATCAATTTGGCTGTTTGCCTTTCCGAAGAATTGAAGTCGAGTGGAGTTGCCGCCTTGGCGTTGACTCCCGGATTTTTGAGATCGGAAGCCATGTTGGATTATTTCGGAGTCACTGAAGAAAACTGGAAAGACGGAGCGAAGAAAGATGAACATTTCATCGCGTCAGAGACACCTGCATTCGTGGGCAAGGCAGTGGCATGTCTCGCTTCTGATCCGAATATTCTGCAAAAAACGGGAAAGGCCTGGAGCAGTTGGAAATTATCAGACGAGTACGGATTTACCGATTCTGACGGAACAAGACCTCATTGGGGAAATTACTTTAAGGAAAAGTTCGGAGAGGATCTGAACTAAAATATATTAGGAGTTTATTATATGATTACATTGGCAACTTCCACATTCGGCATCATCCTTTGCAAGGGAGATATACTCAGCAAATCCGTTCAGGGTCCTTCCGGAAAAATATTCTTCAAGGACGAGGGGAATGGAAATCTTCCTATTGTGTTCGTACATTCCTTTGCGGGGAATGCCTCTCATTGGGAAGAAGCAAAGAATTTTCTAGCCCAAAAAAGAAGAGTGATCCGTATCGAGTTGAGAGGGCATGGAGATTCGGAGTCTCCTAAAGATACTGACTATAGAATTTCCTCGATGGCAAAAGATATTGCCGCGGTGGTTGATTCTCTTCGTCTTCCGAAATTCGTGTTGGTCGGGCATAGCATGGGAGGAAGCGTAGCTCTGCAGTATGCGGGAGAAAATCCGGATCGTGTGGCAGGTCTTGTTTTAGTAGATACAAACGGGGACCCGAGAGAAGTTCCTGAGACCATTCGAAATCAGATCAAAGAAGCACTTAATTCCAGCGCGTATCGAGAGACCGTAGACGGATATTGGGATCAGTTACTCGCTCATTCCTTTCCCAAAGTCAAAAGAAGGATCTTGGAAGATCTGCATAAGGCTCCAAAGGAAGCTGTGATACGGATCACCAGCGAATTACTGGATTATGATCCGAATCCTTCTCTTAAAAGATATATGGGACCGAAGCTCGCGATCGTAATCTCCGAGAATGAGGATAAGTTTTCTTTGCATAGGCTGCAAGGAGGCTTTCCATTCCATCTGGTTCGGGAAGCGGGGCATTGGTTATATATGGATCAGCCCTTAGAATTCAATCATACCTTGGAGACTTTCCTGAAAAAGCTCTGAAATTTTTTTACGAAATTCTTGGGGTCGGATAAATTTCTGATTTTTTCATAAAGGAAATTTCAATAATATTGCTTCCTGCTTTGTAAAAAGCCCAAGCCGAAACACGTTTCGGAGAGGAAGAAATTAGAATGTTACTTCGTCCAATTCCCCATCGAATCCGTATGAATCGCAGTTTGCTTTTTTCCGTTTTGTTTCTTTCCATTCTTCCGTTGCTTTCTTGCGGAACGAGAGTGTATCCTAAGATCTCGCCTAGAGCGGAGAAAGGAGTTCTGGATCTAAGAGATTGGAATTTCTCAGAAGATGGGATCGTGCAATTGGACGGAGAGTGGAAGTTTCAGTGGATGAGATTGCCCATCTCTCGTCCTGAAACGGATGGAAAATCCGAAGAGCCGATCCTCGTTCAAGTTCCTGGGAATTGGAATCAGATCCCTCATCTTTCCGGAATGAATCCGTTGATGGCATTCGGTTACGGGACTTATACATTAAAGATCCTTCCCCGCAAAAATACGGGACGATTGATGATCCATTTCCAAGCGGCTGGGACAGCGGCATCTATTTACTTAGATGGAAAGAAGATCGGTGGCAACGGTGTCGTCGGAACCGATCCGAATTCTTCCCGCCCGCAATACCTTCCTTTGTACATACCGATCGGAGAACCGAATCGGGAGATGACCATTCAAGTTGAGGTCTCCAACTTCAATCATTATAAGGGAGGGCTCTGGGAATCTCTTCGGATCGGCACAGAGAATGATTTGCTCAATTTCAGGGACGGAAGGGTATCCAATGAAATGTTCCTGTTCGGAAGCATTATCATCATGGCATTATATCATTTCGGTTTGTTCTCCTTGAGAAGAAGGGACCTTACCGGATTATTCTTCGGTGCCTTTTGTGCGAGTATCTGCCTTAGGATTTTTGTTACCGGCGAAAGATTTCTGATCCAAAAATTTCCAGACCTTCCTTGGGAATTCTTTAATAAATTGGAATATTTGTCCTTCTATATGGCGGTTCCATTCTTTATTTATTATTTGGATGCGTTATACCCTCATTCCTTCTCCATAAGGATCAAGAAATTCTGTTTATGGTTTAACTTGGTGGTTTCCGGGATTGTGGCGGTAACACCTGCGAGTATTTATTCCCACACTTTGATCCCTTTTCAGATCGTATTGCTATTCGTTATTGTTTGGTTCTTTATTGTTCTCATCCGTTTAGTGAGGGCAAGAGCGGAAGGATCCTTGATGGCGTTGGGAGGAGTCTTAGCTCTGACTGCCGCGGCAGTGAACGATAGCCTTTATGCGCAAGCGGTCATCAATACCGGATACTATCTTCCGGTTGGGTTGTTCGTATTTATTTTTGTGCAATCCTATCTCTTGTCGTTCAGATTTTCCCAAGCGTTCTTATACATCGAGAGATTGTCGGATAACTTACTGGAAGTCAACAAGGCCTATAGTCGTTTCGTTCCATTGGCGTTCTTGAAATTCCTAAACAAGAATGATATCACTGAGATCGGGCTGGGTGATCAAATACAGAGAGAGATGACGATCCTATTTTCCGATATCCGTTCTTTTACTCAGCTTTCGGAGAAGATGACTCCAAAGGATAATTTCGATTTCTTGAATTCTTATATGAGAAGAATGGGGCCGATCATCCGTAAACACGGAGGCTTTATCGATAAGTATTTAGGTGATGGGATCATGGCACTGTTTCCGAATGTTCCGGACCAAGCCTTGGAAGCTGCAATGGAAATGTTAAGGGAATTAGAGGCTTTGAATGAGTCTAGAGCGGATCGAAATTATGAACCGATCAAGATCGGAATCGGTCTGCATACAGGAACTCTAATGCTTGGAACGATCGGAGAGGAAGAGAGAATGGACGGAACTGTGATCTCGGACGCAGTCAATCTTGCATCCAGGATCGAAGGTCTTACGAAAGAATTTCATGCAAATCTTCTTCTGAGTGAGAATACGTACAGAAAATTGAAGAACCGAAAAAAATATTCCTTCAAGAAGCTCGGAAAGGTAAAAGTAAAAGGAAAAACAAATTCGAGCGAAGTTTACGAGGTCGTGGGTTAGCCCAAGACCTCATTTTCATTGCGCCTAATCCGTTTTTAGAGTAAGCGGATGCTCTTCTTATCGCGGGTTTCTTTTGAATATTATTTCTTCGGATACTTTTCTTTATAAAAATCTAATGCTTTTAGAATGAGTTCCTTTGCGACCTCTGGACCTTCGGGCTCTTCTACTCTGACTTCTTTTCTTTCTAATTGTTTATAAACGGAGAAGAAATGAGTCAGCTCTGCACGAAAGGAAGCCGGCAGTTGCGAAACATGTTCGATCCCGTCGAAACTTCTATCGCCCGATGCGACTGCCAATATCTTCTCGTCGCCTTCTCCTCTATCTATCATTCGCATGACCCCAACCACTCTTGCAGGAACCAGGCAAAGGGGAGGAACTCCTTGGGAACAAAGGACCAAAATGTCTAACGGATCCTTATCATCTCCTAATGTCTGAGGAATAAAACCGTAATGTGCCGGGTAATGCACCGAAGCGAATACGACCCGATCCAATTTGATCAGACCGGATTCTTTATCGACTTCGAACTTGGCCTTGCTGCCTGAGGGAATTTCGATCAATGCGTGGATCTCGTGAGGAGGATTCGGGCCGGGGCTCGCTTCATGCCAAGGATGCTGTATCATAATAAGCAGATTTTGTTCTGAATGCCTAAGTTTACAAGGTGCAAAATTAGGAAAAAATTCACATTTATCTGTTTAAAAATATGTTGACTGGTCTATTTATTTTTTGTCTAAAGAGAGTATGGGTCAAAAAGGGGAAATCGCAAAGGAAAAGATGGTCCGAGCCATGGCAGATCGTTTGGAGCTAGGCGGCTACGCAGGCACAGGCTTAAACGATATCGTCGAGGACGCAAAGGCACCTAAGGGTTCTATCTATTTTCATTTTCCGGGAGGGAAGGAAGAGCTGGCCGCTCAAGCCTTGCTTCTTGCAGGAAAGGAATTAGCCTCTCAGTTGGAAGGAGTCCTAGGTTCTTCTAAATCGGTGAGCGCAGGAATCCAAAAGGTCTTCTTGGCCTTAGAATCCAGATTGGTATCCTCGAATTTTTCTAAGGGTTGTCCCATTTCAACGACTGCGTCCGAGACCGCATCGGAACCTTCTCTTGTGAATTCTACCTGTGCAGGAATTTATCAGGATTGGACTTCGATCTTCGACTCCTTCTTCCAAAAGAATGGAATAGACAAGACTAGATCTTTTGCATTGGCCATAAGCATTCTCTCTCTTTTGGAAGGGTCTATCCTGATTTCCAGAACGAATCGAAATACGGACGCGATCCGATCCGCAGCGAAAACCGCAAAAATCCTGGTTTCTTTGGAGAAACAATCATCATGAAACTTAAAGTATCCATTCTCGCCGTACTGGCGATCGTAGTTTTCTTTCTATTGAATGCATTAGGAATTCCTAAATTAACAATAGAAGAAGTTTCCGAATTCAAGATCTTAAAGAAAGATTCTAGACTGGAAGAACCGAGTAAACTTCCTAAGCTCAAATTTACTCTTTTTAAAACGGGAGAGAAGAAGGCATCTGCGGCGTTTATCTTCGAAGGAGGTCCTTTACTCCACCGAAAACAGATCTATCATACGGTTGTCCTAGTCGAACATCCTAAAGGAACTCTCTTATTCGACTCTGGACTCGGAACTCAAATAGAAGAGCAATATAAAGATCATAGATTCTATGTGAAACCGATGGTAGCTTATCAGAATGCAAATCCGATCGTAAACCAATTGAGGAATGTGGGGATCGATCCGAAGCAAGTCAACGATATCGTTCTGTCTCACTTGCATTGGGACCACGCAGGAGGAGTGGAGGATTTTCCTTGGGCAAAAATATGGTCTACGCAAGCAGGAAGGGAACATCTAAAAGAGTTTGGAGTGGAGAAGGGCTATCTTCCTACTCAACTGGATTCAAAAGAAATTATATGGAAAGATCTGAACTTCGCTTCTAAGCCTTATGAAAATTATTCTGCCAGCTTGGATTGGTTCGGAGACGGCTCTCTTGTTTTTGTTCCAATGGAAGGTCATACTGCAGGTGATGTGGGAATGTTTTTGAATCTGCCTTCTGGAAAGAGATTCTTTTTTACGGGAGATATCACTTGGGCAAGAGAAGGATTCGAACTTCCTTCTCATAGGACCAAGCTCTTGAGAAGAATAGTGGATCGAGATGCGACTGTATTAGGAAGGGAGATCTATCGAGTTCATTCCTTACTTCAAGCGTATCCGAATTTGGAAGTGGTCCCAGCTCACGATGGGGAAGTGATCGATAAGATAGGAATGTTCCCAAAATGGACTGAGTAGTCTGGAACGGAAGTTCGGTTCCGCGCACCGTTGCAAGTAAAGCGCGCCCCCACCCTTTGTTTTGGGTGGGGGGAGTGGCCCGTAGGAGAGCCCTGGCGGTATATCATAAAAACTTGATCTTTGCAACAGAAAAAAATCCGCCATTTTTCTGTGGGAACTGTTAGATAATCGGAACTCTTCTGTGCTTTAATGCAGGGATTTTCTTTCTTACCTTCTCCACTTCTTCTAAATCGATCTCTGCGAAGACTACCTTCTCTCCTTCTTTTCCGTCGGCGAGTATTTCTCCCCATGGATTGACGATTAGAGAATGGCCGTATGTCTCTCTTCCTTTACTATGGGTTCCTGTTTGAGCAGGCGCGAGTATAAAGCATTGGTTTTCGATCGCCCTTGCTCTCAATAGTATTTCCCAATGAGCCTGCCCAGTGATCTTTGTGAATGCGGAAGGAACAAAGATGATCTCAGCATTTTGGTCGGCAAGTTTTCGGAATAATTCTGGAAATCTTAGATCATAGCAAATAACGCTAGAGATATTTCCAAGCTCCAAGCTATGGTAGACTTCTGCGGGAGAGTCACCTGCTTCTACTGTTTTAGATTCTCTATATTCTACTCCGTCTCCAGGATCCGTATCGAATAGATGGATCTTATGATAGCGGATCTTCTCCACGCCTTCCGGACTATAAAGAGAGGCAGTATTATAGACCTTTCCATTGATAGAAGGATTCGGATATCCTCCTGCTAAGATATATACATTATGCTTTTGGGAAACTCGATGCAGGAATTCTCTTGTCTTCTCTTCAATCTCATGAGCTCTTTCCAGTTTTTCCTTCTCGGAACCGAAATAAGAAAAGTTTTCTGGAAGACCAATCAGTTTCGCTCCGCCTTCGGAAGCTTCTCGAACCAATGCCTCGCATCGATTTAGATTATGATCGGGATCGGAATTGCTATTTAATTGAATGAGAGCGGCTCGAAATCGTGGCATAAAGAAAGGTTCTCAGAATTCTAGGAAATTGCAAAATGAATTATTCCTAGCATTCTGCTTGTCTCCTCGTTTTAGACCGGAATTTTTGTAAGACATGTCCTTCGCATTAAAAGAATTTAAATCCATTCAATCCTTCTACCAGTCTTTGGATCACAAGGAAAACTCCTGGGCCTTGGTATATCTTTTATTGAGATTCTTAAGTAGCGGGGAAGGGGCCATACAGGCCGTTCAGAAAGCGTGGCTCCAAGGATTGCCGGAAGATCTTTCGGAGGAGAAGAAGAAGGAAGCTTCTGAGAAAGTCTTGGAACTCGCAGACTTGGTCTTAGATTCTTTACGAGGTTGGAGAGATCTTGCAGACGAAGACGGCTCCGAAGCAGTTATGGAAGACGTTTTGGAATTGGGTCAGACAGTTCTTATGGAAACCAGAGAAATGGGAGAGTTCTCGTCTCTGATCAAAGAAGAATCCTTAGACATTATCTCAGATCTTTGCACTGCTTGCGGAGTAGAGATCCCGAAGGCCGGCTATAAGAAGATAGATCTTTCTCGATTCGACGATTCCGAGATCGCGGAAGAAGTAGAAGAATGGACCATTGCACTTTCTTCTTTTGAAAAAGCAGAAGAAGCTTCTGACTTGGAAGACGGATTTCTTGTGCTATTCGTTAAGATCTTTTTGTTTTATATTTTCTTTAAGTAGAAGGTTCTAAGGGAAGTTGGAATCTTCCCTCTAGAATTCCCTGCACAGTCAAGTCCTCATCTAGGTTTTCCCAACGAAGAGCATATCCGTTTAGAGTTAGCTGAACTTCTTTCAATTCCGATTCAGAAGCTGCTTTTAAAAGTTTGAATCTATCTGCAGGAAATCCTAATATTCTACCATCATTTAATTCTAGATAGATCATACGATTTTCTGCCCAAACCTTGATGGCTGGCACATTTGATATTAGATTATTGCCGGCTGTGGAACTCATAATAGGCCTTTAAAAATCTCTCTCTATATTCAAATACGAGTCTTTCGATCTCTCGAAGTTCATGGTTTCGAAATCCGTTATTCTCGGCTAATGATATAGTATTTAACCAGAATTTGCATTCCCAATTTTCTTTTCGACAATGAATATGTGGGGGCTCATTTCCTTCATTCGAATAGAAGTGAAAACGATATCCGAGTATTCTTAAGACTGTAGGCATTGAATTTCGTCATTTGTTTCTCAGGCAAATGCAAAACCAATTGAATCATTGAAGGAATCCCGGAATATTGATTCCAACTTCTTTAAGTAGAAATCTTCTTTTATAGATCCGAGAAGATCCCTTTCACTGCTGTCACAACATCTTCTATATCAGAATCAGTCATTCCAGCGAATAAAGGAAGAGAGAGAGTCTTCTTATACATTGCGTCTGCGTTCGGATAGTTCTTACGATCAAATCCAAATCTTTGATAGAATGGATGCTCATAGAGAGGAATGAAGTGTAAGCTTGAACCGATGTTTCTCTTGTGCAATTCCGCACTTAAGATATCTCTGTTCATCCTTTCTTGAACGGTATCCACTTCTACTCTAAATAAATGCCAAGAATGATCTCCATCTTTTGCGGGCAATGGTAGATGTAGGAAAGGCAACTGCGCAAATTCGGAGCGATAGATGTCGGCAATCTCGATCCTTCTTCTCCATAAATCCTCTGCTTCGGATAATTGTACGATTCCGATCGCAGCAGCGATATCATTCATATTGTATTTGAATCCCGGAGAAACCACTTCGTAGTACCAACCAGGACGTCCATAGGTCTCTCGGTTGATGCCATGCAGTCTCATCAATTTCATGCGTTCTGCAAAATGAGCGTGGCGGGTGGTAACCATTCCACCTTCTCCAGTAGTAATTCCTTTGGTTGCATAGAAACTGAAGACAGTAAAGTCTCCGTGAGTTCCTATTTTTCTTCCCTTATGTGTTGCAGGGAAGGCATGAGCAGAATCTTCTATTACGTAAAGATGATATTCTCTTGCGAGAGAGTTGAGTGCGTCCATATCACAGACGGCACCGGCCAAGTGGACAGGCATTAATGCTCTGACTGTCTTTCCGGTTTTCTTATGGACCAGATTTCCTTTGGAGAATACGCACTCTCTTTCGATGGTTTCCTTTAAGGTCTCCACAGTCATGAGATTATAGATCGGATCCACATCTGTGAGAATCGGCTCAGCGCCAAAATAGCAAACCGTCTCAGCAGTGGCTGTGAATGTTACTGCAGGAACAAGTACTGCGTCTTCCGAACAGAGGCCGATGGATTCTAACGCGAGGTGTAGGCCGGCAGTTGCGGAGTTCATTGCGAGCGCGAAATCCGCTCCGCAATATCTTGCGAACTCTTCTTCGAATTCTTTTACCTTGGGCCCAGCCGTGATCCAGCCCGAACGCAGTACCGCCGCCACTTCTTCTATTGCCTTTTCGGAAATTAAGGGGAGTGCGAATGGTAAAAACGTTTTTCTTGCTGTGATCATGCGACAAAATCCTCCGACGCTTCTTTTAGGATCGGCTGAATTCCGGAAAAGATAAGGGGAAAACCGTCGGAATCTTTTTAGGAATTGAAATCCGAAGGGGTTTTACTTACCCTGCTCCCGTGGGTTTGTCCTTCGCGGAAATTTTAGAAAGAATTCGGATCCTGGATCGGGATGTCTCTGAATTAAACCGTCTCAAGAGCAGATTGCCCGCCGACAGGCCGTACTCTTCTTCCCTTCAAATCTCATTCGACAAACAGATCAATAATCTTCTGAACGAAAGGATCCGTCTCTTGGAACTGGAGATCGCGGATCCTCCCCGCTGGCTCTTGGGAGATACCGACGCTTACGAGTCAGGTCGTCAAACTGCTTCTTCTCTCTTAGAACCCGCAGATCTTTCTTCTAAGAAGCTGCAAGACCAGGACGTTATTAATCTAATCAGAGAATTGCCTAAGACAGAAATCCATCTTCACCTCGAAGCTTGTGTAAACAAGGATACGATGAAGAAGTTGATGGCAAAGAACGGCATTCAACTCAGTGAAGAAGAGTTCGAGGCAAAATTCAATTTCAAGGATCTGAACGGATTCATTCAGGTATTCTTCTTTATCCAAAGCTTGGTCAAAGAGCCTGCAGATTTATATCACTTTGTGGGAAGTCTCGCAGAGTACATGCGTGCGAATCATATTCTATATACTGAAGTTTTCTTTGCTCCTTCTAAGTTCATTCAGAATGGTCTCGATTTCGAAGAGATGGTCAATCAACTTGTGGAAGGTATTCGAGAAGAGAAGGCCAAAGACGGTATAGAGATCAAGATTCTTGTCGACGTTTCTCGTTCCTTCGGTCCGGAGAATGCGATGAACAATCTCAATCGTGTTCTCAAGCTCAAACAAAAAGAAGTGATTGGGATAGGTCTTGGTGGCGCCGAGTTGATGGGCCCAGCCAGAGATTATGCCGAAGTCTTCAAAAAAGCGAGAGAAGCTGGCTTAAGAACTGTCGCTCACTCGGGAGAAGACGACGGTCCTTGGGCGATCTGGGAAGCTGTGGAATTATGCAAGGCAGAAAGGATCGGTCATGGTACTTCTGCCATCCAAGATCCGGAACTAGTCAATTATCTAAGAGAGAACAAGATCCCGATAGAGATATGTGTTACGTCTAACGTGTTTACCGGAAAATATGTTCGTAAGGAACAAAACCATCCGGTTCGATATTATTATGACCAGGGTCTTCCTCTTTGCATCAATACAGATGATCCTGAAATATTCAACGTGAACTTGACCTACGAGTATTTCAAGCTTTGGAGATTTTTGGATTTCTCCTTAGATGAGATCGTCGACCTGATCCGTCAGGGTGTATATTCCACCTTCCATCCTCAAAAAGAATCCCTTTGGAAGGATATGGAAACTAAGATCAAAAAAGTAAAAGAGAAGTACGGTCTCCTCGAGCCAAGTCTGAAATAATTCTCTCACAAAACCGTTTACAAAGCGGTCAAAATCTTTCTTGCAATCGGTATCCACATTCGTTTAAAATTCCCTTCCGGAGTTTGAAATGAAGTTAAAAATTTTTCTAGGTGCAATTGCGTTCTTACTGGTTTCTGGGTTTGGTTATCTCTATTACTTGGGAGCGTTCGATACCATTCAAGTAAAGGAAGAAACATTAGGACCCTTCTATGTTTTATCTCATGATCGTGTCGGGAATTACAGACATGTAGGTGATACCTTTGAATCTATTCAAAAGGAATTTCCGGCAAAGGGAATTAAGAATTATAAACTCTTTGGGATCTATAAAGATAACCCGAATACTGTCGCCGAGGAAAAACTGAGATGCGAAGTAGGAGCTTTGTTTTCGGAACCATTGACCGAGATCCCTTCTGGATTTTCTCTTCCCTTAAAATATAGAACCATCGAAAGGAAAAAATACATAACCGTCGATTTCCCTTTGAAGAGTTTTGTTTCTATCTTTGTAGGGATTTACAAGGTCTATCCGGAATTAACAAAAACCTGCATAGAAAAAGGCTGCGATATGAATGGAAAGGCTTCTATGGAGATCTATGAGCCTCTCGTAGAAAAAACGTCCAAGTATATGATGTCTTTGGATTAAGTAGGAACTATTTGCTATGGAGCTATTTAAACGAATTAAAGATTTCTTAAGTGTATCGGTTCCGATAGATCGTAAGAAGTTTTTTATTACGGGAGTCATTTTATTCACTGTAAAATACAATATAGATCGCTTCATAGCTTACTACTTCTTTGACCGTTTATGGTGGATAGCCGAGTATTTTAAAGATCCTGGAAAGATACTTCTGGGAAATTTTCCTCCGGAGCAGGCTGGGTTTTATTATACATTACTCGCGATCTCTTTGCCCTTCATTTATCTAGGAACCATATTTTGCATTAAGAGATTGCGCAGCATCGGTTTAAGTTCGTTCTGGGCTCTTTTATTCTTCGTTCCGTTTCTGAACTTTCTAATGTTCTTTCTGTTGTCGGTGCTTCCTGAGAATCTTTATCCTAGTTCCGATGGAGAATCTTCTGCAAAATTCTTTCCAAAGTCGAAGCTGATCGTTTCTATTTGGTCCATACTTTTTACAGCTAGTATAACCTTAGTGTTCAGTCTTTTTTCTACCAATATCCTGAAAGCTTACGGGGCAAGTTTGTTCGTGGGCGGGCCTTTCCTGATAGGATTTACTTCAGTCGTTTTGTATTCAACGTCAGAACCGGTGAATTTGAGGCAGACAATACTGATCTCTTTCGTAGCGATCTCTCTTGCAGGAATTATTACCCTGATCATTGCGTTAGAAGGGGTTATCTGTCTTTTAATGGCTGCTCCTTTGGCCTATTGTCTGGGGTTCTTGGGAGGAGGAGTTGCCTATCTTCTTCAATCCAAATCGAAATTAGTCTCTTCTGTTTTACCTTTTCTATTCTTAATCCTTCCTTCTACCGCCTATCTGGAAGCTCACTTGGATCAGAAATTGGAGTGGTATATGGTAGAAACCAGCTTGAAAATCTCCGCTCCAAAAGAGAGAGTTTGGAAGGGTCTATTCGAGTTTTCTGATATACCTGAACCTCAAGAAATTATCTTTAACGCTGGTATCTCTTATCCGATTCGCGCCAGAGTAGAAGGAAAAGGGATTGGTGCGATTCGATACTGCGAGTTCAATAACGGAGTGTTCGTAGAGGCAATTACTAAATGGGATGAAAATTCTTCTTTAGCATTCGATGTGGTCCGTCAGCCGGATGCGATGAAAGAATTGAGTCCGTATAAAAATCTCAGACCGACTCATCTGGACGGTTACTTTGCTTCTAAGAAGGGAAGTTTCGAACTTATTCCTATAGGAAAGAATGAGACCCTTCTGATCGGAAGGACCTGGTTCTTAAACAAATTCGGTCCTACCTCCTATTGGAATGTTTGGATCCATTGGATCCTGCACAAGATCCATTATAGGGTTTTAGATCATATCCGAAATACTGTGGAAGCTTCTTCATAAGATAGTGGATTTTAAATTTTGTCCGTTTAGATAAATAGGGATTTCCAATATCCGAAAAATCCTACGGAATTGTCGCCTATGAGCTTTTTCAGAACCTTGTTTCACTATTGCCGGATCCCTAAACGGATTTGGAAGAAACTTCTCTCTATCGGGACCGAAGGAGCATCCGAGGCAAGATATATAGTCGCCACCAATGCAGTGGTCTTGATCAGCGCATTATTCAGTTTTTTATATTATATTCTTTTTACATTCATCGGGCTCATGTTTCCGATCTGGTTTTATTCTCTGTGGTCCCTAAACACTCTCGGTTATATCCTA
This sequence comes from Leptospira semungkisensis, assembly GCF_004770055.1. Lineage (NCBI taxonomy): Bacteria > Pseudomonadati > Spirochaetota > Leptospiria > Leptospirales > Leptospiraceae > Leptospira > Leptospira semungkisensis. Next base: position 173,722 of record NZ_RQEP01000005.1, on the reverse strand, counting down.
GTGCTCTTCTTTAATATGAATGGTCGGCATAAAACTGCTAGGGTACTTCTTTCTGTAACCGGGACCATGCAGCTTTTTATGATCTCTCGGATCCTTCCTCAGAGTGCAGGCTTGGATCTGTATATACTCGCAAGTTTTGCGCTTCCTTTCTATATTTTTCCTCCAGAAGAGAAGAAGTTTCTATATATCATGGAGGGAGTATTAGCTCTACTATTCGTTTCCGTCCATATCATTCCCTATTTTTATAGTCCTATCTTTAATCTGAATCCTAAGTACCAAAACTATTTTTATTTCACGAGCTTGGTATTGGTCGTAGCCTGGTTTTCCTTTATAGGAAAGGAATTGGCAAACGCCGCCTGGAATGCGGACCAATCCTTAAAAGAAGAGAAAGAAAAAACAGAATTACTTTTACTGAATATTCTTCCCAAGGAAACAGCAGAGGAATTGAAGAAGAAGGGAAGCTCCGAACCTAGATTTATTTCTCAGGCAACAGTTCTATTTACCGATTTTTACGGATTTACTTCTATCGCAGAAACTCTAACTCCTAACGATCTTGTAATGGAACTGGACTTTTGCTTTCGCCATTTCGATTCGGTGAGCGAAACACATCACTTGGAAAAATTAAAGACGATAGGTGATGCATACATGTGTGTCGCAGGAGTTCCTTCGTATCGATCTTCTCATGCAATAGACAGTCTGCTCGCAGCCCTCGAAATGTTGGAACGTTTAGAGGAGCTATCCGAATTAAAGAAGAAGGGACCTGCCTGGAAGGCAAGAATTGGAGTGCATTCGGGACCTTTGGTTGCCGGAGTGATCGGGGCTCGAAAATTTTCTTATGATGTTTGGGGCGACACTGTGAATCTGGCGAGTCGCATGGAATCGAATAGCGAACCAGGTAGAGTGAATGTGACCCAATCGGTGGTGAATTTAACCAAGGACTTCTTTCAGTTCAAGTCTCGAGGAAAACTCCCGGTCAAGAATAAGGAAAAGACTGCTATGTTTTTCTTGTTGGGATTGAAACCAGAATACAGAGACAAAAAAAATCCTAGAAATCCAAATGCCAAGTTTTGGGAGGAATATGGCAAACGTTTCGGAAGAAGAGAGCCGGTTCTTATATATTAAATTTCTCTAATAATTTTCTGGGAGCTATTAGTTTGTAAGCTTCCTTGACGTGAAAACTCACTTCTTCATCCGAATTCTTATCCAGATGGAGTCCGATCCAACCTCTTGGCCCAACGTATGCAGGTTTGAAGAAACGGATCGGATCGAATTCTAATAAAGCTTCTTGTTGATCGAAAGTCGACTTTAGCCAGAGTCCCAATCTACCGTCTCCATGATGGTCTTCCCGATACATGGCAAACATTTTCGATCTGATCCGAAATGTAGGAGCTCCCCAAGCCCCTACTTCCGTGACTTCAGGAAGGGAAAAGCAGATCTTTCGAACTCTGGCAAGTTGGTCGACTTTCTTAGGCATCGTAGGGTGGATTAGGCTTTTGCTGCTTCCAACTTTCTCCAAAGAACATAAGAAACCGAGCATAAGATGAGAGAGACAAACGGAGTAGGATAATTCGGATCTCCTGCCAATAGGTGAGAAAGTCCAGCACCTAACACGTTGAATGTGATTCCTGCATACGCCCATTCTTTCAATCTTGGGAATTTAGGAAATAGAAGAGCAAGTGCGCTCAGTCCCTTCGCAGGCCCTAAAATGTAAGTGATATATCCTGGGTAACCAAGATGTCCGAGGCCTTCTAAGACCTGAGGGTTTTGGCTAGTATATGCGTATGCACCGAATAGATTTCCTGCAATGATCGGAGCAGTGAAGATCCAATACAATATTTGATTTGTCTTTTTACTCATGGAGTAGTTCCTCTTTTTTTCCAGATTCGATCTGTTAGGCGCTAAATGTCGAGTATGAACCTGTTCTGGTATATATGACAAAATGGCATTTTTAGATGTAAACTAAAATACAATAAAATAGTTTACTTTGTTAAATTCCTTCCGTCTGAATAGAAGAAGGACGGTGAATATGAATTTTCCAGAGAGACTTACTAAATGGATCCAATGGATCAAGAGCAAACCCAAGTTCTTAGTTCCGATCTTGGTTCCTGTTCTTCTTCTCTCGGTAGTTTTACTTTGGAAGAGTAATAGTTCCAACAAGGATGTTTCAGAGATCATCCAAGGTTCTATCATCGAATCTGTTTACGGACTTGCAACGGTGACTTCTTCGGATGTGTATCATCTCAGGGTGGCTGTGCCTTCTGCCATTCGTAAGATCTATGTTGAAGAAGGAGATCAAGTAAAGGAAGGAACTCCTCTTGTGGAGTTTGATAGTTTCGGTACCATGCGCTCTCCTCTGGACGGTGTGGTTACAAAGGTTGCTTACGAGACAAAGGAGACTGTCGTTCCTCAAACTCCGGTAGTGACCGTTATGGATCTTCGAAAAAGATATTTGATCGTTTCTTTAGAAGAGAAGGGCGCTGTCAAGGTGCAGAAGGGCCAAAAGGTCCGCGTGCGATTTGAGGCACTCGGAGATAAGAATTTCAGTGGAGAAGTGAAATCGGTCTATCCTGCGGACGGCCAATTCCAAGTGCATATTACTCCGGAGAATATTCCTCCTCAGATCCTTCCCGGAATGACTGCTGATGTTGCGATCGAAACTTCGAGCAAGGAAAATGTAGTTCTCGTCCCGATCAAAGGAATCCGTTCCGGGAAAATTAAAATATTAGAAAATGGTAAAATACAAACGAAAGAGATCCAAACCGGGATCGCGAACTCGGAATACGCAGAGCTCTTATCAGGCGAAGTAAGAATAGGGGACAAGGTTCTATTACAGGGGGACAACTGATGTTCTTCATTGCCTTAAGACAAATGTCTGCTCGAAAAAAGCAGACTCTTTTAACCTTGCTCGGGATCGTTTTGGGAGCCACAGCTTACATCGTGATTTCAGGGATCCTATTAGGTTTGCGGGAATATCTCATCGATCAGTTAGTGAACAACGACGCTCACATTCGTATATCTTCTCAGGTTAAGATCATCGGAGAGAAAGATCTAGATACGATCCTATTTCGTTCGAAGGAAATTCCTTTTTGGTCCGTTCCTCCTTCTGGAAGAAGGGACAGCGAAGAGATAGAAAATCAAGCAGGTTGGCAAAAGAAGGTCAGCTCTGATCCTGAAGTAGAGGCGAGTTCTTCTCAATTACAGATCAAAGTGATCTATAGAAAGGGAAAGATCGCCGAAGCAGGAAGGATTATCGGTGTAAAACCGGATGCTCAGTCCAAAGTAGCTCGGATCAAAGAAAATATTATCCAAGGAGATTTTTCAGAGATCCGAGAGAGCGGAAATAAACTCGTGATCGGAGAAGGCTTACGACTTCTTTTAGGAGCAAGGATCTCTGATACGGTTTATATAAGCACAGGCAAATCTGATCCGATTCCCTTCAAGATTGTTGCCGCTTTTCAAATGGGGAATAAGGCCGTAGACGACGGCTCCGCATACGCGAATCTCGCGGATGTTCAAAATCTAAACCAAACTCCGAATCGGATCAGTGATATCGTAGTCCGATTGAAAGAATTGTCCAGAGCCACTCCCAAGGCAAGAGAATGGGGGAGAGAAGGGGACGTTAAAGTCCAGAGTTGGGAGGATGTGAATGCTACTTTCATTTCCTTATTCAAGATGCAGGATGCAATTCGTTATGCTCTCGTCGGGACGATTCTCTTGGTGGCAGGATTCGGGATTTATAATATTCTAAATATAGTCATAGGGCAAAAAAGAAGAGAGATCGCCATTCTCAGATCGATCGGATATGAGCCCGTGGATATCCTAAAGATCTTTCTGATACAGGGCTTGCTTCTGGGAGTCGCAGGAGGGGTTTTCGGAATGTTACTCGGTTATCTGATCTGTAGAAGATTGGAACATGTGTCTTTCTCGAACCCTCTCATGCAAACTAAGTCAGGAATGATGATGGTTTCCTTCGAGGCTCCTATTTATCTTCAGGCATTTTTGCTAGCTTTTATCGCGACCTTGATCGCTAGCATTTTTCCGGCAAGATCCGCGAGTAAATTATCTCCGATCGAGATTATCAGGGGGGAATGATGAGCATACTAATCGAAGAAGTTCGAAAGAGTTTCGGTAAACCTCCTACAGATGTCATCAAAGGAATTAGCATGGAAATCAAGGCCGGTGAATTCGTTTCCTTAACTGGAAAGTCCGGCTCAGGAAAAAGCACTCTTCTCTATCTGATCAGCAGTTTAGATGATCCGACGGATGGAAAGGTTAGTATAGATGGAAAAGACATACACTTTCTTGGCCAGAAAGAATTGCATGCATTCCGAAATCGTCACATGGGTTTTGTTTTCCAATTTCATTATCTTTTGCCTGAGTTTACCGCTTTGGAGAATGTACTCATGCCTGCGTTAAAAGCTGGAGAGCTTACTGAGAAAAGAAAAGAGGCAATCCGTTTGTTAGAAAGATTCGATCTGGGAGATAAATTGAATCATCTTCCTTCTCAGCTTTCCGGAGGACAGATGCAAAGAGTTTCCATCGCAAGATCACTTGTGATGAGGCCCAGATATCTTTTTGCGGATGAGCCGACAGGAGCCTTGGATTCGAATAATGCAAAGATCGTAATGGATATTTTCAAGGATATCAATCATTCGGATGGAACCACTGTGATCATGGTGACCCACGATCCTGACTTTGCCAAATCTGCCAAGAGGCAGATCAAGCTGGTGGATGGTAAGATCTCCAACGGAAAAGAAAAATGATAGATAGGATCCTGGAGAGAACCTTTCTTCTTTTTCTTTCTTCCGGATTTGCAAAGACAAATACGGATCAGATAGCAAAACATATAGGGATCAGCAAGAGAACATTATATAAATATTATGATACCAAAGATAAGCTGATCGATTCTGTATTCGAATTAATGAGGTCCAAAGTGCAGGCAAAATTCGATAGCGTATTGCTGGATAAAACTAGGGATCCTATCGAAAGACTCAAGGAGATACTTTTCTTTATCTCGGACTTGGGTTCCAAGATTTCCAAAACATTTGCAAAGGATATAGAGACTGTCCGCCCGGATTTATTTGATACGATGAAGGAGTTCAGAAGACAAAGAATATTGAGCCTCTCCGATCTTTTGAGAGAAGGACAAAAAGCAGGGCAGATCCGAAAGGATATAACTCCTGAACTGACTATTGATATACTACTAGCGGCAGTGGATGGCGTTCTGAATCCGACTTATCTTTTCCAAAGCCCTTATTCGAATACGACCGCTTTTGAGGCGATCGTAAATATTTTCTTAGAAGGAGTGCAGGAAAAAAATCAGTCGGCTTGAATATTATAAAGTTTTTAAGTAAGCCATGATGAACGGTTCTATATCCCCGTCCATAACTGCTTGCACGTTCCCAGTTTCATGATCCGTGCGATGATCCTTGACCATATTATAAGGATGGAATACGTAAGAACGGATCTGGTTTCCCCAGGCTATGTCCTTCTTCTCTCCCGATTTCTTTTCTAGATCATCTTTCAGCCTTTCTTGCTCTAGCTCGTACAATCTGGCCTTTAGCATTTTGAACGCAGTGTCCCTGTTCTTGATCTGGGATCTTTCATTTTGGCACGCTACAACTATTCCGGAAGGAATATGAGTGATCCGTACGGCAGAGTCTGTAGTGTTAACGTGCTGACCGCCTGCACCGGAAGAACGATACACATCCACTCTGATATCCTTATCTTCTATCTTGATATCGATATCATCATCCAATTCAGGACTCACATGAACGGATACAAAGGAAGTATGTCTACGCTTGTTCGCGTCGAAAGGAGAAATACGCACGAGTCTATGAACTCCATTCTCGCATTTCATGAATCCGTATGCGAAATCACCGATTACATGAATGGTCGCATTCTTGATCCCGGCTCCGTCGCCTTCTTGAAAGTCAACTACGCTGTATTGGTATCCTTTCTTATCGAAGTACTTCATGTACATACGGAAGAGCATCTCTGCCCAGTCTTGGCTTTCGGTTCCGCCTGCTCCTGGATGGATATTTAAGAAGGCAGGCTTCATATCTTCGGGCTCGTTTAGAGCTCCCAAGAGTTCTAGTCTCTCGAATTCGGTTTTTAATCTTTGGTATTCGGTGCTGAGCTCGTCTACTCCAGCTTCTCCTTTCTCATCAAAGGTAAGCTCTACTAGATCAGGAAAGTCTAATATATCTCGACGAATAGAGATCCAAGGATCTAATTTTCTTTCGAGTTCAGTCTTTCTTTGGCTGATGGATTTTGCTTGGTCCGGATTATCCCAGAAGCTTGGTTCCGCGATACGATCGTTAAAGGATTTAAGTTGGTCCTGATCCTTATCAAGATTGAGGAGTTTCCATCGATTTAAAAAGTTCTCTTGTAATTCTTTGGAGAGGCGCTTCAGTTCCTTGGCGTTTCTGACTTCCATAGCGGGATAATATAGGATCCTTTAATTTCTAAATTCGGAATGCGCCGAAGTCGGATCGCAATGCAGCGGGATTAAATGCGGCGCTTTAAGTTTTTACGGGAAAATCGTTATCGAAAGAGAAAGTCTTCGCTTTGCTCTCTTGCTTCTTCCCAGCTGAAAACCGTATCTCTAAGTTGAGGGGTGTTCCCTTCGACAGTGGATACGAGCTGGTAATCTTCCCTTTTGCCAAATTCCTCTGGTAGTCGTTTTAGGACAAGTTTTCCGGAACGAATCAGGTCCAAAACATGTAGCAGAAACGGATCTCTTTCTGTGCGTTGGAGTTCCTTCATGGAGGAATAGAAGGGAAGAATGCCTTTATAGAACCAATCCACAGTCTCATTTTTGCCGGCAGCCCAGAGTTGCTCCAATCGAATGGATTCCTCTTGGACAAGACTCTTGCCTTGGAAAGGTTTTTGCAAATGCCTGCACTGATAATATAACTCGTGATTGATCTCTCTCGGAAAGGTCCGTCCGTAACCTGCGCCGATCCATTCCAACCAAGCTTTCTTTTCTCTGCTAGGCAATGCGGGAATTAATGCAAATAGATAGTTCTGGTTCCTAAACACTCTGGATTGAGCCAGATAATCCAACACTTCGTACGGGATCATGAAATGTCCTTTTTGCCATTCGATAATGACAGGTACATTTTCTACATCCAGATATTCCTGAGGAGTTTCTCCTTGGACCACGTCTCCGAACTGAGTAAGTATATAAATAAAAGATAATAGTTCTTTTCTGGTCATTGCTCGGACTAAAGTGTCCGAATCCAATCTTTGCTTTAAAGAGTTGCGAATCAAATTGTATTGTTCTAGAGGATATTGATGAGAAGATAGAATAATGCCTAGATGCTTTTCGAGCTTACGAAGGCTAGGACGATCTACTAAATCAATATTTCCGGATACTAAAAAGGGCATGACTACAGGGCTTTTTTTGCAATGTCCTTACGGAAGAAGGTCTTAGAGATTTGGAAGCTGTTTAGATAAGCATAAGCCTTATCCACAGAATCTTTTAAGTCATTTCCGTAGGAAGAGATTCCTAGAATTCTTCCACCTGTTGATACTAAGTTTCCATCCTTTTTTGAAGTGCCTGCATGAAAAACTACTAGATCTTTATTTTCGGATTTAGGAAGATTTAGAGGAATATTCTTTGCGTAAGAATCGGGATAACCTTCAGCGGCCAAAACGACTACGGTAGAAGCTCCGGAGCGCAAACCTGTTTTTACCCCTTTCAATGTCCCTTTGGCAGATGCCATAAAGATCTCCAATAGGTCTCCTTCTAACATAGGTAATACGCATTGGGTTTCAGGATCTCCGAATCTACAATTGAACTCTACAACCTTGGGTTCTCCCTTAGAGTCGATCATTAATCCTGCATATAGAAGGCCTTTATAAGGATGTCCTTTCTTGCGGAATGCTTCGAACATGGGCTGAAAGACTCGTGTATTCACTTTTTGTAATACTTCTTCGCTTGCGATCGGAGCTGGGCAGTATGCTCCCATTCCTCCGGTATTCGGTCCCAGGTCTCCGTCATACGCTCTTTTATGATCTTGGGCCGCAGGAAGAGTGAAATAAGTCTCTCCATCGCTGATCGCAAAGATGGAAGCCTCTTGGCCGTCCATGAATTCTTCGATAACTACTCTGGAACCACTCTTACCGAATTTATGATCCAAGAAAATTTCTTTTAATGCTTGCTCTGCTTGAGAAAGTTCCGTGCAGACAGTGACTCCCTTTCCTGCAGCGAGCCCGTCCGCTTTTACTACAATAGGAGCGCCTTCTTTTCTTACGTAAGCAAGAGAAGAATCATAATCAGTAAAGGAAGCATACTTTGCAGTAGGCACTCCGGCCTCTATCATTAAGGCTTTTGCAAATTCTTTGGAACCTTCGATCTGAGCGCAATAGGCGGAAGGTCCGAATACTGGAATTCCTATCTCCGCTAGCCAGTCTCCGATCCCGTCCACAAGAGGATCTTCAGGACCGACTACCACTAAATCATATTCATTTTTTTGAATGAAGCTCTGGACCGAGGATTTGTCCTTGAGATCGAAAGAATTCGCTGCCAAGATCTCATTATCCGGAAAACCTCCGTTTCCAGGGAAAACATGTAGAGAGGTCAATTTAGAGGATTGGCGGAGTTTGAATGCGATAGCGCTCTCCCTTCCTCCTGAACCGATTAGAAGAATCTTAGACATAATAATACTCTGTTCTTATCCTAGTTTTTCCAGACCTTTCTGGAGGACGTCCTTCTTCTCTTGGAGGAGTTTGAGTTTTTCCTTCTCCTTTTCTACGACGTCCGGGTTTGCCTTTGCTAAGAAGTTTTCATTTCCGAGCTTAGAAGCGAGTTTCTCTTCTTCTTGTCTAACTTTCTCGAGTTCCTTCGTGATCCTTGCTTTTTCTTTTTCGAAGTCTATCATTCCCGCCAAAGGAAGAATGACTTCTCCGAATCGGAAAGCTCCGACCGAGTCTGTTTTCTCTCCCGCATATTCGGCCGCGACTTCTATACTTTCTAAGCGCGCTAACTGAAGGATGGAAAATTCGAAGTCCTGCACTGCTGATTTAACAAGAGGATGAGAAGATTTCAATACTACCTTGCATTTCTTATCCAAAGGGACTCCGTTTTCGGCTCTTTGAACGCGAATTTGTGTAACAGCTTCTTGTAATATATTGGTCTTGAGAACTCCCTCGTCTTCTTCAGCAACGGAATAAGATGTGGGGAAGGGGGATTGTATTAGGAAATCACCTTCGCTAAATACTTCGTAAATCTCTTCGGTGAGGAAAGGCATGAAAGGATGCAATAATCCTAATGCTTTTACGAGAATGCTCGCCAAGACTTGCTTAGCGACTGTCTGGGATTCTTCTCCCAGCTTTCCGTAGATACGAGGTTTGACTAATTCGATATACCAGTCACAGAAATCTCCCCAGACAAAATCATAGATCTGAGAAGCCATTTCGAAAAACAGAAATTTGGAATATGCTTTTTCGTAGGCTGCAAGAGTCTCGTTGAACTTATGAAGGATCCATTTATCCATCGGTTCTAATTTAGAACCGTATTTGGATTCTAAATCTTCTAACTTCCAGTTTTCTTCTAAGTTCATTAGAATGAAACGACTGGAGTTCCAGATCTTATTGCAGAAGGAACGATAACCGTCCAAGCGGCTCTCGTCGAATAGAACGTCTCTCGCTTCTGGAAGAGTTGCAGCCAAGAAGAATCGGAAAGAGTCCGTTCCATACTTGCTCATCATGTCCAAAGGATCTACAACGTTCCCGACAGACTTGGAGAACTTCTTACCTTCTTTATCTCGTACTAATCCGTGAATGATTACTTTGGAGAATGGAGCCTTGCCAGTGAACTTCTTGCCCATCATGATCATTCTAGCAACCCAGAAGAAGATGATATCGAAGCCTGTAACTAGTACTGATGTAGGATAAAACTTTTGCAAGTCAGGAGTATTCTCCGGCCAACCTAAAGTAGAGAAAGGCCAAAGTTGAGAAGAGAACCAAGTATCCAAAACATCAGTGTCTTGCTCTACTTCTTTGGAACCACATTTAGGACAAGAGGTAACCGCAGTTTCTGAAACTTCAATATGCTTACAGGACTTGCAATGATAGGCAGGAATTCTGTGACCCCACCATAATTGTCTAGAGATACACCAGTCCCGAATATTATTCATCCATTCGAAGAATGTCTTCTCCCAAAGTTTAGGAACGAACTCAGTCTCTCCGGATTGAACAGCTTCAACTGCAAGATCAGCAAGAGATCTCATTTTACAAAACCATTGAGTGGAAAGATAAGGTTCAATGATCTCTCCGCCTCTTGAGTTATGACCTACGGAGTGTGTATGCTCTTCGATCTTCTCTACAAGATCCAATGCTTGTAGGTCTTCGATGACCTTTTTGCGCGCTACGAATCTTTCAGTGCCGGCATACTTGCCTGCATTCTCATTGAGAGTTGCATTCGGATTCATGACCAGAAGAGGCTTGAGTCCAAGACGTTGTCCCGCTTCGAAGTCGTTTGGATCGTGAGCAGGAGTGATCTTAACGAGTCCGGATCCAAATTCCTTATCTACAAAAGAATCAAATAGTAGAGGGATCTTTCGGCCAGTTAAAGGCAGTTCTAGTTCGGCGCCTTGGAGGGACTTGTATCTTTCATCATCCGGATGGGCCGCAACTGCAACGTCACCGAACATTGTCTCCGGTCTCGTAGTCGCTACTACTACGTATTTCCCTTTTTGTCCGACGATAGGATATCTAAGATGATAGAGCTTTCCTTTCACCTCTCTGTATTCCACTTCCAGATCGGAGATCGCAGTAAGAGTCTTAGGACACCAGTTGATGATCCTTTCTCCGCGATAAATTAAACCCTCGTCATAAAGAGTTTTAAAAACTTTGAATACAGCTTTGGAAAGTCCTTCGTCCATAGTGAATCTGGAACGGGACCAGTCCACGGATTCTCCCAGAAGTCTCTGTTGGTTTTGGATCATTCCACCTGAGTGCTCTTTCCATTCCCAAACCTTGGCTTCGAAACCTTCTCTAGTAAAATCGGTCCTCTTCTTTCCCTCTTTTAAGAGTTCTCTCTCTACTACCATTTGAGTCGCAATACCTGCGTGGTCAGTGCCCGGAACCCAAAGAGCCGACTTACCTTTTTTACGTTCGATCCGGATGAGAATGTCTTGGATAGTATGATTGAGTGCGTGACCGATATGAAGGCTTCCGGTTACATTGGGAGGAGGGATCACGATCGAATAGGATTCCTTCCCGTTTAGGTCGGGTTGGAAACTTTTTTGAGTCTCCCAGAGGGAGATCCACTTTGGTTCCACGCTTGTAGGTTCGTAACGATCGCTGATTTGCTTCTTCATGGCCTTCGTTCGGATAGAATTTTCTGTGAAAGGAAGAGGTCAAGTCGTACTGGCCTCAGTATTCTGTCCGATCCGCTGGGAATGAAATAAAAAGGCCGTATAAACATACGGCCTTACCCAATACGAGTCATAAGAAGGAACAGAGACTTAGCGGGTCTTTGCTCTTTGTTGTAAGGTTTTCTTTAGTAAGGTTTTTAAATAAGTCCCAGGGAACTTGTCCTTATCTCTGAGAAAGACACAGTTCTTACCAGTCTCAGCCTCAGGGAATTTGGATCGAAACGCCCGAACATACGATTCCTCGCAGAAATAGACGGATAGATGATTCTTATGGTTAGAGAATGCAATCCATCGCCCATTTCTTTCAAAAGTAGGCATTCCGTACTTCAAGCCTTCTCTTAAATCCTCGAATTCTTCCTTAAGAGATCCAATTAGATCCCGGATATTTTCTCTCCTCGAGAGAGGAGCTTGGTTTATATAATTCTCCACGTCCGGATTGGATTCGAATTCCAATCGCGGTAGAGTGGGAACGAGAGCATAAAGTAGCATAGACTTTTTCCCTTAGGGCGGGGCCCTTTACGTTAACCTGCGTTCGCAACCAGCTGAAGAGGCTCTTCGATAGGAGAAGGAGTTTTCTCGCCTTTGAAGAGACGAGCAAGTTCGCTCCACTCTTCTCTGCTGAAATAATCCAGTCCTCCTGCCGGGCTTCCTAATAGATCTTCAATGGTAGTATGATAAGAAACCATCAACTCGTAGATCTCAGCTTCCGAATCCTTACTTCTTCCTAAGAGATGAAAGGCTACTTTCTCGCCTAAAGCATCACTCAGATCGAAAATGATGGAAGTTAAATGATCTGCTCTCAAATTGCTTTTGAGAGAACCGTCTTTCTGACCTTCTACGATCAAAGAAGCGAATAGAGGAAAGCTAAGACCTACAGATTTGCGTCGGATCTTATCTCTCAATTGCAGGTTGCTCGCGGAGAAGAGGGATTCGAGTAGGAATCGAATCTCTTCGGATTTGCCTTTTTTCCAGTTATGAGCCACGACGAGCGCCTTGCGGATTTTTTCCAAACCGGTGCCTTCGTTTCCGAGGTCGCCGATCTCATTCAGCATTGCTGCGTGTGCTTCTTTGGAGAATTGCACTGCAATTTCTTCTAAAAGCTCTTCTTTGGATTGAAAATGGTGATAAAACGTTCCTTTGGCTATGTCCAAAGCGGATAAGATGTCCTGGATCGAGGTGGTTTCGTACCCCTTTTCGAAGAATAGCCTTCTGGATTCGTTTAGAATTCTTTCTTTTGTAGAGATTTTCGCTGGGATCATTAGATTCCTCCTGCTTAAACCGACGGTCGGTATAGACTAACAGTCGGTTTTATGTTCGCTCCGAATAGGAGTCGGTCAAACTAATTTCAGAACAAAGGGAAAAAAAATCAACAAAGGAAACAAATAAAATGAAAAATGTTTCCTGACTTTCTGGCGGAAAATCCGACGGTCGGTCGAGACCGGAGTATTGTCCGTTTTGGATATACTCAGAAAGTCGATTCGTTTAATAAAATGCGTTAGTTTTGCTTTTATTTAGAGGGAATCGATTTGATCTAAAAGTAATCGGTAGCCGCTCCCATCCGGAAAACGGGAACTTAAAAGAAATTTTTGGTCGGAGGAATTATTTCTCGGGTCGGCAAAAGGAATATTATATTTTTCTAATAATTTTGAAAGGTCCGAATGAACTGGAGAAATGGAAAAGCTGGCGCTCGGTATTTTCAAATAGATTGCTTCAAATAAACTTTGCCCGAAGTATCCTAAAAACCTTTTAGAGGATCTTAAAAACTCTAAGTATGCGAACCTAGAAAGTCTAGGATGATATTCCAGTTTGGATTTTGCCTGGTCTTTAGGCGAATGGCCTCCCACTCTCAACAATTTTTTTGTGTCGGGAATCGAGAGAAGAAAGGAATCCAATTCCTCCGTTTCTGATTCTCCAAGACTCCCGGCATAACAGAATAGATCGAAGGAGGCTTCTTCTTTGTCTAGGGATCTTAAAGAGGAATTTCTAAGATTGGGAGGGAGTAAGATCTGATCCCAATTGAATTCGGCATTATTTTGCGGATGAGGGAGAAGATCCCAATACGGATATTTTTTTCTATCTTCTCCAAAATGATCTAAGAGAAGTACTTTGGTCTTTTTGTATTCGATGGGAATAAGTACATCCCTATAATCTATTAACAAAATATCATATTCCCCATCTTTAGGAAATTCAGTAAGCCAAAAGCTTTCCCAGTTTCTATAAGGCAGAATGGAGTGAAGGATAGAACAACGAGAGAAGTGACCGGAGCCGTAGTCCTTAGCCGGCGCGACTAACAGTCCTATTCTTTTCTGATAGCTTTTGACCGGATTCGGAAGAGGAAATCGCACCTGAGGAACATCTTGATTTCCTTTGAAAAGAGAAGGTTGCTCCTTTTCCCATTCTAGTAGTTTGGAGGCTCCCAAGTCGCTGAGAGAATCGGGGAGCTTATCCTTTAAAATGTTGGAGAGGGTTTGAAAATCTTCCGGAGTATCTATGGTTAATCTGAGATTCCCGATACGAGAGCTTTCTTCTGGAGTGAGAAGACTTGCGATAGGAACGATCTTAAAACGATCCGGTTCTTCCTTGATATGAATGCTTACATGTTCTCTATATCTTTCTTCGAGTCCTTGGGGAGGAGAGGCTACTAACGCGCTAGTACGAAATAGTTCTCCTCCCATTCCTAAGGGAAGTCCTTTAAAATAAGCAAGATCGGCCTCTTCTTCCAGGAAAGATTGGATGAGAAGATCCAAATGAGTCGTATCATAGAACGGGTTGTCTCCCGTTAATCTCAGGATCGCATCAGCTCCGAACTTCTCCGCAGCTAGAATATATCTTTGCCTTACATCTTCTAAAGGTCCTTTGAAATACCTCATTCCTTTGCGAGAAAGGAATTCTTCTAATTCGGTATCTCCCTCAGGGATTAGATACACGATACGAGAAGGGGGAAGGATCTTGCTCATTCTAAAATGGATATGATCCAGGATTGTATGTCCTGATTTTGGAGGAAGCTCCGTGATCACTTTCTTAGGAAATCTTGTTGAGCCAGTCCTTGCTTGCACGAATGCAAACAGAGAACGGACAGGCTCTCTATGCGTTGAATGTATACCACTCATCACAGGAAAGGCAGGGTGCAGGAATCTCTCCGTGTTTTCCTTCTGCGGAAAGAGAAAAGATCGGATTTCCTTTTTTCCATATCTCAGCCAAGGATTCGGATTTTAGATCTCCCAATGGTTTCTGGGAGGAAGAGGGAGTCTGTTTGCATACGGAAACTTCTCCGTTTGCATTGATGTACAAGTCTCTAGAAAGATGCCAGCAAAACTCTCGGCCGAGAGGAGTGAGATCCGAGGCCCTTCTTTGAGGCAATTTGTCGGAATAAGAATTATATTTTTGTAATATGATTTCGTAGCCTGCTTTCTGTGTTCCCTCATACCAAGAATCCAATTCCGGATCTACTTCTTGGATCTTTAGAAATTGCAGATAGATAGAGAATTTAGGAAGGATTTGTGAAATCGACTCCAGGTTTTTCAAAACCTCTTCGAGATTGTCCTTTCCATAGAGTTTGGCGTAGTTTCTTTTGTCACGCGTAGTAAGATTCACTACCAGGCTGATCTTTTTCTTCTCTTCTTCCGAAAGAGAAGAAATCCCTTTTTTGAGCCCTTCCAAGTTGCCATACAAAGCGGACTCTATATACAGCTCTTTCAAATTCGGAGAAGAAATCGTTCTCTGCAATAATTCTGCAAACTTAGGATGAAGAGTCGGTTCTCCCATTCCTCCAAAGCAAACACTGTAAGAAGATTCGAACTCCTTCTCCGCTTGAGAAAGAATAGAATCTAAAAGAGCAGGGTCCAAGGATAGATTGTCCTCTTCTGGTTTTAATAGAGTTTGTCTCGGGCAGAACACGCATTCGTATTCGCAGCCTCTGTGCAGTTCTATTTCATAATAGCTGGGTGCAGATCGAAATACTGCAGGGTGAGAAACCAAGAAAGATTGGAATTCTTCATATTTCCAATCCTGTTTTTCTTTTAAGAAGGAAGAGATCAATCTATTGGAGCGAGGATCGGAGGCTGAGAAATCCAATCTCCATTGTCTCAGATCGGGAGAAGAATAGAATATCTCCGTATCGTAATGGTTGATATTCTTTGCGAGGAATTCTTGCGTTCCTCCTTCATAATTCTGAGGAAGACTTCTTACGAATTCCCTGGAAAGAATTCTAGGAACGATTCCAGAGGGAAGATTCTCGGAATAAGAATACTGAGCTAGATATTTGTCATGACGTCTAAGTAGTTCGCTTGTTAAAGAAGGATCCAAAAGAGGAGCCATTCCGTCGAAAACTAAAAAGCTTGTTTCGTCCCATTCTGGATCTCCGGTTCTGGAAGCAGGCAATCCTTCTGCGATTCGGGAGAAAAGTTCGGGCTCGGAGTTTGACTTTAAGATCTGAAAGGAAGAGTAACCTTCTTCTTTGGAAATTCTTTCTCCTTCTTCATGAGGGCCGAACCAAAGATTGGAATAGACCGGAATTCCCTTGAGTATACCTGATAATTTTTTAAGAGTTCCCGCAAAGTATGTTAAGAATTCTTGATGTGTTAGGAATCCTTTTTCGGAGACCTGATTTTCTTTTAGATAGAAGACGACTGCTTGAGGAGGGAACTTCATTATGAGGATTTCGCTTTCGGTCTTAGATACGAAACTTAATCTAGAATAAAAGTCTCGTGGTGTTCCGGGATCTTATTTTCCTTTTTATAAGCATCGTCAAAAATCTGGATGGGAACACTAGATCTTTGGTCTTTTACCCATTTTTGGAAATTATCCTCTTCTTTTTCTCTCATGAGAAGGTTTCCGATCCCCTGTCTTACGTTTTCTAAGGGAGTTGGTCTCTTGCCTTCTACCTTCAGGACGCAGTATCTTTTTCTTTCGTCTCGGAATACTTCGGAAACTCCACCTACAGGAACTGCGGAAACTGCTGCGGCTACGGAGCGACTTGTCTTGAATAATTCGAAGGAGGAGACCCAATCTATGAGTCCCTTTCTGGCTCTCAAGGTTGAATCCGTATTTCTTGGGGAACCGGCGACTAAGCTAAAAGAAGCAGGATCTGCTTGTACGGTCTTTCTAATATCGGCAGCTTCTTTATGAATTCTGGATTCTTCTGAAATGGAATCGTTTGCGGGAGCGATTGCGATTTGTCTGAATTGGATCTCGAATCCGACTTTATCCCTGTTTTGGTTGTACCAGGCTCTGATATCTTTTTCGGTCGGGGGAATATTCGGAACCTTGTACTGCATGAGCTGGGTTCTCTTGATCTGATAGGGAAGCTCGGAATACCAAAGATCGTAGGTCATTCCGGAACTTCCTTCGATTGCCTTTTCGAACTGTTTGCGGGAGCTGATCCCCATCATTTCCATTCTCTTATCGATCTCGCTTTCTAAGCGCTTCTCATTTACTTGAATGGATTCTTCTTCAGAGATCGAGTCTACGACTGCGCGGTCGATCAGAAAGTCTATGATTCTACTGCGAAGAGTCTTGCGAGTATCCTCATTCTTTAAGAAGCGGGAAAGCTTCATGTATTTGTCTTGTGCGTCGTCGTAATCCAACTCGCTGATGGATTGGCTTCCCACTGTGGCAATGATGCGATTGATGCTTTCCGCAGAATATACGGAACGTGGAGCGGAGATGATTCCTAGAAAGAGAGCGCTCGCAAATACGAGTAGCTTAGACAAAAGTCTAAATGGATTCGAGCAGGGGAAAATTCCGAACACAAGGAAAGGGTTCCCCTCTCGGGTCCGTAGTTCAACCGTTTTTCGAGAGTCCGAACGTCTCGTGAATGCGGTTTACGGCGGTTTCTGCATGAGATCTTGGGATCACACAAGAGATCTTGATCTCAGAAGTAGAGATCATCTCAATATTGATCTCCTTCTCCGCTAGAGCCTGGAACATTTGAGCCGCGACTCCTACATGGGATTTCATCCCGATTCCTACTGCAGAAACGATGGAGATTTCTTCGTTAATGTCCGGCTTCTTTGCTCCTTGAGAATTTGAGAAGGATTCTAGGATAGGAAGTGCTTGGACCAGATCTTTTTTAGGAACCGTAAATGATATAGTGTTCCTTCCGTTATAAGGAGAAGATTGTACGATCACATCCACCAGAATATCTTTGGAACTTAATTCTCCAAAAAGGACGGCCGCTAATCCAGGTTTGTCCGGAACATCAGCGATTGTAATACGAGCTTGGTCGTTCTTTGCGGTAACTCCGCTTACTTTTAATTTTTCCATGATCTTTTCCTCGTTCACAACCAATGTTCCGGGGTTATCGTTGAAGCTAGAGCGGACATGGATCACCACATCGTAATTCATTCCTAATTCCACGCTTCTAGAATGAAGGACTCCAGCGCCTAGGCTTGCGAGTTCTAACATTTCTTCGTAAGTAATTTGAGTATGTTTGCTGGCTTGGGGAACCACTCTAGGGTCAGCGGTATAAACTCCGTCCACGTCGGTATAGATCTCGCATTCTTTTGCGCCTAAAACAGCGGCTAACGCTACCGCAGAAGTATCCGAACCACCTCTTCCCAAAGTGGTGATATTCTCGTCTTGGTCTATCCCTTGGAAGCCTGCAACGATAACAACATTCTTGTCGTTTAGCGCTCTATCGATTCTGTCTCGATCTACACTTTGGATCTTAGCATTGGAGAAATTGCCGTCCGTGATCATTCGGACCTGAGATCCTGTAAAGGATTTGGCCGGGACCCCGATATCCCAAAGTGCCATTGCGAGTAATGAAATAGAAACCTGTTCTCCGGTAGAAAGGAGCATGTCCATTTCTCTCTTAGGAGGATTTTTCGTGATCTTGTCTGCGAGATCTACGAGTTCATCGGTCGTGTGGCCCATTGCGGACACAACTACAACCACATGATCTCCTTGGTCATGATAACGTTTAATTCTACGGGCTACGTTTTGGATGCGTTCCGGAGTGCCTACGGACGTGCCGCCGTATTTTTGGACGATGATGTTTGCCATGTCTCGCAACCATCTTTCTGCGGTGAGATCGGGGATCAAGAGAAATCAAAACAGGGGAAAGGAAAGAATCCTTGTTTTCAGGCCAAGTGCGCCGATCTTTATGGAGAGTTCTCCCAAGGGGAGAAGGGGGCCGCCATTTTTTCTCTGATCGACTGGATACTCATCCTTGCTTACATTCTATTTGCTTTCTCTACGGGGATCCTTCTTTCCTCCAAGGCGGGAGAAAGCCTGAGTTCCTACTTCGTTGCGGATAGAAAACTTCCTTGGTGGTGGCTCGGTACATCCATGGTGGCAACCACATTCGCCGCAGACACTCCCTTGGTCATCACTGGAATGGTGGCACAGGATGGAGTAAGTGGGAACTGGCTCTGGTGGAGTTGGGCGATCGGATATCTGATCATCACAGTCTTCTTTGCAGCTTCTTGGAGAAAGGCCGAAGTCCTTACCGACGTAGAGTTCGTAGAGCTAAGATACTCTGGAAAAGGTGCAGCAATCCTTCGAGCGGCCAAGGCATTTTTCTTAAGTATCTTATTCAATTCGATCATTTTGGGCTGGGTTTTCAAGGCAATGTCCAAGATCACTGCTCCTTTCTTGGATTGGAGTTCTCTATTAGGAGAAGCTACATTTCACTCTATACAATCCTTGTGGCCCGACTTTCTTTTATTAGGAGATTTGAATACAACTCTCACAGTGTTCGTTCTATTCTCCGTCGTTGTTTTTTATAGTAGTATGGGAGGGATCCAAGGAGTCATTCTTACCGATCTATTCCAATTTGCCTTGGGAATTGCAGGTGCAGTCGTATTCTCTATATTCGCCATCCAATACGTAGGTGGATTAGAAGGTCTATATTCTAAATTGGAATCCATCTATCCAGGAAGAGCAGAGTCTATCGTATCCTTTTGGCCAAGATTCGGAGAAGGGGATCAGGGATTACCAATTCAAGTATTTCTAATATTTATCGGAGTGCAATGGTGGATCCAGTATCATTCCGACGGTTCCGGGTATCTGGCTCAAAGAATGCATACTGCAAAGACTCCTAAGGATGCGGAACTAGGATCTCTTTGGTTTAATATAGCTAATTTTATTTTAAGAACTTGGCCTTGGGTTTTAACAGGGCTTGTTTGCCTGGTCGTATTTCCTTTAGATAAAGCAGATCTATTTCGCCCAGAAGGAATATTAGTACAATCTGATAGAGAGATTGCGTATCCGGTTCTTATGAAAGTGGTTCTACCTGCAGGAGTGCTTGGTCTTGTATTTGTAAGCTTAATGGCAGCATTCATGTCCACTGCGGACACTCATATCAACTGGGGAGCCAGCTACCTAGTCAATGACCTCTATCTTAGATTCATAAAACCGAATGCAGAGAACAAAGAGACTGTTCTTGCGGGAAGGATCGCCGTTGTTCTCATGGCTGCGATCGCAGTACTCGTCGCTGCTCAAATGCAATCCATAGGCTCCGCTTGGAAATTCTTCTTAGCAATGGCATCCGGGCTAGGGTTGCCTCAGATCCTAAGATGGATCTGGTGGAGAGCGAATGCATGGACCGAATTATCCGGAATGGCTACAGCTCTCATTCTTTCTTTGCTACTATATCCGAGTTTTCCGGAAGTGAGATCCGATTATCTTCTCTTCTGGACTGCTTTGGGAAGTGTGATTGTCTCTATATTGGTAACTTTTCTAACTCCTCCTGTTTCGGATAACGTTCTAGATTCTTTCGTAAAAAGACTGCATCCTTTCGGCTTCTGGGGAAAATGGGGAGGGGAAGTGGCGAGAACCGCATTTTACCAAAGGGTAAAGATCTGGCTCGTTTCCATTCTATCTTTGTACTCTGGTCTCTTTGGGATCGGTTACCTTCTTCGTTTGGACTTTGTGCAAGGATTTGTCTATCTATTCGTAGGACTATTCTCCGGGATCTATGTTTGGCATCTATGGAAGAAGAAAGATTCACCTGCCTCTTAAAAAAATGCTTTGCTTTGAAAAAGCTTAGATCAAATTACACTGCGAAATTTTGAAAGAACAGAAGAGGATTGTAATTCCTTTCTTCTTCGAACTAATTTCGAGATAGATAATAAAACAGGTGTTATATTAAGGAGAAGCAAATGCAATTCGGTGTGGTAGAAAAAGCATTATTACCTACTCTCTTAGCCATCGTCATGCTGGGAATGGGTTTCGGCCTGGCGATTTCTGATTTCAAAAGGATCTTTACGACACCGTTGCAAACGTTAGTCGGAACTCTTGGCCATTTTGTCATTATGCCTTTGGCTGCTTACGCAGTGGTCCTTCTTCTTGGATTGGAATATGAATTGGCCTTAGGAGTGATCTTGGTCGGCTCTTGTCCGAGCGGAACAACTTCGAATCTGATCAATTATCTTGCCAAAGGAGATGTTGCTCTTGCGGTAGTGATCACTTCTCTTTCTACTTTGCTTTGTCCGATCCTTACTCCTATCATAGTCACTTTCTTCGGTTCTCTTTTGGATTCTTCCGGAGGGAAGGTAATGGAGATCTCCTTTTTGGAAATGCTAAAGACTGTGATCGTCATCATAGTAGTCCCGATTACGATTGGAATGAGTGTGAAACGCAAATTTCCTCGATTTGCCGAGATGATAGAAAAGCCTTATAAGATCTTTTCTATTCTATTCTTGGTCTTCGTAGTAGTATTCGTTACCTATAAAAATCGTGACGAATTCTGGAACATGGTCACCCTCGTGGGACTCGCGGTGATCTTACATAATACTTTCGGGTTCGCAGTCGGTTATCTGCTTCCTAAACTTCTTCGCTTAGGAGAAAGACAGTCCCGCACGATCTCTATAGAAGTCGCGATTCAGAATACCACTTTGGGAATGACATTAGCGATTCAATTCTTCGGTCCAAAGGTCGCTCTTCCTTCTGCGATCTTTAGCATTTGGATGTACATTACAGGACTCGTGATGGCCTTGGTTTGGTCGAGGGTGCTGCCTTTGCCTGAGGAAAAGACCGCTTAAGAATATCAAATTTCTATTATATTTTATTTTAGAAAAGAAGGGCGGCTGGTTAGGCCGCCCTTTTTGTTAGAGAAGAAGGTTAACTAATGCGAACCAGAAATCGGTCACATTTGCGTCGTCAGGGTTCACAGCTTCAAAGAAGCTTTGGAAGGTGGAACTTCCTAATAGGTAATCCGATATGAATGTACCTAATGTAATTCCAGTGTTTCCGATTTCCGTTCCAGTAAATTCCACGATAGAAGTGCAATGACTTTCATTGATACTTCTATAATATGGAATGAAATACTTCAGGTTCGGATATCGATCGTACTGAGCCTTCAAATTCTCTATGTCCTGAGCCCATAGAGTGGAGATAATGTATTCCTTGTCTGCCGGGTTGTTTTCATCCAAGCCGTAGAATCTTGCGTACGAATACATAGAATAATTGGCATCCCTTCGGAAGAGAGTGATCGACAACTTATCCTTAGGATATTTCTGAGCTAAGGCTTCGCTGATCTTTCCGTAATCGGATTTGATATCGATACCTGAAAAATCTGCCTGAGCCTTGTTCACGAAATAGTCCGTATTCCAAGCGTCTCTGATCTTTTGTTGCAAAGGCCATTGATTGCCATATCCAGGCGCAGGGAAGATCGGTCCAGAGTCGTTCAATAGATAACTCATGCTAGGACTTAAAGCTTTTCTAATGAAGTGATAATTGATCAGAGATCCGGTTCCTCCGGCGCTACAACCAGAAACCATCATCTCCTTAGGCTTGTTGAAGTTTGCCTTTAACCAATTGATCACAAGTTCCATGTTGGGTGCACCCACATGTCTGTATGTAACAGGAGGGTTCTGCCCCGTAGGATCCGTATAAGTCACCACTTTATTTCCAGAATATACGTCTCCGGTGCAGTAAGGAATAAAGACCTTATTCCATGAAGAGGTCTTCACATTCTGGCCGGTCGGGTTATTCTTTAATACGATTGGAGAGATAGCGGCGTTCGGACTTCCACCAGGTTTATTTGGATCTATGAAATCTCCGAAATTCATATAATTGTCCGGAATACCGTTTGGATTTGCGGCTCCTCTAATCCCAGTCTGTCCAGTGCAACTTGCATAGTCCCAGCAAGCTCCTCCAGGCTCGAAGTAAACGAGAAGTCTACTCGAATTACCTAGGATCCAATCTAGGATACCGTCGGCTCGATCCACGAAGATCTTATATGGAGACCCGTTGCTACAAACTGCTCCGGGAATATACACAACATCATAAGATCCGTAGACTAAGCTTGTAAGATCGTCTAACGCGTTTTGCGCTTTCATTTCTCCGGCACCGCTAGCGGCCTCGGAGAATCTTGGCTCTTTCTGATCGACTAAGCCGGACAATAAGGCCAGCTCTTCGTTACTATTCGTTTGGCGATCCGGCGCACAAGCCCAAGCGATGAACAATAACGCTAAGACCGATGCACGGAACCAAATTCTCTTCACATCTTGCATTTTATTTGCCTCCAATTCTAAATCCCTATTTCGCTTTTGATTGCGGGAATTCTAGAAGTACCCGAGCCCCTTCCGTGCGATCGGAGTTGCTCAGTCGGATTCGGATCCCCATCCGATCCAATAGTTTTTTCGCAAGAGCCAGGCCGATCCCACTGGAGGATTCGGGACCGGTTGGCTTCGCTGAGAGAATTGAAAATTCTCTGAACATGTCTTTTTCGTCTTGGGGTTGGAATCCTGGGCCGGAGTCTTCTATATATATTAGTAAAACATTTTCTTCTAAAGTTTCTCTGAGTTTGCTGGAGAGAAGAATACGGGAGCCGGGAGGAGAGAATTTGGCCGCATTGCTTAGGATATTGTCGAATACTCTATATAGAATCTGAGGATTCGCATAGAATGCAAAAGGAAAACCGGAAAGTTCGTCTTCTATCCTGATATGTTTGGAGGAAAAAAGGAAATCTAGATTAGAAGCGACAGAGCGAAGTAGTAGCTCCGGATTGAGATTTTGACTCTTTCCTTCAATGGTTTCACTTTCGAGAGAAGAGCTTGCCAGAAACAAAATATCTTCTATCGATTCCAGAATCTTTCTGGAAGTCCTATCGATATGATCCAACACTTCAGGAGGTTCTACATAAGATTTTCCTAAATGATCCAAGGACAAAGCAGGACTCGGCTCTCTCGTATATAAACCGACTAAGCTTAAGATTCCAGTGACCGGGCTTTTCAGATCGTGGATCGCTATCCTTAGGATCTCGGATTTTTTTACGGATTCCATTACAAGCTTTCTGTTTAACTCACGAATGGATTGCTCCTTATGAAATGAGTTCACCTTTGTTAGAAAACTGATCCTGTCCATAAGGACAGTCATGATCAGCATAAAGGAAAAATTTTGGATGAGAAAGGAAGAAGCCCGATCCAAATAGAACAAGCAGAACAAAAAGACTGCATAGTTCAGCATATAGATGAGAGTCTTGGTCATATCTGGATAACGAAGAAGAACAGCGATCCCGAGTTGTGTGAATGCAAATAGAGAAAGGTCCGTCCCAAACTTAAAAATGATCAAGTTCATCGCGGTTCCGCTGAATGTTAGGAAGGTTGTTGCGGCAACGGCGACCCATTTTCTGGTCTTGAAATCGTTTCCTAAAATTGGAAAATTCAGAAGGATCGTAAAGAGCAAACATCCAGGAAGGAAAATAGAATTATAGATCATCAAGGGAAGATTAGTATAATCCTGTAAAAAATCTCTCCAATCAAGGAGTGCAAAGGGAATATAAGCGATACATAAGAAGGGGAAAAGATATCTAAATATCAAATATACTTCAAAGTATGCCGAGCGAACGAACTCTTCATTCTTCTTGAGCTCCTCCAAGATCTGAAAATGCTTTCTCATGAATAAGAGAAAGCTCTTGGAACGGGACCTGAAGGTGATGCAAAGATTCTTCATGGCAGACCGAGAACCTTATTATTCGAATTTTTGAATATAGAAAGAAGTCTCGGTCCTTGGGATCTGCTAACAGGAATGCTATGATCTGTGGCTAAGAGCAATCGATAGGAAGAAGGGCCGTTGAATAGTATCTTTCTTACTCCGTCTAAACGAACTAGATAACTTCGATGAGCTCGATAAAAACCGTGGATCTCCAATTCTTTTTGAAGTTGATCTAGAGTTTTGCGAACCTTCTCCACTTTTCCGTTCTTAGTAAAGATCCGAGTGTAATTTCTCTCGGATCTAGCAAATAGGATCTCTTCCGGTTCGATGAGATCTATTCCTTCTTCTTTTTTAAGAATAATCCCCTTTGGTAAGAATGAATTAGATGAAAAGGAGAGAAATCTTTCCATAGCGATCCTAAATCTTTCTCTTGTGATTGGCTTAGGTAAAAAATCCAAAGCGGAGAATTCGAATGCCTTTACTGCATTGTCTCTTTCGGAAGATACTATGATGGTTTGGAAGAAGCTTTTGCTCTCTGACTCCAAGAGTTGAAATCCCATTTTTCCCTGCAGATTGATGTCCAGGAAAAGAAGATCTAAAGAATTTTCTCGGATGAATGATTTAGCAATCTCAAGATCTTGGATGCAAGAGATAGAAGGATCTCTTTCGCCTAAGAATTCTTTAACTAATATCTCTAAGCAACGGGCAGATAAAAGGTCGTCTTCTACAATTAGGATCCGCATGGCCGAGGAGTGTAACCTAATCAAAGATAGCCGTCAACGAACAAGGGACCAAGAGAAAAATCCAAGGGACGAATGGATGGTTTTATGTAAAACGAGTGTTATTAATAACACATGCAAGTTTTATAAAATATGATAAAAATTCCTTTTAATCATTCAAAATAACGTTATGCGAAATATGTAAATTGATCTTCTCTCGGGTTGGAAGAATGGAAATGACTAAAAAATAGAATTTGTCACTTTTATCCGGATATTTGTCTGACTAAAAGCATTCCTTCTTCCTTGGAAATTTATTATTTTAAAGAAGAATACTAGTAACTGAAGAAAGAGAACGCCGATCGCATTTTTTAACTAGAGAGCGAGCTCTATGTATAAGTAAAAGATTCGGCTTCTTCTGCCAATCGGAGGGCATGGCCCAGGCTCAAAAAGGATTGGACAGCTAGGAAAAACAGGGTTTTGTTGAAAAAGCGGGACCAGTTCCCACATTCGATCTCATAGATTCCTATAATCCAATTGAAAGCTAGAATAAAGGGGAAATCCGATGTCCGGTCATAGTAAATGGGCAACGATTAAACGCAAAAAAGACGCGATCGATTCTAAAAGAGGCGCGATTTTTACTAAGGTAGTTAAAGAAATCACTGTTGCAGCGCGAATGGGCGGGGGCGACGTAAACACGAACCCAAGGCTCCGACTCGCAGTCCTGAAAGCGAAGGCTTCGAATATGCCCAAAGACAATATCGAAAGGGCAGTCAAGAAAGGGACTGGAGAATTAGAAGGCGTAGTCTACGAAGAATGTTTGTACGAATGCTTTGGTCCAGGTGGAACCGCAATCATGGTAGAAGCGGTGACCGACAAAAAGTCTAGAACCACTCCCGAGATCAAAAGCATTTTAACGAAACTAGGTGGTTCTCTCGCAACCACAGGTAGCGTTAGTCGCCTTTTTGAAAGAAAAGGTGTGATCGTAATCCCTTCCGGCCAAATTTCGGAAGAGTCACTCTTTGAACTGGCAGTAGGCGCAGGCGCCGAGGATGTTCAGAACGAGGGTGACGTTTTTAGGATCGTTACTGCTCCAGACGACTATGAAGCGGTTCAGACTGCTTTGAACGAAAAAGATGTTAAGGCAGAAGAGTCCGAAATTAAGTTCGTTGCGCTTGCGAGCACCGAAGTTTCCGACAAAGAAACCGCAGAGAAGGTCATGAAGTTGATCGATAATTTGGAAACTCATGATGATGTCCAAAGCGTAAACTCCAACTTTGAACTTTCTCCTGAGTTGGAGAAGGAATTCGGATAAGAGTTCCCACACGGTGGGAACTCCGGAAATTCTCACTTGAAAGAATGCCGAGTTTGTGGTATAGAGGGCGCGTGCGTCCCACGGGCCACTCCCCCCACCCAAGTACAGGGTGGGGGCGCCGTTTCGCTGATCCCAAGAGTTCCCACATTAGGCTCCTCTGAATGAAAATTTTAGGTATAGATCCAGGCTCTCATCGTTTAGGCTATGCCGTCCTCCAAAAGGAAAAATCCCATATCAAGGTTCTGACTTACGGAACCATAGAAGTTCCTCCTGGCACAAAGAGTCCTGTCAACCTGATCGCTATTCGAAGACAATTGGATGCGATCTTGGATGAATATCATCCGGATCTTGCCTCCGTTGAGGAATTATTCTTCGCTAAGAATAGGACCACTGCGGCCAAAGTCTACGAGTCGAGAGGAGTTGTTCTTCTTACATTAGGAGAACATAATGTTCCTGTGGTAGAGCCTACAGCGTCCCAGATCAAGAAGGGAACGACAGGCAGCGGTACTGCGGACAAGAAAGGTATAAAATCCGCTTTAAAATTATTGCTCGGGCTCGCGGATCTAACTGGCCATGACGATTCTTGGGACGCGATCGCGTCTGCGTATGTTGGCATAGCTATGAGCGGTTCTTTCGGAAAGAGATGAAATTAAGTGAGATATATGATGAATATGCGATTTTCTTTATTTATAGTTCTGGTTTTCGGTTCGATCTTAGGAGGCTGTTCCAAAAACGAACCGCTGGTCTCCTTTCAGGAGAACGATTTGTACGGTTACAAGGATAAGAACGGAAGAATAAAGATCCAGGCCCAGTATCAGCAGGCCTACGATTTTAATGAAAATGGAGTCGGTTTTTCCTTTGGTAAGGAAGGATGGGTTTGCATCGATCCGGAAAATCGTATCCTACTGCATCCTTTTCCTTTCGAAAACGGACCTGACTATTTTTCCGAAGGTTTGGCGAGGTTTGTAGAAGGAAACAAATTCGGTTTCTTTGATCCTTCCTGTAAGAAAGTAATTTCAGCCTCTTATGATTTCGCGCATTCCATCCAACAAGGTTTTGCGATCGTATGTAACGGTTGCTCCTTAGTAAAAGAAGAAGAGCATTCTCGGATCCAAGGCGGGAAGTACGGGCTTATCGATACGACAGGTAAAGCGGTAATTCCATTGGAGTATGATTCTATTTCCGAAGTCGATCCGAGTTCGGGAACAGTTCAGGCGACCCAAGGGAAATTGAAAAAAGAGATCAAACTTCCTTAGTTTTCTTTTTCTAAAGTTTACTCAGTATCTTAAGGCTCTATGCGGCAGTGATGCGTAGCGCTTTAGTCCGGGCTTTGCCCGGATGAGCGTGAGCGAACGCGAAGCAGCACGGCTCCCACTTGTGGGAGGCCGCCCAAGCTTATTTGGTTAGATATGCTCCGAAGAAGACTGCAACCAAACAAAGGACCAAGCTCATTATTGTATATAATGAAAATTGAATGTAATTTGCGGCTTCGAGCGCTTTCAGATTTTCTAGAGCGAATGTGGAGAAGGTAGTGAATCCTCCGCAAAAACCGACAGTTGCAAAGAGTCGGATTTCTTCTCCTATCTTGTTTTGGCTGAGTCCATAAAAAAGACCGATCAACAAGGATCCTAAAACATTGACTAGCAATGTAGAAATCGGAAAAGCACCGGATTCTTTAGCAAGCCAGAGATGGATCAGGTATCGAGCGACCGAACCTAAAAATCCTCCCAAGCCAACGTAAACTAAATTCATTTCGCGTTTTCTTCGTAAAGGATCTGCAATCCTCTTAATGTGAGTAATGGTTCTATCTTATCGAATATCTTAGGATTCGCAGCATGAATTGTCGTAACTAATCCGCCTGTGCCGATTACAATATAATCTTTTCCGTAAGCAGCGCGTATCTCTCGGATGATTCCTTCAAGCAATCCAATCCAACCAAAGAAGAAGCCTGCTTGGATAGACTCGATCGTTGAATCTCCTAAGATCTTTGAGGGAGCTTGGAACACGATAGGAGGAAGTTGAGCAGTATTTCTAGTGAGAGCATCCATGGATCCTTTTAATCCGGGAGCAATCACTCCTCCGAGATAATTCGGAGTATCGTCTACCACGCAGAATGTGGTCGCGGTCCCGAGATCTATGATGATGGATTTTCCTGGATGATCTTTTACTGCTGCGGCAGCATTTACGAGTCTGTCCGCTCCGATTTCAAACGGCCTAGGATATACAATACCGAAGGGAAGGTTCATTTGGTATTGAACTCGGATTGGTTCTATTCGGAACCAATCGTGGATCATTCTTTCTAAGATCGGATTTAATTGGGGAACGACTGAGGAATAGATCCCGCCTACAATATGAGAACTATCGATTTCAAATTCTCTTAGGAAACCTTTCAAATACAGTCCCATCTCATCGGAGGTTCTGTCCCTTCTTGTAACTGTGCGTCTGTGAAAGATAGGTTCTTTGGAACCATTTTCATAGATCCCGAAAACGGTGTTCGTATTTCCAACGTCGATTACTAAAATCATTCCTATCCCAGGGACCTAAAATCCTCAGGACTGTCAATGAATTCGATCGTATTTCCGACCGGCGTTCGAACCAATAATTTTCCTTCTTCGTTGATACCTAATAGAGTGCCAGTCTGCGGAGAACCGTTTTCATTCCAGGCGATCGCTTCTCCTTTCCAGAGTAATCTATCGTTGATGAATTTGATCCTGTCTTCTCCATCCGATAATGCCAATGCGGAATCGTTTAGGTTTGGAAGAAGTGCTTCTAGGAATTTCTTTCTTCTTCCTTGTTCGGAAGGCTCACCGCTTACGAAGCCTGCTTCCGAAAGATAATCGGGGATTTCTTTTCCGAATAGGTTGATCCCAATTCCTACAATCCAATCCCAATCGTTTCCTTCTTTCTCGGTCTCGATGAGTATGCCGCAAACTTTCTTGTCATCTACATAAATATCGTTGGGCCATTTGATCTTGGCATCTCTCTTACTGACTGAAGGATAAACATTCAGTATTGTTTTCAAGACGGCAACTCCCACAAATAGGGAGAATAGACTGGGGGAAGATAAGGCCTCAGTAGAGCGGAACTTTCCTGAGAAAATAAAGGGCTCTTCTCCCAGGATTGACCAGGTTCTACCCTTTCTTCCCCGCCCAGCGGATTGAAATTCGGCGAGCACCCAGGTCCCTGGGGGATATTCTTTTCCTTTTAGGAGGGTATTTGTGGAATTTGCTTCCGAGAGATATATCCCTCTGTCGGGTTCAAGGAGTCGAAAAGACATGGGCTTTTAGTATCGGTTCATTTTCGTCGGACAAGAAAAATTCTGGCACCCGACAGAAAAAGCAAGGTCCTAAGAACCAGTTTGATATTCTTCTCCTCATAAAAATATATAGAACGTAAGAGGTCTACCTTGAAGCTTTCCGAGGTTTCTATTCGCAATCCCATATTCGCCTGGATGATGATGCTCGCAATTATCCTTTTGGGCAGTATCGGCTTCTCCCGTATGGGCCTTTCCCAAATGCCCGATGTGGATTTTCCAGTTGTTAACGTTACTCTCACCTTAACTGGAGCCAATGCTCAGGTAATGGAGACTGACGTTGTGGATCCGATCGAAGAAGTTCTAATGACTGTACAAGGAGTCGTAGAAGTTCGCTCCGTTTCTACCGACGGCTCCGCGACCATCACTGTTGAATTGGAATTGAAGCGAGACGTGGATGTCGCTGTCCAAGAGATCCAAACAAAGATCGCTCAGGTGAACAATAAGCTTCCGGACGGTTTGGATCCGGCAGTCATCATGAAATCCAATCCGGATGACCAACCCATTGTCTGGGTGGCTCTTACTGCTCCGAATCGAAGCGACCAAGAAAAGATGGTCTATGTCAAGACCCATCTCAAGGATAAATTCCAAGAGATTCCGGGAGTGGGTGAGATCGTTCTAGGCGGTTATGTGGATCGCACGATCAATGTGTTCTTGGATCCGATCCGACTACTTCGGACAGAGTTTACTGTAACAGATATCATTAATACTCTTACGGAACAGAACATAGAAGTTCCTTCCGGAAGAGTGCAGAATAAAATGTCGGAAGTTTCTCTTCGCGCAGTGGGAGATGTTCCAACTGTAGAACAATTTTCTAATATATATCTAAACTCTCGAAGTGGAGCTGCGATGTTCCGTCCGATTCGCTTGAGAGAAGTGGCCAAGGTAGAAGATGGTTTGGACGAGATCAGAAGGATTTCCAGATTCAATGGAGTCTCTGCAGTCGGCTTGGGGATCAAGAAGATCAAGGGATCGAATGCGGTGCAGGTCGGAGATCTGATCAAGGCGAAGGCAGAAGAGTTGCGTCCTTCTCTTCCTCAAGGGTTTGAGCTGAATGTATCCAATGACAATACCACGTTCATCAAAGACTCTGTTCATGAACTTGTTTTTACTCTTATTCTTTCTGCGATGTTAACCGGACTAGTGTGTAGGCTCTTTCTCGGGAACTGGAGTAGTACTTGGAACGTTCTTCTGGCGATTCCTACGTCTGTAATGGGAACATTCCTCATTCTATACTTTGCCGGATTCACTCTGAATACGTTTACTCTCTTGGGATTGTCTTTGGCCACGGGGATCGTTGTGGACGATGCCATCATGGTTTTAGAGAATATCAGCAGGCATAGGGAATCCGGTAAGACCTGGTTCGACGCAGCCTTGGACGGAGCCTCCGAGATTCGATTTGCCGCGTTAGCCGCAACACTCGCGATCATTGCAATCTTTCTTCCTGTCGCATTCATGTCCGGTATCATAGGACGCTACTTCTTAGAATTCGGTGTGACAGTTTCCGTTGCAGTCGCTCTTTCTTTGTTCGAAGCATTGAGCTTCACTCCTATGAGAGCTTCTCGTTATAGGGAAAAACTTGCGGCCGCGCAAAATCAAAAGAAACAGAAATCCAAAGCAATTCCGGTCTTTCCTATCCCGGCACAAGAGGGAAGGTTCCAAGCGATCGTTTCCAAATTAAAGACAGCTTCGGAACGTTATTCCTTCTTCAAGAGAATGGACCCGGTGATCGAAACGTTCCTCCAATTCTCCGAGAGAGTTTATGGAAGAGTATTGGAATTCGTGATCCGTAGACCAGTTTTCGTGCTCGCGGCTT
This sequence comes from Leptospira semungkisensis, assembly GCF_004770055.1. Lineage (NCBI taxonomy): Bacteria > Pseudomonadati > Spirochaetota > Leptospiria > Leptospirales > Leptospiraceae > Leptospira > Leptospira semungkisensis. Next base: position 142,293 of record NZ_RQEP01000005.1, on the reverse strand, counting down.
CTACTTTGTTCTTTGTAATGTCTCTGATTTTCTTAGGTCTGTTGAAGAAGGAGTTCATTCCTCCCCAAGATATGGGAAGGTTCGTGCTTAGAGCCAAAATGCCTATCGGTTCTTCTATCATTCGAACTGACGAAGCTATGAAGAAGGTGGAGAATTATCTGACTGCCAAGCCGATTGTTGAGAAATACATGAGCAATATCGGAGGCTTCGGAGGAACAGAAGCGAATACTGCGATGTTCTTTGTTACGATGAAGGATATGGGAAGCCGTCCAAAGAGCAAGAAGACTGGAAGAGAGATCACTCAGTTTGAAGTGTTTGCAGAACTTCGTAAGGAGCTGAAAGAATTGGTTCCCGAAGCCAAGTTTTCCGTTCAGGATCTTTCTCAAAGAGGATTCAGTGCGGGCCGAGGCTATCCAGTGGAGTTGGTTCTTACCGGTCCAGACTGGGCAACTCTCGCAAAACTTTCGGATGCGATCAGAGAGAAGCTGGATTCAACTAAAACAATCTTAGACATAGATACGGATTACGTTTCCGGACAGCCGGAAGTGAAGATTCTTCCGAACCGAGAAGCCGCTGCTCTTCGCGGAGTGAGTATGGCAAATATAGGGAACACGATTGGTCCTCTTATGGGAGGACGTTATGTGAGTCGCTTTACTGAAAACGGAAGAAGCTTCGATGTTCGGGTCAAGATAGATAAGGATAAGGGAGAGAGCGCGGATATCATTCCGAACATTGGAGTACGGAATACGTATGGAGAAATCGTAAGATTGAAGGATGTATTAGTCCTTCAGGCTACTAATACACTTAAGAATATCACTCGGGTGAATCGAGATAGATCCATTAAGATCTTTGGAAACCCTCCTAAGGAGAAGGGACAGAACTGGGCTACGGATCAATCCTTGAAGATAGGAAGAGAGATGCTTCCGGAAGGATATCATATGGAAGTAACCGGTTCTGCTAAGACTGCTGCTGAGTCCGGTTCTAGTTTGGGCTGGGCGCTTACACTCGGGATCATCATGTCCTTTATGATCCTCGCGAGTCAGTTCAATAGTTTAAAGCAACCCTTCTATATTCTTCTCTCGATGCCTTTCAGTTTTTCGGGAGCCTTGATTGCTCTTTTCATAGCAGGACAATCCTTTAATATGTATAGTTTTATCGGACTAATCCTTCTCTTGGGTCTCGTGAAGAAGAACTCCATCCTTCTTGTTGAATTCGTGAACCATGTGAGAAAGGAAGGCAAGAATATCCCGGATGCGATCCGTCTCGGATGCCCTGTGCGTTTAAGGCCAGTATTAATGACTACCTTCTCTTCTATTGCGGCAGCAATTCCTCCCGCATTAGCATTGGGGCCGGGGGCAGAAACAAGGATCCCGATGGCGATTACCATTTTAGGCGGACTTATAGTTTCCACTCTGATTACTTTAGTGGTCGTTCCAGCCGCTTATTATTTGATGGAAAAAGAAACGAATGAATCATATAAACTTTCAAAATAAATATTATAAATACGTTATTTTACCTCTTACTACATTCTTTGTGTTTGCTTCCTGCTCTTCGACTCCAGATGTGAAGGTGGCCGATGGAGTGGTCGAGGAAAGCTTGAAGACAATCACTGGAGTTACTACCCAAGATGTGGAAAAGGTAAGTTCGAAGGAATCGTACGATCTGGATGATCTTTATGTTCTCGCAGTAGAAAGAACGGAAAGGATCGCCTTAAAGAACGAAGCTACTGAACAAGCCTTGGCTCAAAAAGACAAGGCGTTTGCTGGATTTCTTCCTACACTATCTTACGTATTCAACAAATTCTATGCGGTTCCTGGTCACACTGCCCAGCCGACTCTATTACAGAATTATAAAACATACCAAGCGATCCAAAAAGGGGATTGGACTTCTCTCATCCCTTCCAGTAGTTCCAGTAGCTTACCGCCTACTGTGGGCGCCGGTTCTCGTCTATTGCTCTCGGTTCCGATCACAGCTGCCTTTTCTTCTTACCAAGATTATAAAGCCGGCAGGAATCTTGCCGAGCAGAGAAGATTAGAAGCTAAGCACGAAGCAGGAAGAATGTATTTGGAACTTGCTCAGGCATATTTCAATTTTCTGCAACTCCAAGAGAGTGTGAAATATTCGCAAGAGTCCTTTGACTTGAACAAGGACGCCTTGGACGAGCGTAAAAGAATGTATTCGGTGGGAAGGATCATGAGATCCGATCTACTTAACTCGGAGACAAGTCTTTCTAATGCGGAAGCAGTTTTAGCGGATGCGAAATTCCAATTGGAGCAGGTGCGTATCACTCTTTCCACTATGGTGGGAATAGATAAGCCGATCTCTATTGCAAACTTCCTTTCGGATCTTCCTGCGGTTCCAATAGGTGTTGGAGTGGATGAATTTCTATCTAAAAGATATGATATTCTTGCTGCAGATCAAAGCGTGAAAGTTGCAGAGGCTCAGAAAAGCAAGGCCTGGGTAGCGTTTGCTCCTACAATCGCATTAAACAATTATTATTCTCTTCCTTATCCGGGAACGACTACCAGTAAAGATATCACGGCTCAGTTGCAGATCACTATGCCTTTGACTCCTCTCTCACAGATGGCGGACTTGAAGACTGCGGAGTCTGCGAGAAAGCAGGCAAAACTAACTGCATCTCAAACTAGAAGGACCGCCACACAAGAGATCAGAAACGCATTTGAGAGTTATAAGAATTCGGAGAATATTCTCTCTATATATCAGAAAGCTTTTGCCTCCGCTAGAGAAACTTCGCAAAGCCAAACTGCAGGATATCGTTCCGGAAGAAATAGCAGGATAGAGGCGATTTCTTCACGGATAGGCATGATCAGTGCGGAGATGACTTACAGAAGAATGTTCCACCAGCATGCGTTGAATCGCGTCGCACTTGGAGTTTCCATCGGAGAACTTCCTCATTTGCCTGGAGAGAAAAAGGAAAAAGATTAAGATAAGAAGAAGTGGGGAAGCAGCCGGCTCTCGCCGACTGCTTTGTGATCTTAAACGGCTGCTGCTTGACGAGAAGCTCTTTCTAATCGCACAAGATTTCCTTCTGCAATCGCAAGAGAATCCACGTTATACGCAACAGAGTGTTCCGCTCTGGAATTTTTCTGGCTCGAGTCAACTCTAGTCAGTGATTTTTCAAAAAGCATTCCTGCGACGAAGCGAGCCGCGATCTCTACAGTTTCAAAGGCGAACTCATCCTTGGTTTTTCCGTCTCCAATTCCTTTGTAGAGTTGGACTGCATGCTCCAATTTTTCCCAAAGGCTTTTCAGATCGGAAGAGGCGGAGAATTTAGACATCTCTTCTTCGGCGTACGCTCTTAGATGACCAGAAGGAGCCATACCGGAAACCACGCCTCCAATTGCAGCCACTACTTGCAATTGAGTGGTTCCTTCGTAGATAGTAGTGATCCTACTGTCCCGATAGATTCTCGCTACATCATAATCTTCAGTGTAGCCGCTTCCTCCATGGATCTGAATTGCGTCAGAAGCGATCGCAACACAACCTTCGGAGGCGTAGTATTTACTCATAGGAGTGAATAGATCGGCGAGTTTTTCCCAGCGACGAATTCCTTCGTCTTGGCTTACATCTCTCTCGCTCTTTCCTTCTTCTTTGAGCATTCTTTCTTTTTTCCAATGATAGAGATCGATTGCTCTTCCTGTTTCAGTAACAAGACATCTTGTGGCGAGTATCTCTCTTTCCATCTTATCAAGGATCTTACGAACTGCAGGGATCTGCTCGATCGGTTTTCCGAATTGTATTCTTTCGGAAGCATACTTCTTCGCTTCGAAATAAGCTGCGGTGCCTATTCCCAAGGATTGAGTTGCGATCGTAAGTCTTGCAGCATTCATCATTCCCATAGAATACTTCACAAGACCGTAACCTGTTTTTCCGATTAGAATTCCCGGAGAATTCTCAAAGACTACTTCGCAAGTAGGAGAACAATGAAGTCCTAACTTATGTTCGATTCCCGCAACATGTACGTCCTTACCTTGCACTAAGAAGAAGGAAAGACCTCTAGCTCCGCTCTCCGGACTTCCTGTTCTTGCTAACGTAAGAATGATAGAAGGAGAATCAATATAGCCGCATGCATGAGTGATAAATCTTTTAGCTCCGTTGATCTTCCATGTGCCGTCCGCATCCTGAGTCGCTCTGGTTTGCACATTCGGAAGATCCGATCCGTAATTCGGTTCGGTCAAAGCCATGGCAGCGCTGAATTTTCCGGAAGCGATCTGAGGCAACCATTCGTTGCACATTTCGTCCGAAGCGAATCTCTCCATGATCTCAACAATATTAATATTTCCGTATGCAAGGCAGAATGCTGCATCTGCTCTGGCCGCGATCTCGCACATAACGGATTGCACAGTAGCAGGAAGACCTAAGCCGCCGTATTTTCTAGAAATAGAAATAGGCATCAGCCCGGAATCTTTTAGAGTTTTATAACATTCTTCCTGAGCTTTCGGAAATGTAACTTTGCCGCTATCGTATTTCAAACCGATCTGGTCCATCTCCTTGCTTCTAGGAGCCACGAAATCTCCCATGATCTCGCCTAAGGAATCCACAATAGATTTATAATAATCCACTGCTTCTTGCGTACTCGAAGGAGCATAAGCGTATCGTTCGTCGTTGGTTGCCTTATACTTGGCCGAATCTTCGAAATTGTGTTCGTATGCGGTGACTAATTCATTCCAATCAATGATATGATCGAAATGGGTTTGTAGGTCGGAATTATCCTGGAAATAGTTGCCTTGGATCATTGGCGTTCTCCCTGTCGCTTAGAGCATTAGATGTACTTCCTTCAGAAGAAAGTGTCAAGCCTTACCCGAAGATATAGCGTTGACGTGGATGCTTTCGTTTGTTATACGAACTGTGGATTGGCCGAACCACTGTTCGGCAAAGCGGACATATCTAGGCTGAACTCGGGTCGAAAAACATATAATAGAATGCGTAACCTTTTCTAAAAAGAGTCGAACCAATATCGGAGGACCAACTTATGAAAAGCTTCAGTATTCTATTCGGATTGGGACTTTTTCTAACGAGCCTGATCTCGAACTGTACGGATTATATGGGCGCTCCGAAGGATAAGTCAGGAGGAAAAATGAATTTCGAAGTGCAAAAATCCGAAGATGATTGGAAGAAAACTCTCAGTTCGGAGCAGTACCGAATCTTAAGAGAGAAAGGAACCGAAAGAGCTTTTACCGGCGAATATTATTATAATAAGGAAAAAGGAAAGTATTACTGCGCTGCTTGCGGAGCGGAGTTATTCGATTCCAATACAAAGTATGAATCCGGAAGCGGATGGCCTTCTTTTTTCAAACCTGCTTCTGATAAGGCCGTTCATTCTGAAACAGATACAAGTCATGGCATGACAAGAACAGAAGTTGTATGCGCAAGATGCGGAGGACATTTGGGACATGTATTCTCTGATGGTCCTGCGCCTACTGGATTGCGTTATTGTATCAATTCTGTCTCTCTCAAGTTTAAGAAAGACTGAGTTACGGAAACCCAGAGCGAACGGATAAAATTCTGTTTGCGCCTCGAAGCTAAGAATGGATTCTACCGTAGGGCGGGTTTTCCGCTCGCGGCAGCATCCGAATGAAGAAAGATCATCTTACCTACCTTCCAGAAAAAGGCGATATTCGTCCTGTATTCGTTCAGCATCTCTTCGAGATCTATCATCATATCTATTATTTTATCTGTCATGTTCTGGGGATCTTCATCGATATTCCTCATCATACCGAAGGATACAAAAGACCGATCGTTTGTGTTTCCGGATTTTTAGGTAGAAGTTTGACTTGGGCTGCGATGCGTAAGCATCTCATCTCTCTCGGACATCCTGTATATGTGGTGCCCCTAGGTTTCCAAGTCGGCAATATTAGAAAGAAGAGCAAGATTCTCGAAAATTTCCTGATCGAAAACGATATCAAGGACTGCTATCTTTTCTGTCATTCCATGGGTGGACTGATTGCTGCAGGACTTAGCTATAAAGGAAGGGACAGAGTCCGCAAGATCTTCGTGATCGGATCTCCTTTAAGCGGTACGTATATGGCGTATCTCGCTCCTATTTTTCCTTGTACTTGGCAAATGATGCCAGGTTCCAAACTTACCAAAGAAGTGGTCGAAACTTATTCAAAATTTCATAATGTACAAGCAGTATTTACCAAGGGAGACGGGATCGTTCGTCCTTGGGAAAACTCACGCCTTGGACATTTCGACGATGTGGAAATTCCCGAATACGGACATTTGAATTTATATCTTGGTTCTCTAGGAATCGAGTGCATGGGATCTCTTGTAACTTCCGAAGAGAAGAAGGATCCACTACCTATCAAACAAAAGCCGGTTGCTAAAGAAGAGTCCAAAAAAGAAATTTCGACTCCTTCTTCCAAAACGACCGCGAAAAAGAAGACGGCGGCTGCTAAAAAACCGGCTTCCTCTCCTAAGAAAAAAGCTTCACCTAAGAAGGTAAAACCGAAGAAGAAGCGTTAAGATTCTTGTATTCTTTTTAAGAATGTGAGAGACTCTTCCATCTTTATGGGACCCATTCCGAGCTATAATTTTATCTTTTATCGGATCCGTTTTCCTTTCAGACGGATCGCAATTTATTTCCTATTACTCTGGGGATTGCACGGTTGTAGTAGTCCTCAAGTTTCCACCTACGAAGAACATAACGACCATTCGGAATTCATACCTAGCTGTTTGAATTTCCTGGCCGGAGAGGATTCTTATATCACTCTCGCGGATCATAAGGCCTTGGATGAACTAAAACATTCTGCCGAAGACCACGCTTCCAATAGCGTTATTATCGGGGAGCTGTACTATGATCTGAGTGCAAGGGAAGGAAGGCATTTCCATTTGGATCCAGACGACCTAATCACCTACTATAAGCCTAGAACGGTCATATTGGGCGGCTGGGAGATGATCCAGCATCTTTGTGCGAGACATATTCGACACGAAATTGAAAGAGGATTCCTTCGGTCCGGTCTGATTGTTAGAAAAGATGCAGCTTCTATCCGAGAGGCAGAGAATATTGCGAATGAGAATCTGGCTCTTTACTTAAAGTTTGCAGAAGTTGCAAAAGGAAAACCGAGTCATGTGCGAAATTTTCTGTTTATTCCAATATCAAAATTAGTTAAGCGAAAAGATAAGACCTATTTTCCTTCCTGCAATCTATTAGAAAGATTAGGTACTCCTATCGTAAACGGTTTACAGGGAAATAAAAAGGATAGAGGCGCAATGACTGCTTGGACAGAAATGATGCTAGCGGTTACGAATTATTCCATCACCCACCAGCAAGAGTGCAAGGTGACTGTTCGAACCCCTCTTAGATCCTTTCATAAATCAGAGGAATCTGAATTTAAGAATCCGTCTCAGAGTTCCTCGAAATCGAAACGCACAGTTTCCAAGACAAGGTACACAGCTCGAAAGAGAAGATAAAGATTATCTGGCGGTATAGTCTTCGAAGATTTCTCGAAGACTATCTTCCATCTCTCTGATATAACGCAGATCCTTAGTCATTCTCCAGAGAGTGATAGAACCATGATAAGCCATGAGCACTCTTCTGGAAACATATTGGATATCCATATTGCGAGTGAATTGTCCGGATGCTACTGCTCTGCTAAGATAATCCCGGATCATCTTCATCCATTTTTCCGCGATCCCTTTCAAGAACTCGGTGTATTCCGGATCGGAATCCATAACCTGATTTGCGAAGCCCGCAAACGGATCTCCAAAGAATTCGTAATGTCGGATCTGTCTTTCTTTTAAGATGACCCAGGCTCTTAGGAACTCTTGCACCTCAGGATATCTTTCCATCAAAGAACCTAGATCGGAGAGAGTCTTCTCTTCTTGGCGTGCAAGATAAGCGATCCCTAATTCTTTTTTAGAAGGAAAATGATCATAAAGACTAGCGGCGACTGAACCGGATTCCTGGATAATCTGTCTCATTCCGGTATTGGAAAAGCCCTGTTTATAGAAAAGTTCGGTAGCAGTATCGAGGATCCTTTCCCTGACACTGGCCCCAGAATCTCTTTTTTTTCTCTGCGCGGTCATTTGAATTAATACGTTATTTTTCCAGTATGGGGCTGAAAACACCGTTTCGTCAATAGAATTTGAGTTTAGCGTAAGAAAAACCAGAACGAACGTTCTGTATTTTTTTATTGCTCCGATTTCCCAGGTGTCTAAGCTAGTGTCAGGAAGGTTCAAAATGGCGGTTACGGAAGAACAGCATGTGAGAACCAGATTTTCGGATCTAGACACACAGAGACATACAACCAGCAGGACGTATGAGGATTCTTGTCTGGGCGAGAGATACAAATTGTTAGAAGGTGCCGGTTATTCTTGGAAGAGAATGATAGAAGAATCGGTTCGACTTCAAACAATTGGTGCTGACATTCGTTTTCTAGCCCAACAAATGGAAAACACGAACTTATCGGTCCGTACTTCCTTGAGTTCCGGCGCCGATGGCTTTTTGGTCTTCACTCAAGAAGTCGTAGATCCAAGCGGCAAGGTGGCGGCTGAGATCCGCACTCTTGCAAGAACCGAAAAAGAAGGAAAACCATTCCCGATCTTTCCTGTCCAAGAAAGCGCAGAGGCCCTAGTTTCCTCATTCGAATCGGTAACTCCTTTTTCAGGACGATGCGAAAGAGCGAGCGTGAACAGGGATCTATTCTTCTGCGAAAGAAATCCATTCGGCGAATACAATCCTTCTCATTACTGGAGACTTCTCGAAGAAGGGAGATGGAATTTTACCGCAGAGTGCGGGTTGAGCCTAGACGATTTGGTCGCTATGGACACCACCTTATTCTACATGGGTGGAAAGATACGTTATCATAAACCTCTGGTCGCAGGACAGAAAGCGACCGTTAAGACTTGGATCCGAAGCTTTGAAAAGATTTGGAGCCGTATGCGCCAAGAGATCACTGACTCCGAAACCGGTGAAGTATTAGCCGAGTCCTTGGATGATCTGCTCGTGGTCTCCGTAAGCAAGTCTCGTCCTAAGAAAGCGGGAGAAGACATGTTGAAAGTCTTCTCGAAAGTCACCGAGTTCCCTGAAGGAGAAGGTGAAAAATGAAGTATTATCTTACCTTGATAAACGAACCAAAACAAAGGTCTGGAGAAAGACAATGAAACTCGAAAAGAAATTGGCAATATGTACGCCACGTAGAACTCCCTTCGCTCAAATTGCGAAAGCTTTAGGACCCTATCCCGGCCATCATCTCGGTCGCATAGTGGCTGAAGACATTATCGCAAGAAGCGGAGTGAAGAAAGAACAAATCGACGGAATCGTAGTTGGAGAAGGTTTCTCTAACGCTCCTAACTCCGCTCGTGTAATCGCTAACCTGATCGGACTCAGAGACGAAGTTCCTTCGATCACTGTTTCTAATAACTGCGTATCCGGAATCGAAGCTCTTTCAGAAGCTGCTCGCCGCATCGTTTTAGGAGAAGGAGAATTATACTTAGTTATCGGTGAAGAGTCTCAGACTTCTATGCCTTTCGTTGTTAAGAATGCTCGCTTGAATAAGAAAGCTGGATCCTTAGACAAATTGAAAAAACTTCTTCCTGACAATCTTCCTGAAGGAGTCGAGTTGAGAGACACTCTTGAAGACGGACTCGGAGACGGAGAGACTTCTTACGGAATGCAAGTGACTGCAGAAATCCTCGCTCAAAACTACGAGCTTTCTCGCGAGATCACAGACAAACTCGCATTCGAATCTTTCAAAAGAGCATTAGAAGCTTCTAAAGCAGGAAAATACGCTCCATTCATCATCCCTATGAAAGATGAGGACGGAACCGAGCTGACTATCGATGAGGCAGTAGGTCTTCGTGAAGGTTTGGTAGAAAACCCAAGCCGTATGGGAAGAGCAATGCTTCTTTTCGACAACCCTCAAATGAAATTCGACGAGTTCAAAACCAAGTACGCTAAGTATCTGGAAAAATCTCATGGACCAACCGTTTCCATCTTTAACGCGAGCCCTCGTTCTGATGGTGCTGCAGGTGTGATCCTTACTACTGTTGAAAAAGCTAAAGAACTCGGCCTTAAAATCGAAGCAGTTCTTTCCGGTTGGAGAATGAAAGGAGTTGATCCTAACTTAATGGGAATCGGACAAGCATACGCTACCGAATCTCTTCTCAAAGACACCGGAGTTAAGATCGAAGACGTAGACTACGTTGAGATCCATGAGGCATTTGCTGCGACTGCAGTTGCCGCTCTAGTTCAGATCGAGAAAGATACCGGCTGGAAATGGGAGCAAAAATTCGACGAGAAAAAGATCAATCCTAACGGAGGATCTATCGCGATCGGTCACCCATTCGGAGCGACTGGAATTCGTCTCGTGAACAATGCGATCATGGACCTTCAAGAAGATTCCAAAGCTAAGAAAGTTGTGATCACTGCTTGTGCTCACGGCGGTATCGCAGGAGCTATGCTCATCGAAAGATTCGAAGGTTAATCTAAGATTTAACTTTTATCTTTTGTGCCGAACCTCGGGAGGAAACTCCCGGGGTTTTTTATTAAAAATCCGAAGACAAACTAAAATATTTCTTTCTTTCCGTATTAAAGCGTCTAATATGTGTATATGCACTATTTGAGTGCAGGTTCGACGGCTTCTCCGAAAGACTTGGAGTTCAAGCAAGTGGGGAAGAGTCCGCCGAGGGAGAGTAAGAAAATGAAACTCGAACAAAAGCTGGCGATATGCACGCCTCGTAGAACCCCATTCGCACAGATTGCAAAAGGCCTGGGAGCTTATCCCGCTCATCATTTAGGTCAGATTGTTGCGGAAGATATTATCTCTCATAGCGGGATCAAGAAGGAAGATATAGATGGGATCATCGTTGGAGAAGGATTTCCCAGTTCTCCGAACCCTGCAAGAGTGATCGCGAATCTAATCGGCTTAAGAGACGAGATGCCTTCTATTACATTATCTAATAATTGCGTATCAGGTTTAGAAGCTGTCTCCGAGGCTGCTCGCCGTATCATCTTGGGAGAAGGTGAACTATTTCTAGTCATTGGAGAAGAGTCCCAAACAGACATGCCATTTATCGTAAAGAACGCGCGCCTAAATAAGAAGGCAGGCTCTCTGGAGAAATTGAAAAAGTTACTTCCCGACAATCTTCCGGAAGGAGTGGAGCTAAGAGATACATTAGAAGATGGGCTCGACGATGGAGAAAATTCTTACGGGATGCAAGTAACTGCAGAGATACTCGCACAGAATTATAATCTATCCAGAGAGATTACGGATAAGGTTGCCTTCGAATCTTTCAAACGAACTTACGATGCTTCTATGGCAGGCAAGTACGAACCGTTTATCATTCCTATGAAGGATGAGGAAGGAAATGATCTGAAAATTGATGAGGCAGTGATACTGCGCAAAGGCCTCGTAGAAAATCCAAGCCGAATGAGTCGAGCAATGCTTCTATTCGATAATCCTCAAAGCAAATTCGAGGACTTTCTGAAGAAGTATGGAAAGGATATAACTAGATCGCACGGACCAACTGTTTCTATCTTTAACGCAAGTCCTCGTTCTGATGGTGCTGCAGGAGTAATCATAACCACTGTAGAAAAGGCAAAGGCACTCGGTCTGAAAATAGAAGGAGTTCTTTCCGGATGGAGAATGAAAGGAGTGCATCCGAATTTAATGGGACTCGGACAAGCAGTCGCTACCGAAGGATTGTTAGAAGATCTAAATCTTAAGATCCAAGATATGGATTATGTAGAGATCCATGAGGCATACGGAGCAACTGCTGTTGCTGCGATGGAGCAATTGAAAACGGATACCGGTTGGGATTGGGAGAAGATGTTCGATGAGAAAAAGATCAATCCTAACGGAGGATCTATTGCGATCGGACATCCGTTTGGAGCCACAGGAGTTCGTTTGGTCAACAATGCTGTAATGGATCTACAAGAAGATCCTAGTGCAAACAAGATACTGATCACAGCTTGTGCTCACGGAGGAATTGCCGGTTCCATGTTGATAGAAAGATACAAGGCTTAGTAACTGATAGCACCTTATTTACATGCCTCGGAAGGGAACTCTTCCGAGGCTTTTTCTTTTCTTGGTCCTTAACAAACAGAAAAACAAAATCTGAAAGTTCCTAAAAGGACTCTTTCTCTAAAAACTCCGCTGTCCGAAAGTTCGCTTCTCAAACGAATGATTGAATAATTACAGATCCTTCTTTCTTTTTCATTTGATGTAAAACGGTTTGATTTCGCATCTTGGAGATATGACAGAGAAATTCGACGTTCTATCTATTCCTTTCAATGTGCACATTCAACTCTCCAGACCTAAAACCGGAGAAGATGCTCTTCTAGTGATGGAAGATAAACCTATTTATAAAAATCATGTCGGCTCAGGACATGCAGCTGCGTTATTCGCATTGGCCGAGGGAAGTGGAGGAGAGTTTCTTCTCTCTCGCATTGCATCCTTGCCTTATGAGATCATTCCTGTTGTTCGTAAATCGGAAGTAAAATACAAGAAGCCCGCACAAGGAAGAGTGATCTCTAAAGGAATTATCAACGAAGAAGAGTGGTCTTCATTCCTTGCTCAACTAGATAAGAAAGGAAGAGCAGGACTTACTGTAGGTGTTGAATTGTTTGACGAGACACAAGCGAATGTTGCGAGCTTCAGTTTCGATTGGTTTATCGCTAAAAAATAAGATCAATACTACTCTTTCATTTGAAATGACCGCAGGGCCTATCTTATAAGATGCTGCGGTCTTTTTGTAGATGCTTGTTCTACAATACTTACACAAAAGAATCTTTCACTTATATTCCGATTATAAAATCACTCTTTCCTTTCTTCAAAGTTGTTTTAAATAAATTCAAAAGTTGTAATGTTTATTTCGAACGACATCGCATTAGATTGCGTTTTTCAAAAATTGTTTGACCTTCTTTGAAATTCGGATAAGCCAGTTGCCTACAACCCGTAGGTGGTAGGGAGAATATGAAAAAGTTGAACTGGAATCTCGCGTGTGCCTTCGCCATGATCCTCGTCTTCATAGGATGTTCCGATAAATCGTCGGAAAAATCGGAGAGTGATAACTTACTCGCTCTTGTTAACTCGTCTTCAAACTCGGCCTCTAATCAAGGCTCTACATTGACCAGTCTTGCAACATTGCCGACTTCCACACCAACGGATGTGTTTTTAGTCGGAGCAGCGAAGACAGATATTACAGGTCCTTTTGTTCAGTCTAGTACTGGATATAATAGCCCGGGAGATGAAATGTCCGGATTGGCCATGAGGCTTTTTTCCAGAGCATTCGTGGTAGAACGCCCCGGAGGCTCGAGGGTGGCCATCGTAACCAATGATATGCTCCACATGTACCAGAGCGTTAAGATCGGAGTAGTTAAGAAACTCCAAGCCGACGGATACGGTTCCGCGTTCAATAATGACAACGTTGTGATCTTTGCAACTCACGATCACTCTGCTCCTTCTAATATTTCTTGGTATACCTTGTTCAACTTATTCAATGGTGTGATCGGTTTCGATAAGGTTCACTATAATATCGTAGTGAACGGTACTGCCAGTGCGATCGAAGCCGCATACAATGCAAGAAAGCAGGCAAGGATCAAATTCGCTACAGGTACCTTGTCTGGCGCGACCAATAACAGATCGAGCGCAGCATATAACTGGAATATTGATAAAGACAGTTTCGCAAAGAATACGGACGAAACAGTTAGTTTGATCCGCTTCGAAGGAACTGACGGAAGCCCGATCGGTTTGATCAACTGGTTCGGTGTTCATGGAACTTCTCTCGGAATCACAAACCGTCGTGCTCACGGAGATAACAAGGGATACGCTTCCTATTTGGTGGAAACCACTAAGGGCAACGGTTTTATCGCTGCTTTTCCTCAGACAGCAGTTGGAGATGTGAGCCCGAACCAACCTAATCCTACAGATATCACCAAAGCGTTTCTTAGACCAAATGATCTGGATCCTAGTTTAGATCCTTTGGAAAATCCTATCGTTCATGGAACGAAACAAGGAAATAAAGCATTAGAGATCTATGATTCTGCTTCTACTGTATTAACTGGAAGCATCGGTTATAGACATTCTCATGTGGTTTGGAATAATAAGATTGCTGTGGACCAAGGCTATATCGGTTCTTATTCCATGCCTTGGGATACAAATAGCGGGAACACAACTTGCGTCGCTACGATCGGTGGTGGATTTCTTGCAGGTGACGAAGAAGGAGCTCCTGTCGATTTTGCGAAAGAAGGAGACATCCGAAATAATTTCGTACTTCAGGACGGAGTCTGGGTAAAACAAAATTATAGCCTTACCAATGCAAGCGGCGCTGCGCAGATCTTAGGATACCTCTGGCCTTTAGCTCAGATCGCACTAAACTCTTCCAAGTATGAAGGTTGTGATAAGGAAAAATTCACTCTTCTTCCTGTAGGAGAAGTGGATAGCTTCTGGTTCCCAAATCCTCAGGTTCCTTTCGTGCCTGTGGTTCTTCCATTGCAAGTACTTACGATCGGAAATGCAGCGATCTTAACCTTCCCATTCGAGTTAACCACTATGGCTAGCAGAAGATTGAGAGCAAAAGTGGGAGCGACTCTTGCTACAGGAGGATATTCCAACGTAGTGATTGCCGGTATGGCAAACGCTTATGCACAATATTTGGCAACGAGAGAAGAATATTCCGCTCAAAACTTTGAAGGAGGCTTTACTGCTTACGGTCCTTGGTCGAACGCAGCATTGATCCAAGAGTTTGATCGAATTGCAGGAGATATCGTTGCAGGAAGAACTACGAACGCGGGACCTACACCGCCGGATCTTTCTAACCAACAGTTTATTCAAACCTGGCTTTCTCAAAATGGGATCGTGAACGATGGAGGAAATTTTGGTACTGTTCTTACGGATGCAAATGCTTCCTATAGCAAGACCAAGGATACTGTTTCCGTTAGATTCCAAGGTTCTCATCCTAGAGTCGTGCAAGATAAGAAACTAGACGGATCACTTTCTTCTTACTATGATCCGAACAATTATACGTATCTTGAGATCCAAAAGAAGAATGGAAGTTCTTGGACTACTATCGCTACGGATAATAATCCTTATACAGCTTACGACTGGGTAAGAACCGGAGGAGATCTATCTGCAACTTCTGAAGTTACGATCACTTGGTTGATCCGTAACCAACAACCAGGAACATACAGGGTCGTATACAACGGTTTGGCGAAACAGTTCTGGGTATTCTTCTGGACGTATGCCAAGTTCACAGGAATATCCAAGGAATTCGTTTTGCAATAAAACGAAAAGATCTGCGATTCAAATCAAAAAACGGATCTATTCCATAGTAGATCCCCCGGAAACAGGTAGACCTGTTTCCGGGTTTTGCGTATGATTCAATCTATGGTTCTCAAATCTCTTTCAGTTTCTCTTCTTCTTTTATTACTTCCTCTCTCTATGGTCTTTTCTCAGCCGAAAGGAGTCTATGATTTCACTGTGAAAGATATCAAGGGTAAGGATGTGTCTATGTCCAAATACAAAGGCAAGACTCTTCTGATCGTGAATGTTGCCTCTAAATGCGGATACACGTACCAATATGAAAATTTGGAAAAAGTATATCGCAAGTATAAGGACAAAGGCTTTCAAATCGTTGGCTTTCCTGCGAATAATTTTCTATTTCAAGAGCCAGGCTCTAACGAAGAGATAGAACAATTCTGCAGAGTGAAAAAGGGAGCAACCTTCGACATGATGTCTAAGATCTCCGTGAAAGGAGATGACCAAGCTCCTTTGTATACGTATCTGACTGCAAGTGCTCCAGAAACCGGCGATATCAAATGGAATTTCGAAAAATTTTTGATCTCTCCCGCTGGAAAGATAGTGGCTCGCTATAGATCCGGAACGGAACCGGATAGCAAAGAAGTCATGGATGAAATTGAGAAAAATCTAAAGTAGTAATATAGATTTTCTTGCAATCACAAAGTCGCGAGCTTCTGAGATAGGGCCGCGACTTTTTCTTTCTTATACATATTCTTTCAAAAAAGCTAATGTCATTGCCCAGGCTTGGTCTGCGGAAGATTTGTGATAGGCTCCTCTGGCATCGCAAAAGAAGCCATGTTCTGCTTCTGAGAAAACGAGCTCCGTAAAATTTTTATCGGCTGCTCTTAAGGAATCCGATACTGTTCGGATCTGATCCGGTTTACTTCCTTTGTCTTTTCCTGCCCAAACTAATAATAAGGGTGCTCTTTGCAAAGAAGAGTAGTCGGTACTTTGGATGATCCTGGTTCCGTAATACGAAACGGCGGCCTTCAAGGAGAACATCGCATTTGCTAGAAAGGAAGCTCTTCCTCCCAGACAATATCCTATACTTGCGATCCGATCAGATTCTACATTCGGATTCGAATGCAGCCATTCCAGCACTGATTTAAGATCAGAGCCTATATTCTCCGGAGTGAGTTGGCTAAAATGAGGCTGAAGAGATAGAAAATCATCATAAGATCCTACAAAACCGGGAGGAGCAGTCCTATAAAAAAGTTCAGGAGCTATAGCTACGTAACCTTGTTTGGAGAATCGGATCGCTACATCCTTAATATGATCGTTGACTCCGAAAGCTTCTTGCAGAACTAAAATACATGGAGAAGGAGAAGAGTCCGGATAAGCCACGAATGCTTGCATGGTCCCATGCGCAGTGGTAATTTGAACAGTTTCCAATTTCGTTGTATTATGATTTTGAGACATACGGTTCCAGCCGGTAAATTAGAAATATGGAAATTTATTGACTTTTGTCCAGTCTTTCCTCGGATTTTTGGTCTGATTAAATTCTTTTCTTTTTATTCTTTTTCCTTAATCTGGAAAAATGTCTTTTTATAAGTATTTTGGAATTCTAATCTTTCTACCAATCTCTCTGTTCGCAGAATCGGTTACGTCTCCTTCTCCCGAGATCTATGATACGAAGACCAAATCCAAGGTTTCTTGGTCGGAGATTGAAGAAAAAGCAAAGGATGCAGATGTAATCATCTTTGGAGAGGAGCATAACGATAAGATAGGTCATTCTTGGAAATTGGAGGCGTTAAAAAATTTATCTCTTAAATTTCCTTTGATACTTTCGCTGGAAATGTTAGAAAGGGATCAGCAAAGATCCTTGGACGAGTATGCAAGAGGGGAGATCACCGAAAAAGGTTTTTTAAGTTCCGGAAAGTTTTGGCCTAATTACGTTAGTGATTATCATCCTTTGGTTTCTTATGCTAAAGAAAAATCTATTCCTATACTTGCTTCTAACTCACCTCGAAAATATGTAAACCTGGTATCGAGCCAAGGTTTGGATGCCTTATATAAGATCCGCTCTCCTTTTCTTCCACCCAGGTACTTATATAATCTACATAGACAAAATGAATACGAAGAGGCAGTTGCATCCGTTCTGGGAGAGCACGGTTCCGGTCATGATAAGCAAAAATTTATAGATGCCCAGCATGTTTGGGATGCAAGCATGGCAGACTCGATTACTGAATCTTATTATTTATTAAAACGAAAAATAGTACAGGTCAACGGAAGATTTCATTCGGACAGAGGGCTTGGGCTTACATATCGACTCAGACAAATGGGTCTAAAAGTTTTGGTACTCAGCATTTTCCCAACAGAAGAGGGCAAATCCTTCATGGATGCCGATTGGGGACTCGCAGATTTCCTTGTGATTACAGAAAGAAAACCTGTGCCTTAACACTTTCGTGCTTGTAGGAGAAATCGGATCCTCCGACATTAATAGTGATGTTGGAGACTAAGGTCCGCACTCTTACTGAAACCAAGTTCGAATGCCTTTCTTGTGGAACGATTTCCAGGCTGCCTGAAGGAGTTCCTACCGGGACAGTCTTCAAGTTGACCTGTTATCGCTGCGGGAACAAAGCCCTAGTCAAATACATGTCTCCAATTCCGGAGCCGGAAACGGACAGACCGAATCGGCAATCCGAGATTCCTGTCTTAACTCCTCCAAAGCCTCCGGTTTCTTATACACCTTCTCCAGCTCCACTTCCTAAAGAAGAGAAGAAGGTTTCGAGCCCGGGTCTCTTAGAGACTCTTTGTACTAAATTCGAAGATTGGAAGAAGGGTTGGTCTCAAGGTTCCGAAGAACGTCCTTGGTTCCAAAAGATCAGAACTGCTACCGAAGGTCCTACAGCATTCCATCGACCCGTAAAGACTCTCGCAGAAAGATTATTAGATAGAAGTAAAAAGTTCAAACTTCCTAAGATCAAAATGAATTTTTGGTTTTGGGTCCTTCCGCTTCCTCTTGCGTTAGTCTTCCTTATTTTTTTCTGGCTTGGTGTCATTCAGAGAGAAGGAGAGGTCGAGAGTCTATTAAGTATTTTTTATATTCATCAACCCACTGTTATATATGATAGGGACAGCAAGAAAGTCTCAGAGATCTTCGGAAAGAAAACGAGCAACTTGGAATGGGACGCGTATCCTGAGAATTTGAGAAAGATGGTCCTTCTAGTGGAAGATAGAAGTTTCTTCTCGCATGGAGGGATCCATTATTCTTCCGTTCTAAGAGCATTCTTCGTAAACATAGTAAGTTTTCGTTTTAAACAAGGCGCCTCTACGATTACGCAGCAGTTGGCGCGGATCATGATGAACGACCGAGAAAAGAGTCTCGGCAGAAAATGGAAAGAGGCTCAGCTTGCTTATGCGCTTGAGTCCGCTCTAGATAAAGAAAAGATCCTTCTTCATTACATGAATAATGTATATTTGGGTCATGGCGCTTTTGGCTTTGCGAGTGCTTCTGAATTTTATTTCGGAAAGAAGCCAAAGGATCTGAGTATTTCAGAGATGATCGTGTTGGCTTCCTTGGCATCCGCTCCCAATAGATATTCTCCTTTGAAAAATCCTGACCTTTCTCTCGGAAGAGTAGAAGCCATCTTAAAGTCTTTAGAGAATGACGGCGCTTTAAAAGAAGATCTTCGTCCATCCATGATGGAGATCTACCAAGCCTTTAATACTCGTTCGCCTGGAGAAACAGTCTATGGAAATCGCAAAGACGATTCTCCTTACGTAACGGAACATGTAAGAAAATTTCTGCAAACTTTGTATCCTGATTCGAATATCTATGAGAGCGGAGGATTTTCCGTTTATACCACTATCTCTCAGCCGGTTCAGGCGGAATTGCAAAGAGTGGTCAAGTCTCATGTGGAAAATCTTCTACGCAGCGGACAAGTTAGACGAAATAGGCTGACCGATATCGGAAAGAACGCCGATGTGAACCCGTTTCGAAATTTGATGTCAGATGTTTCTCCGGCCTTGGAATTATTCATAGATACGGATCGGTTTGCGACTACGGGAGATAGTGGTTTGCAGGCGGCTGTAGTGGCAGTGGATCCTCAATCGGGAGATATACTTCTTCTTCATGGAGGAACCGAGTTTAAGGCGGACAATCAATTCTCTCGAGCCACCGGGATGTATCGCCAAACAGGTTCGACTATTAAGCCTATCTTATATTCGGAAGCGATCGATTCCGGGATTGCGACTCCTGCGACCCATATTTTGGATGCGCCTTTGATTTATAGGAATGCTGTCTCGAACTGGATGCCGGAGAATATCGGAAATCAATATGATGGAGATATTTCTCTTAGAGTAGCTCTCGCAAAATCCAAAAATACTGCCGCCGTGCAGATCGCCGAAAAACTAGGGTTAGGCGAAATCTCGGATGCGTTTCAGAGGTTCTTCTTTCCGGAAGATAAAGTATTAAAGACTAGATTCAGAAGAGACCTTTCCTTGGCCTTGGGCTCTTTGGAACTTTCTCCTTTAGAGATGGCCTCTGCTTATTCTGCTTTTGCAAATGATGGGAATGTGGTTCGTCCTCATCTGATAGAAAAGGTAGTAGATAGAGCGGGGAATGTTGTATTTCAGAGAAAAGATCAGGACGAGTTCAATCTGAAATGGCCGGGAACGCGCAAGGTCCTCTCTCCTCCGACTGCAGAGATCATGATAGATCTATTGCACGGAAGTGCGAATCATGCAGGAGTTCGTAACACAGGATATAGGGGCGAAGTTGCCGGAAAGACGGGGACTACGAACGATCACAGGGATGCTTGGTTCGTAGGAGTTCGACCTGGGATCTCCATGGCAGTTTGGTTAGGATATGATTCTCCTAGTTTCGGAATGGGAACGTCTGCGTTAGGCGGAACAGTGGCGGCTCCTCTTTGGGGAACAATTGCTAAACTATTCGATTCCGCAGAAGCGGGAGACAAAGACGAAAGAAGAAAATACCAGTACTCCCAAAGAGCGGTGACCCTCGCGATCTGTCCTGAATCAGGAAAGCTTCCAGGGCCGGATTGTCCTAAAAAAGAAAATGAAATGTTCCATCCTTCTCATGTGCCGACTGAGGTTTGCCCTCTCACTCATAAATCGGACGCGAAGCAGGAGCTTCTGAAGAATGTATTCTAAGAGACGAGCAGGAGTCTTGGCCCTTCTGTTCGTATTCGGGTTCTCAAAACTCGGAGCAGTTTCTTATGAAGAAGCATACGAGCTCGAAAAGGAAGCTCCCATCTTTGCCATTCCTTTATACGAAGAAGTTGTTAAGACTGCTCCAGTTGCAGATGTGAGAAAGACTGCTTCTTCTCGCCTTTATTTTTTATATGAGAAATTCAATAAGTATGTCCCTGCTCTACAGTATCAGATCAGGGCAGGAACTCTCAAAAACAAAAAAGGTGAATGGTCTCCCTTAGTTAAAAATCTTGCCGACGGATTAGGGGTTAGCGCTTTTTCTTTATTAGGAATCTTGAATGCTTGTTCTAAAGAAACTTCCGCCTGGATTCCACCGGAACCCACAATAAATCCGGATACAGGAGAGTTGGTCCAACCTGTTCCTCCCGAACCATATCGAATTCTTTCTAAAAAGGAAAACTTTCCTCTCATCCGTTTCTGCTATTCTTTAAAGATGAAGAATCGAGATTATGAAGGTTGGGATCATATCTTCTTTTATCTTTTTGAAAAGGAATTGCTTGCTAAAGACGGTGCACTTCCTCTCTGGGTTGGATCTTCTATTCAATCTGGAAAAGGAACTCCCTATCGAAGGATTTTTTTGTCCGGTAGATTTAAGGATCTGAGTAATGATTCAAAGTCGGACATTCTATTTTTATACGCTAAGTTTCTACGCCATAAGGGAAAATTCGAATCTAGTACTCGATACTTTTTGATGAGCGGGAATTACTCTTCTGCTAAGCGAGCAAAATGGGAAACCGCAAAGAACCTTCTTCTCATGGATAGAAAGAAGGAAGCCTGCACTTATATAGGAGACTCTTTCTATTCAGGAGATGAATCCGAAATCTTGATGAAGAAAATATGCCAATCAGGTTCAGGCGATTGGCTTTCGGATTATCTTCCTTCTATCAAGATATTAATGAGAGAGAATCCTGATCCAGTCTTTGCATACGCGTTGGAAGGTGGAGGAAGAGACGCGCAGGAATTCTTCACAAAGCAAGTTGGATTGAAATCATCCGACAAGGATGATGATGCGGAAGAAGATTCCGAATCTGCAGAGATCCTTGCCAAATTAGTTCCTACAGAAAGTCGTTTGAAATTTCCTTTTTGGGACGCGAGAGATAAGGAAGCGGATCTAATTGTTCCAGACCGCGCAAAATATTTATGCAAGGTGATTCGAAGGCCTTTCTTTGGAACTCCTTCCATTCAGCCTCAGTTTTGCAAAGAAGTCTCACCAGGAAGTTTAGAAACACTTCTTTCCATAGTAGGAGAAGAGGAAGAAGAAACTAGTTTCGCATTTGCAGACCCAGCATATCTTCCTCTTTCCGTGAAATGGCAATGGAAAGATATTTCTAATCTAGAAACGAATTCGGATGGAACTCCTTCTAAACCATCCAAGGGACCTTATTCTGAAGCTGGACCCTGGAGCTTGGAGTATATCGTCTATCGTAAAGTTCTAAATCGTGCGTACGCCGAAATACGGTTGGGCAAAGATCAATATTACGTTGTTTCCGTGAAACCTTCTTACGTGATCTGGAATAAGAATTAAGAGAGAGCGTTTAACTCTTACTGTTGCACACCTGCACGCCAGACTTTGTCGATAGACAAAGTATCCGAAATATTTTGAAGGGGATTCCCTTCTATCAATAACAGATCTGCTCTTGCTCCTGGAAAAATTCGACCACGATCGTTTAAGCTAAATCTTCGTGCAGGAACAGAAGTGGCAGCACGTAATGCCTCTATAGGTTTAAATCCGGCAGCGACTAATAATTGCAACTCATGATGAAGACTTGCGCCATGAGCCAAACCTCCAAGATCCGCAATTGGTTCGGAGACATCACTTCCCGCCAGTATATCCACACCTGCATTATGAAGAGCCATTACGCTTTCGAAGGAGTCTTCTAATTTTCCTTTGGGATAAACATTCATGTTTTTGGAAAGAGCTTCTAACCATTCTTTGCTAAGCTTAGAACTAACACGTTTGTCTTCGAGTAATGTTCGAGGACTGTTTCCAAACGCAGTAGATAGTGTAGTCAATGTGGGAACAATGAAAGCACCCGAAGATTTAATGGAAGCGATCAATTCTTTGTCCGGTTTCTCATCAAAGAATAAATGCGCCAATCCATCTATTCCCGCAGAAATTGCCCTTCTTCCTCCTGCAATAGAAGTAACATGAGCGATTGCTAACTTTCCCTTGCGATGAGCCTCATTCACGGAAGCAACTAATGTTTCATCGTCGATTACCGGAAGTCCCGGAGTGCCGACAGTCTCTCCATCTTCTATGATGATCTTAATGAAGTCGGAACCTTCTTCTACTTGTTTATCTACGAATCGGATTGCTTCTTCCGGAGTGGAAACGAACGGGTAGCGATAGAATAATTTCAAGAACCAATTGCTGCTTAACTTCATGTATTGGGTAGGATGTCCCCCAGGCGGAGTGATTCCCATACCGGCAGAACGCATATCTGCGATGTCATTTCGATTTGCAATTTGCCAACGTTCCCAAAACATCCATTGGCCTGTCATTTCAAGTTCAGTAGTAATCCCGAACAAGAGCGCATCACGTAGGCCGTCTATATCCGTATGAACATGAGAGTCTATTAGACCGGGCATTAATGTGCCGCCTTTCGCATCTACGACGATAGCTCCTTCAGGAATATCTTTGCCGATAGAATCAATGCGAGCTCCTTTAATGATCAAAGTATGATCTGGGATCAGTTCTTCTCCATCAAATATGTTAGCGTTAATAATCGCGATCGTCTGGTCTTCCGGAGCTCCCGATTTTTTGCAGCCGATCCAGAAACTAGCTGCAGTCATCACAATCACTACGATTGCAGTTTTCAGAACGTAATGTTTATAAGTTTTGCTCTGTATATTGAAATTCATGTCCACTCTCACTTCAGAATCAGTTCTACAATTTCTTCAGGAGATTTTTTATTTTGAATGCTGACTTCTTCTAAGGATTTAGAAGGATCATCTATGACGATATGATTCTGTTTTAGAATTTCTATTGCGTCTTGATAGTTTCCATTTAATAATTTAAAGGAATCTGATACTGGCGTTCTTAATACTTTCTCCAAAATATCATGCTCAAGATTTCCATGCAGTTTTCCGCCGACAATAAATGCGATCGAAAGAACAAGAATGACTATGCTCGGTAGAAGAAGCTGCCGTTTCTTTGCATAATTTTTGATATTACTCCAATTCATTCGAATATGAAAAATCGCGAAAACAACAAAGCTTAAGCCTAAAAATTCATGAACGACGGTAGTATACTCATCAAGGACATGAAAGAACATTAAAATGCCCGTCGACCCGATGATTAGAAAAATAAAGATTAGATAAGGCGTAACGTTCTCTTTTTTGATTTTCATTGATTGGAATACTCTTGTGTCCATGGGATCGTATCTTGCGACACAGGTTCCCAAAAGATTCATTCAAAGCTCGTTGCAAATTGGAAAAGAAAACAGTTCCCACATGCTAAGTTTCTGCTTGCGGCTTGGAGTTTTTTGTGATAGAGGAAAACTTGCTAACCCACGGGCCACTCCCCCCAATCCCGAGATGGGTGGGGGCCGCCCTCAGCTTTCTCGCTCGAAAGCTTCGAACCCTTCCGGATTTTTCAGTATATTAGGATTTTGTTTTAGGTAAGGAGAACAATCTTGGGCAGGGAAGGATTCGCCTCCCCATCGCTCGGCACTCCTGCCTCGCTCGCGTAGGCTCGTCGTTATGCTTGTTCGACATCCTGTCTCACATCGCTTCCTATGGGTCGCAAACGCATAACTCTATTCGAATCTTTTAAATTTACTTTGATCGGGGGATTTTATTGTGAAGAAGGAGAACAATCTTGGGCAGGGAAGGATTCGAACCTTCGAAGGCTTGGCCAGCAGATTTACAGTCTGCCCTCGTTGACCGCTTGAGTACCTACCCGTTGTTCAAAGCCATTATTTTTGCTTGGGGTGGTCGGTCAATCTTATTCGAAAAAGGAGAACGAGCTGCCTATAGGAATCGAACCCACAACCGGCTGATTACAAATCAGCTGCTCTACCAATTGAGCTAAGGCAGCGTTCAGAGACAGTTTTAGATTCTATTTTGTCGGGTCAATCGATTAAAAAGGATTTTCTCGAGTTGGCTCTTCGTGCTATTTGGACAGATGCCTCTATTTTTGATCAACACGGGAATGACGATCTCCATTCTTCTTTTCTATGCGGGTTACTGGTTTCGATTCCGCAACAATCGTCTGCATCGATTTCTAAATTCAGGAGGCATCCTTTTTAATTTAGCTACTGCAGTTTATCTTCTCTCATTGAAATATTTGGGTGAGGGAATCGAGCAGTCCGGCGTTATTCCGAACGTCGAAAGGCTATACATCGATATACATAGAGCCATTGCCGCTCTTACTTTAATTTTAATGCTTCTCATGGGATGGTCCGGCTTTGCGGGAAAAAAAAGGTTCCATAGGAAGCTTCACTTTATTTTTCTACCATTATACACTCTCGTTTATCTCTCGGGACTCTTTCTGTTCCGTTCGAGCAATTAGTATTCGGAGCCGTCGCCCTCATGGAAGACACCAAGGACATCAAAGTATTCGCCAATAATATTCGTAAGAATGTGATCAAAATGGTCACTGCTGCTAAATCTGGACACCCTGGTGGGCCTCTCGGTCTCGCGGATATTTACGCTGTTCTTTATAAGAAGGTCTTAAATCACAAGCCCTCCGATCCGGATTGGGAAGATAGAGATAGATTGATTCTTTCCAATGGTCACGTATGCGCTGTGCGTTATGCGGCTATGGCTCAAGCAGGATTTTTTCCTGAGTCTGAGCTTCTTACTTTCAGAAATATTAACTCCAAACTACAAGGTCACCCTTCTACTCGTTATTTAAAGGGAATAGAAAGCTCATCCGGTTCTTTGGGCCAGGGACTTTCCGTTTCAGTTGGGATTGCTCTCGGCGCAAGACTCGCAAAGAAGAATTACAAGGTCTATGCTTGTATCTCTGACGGAGAATGCGGAGAGGGAATGACTTGGGAAGCTGCTCAATCTGCTGCTCACTACAAGACGGATAATTTAGTCGCATTCATGGACAAGAATGGTATCCAGATCGATGGATTCACTAAAGACGTGATGAATCTGGAACCATTAAATAAGAAGTTTGCAGCCTTCGGTTGGAATGTGATCGAAGCAAATGGTCACGATGTAGATGCAATCCTTTCTGCTTTTGAGAAAGCGAACGCACATAAAGGATCTCCAACCATTATTCTTTTTGAAACTGTTCTTGGAAAAGGAGTTTCATTCATGGAAAATAATCCTGGATGGCATGGAACTCCTCCGAATGCAGAGCAAGAGAAAAAGGCTCTTGAAGAATTAGAGCAACTTGTTCTATAAAAAGTAAGACATAGTAAGTTTATAACGCACATCCTTTTTTTGTAGTTACAAGTCAGTTCCGAATTGACTTTCGTTTTCTTAGTCGGAGGTTATTGATATGCAATCCTCCGATTCTTCTTTCGGTACTGTTCCATTCCCTCCGGATAAGATAGAGGATAAATTCTACCAACTTGAATTTTCCTCGTTAGAGGATAAGTCTCGCATCATCAAAGAGATAGCGGGAATGATTCCTTGGCAAGTTCGCATCCAAGAAGTTGCAGACGAATTAAAAGATCCTACCTTAAGAGTCTTTGCGCGTTCCGTAAGTCCTGCAGTTCATTCCGAAAGAATCAGTTATCGTTATTCCTTATTAGCGGAGAAGGGACATCCGAATCATTATGATGATCTAGAAGAAGGTGTGTTCCTACTTTCTACAGTGATCGATCCGGATCTTTCTTATCTTGAGTTTAGAACCTACTTGGATCGGATCGCATTGAGGGTAGAGGAGCTAGTGGATCTGAACGAAGATCTTGCTTCTGATGAGGTCAAGGTGCATTTTCTGACCAGAGTTCTTTCTCAAGAAGAAGGCTTCGGAGGAAATCACGACCAATATGAGGATCCGAATAACTCTTATCTCCATAAGGTTTTTGTAAGTAAGAAGGGGATCCCGATCTCACTTTCCGTAATATATCTTTTAGTGGCTCATAGACTCCAGCTTCCTTTGTATGGAGTCAATATGCCTCTTCATTTTCTATTGCATTTCGAATCTTCCGAGTTCCAAACCTATATAGATTCCTATCATGGTGGGGTTATGTTGGATAGGTCCACTTGCATCCGTTTTTTGAAGGCAAACGGTTTCCAGGCTCATGAAAGATACTTCACTCATGCGAGCAGTCTTACCATTCTAAAAAGAATGTTCCGAAATCTGATCCATATCTATCGTAAAAAAGAAGATCGCGACATGGAAAAGATTCTGTCCAGGCATCTTCTCGCTTTGGACAATAAGTGGAAACCTTGAGATTTTACACCTTCCAGAAGGGTCCCTTTTCTCTCTTTCCTGCTTGAGTCCGAAATTCCATTCTAAATACTGTCGAAACAGGAAAACCGTGTGAAAAGGAATGGATTGAAGGATCTCTTAGTCCGTAAGTTCGACAAGAAATTAAAAGAAATCATAGACGAAGACCTTAAGATCCTGGCCGAGATCAAAGAATATACGATCCGGTCCGGGGGTAAAAGGATCCGTCCGATCCTGCACTATTGCTTATGCAGGATCTTGGGCTATAAAGGGGAAAAATACGCAGACGTAGGGGCGATCGCAGAGTTAATCCATTCTGCGAGCCTATTGCATGATGATGTAGTGGATGAGGCACAAACCAGAAGAGGAATGCCTAGCGTTCCTTCTCAATTTGGAAATAAGACCTCCATCCTTGCTGGAGATTATCTTCTCGCCTGCGGGATTGATCACCTGAACGGACTCGGGTCTCCCGATCTAATGGATCTTTTCACTACAGTGATCAAGGATCTTTCCGTCAGTGAGCTCATTCAGATGCAATGGGAAAAGAACCCTAAAATCACTTTAGATATTTATAATAAAGTTGTGTATGGTAAGACTGCATCTTTATTCGGTGCGGTTTCGGAAGGTGCAGGGATATTGGCCGATGTTCCGAAAAAGACCCGAAAGAAACTGCATGAGTTCGGGATAAGACTCGGATTCCTCTTTCAAAAGCAGGATGATGCGATCGATTATTTCCAAGCGGGAGACCAAACAGGAAAGATCCCTCTCAAGGATTTTAGGAATGGACTTTATACTTATCCTGTCTTAAGACTTCTTGCGATAGCGGATAAGAACGACAAGAAGTTGGCTCATTCCCTCTTTGCAAAGGACGAAAGAAATTCTCAGGATGATTTGGTAATTCTCTCTCTATTAAATCGTTATAATATTCGTAAGAGTTTAAACGAAGAATTCGTAGCAGATGTGGAAGAGCTTCTCGGATTCCTGAAATCTTATCCGGAATCTAACGAAGGCAATTTAGTCCAAGAGCAATTCAGAAAGCTGACAGAAGTTTGATTGTTTCACTCTAACTTCTTCTTAAAATAAAAAAAGCCGCAAAATCTTGCGGCTTTTTCTTTGTTTGGCCTTTAACTAACTCTTATTGAGAAGTAGTCGAAGAGGATCCGGAAGGGATCGAATTACTTGTACAGTTAATATCGCCTTTGATCGTTACTGTCGGTCCCGAAGCGGTATTTGTGTTATAACAGTTAATACCGTCTTGCGTATAACACATACTGGAAGAAGTCGCAGAAGTACAGTGGATAAAGTCTGTAGTATAACACTGAGACAAAGCGAGTCCCGCAGAACCGCTGGTAACCTTATTTCCTACCAAGTTTAAGGTGACCGTTAAGTAAGAAAGCGCCTGAGTTCCTGAATTTCCGGTATCGACTGGAACTCCACTTCCTCCCCAAAAGATTTTTCCGAAGTTTGCTACAACTGCAGGTTCGTTCAACAAAGGAAGACCGGAGAAGGAGAATCCTTGTTGTGAATCTACAGATCCTTGGTTCTGAGTGGAATCATAAAGGAACTTGAGAGTGATAAAAGCCCCAGTCGTAAAATACATACGGGAGTTTACTGTAAATAGACTGTTTGTGCTTCCTGAGGAAGTAGTCGTAGTAGTAGTGGTCGTTCCTGTAGTAGTGCTTCCTGAATAAGGAGAAGCGGTCCCACAATTCGAAGTATTCGTTTTATCGATCTCACCGGTAATATTGAACTGGGTTCCGTCAGCGCCGGTCGCGGTCAGGTCCACTTTGTTGATATTATTATTATTGCAGGAAATAAGGAACGCACTTGCGATCAAAGCCGCTGTCGCGACTGGCAATAATTTGGAAAAAACCATCTTCTTAGATGCCATAATTCTACTATCTATCTTCGGAAAGTGAGGGTCAAGAATGAAATCACCCGGAGATAAAACTCGCAGGCGCAAAGGATTGGACCGGATCCTTTCCAAAAGGTTCCCATTCGCCACCAAACTCTCAAAAGATCTTAGCGTTTTATAGAATGAGATCCGTCGTTTATTCCCATTCTTTTTAGATTTTGGGAACCGTATGCAATTGTCTGAACCGGATTATGTCGAAGGAATTACTTCGTATCCCAAATTGCAGGTGGAAATTTAGAAGCTTGCCTGGAAAGGACTCGCCTGTTTTCCTAGAAGACAAGGCGCCCGGGAGATACCCGGAGAATTTTGCAAGCGAGGCCTATCTTGAAAATTCATCATTACGACTCCATCCCCGACGTAGTCGATATAGGAGACGGAATCTTTAAGACCGAAATCCCTCAGCCGTTTTACGCACCGAATAATATTTATATTCTTCCCGATGGAGAACCTACTCTGATCGATTCGGGTTATCTGGCAAATCTAGGAATGCTCCAAAGGGCTCTTAGAAAAGTCGATCTGAGCTTGAGTAAGATCAAACATATCTTTTACACTCACAATCATTTGGATCATTTGAGTGCAGTGCTTACGATCCGTTATTATACGGACGCAAAACTATATGCGATGAAGGGAATGGCTTCCGGCATAGGTAACTATCTGGAGCATATCGAAATGTTCAATCGAGCTTCTCGTCGTTTGGTGTATAAGGGGCATAGAAATCCCGAAGCCAGAAAGAAAGAATTAACAAGGATAGAAGAAGGAAATCTTAACTTAAAGAATACATTAAGTAGAGGATCTCGCATCCAACCTGATTTGCGTTTCGATATAGAATTGGTAGAAGGGGACGTGATCCATGCAGGAGGAAGGGATATCGGTTTCTTGCATACTCCCGGTCATAATCTTTGGCATCTAACTCCCTATATCTTGGAAGAGAATATATTCTTCACAGGTGATTTGGTCCTACAAAATATATCTTCTATTTATGCCGAGGTAGACGGGAACTTAGAGGATTATTATCATTCCTTAGAAAGAATCGCTAAGATGAGTATCCGAAGACTGTTGCCAGCTCATGGTCCCGAGCCGGAATCTCCTCAGAAAGCGATCAAACTTCTTCATAAAACATTGCAGATCCTAGAGCGTGGGATCATACGTAGATTAAAGGAAAAGGAATACGATCTATCCGCCTTAACTCTGGAGGCTATGGGAGAGAAGGTCGCTAATTCAGGATATTATAATACTGCGATGGCGATTCTTCATTCTATGGTTCGAAAATTCATAGATAAAGGCTGGGTAGAAATTTTGGAAACTGAGCCTCCCTATGAGACTTATAGATGGATTGGGAGCAGGGAATAGTTCCCACGTGATTTTCGCTTAAATTTTGAGTTTGCGAAAGAAGGACTTTTCTGATATAGGGAAACCGAGCCTCTCCCACTGAGGACCCACCTCCACCACCCGATGAGGGCGGGGGCCGCCTTCGTTCAGCTCTCCGAAATCACTTCGCCGAAGAATCGGGTTTCTTTGATTTTCAGATTATAGGCTTTGATAAACAAGAGTTCTAGATTGATCACATCTTCTCGATTGTATTTTAAGAGAAGGTCCAAAGCGTCTTGGTCGTCATACTGAACGTACTGCCACCAAAGTCGAACTGCTTCCGCTCCGTTGATCTCATACGGTAAATCGCGTTTGATCCCGAGAGCCTTTTCGCAACCTTTGAGTCCTCCCTTGAAACCCAAACTCCGTAGGACGTACATCAGATCTATATGTCTATTCTTGAATTTACGACTAAACTCTCTTTCTAAGAAGGGAACATCGAAAGCGGCTCCGTTGTACGTTACGAACACATTCGAATTAGAAACGCTCTCCGGAAAATCATCCATATTCCTTCCTCTCAGAAAACTTTGGAAATTCTTTCCGTTGTAGGTGCCTACCACGGTTACAAAATCTCCGTCTCCTAGCCCGGAAGTCTCTATGTCTAAATACAATAAGCTTTCTCTAATATACGGAAAAAGTCTCCATTTTTGCTGGTTAGGAAGAGCAAAGAAGAAATAGTCCCAGTTCTTTCTCCCGATTTCTTTACGAGAGAAGTCCAAGGAATCCAAGAGAAGTCGAGAATACATATCCTCGGGTGATTTTACTTTCTCTTTCAATTCCTCCCGGAATTCGTTCCAATGCAAAATCCCTCTTTCCCAGAGTTTTGCCTCTTCGATTACGTCAATCCCAGGGAGATGACAGAAAGTATGTTCTAGCATGTTCCTCTCGGATCTTAATCTGGCGTTCCCGCCAAGAACCGTTTTCCCATAAGAGGGAATAACGCGGCGATCAAAATCGAGTAAAGAAAGAAGGGTATATTTCCCCATTTGGCGAAAAATGTATTCCCACCTGCTTTCAACTTAGTCGCAGGAAGAAGGAAGGAATCTGTAACCTTCTCACCATATTGAGTAGGATGATTTAAACTTCTTCCGTATGCATCCACCGCGAAAGAAACTCCAGTTACAGCAGGTCTTACAAAACTGAGTCCGTATTCGATCGCTCTGAAGCGAGCTGCTCCTCCATGTTGCCAAGCTTCTACTCTGGAAGAAAACCAGGAGTCGTTCGTTGGATTGGCTAAGAAGGTATACATATCGTTAGACGCGCTTTTGACTGAATCATGCACAAGCGCAGGAAACATTGCCTCATAACAGATTAGAGGAAGGATCTGATATTGCACCTTTTCTTCTTTTCTCATTTCGGCAGAAATAGGATGAAAATTTTCCGGATTCTGGATAAGAGAAATTTCCTCTTCAGTCGGTGGAGAAGGCCACCTTTGTCTTTGCAGAAATCTCTCTCCTTGCAAAGGTTTAGGATCTCCTCCAGTCACATAGTAAGAAGTTTCTTTGAACAATTTTCTTAAGAAGGGAAGAGCTGTTTCGAAAGGAATGTATTCCCCGAACGCCAATAATCTTCTCTTATCGTAACGAATAAATTCTCCTGTGTTTGAGGAGAGCAATGTGACCTGGTTCTTCAATCCTTCTGGAAATTGATTCAATTCGTTGAATAAAACATCTGCACCCGTTTTATACGTTAGATACATTACCGCGCCGTGAAATGTAGAAGAATAAACGGAAGGATTTGCAGGATCGCTTGGAATTGTCCCGTGGAACGGGATTGCAGACTCTGGAATAAAAAGAATATCAGGAGGAGGAGAAGTTTCTAAAGAAGATCTAAGCCCTAATTCTAAGGAAGTGCTGATCGTCTGACCTACGAACTCCGGATTTTCGGCCAGCTCTCTTTTTCCTGGGGAAGTATTCGGTTGCAATAGGACTGCGGAAAGTTTTAAAACATCGTTCTCTACTTTAGGAGTGCTGTTCGGTACTTCGTAATTCGGGGCCAAATAAAGCCTGAGTCCTCCAAGTGTCCAAACAAGCCCAAAGATCAAGATCCCGGAATATGCAAATTTTCTAAAGGATGAGTTCTTCCACAGAACAAGGCTGGAGGTTCCTAAGAGAAGAAAGAATCCAACTCCGTAAACTCCTACGAAAGACGCGATCTGGGAGAACGAAAGATTCCCTTCTCCTAAGTTTCCCCAGAACCATGGAAATAATTGAGGGGTCACAAGATCTGAGAATATTCCCCAGATCGGAAACAGGAACCATCCGAATAATTCCTTTCTCTTGGAAGAATTCTCATATTTAGAATATACGTTTAAGCTAATATTCCATCCAAAAAAGAATAAGAACAATTTGCTATGGGAGAAGAGTCCGTACACCAGAAATATGATCCAGGATACGAACAAGCCTGTTCCTGAGATCGCAGTGATAGAAGAGGGAATCCAAAAGAAAACCACAAGATTGATGATCTGAGAGAGAACAAGGAGCCAATAGATCACAGAACGTGTGCTCCATTTTCTTAGCTCCAAGAATAGAAGATATGCGCAGGCCGCTCCGAGTCCTCCCGCAGGAAAGAACTCGAAGGGTTCCATTCCGAATAAGATCCCGAATGCAATCCCGAACGAGTAGGCGAGAGGAAGGATCGGATTTCTAGAAAATCGGATCATTTTCCTTGGAGGCGTCTCTGGTCTTCTTCCAACGCTTTACGTCTAGCATACGCGTCCGCTTCTTCTTGGCCCAAATTCTTGACACGGATATCTTTTAAAGCCTTGTCTCTTTCTTCTGGACGAGCGGTTGGATGAGCCTTGAGCCAAGTCTGTTCCTCTTGGTCTGTCTGGCTTTCCTTCTGCTTGCTAGATTCGATCTCTTTATAGACCTTCTCTATGCGATCCGCTCCGTCTTTTCCGAAATATTTCTCTCGGATCGCTCTGACTTGAGGATCTTTCTGAGCTGGCGGAAGTTTGTCTAGATCAGATTCTTTAAAGAAGAGTTCCGTTTCATACTTAGTAAACTTAGGCTCTCTCTTATTGATCGCATTATAATAATTTCCATAAACTCCTTTGCGATACTCTTCGTATCTCGCGAGTTTTTTATCTCCGGAAAGACCTTTGGTTTCGCTCAAGAATTGATTGTATCCGAACTGGAATTCTTTCTCTGATTCTTCTAAGCCGAAGATCAGTTTTGCATCTTGGTCGGAGAAGATCTCTCTTCTCTTCTTCTTTACTAAATCGTAGATCTCTTCGGGAGTTTTGCCTCTGGGTTGCTCGAAATCTCTCAGCACGATCTCATAAGAAAGATACTTTCTAAATAGACCGACCAATCTTTCTCCGTCTGCACCAGGATAATGTTCTAGAATGAAAGCTTTTACGATCTCATTGCATTGGTCTGGACTATAATCTGCAGGACATTTTCTTCTCAATTCCCAAAGAGAAGAAACCAAATCCAATTCTCCATTGGATGCACTCTTTAGAATCTCATCATACGTGAGCCATTCGCCGTCTTTGTACAATTCATGAGAGGTGGAAACTATCTCAGGATTGATGACCCATTCTCCGGCTTCATTTTGGGTTACTGTATAACCGTCAGCGTCGGAGCCATCGAATCCGAATTCTTTGCCAGTGGAACCTGGTTCCCAAAGCAGGAAAATAACGAGTACTAGGAAAAAAAGGAAACCTAGGGAAAAAAGCCAAACTTTCAGGGGTATTTCTTTTAAACGTTCTAACATCTTCACTCTTTACCGATAAGAAGCGTTGAAACTATCTTCTAGGCGCGAGATGGCAAGATGTTTTTAAAGTAAAAATAAATGGCGCCTTCCACCGGACATGAAAGAAGTATCACATGCCTCTTCCCATTCTATATTATCCGGAAGGAACCACCGGAGCCTCAGAGATCTTTTCTTATTTTCGTAATCTGGAAATAAGATCATATCCAGTAAGGCATCCGGAGTCTGTGGAAAAGGAGAAGCCAGAGATCCTGATTGCGAACACTCGATTAAAGATAGATAGAGAAACTTGTGTAAAATTTCCGAGTGTGAAGGTTTTTGCTACTGTGAGTTCCGGGACCGATCATGTGAATTTTTCGGATTTAAAACAAGAATCTCGGATCTTTTTGAATTCTCCCGGCTGCAACGCAGGCTCTGTCGCTGAATACTGCTGGGTTGCTCTTCTTCATTTCTTTTCGGAAGAAGAATTGAAGCAAAAGAAGGTCGGCATCATCGGTTATGGAAATACGGGCCAAGCTTTCGGAAAGATCCTAGAAGCGAAAGGGATCGCCTTTCAATACAATGATCCTTATCATAAGGAAAAATCTCTGCCCTTAAAAGAGATCTTAGAATTCCCCATCGTAAGTTTTCATATTCCTCTTACTTCAGACGGGCCTTATCCTACGCTGGATCTACTTACGCAAGAGATGGCATCTTCTCTTCGTCCCGGGACATTGGTGCTGAACACGAGTAGGGGAGAGATTTGGACTGAGGAAGCGTTCCATAAGATCCTGGATCGAAATGATTTATCCAAGGTGCTGGATGTGTTTCGCCCAGAGCCTCCTAAGAATGATCTGGCCGTCCAGATGAGCGATCTCGCTCATTCTATTTTTACTCCGCATATCGCAGGATATAGCCAACTAGGCAGGCTCCTCGGAACATATAGATTAGCGGAGAAGCTTTGCATTCTATACAAAGATGGGCCCCTTCCTCCTTTGGAAAAATTCTTAGCGAAAGACCCCGCGATAAAAACAGAGAACTTCTTAAAAGAAGAAGATTCCCTTCTCA
Source organism: Leptospira semungkisensis (assembly GCF_004770055.1). NCBI lineage: Bacteria > Pseudomonadati > Spirochaetota > Leptospiria > Leptospirales > Leptospiraceae > Leptospira > Leptospira semungkisensis. Next base: position 107,456 of record NZ_RQEP01000005.1, on the reverse strand, counting down.
GAGCCTCTTGGAAGAAGAATGACTGGGAATATTTCGAAAAAAGAAGAAACTCTTATCCGATCCGGAAGGATCTGGGTATTGTGGATCTATATTAGGAAATTCTATTTTACTAAAGTCTTTTCACCCGGAAAGATCATATATTTGGGTCGGACTTTAGCGAGAATATCGTCTATCACAAAGACTTCTCTTGTTCCTCTCTTTCTCTCGAATGGAGCCTCATACAAGAATCCTAAGAATACCAACTCCGAACTCTTATGAGTGACCAGGTCGTCTTGCCTTACTTTTCGAGTGATATCCACTTTCAATGTTTTCCATCCGGTAAAATTGAAATGAGTAAGAAGGAGTTTTTTGATCTCCAGACTCGAATCTCGAACCAAAATAAAAAGAGATCCTCCACCTTCGTTCGCATAGAGATGAAACTTGAATTCCTTTACGAACTCTTGAGAGGACCAAGGTTTCTTGAATAGAATCTGGAAGGATTGATTCTTCTCCGCGCTTACTTCTACATAAAGGGATTTTTCAGATTCTCTTTCGGGAGTTCTGAATACACTGGAGATACGGACTTCCGGAGTAAAATCGGGGCCGAGCTTTGATTTTACATTCTCCTCTCCGAATGGATCCGTTTCGAAATCTTGCACTAAGACTTCCTTATAAATTCCGGAAAGATCCACTGCATCACTTCTATAGAAAGAAAGAAAGTATATAGCGCAAAGAGTTCCGAAGAGAAATTTCTTCTTAGAGTTAGAGAATTCTTTTCGGTCCATATTCTTAATTTCGGCCAATTTGACTAGAACTGCAATCTTTCCTTCTTCTCTTTTTTTAAGATTTGTCGAGCTTAAGATCGGACAGGCTTTTTCTAAAACTCTTGCTCGGAGGGATGTTCCTTCGAGAATTAGTCTATGGATCCTTCGGAAGATTCTTCCCTTCCTACAAAACTAGAATTTTCGGATGCGTTTCGTTCTGCCTTTCACGAATTCTTCGGAGACGAGAAGGAATTGCAGTACGAGTTATACGATATCAAGTCAGAAGGATCAGGCCCTAAGGCGAGATGGGCTACATTCACGATCCGAAATCCGTTAGGGGGAAGATCTCTTGCTTTCCGATTCGATCCTGATAGCGGTTCCTTCTACGCAATGCTCAAAGTACAAGTAATCCCAGGAGAAGAAGATTGGAGCTTGGATTCTTTCTTCTTAAGAAAAGGATTCACGAGCATGAATTCTAACGATGTGAAAAAGAATGCGGGCGAGTGGATGTTCCATTCTTTGGCTAGGCATTATCTAGGGACTATCTTTCGTTTTTGTCCTAGAATTTTGGAACCGGATTATAAATTAGAGCCTTAAGGTCCTTATGAGAGAAAGCATAGATCCAATACTCATCTTAGTCATCGTTTCGGGATTATGCGTGGGAATTCTGTACGGACTTTGGATCAAAAAAAGACATAAAAACAAAGAATGAGATTTATACTTTGGTTCACCAACTTAAGGGCTAAGAAAAAAATTTCCTCATTTTGAAATCCGCAAGCGAGCTCGTTGTTATCCAATTAGATAACGATGCAGAACGGAAAAAAAATCAAACTTCGGATCTGGAAATTCTACAGGATGTTTCGCCCATTTATGGCGATCTTACTTTCCTTGTTGTTTTTGCTTTTGATGCTTTATCTTCCGATCCGGCTCTGAACTGGAATCTATCAGATTGATTCTTGGCTTAGATCTGGCAATCATCCGAAGGAATAAATAGCAAGGTCTTAAAGAAGGATTTCAACACTTCTCTTCCTTTGCTTTGCAAATCTCTTTCACTGGAAATGTCCGATTGTATCTGCAATCCGTCAAATAAAGCCAGAAGTGTGCGTGCCAATAGCTCAGGAGATAGTGTCTCATGGATCTTTCCGTTTTTCTGGGCTTCTTGTATGGTCTTTGCAAATAGGCGCTCTAAAGAATTATAAAATTCTAATATTTCGGGTTCCATTGCTCCGCAGGCGGTGGCTTCTGCAAACAAGCGAGGACTGCAATTTCCATCTATGGCCAGTCGTTTTGCCAATCTCTCTAAATATTCCACCAATCTTAGATGTGGGGGAAGGGCGGCCACCTCCGGATCCTCGAAGCCGAATCTTTCCCAGGATAGGAAATTTCGAATGAGAGTGTCCCGGATCTCTTCTTTGCTCTCGAAATGGAAATAGATCCCACCTTTCGTGAGTCCTGCAGCTTCTGCAATATCCTGAACCGAGGTGCGTTCGAAGCCTTTGCTAAAGAAACAACGCATCGCCGCCTGCAGGATCGAGGTTTTGCGGATCTCTTCCGGCATTTTCTTCCAGCCAGGCTTGGATTTTGCCAATTTCATTAGGCCTCTATTTCCTCCACTTCGGGCGCATGAGTCAAATGAATTCTGACTCCAGTCTAAAAATAAATACCAACTGGTAGGAATTTTCAATTGATCGGATCGTCTAAATAAATACCGATTGGTAGGAGATTTCCGTAGGGAGAGGTAAGTGAAATGGTATCAGTATTAGAGAAAAATCCGTTGGTAGAGCCGCTTAGGCTTCCGAACGGTACGGTTCTTTTGAATCGAATCGCAAAGGCATCAATGGAAGAAGGACTTTCGAATGGGAAATTTCTTCCAGGAGAAAAGATCTTTAATCTCTATTCTCGTTGGGCAAAAAGCGGTGCTGGATTGCTGATTACCGGAAACGTAATGGTGGATCCGAATGGGCTCACAGGTCCTGGCAATGTGATTCTGAGAAAAGGAATGGATCTAAGCGGATTGAAAAAATGGGCCGAGATCGCAAAGTCAGGAGGCTCCAAGATCTGGATGCAGATCAATCATCCAGGAAGACAAACCTTCAGTTTTGTTTCCGAAACTCCAGTAGCTCCCTCTGCAATCAAAGTTAAAATTCCAGGAAAGATGTTCGAAAAGGTCTTTGGAGTTCCAAGAGCGTTAAGCGGAACAGAGATCAAAGAACTCATCCAAAAATTCGTACAGGCTGCTTTGCTCGCAGAAAGCGCGGGTTTTGACGGGGTGGAAGTCCATGCGGCCCACGGGTACATGATCAGTCAGTTCTTATCTCCTATCAGCAATATTAGAGAAGATGAATGGGGTGGTTCTTTAGAAAACAGAGCCCGACTTCTTGTAGAAGTGATCAAAGGGATACGAGCTGTAGTGAAGCCTGGCTTCGGTGTAGGAGTAAAATTGAACTCCGCCGATTTCCAAGGAGGAGGTTTTCAAGAAGAAGACGCCATCCAAGTCATTCGAATGTTGGAACCTCTGGGAATAGACCTCTTAGAAATTTCCGGTGGGAACTACGAGTCTCCTGCTATGCAAGGAACAAGCGGCAAGAGAGAGGCTTACTTCTTGGAGTTCGCTAAAAAGGCAAAACAGATCACAAAGATCCCTCTTTTGGTCACCGGTGGTTTTCGGACAAGAGCAGTGATGCTAGAAGCGATTTCTTCTGAAGAAGCAGACATGATCGGGATCGCTGCTCCATTTGCGTTTCATCCGGAATTTGCGAGTTCTTTGGCAGAAGGAAAGATAGAAAAAGTTTCTGCCGATATTCCTAAACTATCCAATCCTGCAATCAATTCGATCGCTAAAATGTCTGCGATCCGTTTGCAATTTCGTAGAATGGGAGAAGGAAAAGAACCTAAGTTACCTCTGTCTTTGGTATTCAATCTGATATTAGATCAGATCCGTTCCAGAAGAAACGCCAAAAGATATAAGAAATTCTTAATAGATGGAGCGAATTAAGCAAACAGTAGAATAGAATTTATCTGTAGAATAGCAAACCTTAAACTATCCGTCGGGAGTTTATTCCGACGGACTTTTTTTATCTGTTACTTGTGAGTTAAGGAGTTCTCTTTTAGTTTTTCTCCATTCCAATCCATCATAGGAGATTCCTTCAACAAGAAGGCGATGGCTAAATTCACCGCTCCGAGTCCAATAAAGATCTTTAGGAATAGATCCGATCCGAGAGTATTCAGTCCTACGATGAATGCGATGCCCGAGATTTGTCCGATCCAAAGAAGCAATCCTTGAGAAGAAGATTCGGGTGCAGGAGAAGTTACCTCTGCACAGTATTGGAATCCGATCGGAGCACCGATCCCCAAAACAAAGAATCCAATCAGGAATGCTCCTGCTAAGACGAAATAATAATCATGAGCAAACGAAAGAAGAAAGATCCCTGGTAAGAAGCCTGCCATAGCGAGCAGAATGAATGGTTGTCTTCTTCCTAACTTATCAGAGATGATAGGAACAAAAACGCCGCCGATAATCCCCGACATGAGCATCATTCCTGCGATCTCTCCGGATTGGGTCATATTCAATCCTTTGGATTCACAGATTTGATCGATACAGGTGCTGATCGCATTAAAGATCCCAAGTCCGATCAAGAAGAGAAAGAGAGCCTTTTGCATATCTTTTTGTTTCAATATATGTTTCAAGCCCTCGAACACTTTGATCCTTGCATCTTCTCCATGAACGCTAGGAGAAGTAGGAGGCTTTTCCTTAAAGAATGCTAAAAACAGTAAGGAACCTACAAAAGAAGCGATGCCGTAATTTAGTAGGATCCCAGGGATGGCCGCAGGATTAGGTGCGGTTTCTCCGATCAGTCTCGGGGTAAGAAGCATTACGATTATGATCCCTATGAATTGGGCTAATGTTCCTAACGCGACAGCGGTGGCTCTTTCTGTAATTGGGAACCATTGCACGCTTACCTTAGTGACTGCGTTTAGAATGAAAGGTTGAGCGATCGCTAGACCGATTTGAGATAGAACCACGATATTAAAATCATGCGCATAAAAGCCTTTGAGTAAGGAGAAGATGCCAGTTAGAAAGGCTCCGATTCCTACTCCAATGCGAATTCCATAAGTGTCGATGATATAGGAAGCAGGGATCGCTAAGAACACGAACACTCCCAAGAAAATCAAGGAGAGAAGGTCGATTTGAAAACCGCTCACTCCGTAGAATAGTTTAGCCTCTCTCGCAATCGACGCAAGACTTAGCCATTGTATTTGAATAATTGCCGTGATTAGCGCGTATAGGCCGAGGATCACCCATCTGTAGCCGTATACCTTTACCTGGTTTTCACGCATAGAAAGCCCCATTTATCTTTTTGATCGTAAAAGGAATAATTTCGCTTAACCTTCTCGCAATAGACGCGTAGATGCGCTCAAGAAGTTACTTTGACAGTATAAAGTGGATTGCTCAAGCTTCCAAGCAAATTATGATTTTAGAATGAGTACTCTCGGATTCTTCTAACGTTAATTATTACGATCACAATGTTTTACGAGTAAGCTCTTAGTAGAAATGTAAGGAGCATATAAGTGAAGGGTAATTCCTTCTTTATTTTATAATTTCGTGCTCTCTGGATTATTGTAAACGCTCGTTCTCCTACTTTAAGAAATAAGAAAGTTGTAAGTCTTGTTTTTTCTCTTTGGAGCAGTTCTTAAATTCGGACGTTCGACTTTAGTAAGACGGACGACCTTTTTTATTTTCTTTGCTAAGATGAAAAGCAGTGGAGAGAATTGTATGCTAAAAAAATGGGTCATGGTTTCGATACTTATATCGGCCTTCCTAAAATGCGAAACAGGCAATCTAGAAGATAGAACAACCGCTCCTAAATATTCCAGTTCTTCGATGGAGACAGTGATCAAGTTAGATCGTCCTCCTGGAAATATCAGTGTTTCGTCTTCCGGTAGAATTTTCTTTTCCTTCTTCCCGCAAGGAACACCTCCCATCAAAATTGCCGAGCTCAAGAACGGACAGGTCATCCCTTTTCCAAGCCAAGCCTTCCAAAGCAATTTCAATACCGTCATCTCTGTTCGTGTAGATAATAAAGGGAGACTTTGGACCTTGGATTACGGCAATCTAGGGATCGGAAATCCTCCCGGTATTTATGCTTTCGACATAGATTCAGGAGCAGTATTGCATCATTATCAATTTCCCTCCGACATTGCTCCTAAGGATTCTCTTTTCAATGATATGCAAGTGGATACAGTGACGGAGACGATCTATATCACTGACACGAGTCCTATTATTCCGGATCCGGGATTAGTAGTTTATGATATTGCATCTAAGAAGGCGAGACGCCTTTTAAAAGGAAGCGCTTCCGTAACCGGTGAAAGAAATGAGATCGTTGTAAATGGAAGTCCTTTCGAGGTGGCAGGAGTTCCTATCATTTTCAATGCAGACTCTATCGCACTGGATCAGAATTTGGAGTGGTTGTATTTTGCTCCGTTTACTTCAGGCGAATTGTATAGAGCCAAGACCGGCGTGTTGCTGGATACTACTCTTACTGCAGCTCAACTTGCGGCTCAGGTAGAACAATATTCTCTTAAGTCAATGAGCGACGGAATCAGCATCGATAAGAACGGAAATATCTATGTAACAGACCCGGAACATTCTGCCATCAACCTGATAGATCCTACTAAGAAGATCACGACTCTTTTTAAGGACACTAGCTTTCGTTGGCCAGATGGGTTCTCTTATGCGCCGGATGGCTATATGTATCTGACATGTAGCGCATTGAACGATGTGTTCCTACAAACGGATCCAACGATCTTAAGCAAAGGACCATATTATATCTATAGATTCAAACCGGAGGCGGAAGGGATCATCGGAAGATAATCAGACCGGAACACTCGAGTATTGTCCGTCGATTGAGAGTCGATGGGCATTCTGTGTGATTCGCTGGCCTTTGTTTTTTTCTGAGTGACTTTTTAAAGCGAATACCTATCTCTTCTCTGCCAGCTTTTTAAGATATTGCATAAACCCTCTCATCAATCCGGAAAAATGATTGCCCTTTTGGACTTCTTTTCCAATCTCCTGATGAGTGAGCGCTCACTCATTTTTGGCCTCGGCCAAGAAAGCTGGAGATTAGGAGGTTTGTATTCATGAAATCTAAAGTCTATGTTTTGGCCTATGATATTGGAACCACTGGGACCAAGACTTGCCTTTTCGAAATCGAAGACAAACTGACTCTGATTCATTCTTCTTCCTTGGAATACGGACTTACTCTTTTGGATGGGGGAGGAGTGGAGCAGGATCCGGAAGATTGGTGGAAGGCAATGAGAGAGACAACTTCCCTTCTTCTAAAAGAAACCGGATTGGATCCGGCTCTCATCTCAGGTATTTCCTTTTGTTCTCAAATGCAAGGGCTGGTACTCATCGATAAGGATCTGAAACCTGTTCGACCTGCTATGAGTTATATGGACCAAAGAGCTCGAGAAGAAATGAAGAAGGGAATAGAACACGGGATCAAGATAGAAGGTCTCAATGCATTTAAACTTCTTAGATCCTTGCAGATTACGGGTGCAGTTGCCGGAAGTGTTAAGGATCCATTATGGAAATATAAATGGGTAGAAGCGAAGGAACCTGAAAACTTTTCCAAGATCTATAAATGGTTGGATGTAAAAGATTATCTAACTACCAGATGCACTGGACGGGCAACCATGACCTTGGACTCAGCATTTGCTACATTCTTATATGATTCTCGTCCGGGCAAGGGGCATTGGCATAAAGGACTTTGCAAGACTTTCGGTGTAAGACTGGATCATCTTCCTGAATTGGTTCAATCTACGGAGAAGATCGGCGGGTTAACAGAAGCCTCTGCTAATGAACTGGGTTTAAAACCGGGGACTGCCGTTTTTGGAGGAGGAGGGGACGCTTCTCTTATCGGTATAGGAGCAGGAGCAGTAGAAGAAGGTGACACGCATATTTATGCGGGTACTTCCGGCTGGGTTTCCACCGTAACCAAAAAAAGAACGGTGGATATCAATGCTAGGATCGCTTCTATTGTGGGAGCAAGAGCGGGTTATTATAGTTATTTTGGTGAGCAGGAAACCTCCGGCAAATGTCTGCAATGGGTAAAAGACCATCTCGCCTTGGACGAAATCGACGTATATTTAGAAAAGAAGAATGTAACGGAAGGCCAAGACGCCATACATGATAGCCTCTTTGCATTCTTATTTGAGTCTATAAAAGATACTCCTGCGGGAAGTGATGGTGTGATCTTTACTCCTTGGTTGCACGGAAATCGTTGTCCTTTCGAGGATCCAGCAGCAAGAGGAATGTTCTTCAATATTGGTCTGGATACCGGAAAGAGAAAGCTGATCCGTTCCGTAATCGAAGGGATCGCATTTCATAAAAGATGGATATTAGAATTATCTGAAGCAAAGATCCCCGCTTCCTCTACCATACGATTTGTAGGAGGAGTGGCTCGCTCTCCGATTATTTGTCAGATTCTTGCAGATATTACTGGTAAGATTATAGAGACAATAGATCATCCGCAGAACGCGGGAGCTACTGGTGCCGCTGCGATAGCTGCTCTTGGTCTGGGAAAGATAAGTTCTTTCGCAGAAATCAGGAATTTGATCCCGAGTAGACAGAGTTGGTCTCCGAATAAAGCGAATCAAAAAATATATGATCGAAACTTTTCAGTATTTAAAAAACTTTACGAATCCAACAAAGAGCATTATGCAACTTTAAACATACATATATAAATTTAATCGGTGTTATATCCCATAAGGGATTGCTTATGAAAAATACTCCTAACGCATTAGTTTTTCGAAATGCTGAGGTGGTTCTTGGATATTTCGGAGAAGATCCGTTTTCGGATCTTTTTCCGAACCCGGTTAAGGCAAGGGTGTTAACCAATGAAGAGAGAGGAACAATCGAATCGCGTTCGAGCAAAGATATTAGAAGTCTCGAGAAAGTTATTCGTCAGCGAAGGATATGAGAAGGCAACCATCCGCAGGATTATAGAAGAAGCGGATATCACAACAGGAAGCCTTTATCATTTCTTTAAGAACAAAGAAGAGATTCTGCTAGCAATAGCTGGAGAAGTCTTTAACGAAGCGGGAGATACCGCAGAAAGGCTCGTGGGAGAAATGGATCCTCCCTTGGTCTTTGCCTTGGAGATAGGACTTCAATTTTATCTCTGTCAGAAAAAGCTTTCTATAGCCGAAACCTATCTGGCTGCCTATCGGACCCAAGGAGTCACGGAGATGATAGGTAAGAGGGGAGCTCATAGAAGTAAGATCCTATTCGAGAAGTACAACCCTAGATTTGATCATCAAGATTATCTAATACGCACTCTTGCTTTTAGAGGAGTCTTTCAAAGCTTATTGGAAGAAATGGTGTATTCCGGGCAGGTGGATCGAGTCCGAATGATGGCGACCGTTATCGAATTGGGACTTGCGACCTTCGGGGTCCCGAAAGAAGAAGCGGAGCTTGCCATGCAAAAAACTTTCCGTCTCTTGCAAGAGAGAGCCAGTGAAATAGAAGCATTGGCTGAGGGTCTTCTCGAGATCTTTGTAAACGGACCTAGATAATTTGCGAAAGTTTTCTTGATTAGCCCGATCGATTGTCGGGCTAATCTCAATCAAAAAGACAAGAACTGGAAACTAATCGCCTTTGTTGCAGGAGATTGACTAAACTCTCGAAAGTCTTTCTTCCATACCTTCTGCGACCTTGCGGACATCCTTCTTATTGATGACTACTTCGTAGGCTGCATACATAATAGGAACGTCCGTAGGATCTATCTTCATTAGGTTCGGCATTACTTTCAGACCATAAAATCCGTTAGACATCTTTTCGGACGGACGTCCGTTTGCGATATCATAGCCGGTCTTTCTGTCTTTTGCATCCGTTCCGAAACAAGAAAGCATGAAGTCAGTGAGTCCCGATAATCCTTGGAAGGTTTCTTGTTTTCCTCCCATCTGCACTCCTACCTTTACCATTTCATTGAAGAAACGATTGGAAAGATGGAAGAGAGAATTATCCACATTCCCACCGAGAGTCTGCTCAAAATGACCTTCTACAATTCCCATAACGAGAGCGTAGATCGTTTTGAGAGCTCCTCCAAGCTGCACTCCTTTCACGTCTGTTGGAATGATGGCCGGTCTCGGGAAGATATAACCTGTAGTTAACAATTTTTGAATACGTGGAATGAGGCTTTCGTTTACGGCAGCAATCTCGAATCCGGAGATCTTTCTCTCCATGATCTGATCCGGATAAGAAGCTCCGGAGATGACTCCGATCCTATCGTCTTCTAACCCGAGGCCTTGTTGTAGATCGTCCAAGATCAAACCGGAACTTGTAAATCCTTTGATGATATTGAAGAAAGGCGCCTTGTTCTTACTTAAGTAAGGTTGCAGATCCGGATAGATCGTATGCAATTCCCAAGGATTGGTTCCTTGGATGAATAAGGTAGCATTCTTCAGATCTTCCGGATCGGAAGTAAATGTCAGGTTGGGTGGAAGCTTGTACAGAGAATAAGTTCTTAGATCCCTTCTCTCTATATTGGATTGGGAAGTATAGCTTTGGTCCGGATGATATACTTGAACGACTACATCCTTGTTTGCAAGCACCGTTGCGATTGCAATTCCCATGCTGCTGTTTCCAATGACGACAACTTTCTCATTTGGTTCTTTCGGTACCTTGATGAGTTTGTTTTGGTCTCTGGAATCCGCGCTATATAGGTTTCGATAAATACCATGTTGGTGCTTGTTCAGATTTTGTCCTACAAGCAGAGCAAGATTATCGATCAGGAATTGCTTCTTATCCCCATGTTCCGGAAAAGGAAGATGCTCTACGTCTTTTGGAAATGTTGCCATTTCCTTTTTAGAGAGATCTCCGACCAGTACTGGTTTGCCGATCGTAAGCTTTCCTGCAACCTGATTGAATAGAAGGCTAGTTGTAGGAAGAATCTTGTCCGTCTTCTCTAAAGAAATAGGAAGGATCACCTTATTCGCAACATAATGATAGACAGTGTCCACGAAAGGCATCAATCTTCCGTCTCTGGAACGGGTTCCTTCGGGGAAGATGGCAGCGATCTTTCCTTCGCTTTGTAGTTTCTGAGAATGACGGAAGGCTCTCATGTTGATCTTGGTCATTAAATCCGAAAGACTTGGGTTATCCGCCATGTCCCTCTTGGAGCAGACCAGAAGTGTTCCGAACATATACAGACCGAGTCTGGTAAAATCGGGTTCGTATGCCAGACGACCGGCGATAAAGACCAGTTGCTCTGCGACTTCTCTTCCTTCTGGAGAAGCATGGTACAAAAGATGAAAGATTGCAGGAGCGTCTAAGTGGCTCAAGTGATTGGAGATCAGAGTGACAGGATATTTTCCGATCAGAGGTTTTACTGCAGCAAGGTTTTCGATCCCTTCTACAGTGAAGAATTTCATAATAGGAGAAAGGAACTCGATCATGAACTCTCTTGCCTTTTTCTCAGGAGGAGTATACACACCGATTTTTTCCAGGGAAGAAGGGTCCTTGAAAACATCCATGACCGGAGGCATAGGAGTGACTGAGCAAAGGTACAGAAATTTCTGGAGTATCTTCTTTGCTTCTTCTTCGCTCATTCCCGATCTTTTGAAGAGGTGAATGTTCTCGAAGAATTCCTTTTGCCATCTACCGACGGATTGCTCTTTTTCTGCCATGGTACGTCTCTGTCTTTGATCTAGCGGTGGTTCCCGGTTTTCGGTTGGAGTAAGATCGAACTTACGGTTCGTTACGAGATTTCCGGAGAATACTTTCTATCCTTGGAAGGCTTATTGTCATTCTATTTTTTGGGAAAAACGATTTGAATTCTACCCTATGCAAAACGAACTGTTCTTTGGGGCTTTCGCAAAGAGCAGATGACACATAATCCTCCAGAGTTTAGTGAGAAAAAATGGATACCGGACGGCTTTCACTTTCTCGGTCCGAACGAGAGCTCGGAAAGACGCAAACTTCTAGATTCTTTAAGCTCAGGCCTGAAAGGTTTCGGTTACTCCGAGGTATTTTTACCTTCTTTCGATTATTCTTCTTCCTTTCTTCTCACCGTTTCTGCCGAAGATTCCAGCGCTCTCTATAGATTTAGGGATTCAGATGGGAATGAGATCTCTCCCAGCGCAGATCTTACCGTTCAAGCAGTCAAGGGAATGGCCGGTTTTGCGCACCGCAAAGAAAACCAACGCATCTTTTACCAAGGAAAGATCTTTCGGGACTATGGTAGAAAGAGCGGCTCTAGAAAAGAAGTCCTACAGATCGGAGCAGAGCATATCGGAGGCTCGGGAGCTTCTGCCATATTAGGGATTTTGAAAGAGATTTCTTCCCTATTCTCTGCGCTTTCTTTAAAGTCTCCGCTAACGATCGTTTTGGGGAATGTGAACGTATTTCACTCCGTTCTGGAATCCTTGGATCTTTCCAGAAGTGAGAAGAGACAGTTATCGTTTTTATTATATAGAAAAAACCTTCCTGAGATCCGTCGCTTCTTGGAAAAGAAGGGGGGAATGAAGATTTATCCGGTACTCGAAGCTCTTTGCCTAGGATTCTATTCCAACGCAGTGGACTTGGCTTCTAAATTTTCTTCCGCTGGGCTTTCTGATTCCTTCCAAAAGATTGTCTCCGATACGGGGGAGATACTCAAGTCTTTAGGTCAGGTTCCAGGTGTGGAGTTCTGTGCGGATTATACTCTGATCCCGGATCTAGAGTATTATACCGGATTTGTTTTCCAAGGATATGTTTCCGGAAGCTCGGAGCCAGTTCTGACAGGAGGTTCTTACGATCATCTCTACGAACTCTTCTCCGGAACCCAAAAGGATGCCTGCGGATTCGCAGTTCATGTAGATGCATTAGAGAGCATTCTTTGAGAAGAATATGAACCTATTAATAGATCATTTAAATAATAAAGAGAAAGAAAATAAGGAAATCCTATGCCCGCAACATTAGTGGTCGGAACCCAATGGGGTGACGAGGGGAAAGCCAAGGTAATTGATTACCTTTCCAAAGATACAGATATCATAGTCAGATACCAAGGCGGAGCTAACGCCGGCCACACTGTTGTGGTTCACGGAAAGAAATACGTTTTTCATTTGGTCCCTTCCGGGGTCATTTATGACCAAACCGTTTGCGTGATCGGAAACGGAGTCGTATTGGATCCGATCTTCTTTATCGAAGAATGTGATAAGCTCCAGGCCGAAGGGTTTCCTGTTTACGAAAAACTTCTGATCAGCGACGCCTGCCATCTTCTATTCCCATTCCATGGATTGATTGATTCTGCGAGAGAGACTAGCTGTGCTCCTGACCGCAAGATCGGTACCACTAAGAAAGGGATCGGTATCTGCTACGCGGATAAGATGATGAGGATCGGTCTTCGTGTTGGAGATCTTTTAGAAAGCGATTTCGAGACCAGGCTCCAGCATTTGGCGGATGAGAAGAATAATGAGCTCACCAAACTCTATGGTGGAGAAGTGATCTCCACGAAAGAGATCCTGGAAGGAGTGAAGAGATTCTATTCCAAGATCCAAAAGAATATTATAAATACCCCATATTATTTGGAATCCCAACTCAAGGCAGGAAAGAAGATCCTTCTAGAAGGAGCCCAAGGAACCGGACTGGATGTGGACTTCGGGACATATCCGTATGTGACTAGTTCCAATCCTACAACTGGAGGAGCGTTTATAGGTTCCGGGATCGCCTTCCACCATTTAAAGAGTGTGATCGGGATTACTAAAGCGTATACCACTAGAGTAGGAGAAGGTCCATTCCCCACCGAACTATTCGGAGAGGAAGGAGAAAGACTTCGCACTTTAGGAGCGGAATACGGAGCAACTACCGGGAGACCGAGACGTTGCGGCTGGTTCGATACGGAAGTTCTTCGCCATGCAGTGAGGATCAACGGTCTGACCTCCATATCTCTTACCAAGATAGATGTTCTTTCTGCGTATGATAAGATCCCTGTCGCAGTTGCGTATGAAAGAAATGGAAAGAAATTGGATTGTTTCCCTTCACAAGGCTTGGACCAAGTGAAAGTGATCTACGAAGAATTTCCTGGCTGGAAATCCGATATCACCGGGATCAACGAATTCGATAAATTGCCTTCTGCTTGTAAGGATTATATCCGCGCTTTGGAGAAATTGATCGGAGTTCGTATTGATTTGATATCTACCGGACCGGATAGAAAGGATACAATCGCTTCCGGATTTTGATTTCGGAAACTTGTAAAAATCCTTCGAAATTCGTTTGACCAGCGAGGGTCGAAAAATATCGTGTTCTTACGTTCGAGTCGTTAGCTCAGTTGGTAGAGCATCTCACTTTTAATGAGAGGGTCTTGGGTTCGAGTCCCAAACGACTCAGAACACAACTAAATTAAATCGAATAAACGCCGCCATCGTCTAGTGGTTAGGACACCAGGTTTTCATCCTGGTAACCGGAGTTCAATTCTCCGTGGCGGTACCACTTCTTCCCTTTTTCCTTTTCTTAAAAATCAATCGTTTATAAACTTAGGCCTTCTCTTTTCCAGAACCGCTTTCAGTCCTTCTTCGAAATTGCCTACTACGAAGGGTTTGAATTCGCTGATCTGATTTTCGACAGGAGAATTTAATTCGGAGATCATATCTATACGGATCCCTTTCTTAATAGATTGAACGCTAGCTTGGGGAAGGTCCATAAACCCTAACATATAAGATTCTGCTTTTTTATGCAGTTCTTCCGGTGCATGCAGGGAATCTACCAGTCCGATCGACTTTGCTTCTTCCGGCTTAAAGGCTCTGCCTAACATAGCGACTTCTCTCAGGTTTGGTCTTCCTACAACGGACTCGATGATCCTTAAGAGAGTCGGAGGAATTGTCAGTCCTACTAATACTTCCGAAAAACAATAACGTGCCTTTCCTTCGGACATGAATCTGAAATCTGTGAGTATTGCGAGAACTGCTCCTCCTGCCATTGCATGTCCGTTGATGACGGACGCTTCCGGCTTTGGAAAAGAATAGATGACTCTCATCATTTCGAAGAGCTTTGCGAATACTTTGATCCTTCCTTCTGCATTTCTTTCTAACATATAATTCGGATCCAATCCGTTGGAGAAGAATTTGTCCGACTTAGATCCGATGAGAACCGCTCTGACGCTTTTCTTATCTGCGAGAATTCGATGGGCTTCGATCAACTCGTCCATCAGTTCTTCGGTCATTTCGTTTGCTGGTTGGTTATCCAACCATATCCAAGCGAGGCTTTCTTTCTCTTCGATCCGAATATGTTTCATCTTGTTTGATTCTCTCTAATATTATATAAGATCAGGTTACTGGATTATCAGGAAGGAGTCCTAGTAAGTTTCAATCTCTTTTTTGCATATACCATGCAGACAGAGTTCAGCTCGCAAGACTCGCAGAGTTCACGAACATATTGAGATTTACATTTCCTTAAAATTCCTAATCTGCATAAGGCAAAGTCCATTCTTAAAGGATCTTTCGGATAGAATCTTTGGAAGAAGTCAGTGATCTCCCTAGATTTCTTGAAGTCGGAAGTCTTTCGGTTTGTAACCCCAAGTATATTTGCGAGACGATTGATATGTGTATCTAAAGGAAATAATAGCTCTGAGGTGGGAATGTTCTTATATAGCCCTAGATCGGGAGCTTCTTTACGAACCATCCATCTTAGGAACATACAATAACGTTTGTGAGCAGACTTGGGATTTCCGATCCCGATCAAGAATCCAAGTCCATAAGATCTCCAATTCGGATCTAACGACTCTAGAATTTGAGAGAATCTGGATTGAAATCCTGTGATCCTTTTTTCTAAACCTTTTTCTTTTTCGTTTAGAGGGCGAAACCAAGGCTCTAAAAATTTCTCTCCATTCTTCTCCAATTCCAAATAGGCTAAACGCAAAGCCTGTAGAAATAGAAGAGTGTCTTTTTCCTTTTGAAAGCGATAGGCTCCTAATTTATTCTTCCAGATCTTGGTTCCTTGGCTTAATAGATATTTCTTAGGATGCTTTCCCATAGGCTCGAGTAACCTAGAAAGAAATCCGCGGATTGCAGCCACATTCCCGTACGCGAATAGCGCAGAGAGAAGTCCGACTAGTTCCTTATCTTCTGGAGAATCGTAGAGATAGCAGAGAAAGAGAGGATCCGAATCCAGAAACTCAGGTTTTGTATAAGAACGATATAGCTGATCGAAACTTTTCTTCAGCTCCTTGTCGGATCGGATAGGATGAGCATTCATTCAAAAAAATTAAGAGGCAGCTTTGGCCCTCAGAGCAATATAAGAACGAGACGCTAATTTTCTTTGGAGAATACTTTCCATAAAGGAAGAAGCTTCCAAAAGTTTAGAAAGATCTATTCCTGTTTCGATTCCGGATTTATGAAAATAATACACCAGATCTTCGGTAGCTAAATTTCCGGAGGCTCCTTTCGCATACGGGCATCCTCCCAATCCTCCAGAAGAAGAATCGAAGGAGCGGATTCCCATCTCGTAAGATTTCTGCACGTTAGAGATAGCCATTCCGTATGTATCATGGAAATGCCCAGCAAGTTTATCAGCAGGGATCTCTTTGAGTAAAACATTCAAAAGAGTTTCGACTTCGGATGGAACCGCGGTGCCTATCGTTTCACCGAGTGAGATCTCATAAGCGCCCTGGTCCAAAAGTATTTTAGAAACTTCTAATACTTTTTTGGGATCTATTTTTCCTTCGTAAGGACAATCGATCACTGTGGAGACGTACCCTCTCACTTTTAGGCCATCTTTCTTTGCCTCTTGAAATATCTCTTTGAAGCCATCTATAGATTCTTGGATCGTGCGGTTGATATTCTTTTTTACGAAACTTTCGGAGGCTGCAGTAAATACAGCGACTTCCTTATAACCGGCTTCGAGTGCGGCTTGGTATCCTTTTAAATTCGGAGTGAGCGCGCTGAATTGAGTCTTGCCATTCAGATCCAAAAGAGAAGAGAGCTCCTTTGCGTCTCCTAACTGGGGAATGTTTTCTTTTCTCACGAAAGAAGTGGCTTCTATATGGATCAAACCTGCTCGGATGAGTTTTTGTATGAACTCGAATTTGTCTCGAGTGGGAACTTCCGATTTTTCATTTTGGAGCCCGTCTCTTGGGCCAACTTCCGTGATTTTCAAAGCCATGATTTAAGGGATTGGTTGTCAGAATTCTAAGCAAGCACTAAACCGGTATCGATGATCCGGAAAGAAGAACCTATTTTAGTCTTAGAAGATGTTTCTCTCTTCTCTTCCGAAAGAACCTATTTATCCCAAATCAATCTCGAAGTAAACTCAGGGGAATTCTTAGGAATTTTAGGTCGATCCGGTTCAGGAAAGTCTACGCTCTTACGTTACATATTAGACCTTCCGTTTCCTTCTTCTTGGAAAAAAACAGGCAGAGTACGTTTCTTTGGAAAGGAGAAGAAGGAGATTCCAGCCAGATGGATCCAGCCAGTTTTTCAGGACCCTGTCTTGGGCTTCAATCCCACTTGGACAATTGAAAAAAGCTTAAGAGAACCGCTGCGCTTATTCAAAGAAGAAGAAAGGTTCGAAACTCTATTAGAAAAATGGAATCCTATACTGGGCTTGGAAGGAAAAGATAGGAATCGTCTTCCTTCTTCTTTTTCCGGAGGAGAATTGCAGAGATATTCCTTGATGCGATCCTTACTTTGTGAACCTAAGATATTGCTTTTGGACGAGGCTACATCTGCCTTGGATCCATTGATCAATGAGCAGGTGCTTACTGCTCTTGCGGATCTGAATCGAAAAGAAGGGACCACTATTCTTTGGGTGACTCATAATGTTAAGTCCGCTAAGAGGTTTTGTTCGAGGACTTTCGAGATACTTGCTCCGGTTTGAATCAAAATGAAAGAGAGAATTTCTACTCTCTAACAATCATAAAATTCTCAACTCAAACGAAATTCCAAGTCTAAGACCTATGTCCAAGCAAAAGATCCAATTTGTTCTCTTTATTATTTCAATCGTATCATTCTTCGCTTCCTGCGATGCAAATGGACCTTTTGGTCCCGGTCTTTTAAAGGATGCGAAAGCCCAGTCAAATCCGGTTCAATCTATCGTATTTGTTCCAGGATACAAAGGTTCGGAATTAGTAAAAAAAGAAGGGGACTCTTGGAATAAGATTTGGTTAACTCCTCGCCAAGCTCTTGGTCTTTCTCATCCGGACCTGAGTTATAAAGAAGGAGATGCGATCCAGGAAGGAGGAGTTCTCGGATCCGTGACCCTGATCCCAAAAGTTATCGACGTTCAAGTATATTCTCCCTGGCTGGAAGCACTTCGTTCTTCTAATCTAAAGCCCTATGTTTTTCCGTATGATTGGAGAAGGGATAACGGTGAGACCTCTAAACATTTGGAATCTTTTTTAGAGAAGGTAAAGTCGGAGAACGGAAATATCGCGCCTATCGTAGTCGGTCATAGCAACGGAGGAAATCTCACGCTTTCCGTTCTGAATCGCAGACCGGACCTGATCGGAAAGGCGGTGTTTGTAGGAACTCCTTTTCATTCAGGCATCGGTTTCATGGAGGATCTGATTCCCGGAGTATCTACTGGATTGAACGGAAAGATAGCGGGAGCCTGTGTCGTCTCCACGTTTGTGTCCGTTCTTACCTTCTTTCCTAGAAATCAAAGTTTTGATACAAAGGAAGTTCTGACAACTCTTAGTGGAGAGCCGATCCAAGTAGAATTCTTTCAAGCGAAAGATTGGAAACGACTTCAATTAGGAATTTATAATAAAGCATCCGGTTGTGCTTCGGAGCCTAGTTTGGAATCCTATCAATCCAATCTGGACAAGGCACTTTCTTTTCGTAATTCCCTCGAACCTAAGAAGAAGGGAAAGCTTCCTTCTGTTCTAGTCGTTCATGCTACAAATCGACCCACTCTTAGAACATTGCCTGGCGAAAAGAAAGCAGAGGATTGGATTTGGTATTTCGAGAAAGGAAAAAGAGTTCCAGGAGACGGTAGAGTCACTGCAGAAAGTTCTCTTCCTCCGGAGGGGATTCCATACGAACTTTTTGTATCCGAAGCGGAGCATTCCGCACTCCTAAATGATCCGAAGGTACAGCAGAAGATTTTGGAATTTGCGGAAAAGCGTTAGTTTTCTTTGATTTGAGTTGTCTATTTAAGCTCTCTTTAAAAGATGCCGAATAAGTGCCTTTAATGGCAAAAGTTTGGATTTTGGAGAAAGTTATTCGTGACACAAGTCAGAAATTTATTATTTATCGTACTATTTTGTTTTTTATTCGTACATTGTGAGCAGCACGGCAGCAAGCACTTTAAAGGCATTGTATCGTTTTCACATCCAAGTGGTTCTCCTTCCTTGCATTATACTGCTTCCTCTTCAAGCCAAGATGCAAGTACAGACGATGATCCGAGCACCTTTCTTTTTTTTGGTGGGATTAACTCGATTACATTAACCCCCGGGATTAGTACGAGCATCTATAATACGGACACGTCACTTCATAATCCGAGTAATTATACTTTCGCAATTTCCCCTAGTTTGCCATCGGGCCTTACCTTTACTCACGTAACACCGGATGGTTTTGAAGGAAGGATCATGGGAGCCGCTTCCGTTGTTTCTCCGAATACAGTATATACTGTCGTTGCAACGAACAATAGCGATCCAACTATGATTTTAAGCACGGAAATAAGTTTGGAGTTCTTACTCCCGCCACCTCAATATATTAACTATTATTGCGATGCTTGTAGTTTTCCAGCTGGGATTGCCGTTTCGCTAACACCTTACTATTTGCCGAATAATAGTGTTTTAGCGAATTCTAATATTTCCAATTGGAGTATAAGTGATCCGCTCCCATCCGGTATCAGTTTCAATGCTACTACCGGCGTGATTTCGGGAACCCCAACTGCTGTAACTTCGCCGATGTCACTGAATATATACGGAGAAAACACAGCCGGGACGGCAAGAGCGAATATTAATACGATAGAAGTTGTTAGTATGCTTTTCGGATATAACTATACGAATGCGCAATTTTACACTACGATGCCGATCAATTCTTTCGTAGTGAATTCGCCTTCGGTGCAATCAGCAACGACTACAACTTTTTCTATTTCGCCTTCGCTTCCCTCTGGTTTATCCTTTAATACTTCAAATGGAACTATTAGTGGTACTCCAACTGCTGTGAGTCCTTCTACTACTTATACTGTTACTGGGACGAATACATACGGTAGTAAGTCGACAGCTCTTAAATTTTCTGTCCTCGATTCAAACTACTTATGCCAGTATGTTGGTCCAAGCGGTGGTTGCTATGGAGCTACTCCGTATTCTTGTAACGCATCTTCTATGTGTTATTCAAGTCCAAGTTATTGTGCAAGTTCGTCTCCTTGCATGTATTATTGAAATAGAAGGGGCCGGAAGACGATTTCATACTTAACCTAATAAAAAACCCCGAAGCGATTTGTCGCAACGGGGTCTCAAAAAAGATACGGAACCTTTCGGATCAGAACTCGATATGATACAAGTTCTTACGGTCTTTTTTGTCCTTATACAAAGCTAAGAGAACGTCTATCCGATAGATGGACGAACGAAGGCTCGCTTCTAATAATCTTAAAGCTTTGATCTGGTTTTCGAGAGACATCTCACTCAAGCGGGTCACTTCCGTCTTCTCGAAGACTTCGTGAGTCACTTCGCTTGATTTTAAGTCGGCCGGTTTAAAGACGATTTTCTTGTTCTCGAACATCACCTCATAGTAGATCCTTTTGCTTTCGGATGCTAGGGTAATATCGGAAACCTTTCCGCTGTTGAATTGGAAGGTTATGTACTTAAATAAGTTACTCTCATAACCGTCCTGAACTTGGAAAGGAATGTCTTCCGTGACAATGGTTTGGCGTTTCTCATACTTCGGCATCAAGACCACGAGAATATCGTGTTTGCGCTCCAAGTCTTTCAATCTCTCGTTGATGGTAGTTTCCAACCCAACGATGATCTTTTTCAGGGACTTGGTGTACTCGCTTGTCTCATCCTGAAACACGTCCGCTTGATTGACCTTTTGTTTCTCTTGGGCCAGCAAAGGAACGAAGAAGAAGAGGGCCGCCAACGCGAAAAGCCTGGTTTGGTTTTTCATTGGATCCTCCGCCCTCAAGGATGGACGGTTTCCACCGTCTTGCCAAGTCTTTTTCGAGTTCCCGAAGGTGCCCGGCTATTGCTGTTCTTTCTCCGCTTCTTCGTCTGCGGCTTTGATCTCTGCGAATCTTTTGGCAAGGTCCCTTCTTCTCTCTATAATTTTTAAGGAGAATTCGGAGAAGAAAGGGTCGTTCGGGTATTTTAGCAGTTCTTCATATTCTTTGGCAGCCGTGACATAATCGCCAATCTTACTAGCTGTCTCCGCAAAGAAGAAATGAAATTTTTTATTGTACGCTCTCTTCTTCCCTTGGTCATCATAGAGATCCGTGTTCCTTAGGATCTTGTAAGCGAAATAATCCCGACCGCCCATGATCTCTAATCTTGCCAGTCCTAGTTTTGCGTCTGGACTATTCTGATCAATGGACAAGGCTTTTTTAATATAGATATTCGCTCTGTTCTTTAGATCCGTTTTGATATAATGTTCTGCAAGAAGGACCAGCGCTTCCGTTTGAAATTGATTCCTCTCCACTGCCTTTTTATAATAGATTACTGCTTGGATCTGCTCGTTCAAAAGCTCGCATAAGACTCCGAGGTGTATGTAAGTTCTGTAATATTGAGGAACTTCCGCCGCAGCATATTCGAATTGAAGCACTGCCTTTTGATAATTCTTCTCTATATGATGAGCTCTTCCTAAATTATAACGGAATGCAAAGAAGGAAGGATCGAATCTGACTCCTGCCTCTAACATAGAAATTGCAGTTGCTCTTTTTTTAGGATCTGCGGTTTGCAATAATGCCACCGCTTCATTATTAAAATTTCCGCAATTTGTGATCTGCTTTCCTTCGTATTCGAAACTTGCTTTCGATGCAGGAGGAGGACCTTTCCAATGTCTGCCCGCTGCCACAATGAAATCTTGTTCTGAGCGTGCCAGGCTTCCGTCTTGATAAAACTCAGGATCTAAGAATTCATTCTCTCCCCAGAGAATTCCGGCATATTCTATGCCTCCGATCTTGAATTGAGCATGGAGGGAATGAGAGAAGAGGCAAAGCAAGGAAATGCAAAGCCGGAAATTTAAGCCTTGTAAATACCGTTTTAGAAGGGAGATTGTCCTCATTGGTCTCGACTCAAACATCAATTCCCGTATTGGAATGTTCCGGTCTATCTTATAGTATCGGAAGAAAGTCCGTTTTAAAGAATGTATCCTTTTCCGTTTTTAGAGGAGAAGTGCTTTTCGTAAGGGGAATGAACGGCTCAGGCAAGACTACTCTTTTAAAATCCATTTTGCAACATGATAAATTTAAGAAGGAGATCCGCTTTCCTGCTTCGGGAACGCCTAGGTTTTCCTATCTGGGTCATGAACTTGGATTGTATACCACTCTTAGTTTGGAAGAAAATCTAGAATATTTTAGGGGAATTGCCGGGGATTGTCGTCCTGAAGATCAGATAGAATCTTGGCTTAGGGATTTTCGACTTTGGCAAAGAAGAAAGGATCCTGTTTCTTCTTTTTCGCGGGGAATGAAACAAAAGGCCGCCTTGGTCCGTGCTCTGTTGCCTAATGTGGGTCTTTATCTTTTGGATGAGCCATTCACCGCATTGGATACGGAAGGAGAGATCAAGGCAAAACTCGTTTTAGAATCGGTGCTGCAAACTTCTGCCTTAATCCTTGTCACTCACGATCCAAATTTGAAATTATCCGCTCCGAGTAGGATCTTGGAATTGGGAGATCCTTCCAAATGAAAGCAATCTTAGCTCTGGTCCGAAAAGAATTCCGACTCTTGGGAAGAGCAAGCAATGGAATCCTTTCCTTGCTCGTGTTAGTTTCCGCAATGGTGTTCTTATTTCATTATGCATTGGAAAGAAACGGAGCCATGGACGGGATTGCTCTCATCGGTTTGAAATGGTCCATTCTATTTGTAGCATCCTTTGTGTTAGTCGGACAATTCACTTGGGAAGAAAGAGAAGCAGGGGGAGGTACTGCGAGCCGCCTATTCATTTCTCCTTGGATCTTATTCTTATCCAAATCCATCCTTGTTTTTATCGCGCTATCCTGGACTAGCGTGTATCTATTAGGATTATTCGCTCTTTTCTTCTCCGCTTTTCCTGCAGAATGGGCGGAGGTTGGAAGACAATTGGTTTTCTTTTTGCCTGGATTGCTTTGCCTTTCCTTCTTGGGAGTCTGCCTTTCTCATATTAGTTTGTCTTCTCGCTTGAAGGAGATCCTTCTTCCGTTATTACTTGTACCTCTTTCCATACCGGTTTTCTTGTACGGAATGGAAGCGGAGAGAAAATTTGCCACGCAACCTTTTTCTGCCTTAGTCGGATCCTTTTGTTTGCTGCTTGCATTCTCTCTTTTTTACGGATCCATGGGTGCACTTCTGGTAGAAATGACTTCCGACGATTAGGATTCTTCTTGATCGGAAGATAGGATACGGACACACTTCCAAGCATAATGAACATTCGCCTCGCACATCCGGTTTGGGATTGGATCCTGGCTATCGCATTTTTTTTATTTTTTCCCTTTGCAGTCTTGCTCGGTTTGTATTATCCGAATGTGATTTTGGAGCAGGGGATATCTCATCGGATTTTCTATTTTCATGTTCCGGTCGCCTGGGTTGCGCTCTATGGTCCCGGAATCTCTGCGGTTTGTGCGGTAATTTATCTGGTTACTAAGTCAAGGATCTGGGACACTCTTTCTCTTTCTGCAAATAAGATCTCTCTCCTATTTGCGATTGGTGTTTTGTTTTCGGGACCTATTTGGGCGTATCTCGCCTGGGGAACTCCTTGGGACAGCACGGATGCTCGTTTGAATTCTTTCTTCGTATTAGTATTGAGCCTGGTTGCTTATTTCCTTCTTCGTTTCTTGATAGTTGATCATAATAAGAAGTATATCTTCTCCGCATTTTTGAGTTTGTTCTGTACCGTAAATGCGATCCTAACCTGGGGAGCGATCCGTTGGGTGGATAATCCGGGCAATCATCCTTCTTCCGTTTTGGGAAAGAAGGGAATGGACCCTGACATGAGAATTTCTTTTTGGGCGGGAATTCTCGCCTATCATTTGCTCTTTTTAGTACTGTATAGATTGGTTTACAGACTGGATAAGATGCAGGCGATCAAAGAAGAGCTACAAGACTAAACGTATCTTAATTTAAAAAGATCTAATATACAAATCCGGACTAAGAGTGGTAATAAGCAGTGGATAGAGAAAAGACAGAGGCACGTCTGAATTATTCCGACTATTCGATCCTTGCAGTGGACGATTCGGATATCAATCTGAAGCTTTTGGTCCATACTCTCAAACCTTTGGGCTTCCAAGTTCTGACTGCGATGAATACGGAAGAGGCGCGCACGATCCTCGCGACGAATCCAGTGGATATTCTGCTTTTGGACGTGAGCATGCCCGGCCAGGACGGTTTCTCTTTTTGTAAAGAGCTGAGAGAGATAGATAGATTCAATCTTCTTCCTATTCTTTTCATTACTGCTTACAATAGAGAGTTGGGATTCGACGAGGCGATCACTCACGGCGGGGACGATTTTCTCCATAAGCCTTTTCAGCCAAAGGAACTCGTCGCTAAGATTAGAGCCTTTATCCGTATCAAGAATCTTCAGGATGAACTTTTACAGCAAAAGAAGAAGTACGAAAAAGAACTAGTCATGGCAAGAAGAGTCCAGCAGGAACTCGTGCCTGAAAAGCAATTGCAATGGAACGGATTCAGTATCGCTTCCGTGTTCCATCCTCTTATGCAGATCGGAGGCGACTTTATCGACGCTTGGATCGAAGAAGATAAATTGCATGTATTCATTGCGGATTGTTCCGGACACGGTCCTTCTGCCGCTCTTCTTTCTGCAATGGTAAAGATGCAGGTAAGTAATTTAGGAAGAAGTAATACTCTTGCCGAGAAAGTTAAAACTCTTCGTCATCAATTGGAGAAGATACTACCAGAAGATTTTTCGATTACATTCTTCTATGGAATTCTAGATAAGGATAGAAAATTCGAGTACGCAAATGGAGGCCATCCTCCTCCGCTACTTTATAAGGACGGAGAAGTAGAAGAACTTCCCGGCATGGGTCCTTTGATCATTCCGATAGAGCTTGGAACCGAAGATGAATTCAGAAGTGTGATTTTGCCTGCTGGATCTTCCCTATTGCTTTACACCGATGGAGCCAGTGAAATAACGGACGAGAACTATAATATTCTCGGCGAAGAAAGTCTGAAGAAGATCTTAAAAGAGGCAGTAGAATCTAAGGCCGACATTTTGAATTTCTCTTTGGAAAAGATCCTCGCCCATTCCGGAAACATGACTCACGACGATGATATAGCTCTCATGGTTATCCAAGGATGAGCAAACTTCCAGATCCTTCTTATATTGGTAAAGTCAGAGACGTTTATGATCTAGGGGATGCACTCATCCTTTCTTCCACGGATAGGGTTTCTGCCTTTGATGTGGTCTTTCGCCAGCCTGTTCCCGGAAAAGGAAAGGTACTGAATAGGATCTCTGCCGAATGGTTTTCCTATTTCAAGGATATTCCGAATCACATACTGGAGACTGATGTTTCCAAATTCCCTTCTCCCTTTAAAGATCATCCTGATCTGCAAGATCGTTCCGTGCTTGTCAAGAAATGCCAGAGAGTGGATTTCGAATGCGTGGTAAGAGGGTATCTTTCCGGTTCCGGTTGGAAGGAATACAAGCAGGACGGAACTCTTGCGTTTAAGAAACTTCCTCCAGGCTTACGAGAATCCGATAAACTTCCTGAGCCGGCTTTTACTCCAGCGATCAAGAACGATACTGGCCACGACGAGAACGTTTCCGAAGAAAGAATGAAAAACGAGATCGGTGCAGAACTCTTCTCTATTCTAAAGGAAAAATCGATTTCCCTCTATACACGTGCGGCTGAACTGGTAGCAGGGGCCGGAATTTTGCTCTGCGATACCAAATTCGAATTTGGTATCTCTGACGGAAAGGTTATCTTAATCGATGAGATTTTGACCCCGGATTCTTCCCGCTATTGGGCGGAAGAAACTTATACGGTTGGGACAACCCCTCCTAGTATGGACAAACAGATTCTTAGGAATTATTTGGAGAAGTCTGGATGGAATAAACTTCCTCCTCCTCCTGATCTTCCCGAGAGCTTGATTGTCGAACTACAAGAGGCGTATAAAGAAATACAGGATCGGCTATTAAAATGTTTATCGCGAGAATTAACGTAACTCTAAAAGAATCTGTACTCGATCCTCAAGGAAGTACGGTTAAATCCACTCTTCGTGAATTGGGTGAGAACTCTGTTCAAGATGTGAGAGTAGGCAAGTATATCGAGGTCAAATTGGATTCTCCCGATATAGAGACCGCTCAGAAAACGGTTACAAGCCTCTGTGAGAAATTATTAGTCAATCATGTGATCGAAACCTATCGTTCGGAGATCATTCCCGGATGAGAGCGGCAGTAGTTACTTTTCCAGGTTCCAATTGCGATAGCGATATCGCAAGAGTCCTTTCTGATTTCTATTCCGCAAAAGTGGATCGAGTTTGGCATAAGGATCAATTTTCTGAGAAATATGATTTAGTCATATTGCCTGGTGGATTCTCTTACGGAGACTATCTCCGTTCTGGAGCAATGGCTCCTTTTTCTCCTGTCATGAAATCCGTAAAAGAGCATACGGACCGCGGAGGAAAGCTCTTCGGGATTTGCAATGGATTTCAGATCCTTGCAGAAGCAGGATATCTTCCTGGCGCCTTAATACGTAATAGAAATCTAAAGTATGTTTGTAAGACAGTTGGTTTGAAGAAGGCTTCGGATTCCAATAAGATCTCCGGTAAACTTGCAAATGACCAAGTGCTTAGAGTTCCGGTCGCTCACGGAGATGGTTGTTACTTCGCATCCGAAGATATTCGCAAGCAACTCAAAGATGAGGGAAGGATCCTATTCTTGTACGCAGACGAGAATCCGAACGGCAGCTTGGATAATATTGCGGGGATTTGTTCTCCCGACTTTAAAGTAGCAGGAATGATGCCTCACCCGGAAAGAGCCATGAATCCGATCACTGGAGAAATGGACGGAAAAACAGTTCTGGATCTGGTGATCGGCGCTTAAAAGAACGGAAGTTCCGTTCCGCGGAAGTAGCTTGGCCCCCGCCCTCATCGGGTGGTGGAGGTGGGTCCCCAGTGGGAGAAGCTCGCCATTCCTATATCATAAAAACCTGAATTTTGCAACTACGAAAAAAATCCGAAAATTTTGTGGGAACTCTTAGGATATCCTCAACTTCAAATCAAACTTGATCTAACTGGGCTCTTCTAAGATCGCAAATCCGCTTTTTACTTTCTGTTTCTTATCTTTTAGTTTTACCCAACCGGAAACAGTATATAATGTTTTTATAAAACGATCCGTTCCAAAGGTTTTAGGGCGGGAGAAACTTGCTTCCAGTTCAGGTTCTAAGTTGAGCTCGAGCTTTGAATTCGGATCACTCAGTATTCTGGATTTGCCTTTTTTTATAATCGAAAGAGACTCTAAGGATTGCGCTTCTCCATTTTGCCAGAGAATTGTTTTTTCTTCCGGATAGAGATGGAGCTTCTTCTTATTTGCGAATTGCAAATAGATTCGATTCTCTAAGGGGAATCCTTCCGCACCGAAGCCCTTATTCACAGTGTAGGCTAGGATATCTTCTTCTAACGCGAAAGAAAGATCGTTCCAGGCCAATTGCCCTTCCGCATTCAGGATGGGAGAATGTTGAAGGAACAACCAATCTTTGCCGGAAGGATGAATTTTAGTAAACCATTGGTTCTTGGTCTTGTCTCCCGTGTTGACTAACGCATCCAATTGAAAGTTTAGATCCTTGTCCCAGATCGCAGAATGCGTATAACCCTGACGAATGGACTCATCTAAACGAAAATTGAATCGTTTGTCGGATTTAGTAAAGCTCCAATATCCGTCCTTAAAGCTGCCTTGTTTCAAGAAGGAAGAATTTCCTCTCTCATGGATCTGCAAGTCTTGCAAATTTCCAGTTTCCCTTTCCCAGAGAAGAAGGCTTGCTCCTGCTCTAAACTGGGTCCTAAAAATTCTAAGCTCTAAAAACACCTTCTCGGATAAAATGTCCACGAGCACAGAGTCCACCGCGCGGAATTTGGAGAAGAGACTCGAATTGTATTCCTTGGAATTGTCCACTTGGACCGGTCCGAAATAGCTTCCGAAGAGCGGTTCCAATGTGGAAGGATGTAGGATGGATCCCAGAGATTCTCTCATGAGTTTTACAACTAATTCCCGTTAGTCGAAATCATATTTTCAATTTCGAAGTGTTCGCAAAGGTCCTTATTTGACTCTTATATTCTAGATTATTTGCCAGACTTACCAAAAAGAATAGAAAAAAAGAGGGAATTTTTCCTTCCTTTCGACCCGTTTCTTTACGCTCATTCCGGGAAATGTGCTTGTATGTTCTGTTCTTACGAATTCTAGTTGTGTTGGAATTCTGCATGCTCGCCGAATACGAGTCACACCAAATTCTATCACTGGGGGAAGGCTATTACACCCCGCATTACCAACCCATTTTAGACGTAGGCAATCGTAATATTGTAGGCTACGAGGTTTTGGGCAGAGTATTTTCCCCTGAATCCAATGATTACCGTTCTTTAGGCTATCATTTTCACAATCCGGACACGGATACGATCCGACTCGTCCATATCGACAGGATTATTCGCGAAAAAGCGATCAAACATGTAAAGGAAACGGGACTCAAGACCAAGATCTTCCTCAACATGATGCCAAACTTCCTCTCCATGGTATACACGGGAGAAGTATTGGATGTAAAACGGCTTCATATCCTTCACCTAATCGAAAAATACGATATTAATCCGAACGATCTAGTTCTGGAGATCACAGAAGATAAATTCGAAGGAAATATCGAAAAACTTCTCTATATCGTAAGCCTCTTCCGAGAACGCGGAATTAAGATTGCAGTGGATGATCTGGGAGTAGGTTTCTCCAATCTGGAAAGGATCGGATACATCCATCCGGACATCATGAAAGTGGATATCAAGATCATGAGAGAGAGCTTGAACCGACGCTCTTTCAAAAATGTTCTTTCTGCAATCTCCGAAATGTCCCAGCGGTTAGGTTCTCAGCTTCTTTTTGAAGGAGTAGAAAACGAAGAGGAATTGTATCTCGCTCTTTCGATGGGAGCAAATCTTCTACAAGGCTATTATTTCTCCCGTCCTGCTCTGGATTTCCAGGACAAGAAGAGATTCAATAAGACTCTCAAGACCTCTCTCGAAAAATTCTCCGGCCTTCGTTTCTTGGAGATTCTGGAAAATTTGAGAAGGGAACAATCCTTCTTGGATCAGTTCGTGGACTTATTCAAGCAGGTAGATGTCTCTTCTGAGAATGCGATGACCGAGTCCTTGAACTCGATCTTGGATCGCCTTCCTCTCGAAACCACTTCTATTCTGATCTGTGATATGCACGGATACCAGGTAACTCCTACTTTTAAACGGGATTCTTACGATCTGCCTTGGACTAGGCTTTTGACCGAGATCGGAAATAATTACGCTTGGAAACCTTTCTTTATTCGCCATAAGGCCGAGACCTATCATTCCAGCAGGAATTCAGGATTTACGGAAGCCTTCCACGATATAGAAACCAAGCGTCAATATGTCTTATTCACTCTGAATCTTGGCGAGAATCACGTTTTGATCCTTCGTCTAGATTGGGAATCTTACTGAACCTCCCGACTTAGAACATCTTTCCTATTGATCTCCGACCTAGGATTAAAAACATAGTCCTAGGCAGGAGTCCTGACGTGGCGGAACTACTAAAAATCTCGAATCTTCGCGCGGGAATTGAAACCGAATCCGGTGAGATCCAAGAAATCCTGAAAGGGGTCGACTTGATAATCGGAGAAGGGGAAGTCCATGCCATCATGGGTCCGAACGGGTCCGGAAAAAGTACCTTATCAAATGTCATCATGGGGCACCCTAAATACAAAGTGCTTTCCGGGGAGATTCTTTTTCGAGGGGAATCTCTATTAGAAAAGCCCACTGATGAAAGAGCAAGATCGGGTATCTTTCTTTGCTTCCAATATCCTACCAGCATTCCCGGAGTCACGATCGGGAATTTCCTACGAACCATTTTAAAATCCGTTCGAGGCAAGGAACTTCCTGTAAAAGAATTCCGTAAGGAATTGAAAGAAGCAACTGCTCTTCTGGATGTTCCTGATACTTGGATCGGAAGATATGTAAACGACGGTTTCTCCGGTGGGGAAAAGAAGAGAAACGAGATCCTTCAGATGACTTTGCTGAAGCCGAAACTTTCCGTTCTAGACGAGACCGATTCCGGTCTGGATATCGACGCTCTTCGGATCATTAGCGAAGGGATCACTAAGAATAAATCTGCGGATCGATCCATTTTACTCATCACACATTACCAGCGCATGTTGAATTACGTGACTCCTGATTTCGTACACGTATTCGCTCAAGGAAAGATCTTAAAGACAGGCGGGAGAGAACTCGCTCTCGAATTGGAAGAAAAAGGATACGACTGGATTCTATCGGGAGCAAACTAAAAGGGAATGCTTTTGGCGGAATCCATTTCTGATTTCATTAAGGAGAAGAAGGAACCTTCTTCTCTAAAAGAGTTTCGCAGTAAGGCAGAAAAGAACCTTTCCGAGATTCCTTTTCCGAATTCTTCTCTTGAATCTTGGAGAAAGATCAGCCTTTCTAATTTTAAAATTTCTGAATATACTAGAGTTTGTTCCGATTCTTCGGTAAGCTTTTTCGCTTCTTCCGGCGCGAAAATAAGCAAGCTGGAAGAGCTTTCTCCCGAAAAACTCTCCGAGGTCTTGAAAAAAGCGGAGCCAAGTCTTTCCTTTTATTCTAAGGAATGGTTCCCGAGTTTCGTTTTTGCTCGTTTTACTCACGCATATTATATTAAATTAAATTCTTCCGAAGACTTGCCGGAGATCCGAATCAGTTGCGAAGAAGGGAATATTATACTTCCCTTATTGATTGTGGAAGCTCCTTCGAATGAGAAAGTTTCTCTTTTGGAAAGATGGATTTCTCCTTCTCAAAAGGATTTGATTTTGATGAGCGGGGTTACGATACTCCTGACTCCTGCCAACGGCGATTTTCAGTATTCTACGATTGAGAATTTGGGAGATTCTACCTTTCATTTTAGAGCGGCTCATTCGGTTCAAGAGAAGGACTCTAAATTCCATGCAAGCATCGCTTCCTGGGGTGGATACAAAGGCAAATCCTTCTATGACTCCGTAATCGCAGGAAAAGGATGTTGGACGCGTTATGCGGGCCTTTCCCCTCTTAAGGCGAGAGAGTTTCAGGACACTGAAGTTCGCATTCTTCATTCAGAAAGTCATGCCCAAAGTTCTATTCTATATCGCACTGTGGTCCGAGAAAAGGCCCACCATGTCTTTACGGGCAATCTTCATATTCCTTCTCATTGCAAGGATGTGGGAGCAATTCAGATCAATAATAATCTTCTTCTGGATAGAACCGCGAGAGCAGAGTCCATTCCTAAGTTGGAAGTATTTGCCGATAGCGTGAAATGCGAGCATGGGGCCACTGTAGGAGAGATCGACGAAGAGCAATTATTCTACCTTGCATCTCGAGGCATCGACGAGTCCGAAGCCAGAAAAATGATTGTAGAAGGTTTCCTAGCAGAAGTAGTTCGAGAATTTCCTTCCGAAAGCATTCGAGAAGAATTGGGTTCTATGATAGAATCCAGAATGTTGGGGGAATAATGGGCGAATTCCAAAAGCTCGCGAAGCTTTCCGACCTGCAAGAAGGCAAGGTGTTCGTAGCCGAAACTCGTTATCATAAGGTCGGTCTGACAAAACTAGGAAATGAGATCTGTGCATTTGCGGATCTCTGCACCCATGACGGAGAAGAAATAGCCGAAGGTGATTTGGAAGGGGACGTAATCGTTTGTCCTAGACACTCAGCTAAGTTCAATATTCGCACCGGAAAGGTCTTATGTATGCCCGCGGTGGAGGATTTGCCAGTCTATAAGACAAGAATCGTGGGTGACGATGTCGAAGTAGAGTTAGAGGATTGACATGAGCACACTAAGGAGAAGGAAACCTTGAGTTGGAACCTGGAAAAGATCCGCAATGATTTTCCGATTCTCTCTACGGAGATGAACGGCAAGCCCTTAGTGTTTCTGGACAGCGCTGCTAGTTCTCAAAAGCCCAAATCTGTAATCGATACCATCCGCCATTATTACGAAGCGGAGAATGCAAACATTCATCGCGGAGTTTACTCTCTTTCCCAAAAGGCAACCGAGAAATATGAAATGACTCGGATCAAGACTTCTAGATTTATTGGAGCCGCTTGCGCTAAGGTGGTTATCTTTACTAGAAATACTACGGAGTCCATCAATCTGGTTGCTCAGTCTTGGGGCCGCACGAATATCCATGAGGGTGACGAGATCGTTCTCACCGAATTGGAGCATCATTCCAATTTGGTTCCTTGGCAAATGCTTGCTCAGGAAAAACAAGCTGTCCTGAAGTTTATTCCACTAAACCAGGATTCTACTTTAGATTTAAGTAATATAGATGAGATCATCACTGAGAGAGTTAAATTAGTCGCAGTCGCTCAGATGTCCAATGTGACCGGGACGATTCATGATCTAGATGCAATTATCCGAAGAGCAAGACAGGTAGGCGCTAAGGTGCTTGTGGATGGTGCCCAAGGGATTTGCCATCTACCTACCAATGTGCAAAAGCAAGATTTCGATTTCTATGCATTCTCCGCTCATAAGATGCTTGGTCCTACAGGCGTCGGGATCTTATACGCTAAGGAAGAGATCTTGGACACAATGCCTCCTTGGATGGGCGGCGGCGATATGATCTCCAAGGTTTGGAAGGAGAAATCCACTTACGCGGATCTTCCTGCCAGATTGGAAGCTGGCACTCCGAATATTTCAGGCGTGATAGGCTTCGGTGCTGCGTTGGAATACTTGGAATCCGTAGGAATGCAAGAGATCAGAAACCATGAATTGGAACTATTGCAATATGCCCTGGATCGATTGGAAGATTTCGGCGGATTGGAATTGTACGGAACCTCGGACCTGAGCAAAAGAGGAGGAGTGATCTCCTTCAATTTCCCTGGAGTGCATCCTCACGATGTAGGTTCCATTCTGGATGAGGAAGGGATTGCAATTCGAGTCGGGCACCATTGTGCTCAGCCTTTCATGGAATTCAAGGGGATCGCAGGCACCTGCAGAGCTTCCTTCTATCTTTATAATACCAAAGAGGACGTAGATGCCCTTTTGGTAGGTCTAAAGAAAGTGAAGGAGATTTTCGGTCGTGTCCTTAAGCGATAGTCTTTACCAAGAAGTTCTTTTAGATCATTATCAAAATCCTAGACACCACGGAAGGCTAGAACATGCCCATCTCCATGAAGAAGGAGTGAATCCTTTATGCGGAGATGAGGTGGAACTCTTCTTAGAATTAGAAGGGAATACTATCTCTAAGATCAGCTTTTGGGGAAAAGGCTGCTCTATCTCTCAAGCTTCCGCGTCAATGCTCACCGACAGTCTTTATGGAAAAACTTTGGACGAAGCAAGATCTCTTCTGCACGAATTCAAAGAAATGCTTTTGGAAGATAAAGAACCAAATTTTGCGGAAGAATACGAAGATCTAGAATCCTTGGAAGCAGTGAAGAAGATCCCGGCCCGCATCAAATGCGCCACTCTTGCCTGGAATACTCTGGAAAGGATCTTAAAGAAAAATCATTGACCGAAGAATATATATAGTTGTATATATATGTATATGATTTCGAACAGAGCTAAGATCTTTAAGAATGGGGATAGCCAAGCAATCCGCTTGCCTAAGCAGTTTAGATTCAAAGGTAAAGAAGTCTATATTCGTAGAGAAGGTAAAAACATAATCTTAACCCCGATCGATGACGTAGTAGATCGTCTGTGGGAAACCTTGAATGAATTTTCAAGCGATCTGAAGATAGAAAGAGAGCAGCCTACCCAATACGATAAACGCGACTCTCTATGAGTAAGTATCTATTAGATACGAATATCTGCATTTATATCATCAATCAAAGGCCTCCAGTTGTTCAGGAGAAATTCAAAAAAATCACTTTGGAGAATATTTATATCTCCTCAGTTACCGAGTTTGAACTTCATTACGGAATTCAGAAGAGCCACAAGAAAGAACAGAATACAAAAGTCCTCAGCGAGTTCCTAAGTTATCTCAATCTTCTTCCTTACGGAAGTAGAGAAGCTCAAATATCTGCCAGGATCCGATTTCAATTGGAGAAGCAGGGAAAACCGATAGGCCCATTCGATCTATTAATAGCCTCTCAGGCGATTGCAAACGATTGCATACTCGTTACCAATAACGAGAAAGAATTCAAGAGGATTAAAGAACTGAAAACTGAGAACTGGGTAAAATAATTCCCGGAAAAAGATTGAAAATCCTCAAATTTTTATAAGATCGCAAGAACTATCAAGCAAGCCGAAACGGAAGAAGATAGAATCGAATCCACATTAAGGAATCTGAATGGATTTTGTGCAAAAGGCTCTTTGGTTTATAGAAAGTCATTCCAGAGATGATATCAATCTAGAGGATATCGCTAAGGTTTCGGGAGTCTCTCCCTTTCATTTAACCAGGACCTTTGCCTATACAATGGGCGTTCCTTTAATGAGATATGTTCGCGGTCGAAGGTTAAGTGAAGCGGCGAAACGACTTACTCGGAGTGGTCCTAACATTTTGGATCTTGCTCTCGAAGTAGGTTACGGTTCCCACGAAGCGTTTACTAGAGCCTTTCGCGAGCAATTCGAGATCACTCCGGAGCAATTTAGGTCTTCGGGGGATTTGAACAATATTTCTTTAGTTGAGGCTATCACTATGAACGCAGAACCACTACCGGAATTAGATCCGCCAAGATTCGAAACTATCCCGCCTAGATTGATGGTGGGAATCACAGAACACTATGATTGCCAAGCTCCCGGAGGAATTCCGAACCAATGGCAAAAATTCTCTTCTTACTTGGGAAATATCCAAGGCCAGACGGGCCCAACGGCTTACGGAGTTTGCTATAACTTCGATGCGGAAGGATTTTTCGATTATATGACTTGTGTAGAAGTATCCAATTCTTCGAATATTCCGAAAGAACTTAAATCGTTAAAGCTATCTTCTCAGAAATACGCGGTCTTTACTCATAAAGGCCATGTAGCAGGGATAAGAGCAACCTTTGCTGCTATCGAAAAGAATTGGCTTCCTACTGCGAAAGTTAAGCCGGCAGAAGCGCCAAACTTGGAAAGATACGGAAAAGAATTCAATCCGCAAACCGGGTTAGGGGGAATAGAGATTTGGATCCCGGTCGAGGGCTAAGTAGAAGTATATTAAAATTGCTTGAAACGATCTAAGAAATCTGCAAAATGGCGACCCGTTGGTTTGTATTGGAGGAATTCTTTTATGGAATCTGAAAACATTTCGAAGGGACAATTATGGACGGGTCGAATTCTAAGCGGCCTAATTGTCGCCTTTCTACTCTTAGACGGTGTCATGAAATTCTTTTTGGATAAAATGCCAAAGGAAGCATTAGCTGATTCCGAGAAACTCGGATATCCTATGTCCACGATGCCAGGGATTGGGACTACATTAATCGTTTCCACTCTTCTATATGCGTTTCCGAGAACCGCTATCGTAGGAGGGATTTTATTGACTGGATATTTGGGTGGAGCAGTCGCTACTCATGTTCGGGTCTTGAATCCTTGGGGCAGCCATATCCTTTTTCCTGTGTATATGGGGATTATTCTTTGGGCCGGTCTGTATCTTAGAAATCCTAAGTTACGCGCCATCTTTCCTTGGCAAAAGTAGAGGGATAGTTAACGATTAAGAGATCGATCTTTTCATGCACGAAAGTTGGGAAGTATTTCTCACATTCTTGAAGTTAGGATTGATCTCTTTCGGCGGGCCGATAGCGCATATCGCTTACTTTCACACCGAGTTCGTTAAAAAGAAACTTTGGATCAAAGAAGAACAGTTTAACGAACTTCTTGCTGTTTGTCAGATACTCCCAGGACCTGCTAGCAGTCAAATGGGGATTAGCATAGGAACGATCCGATCGGGTTGGAAAGGAGGGATCCTTGCCTGGACCGGATTTACTCTTCCCTCTGCTCTTCTATTATTCATTTTTGCAATATTAGTAAAATCAAATATAATTCCCGACCTGAGATGGGTGCATGGACTAAAACTGGTCGCATGCGCGGTGATATCCCAGGCGGTTTGTTCCATGTGGGGAAGCTACGCAAAGGATCTAAGAGGTATCACTCTTTGCCTTTCTGCATTTCTCGCTTCCGTTCTTTTTCGAAACGCATATTCTCAAATCTTGATCATCTTTGTCTCCGCTAGTATAGGATTTTTATTTTCGAGTAAAAT
The DNA here is from genome assembly GCF_004770055.1 of Leptospira semungkisensis. Classification (NCBI taxonomy): domain Bacteria; kingdom Pseudomonadati; phylum Spirochaetota; class Leptospiria; order Leptospirales; family Leptospiraceae; genus Leptospira; species Leptospira semungkisensis. Next base: position 71,232 of record NZ_RQEP01000005.1, on the reverse strand, counting down.
TGTTTCGGATGATCCTCGGGATTTTCAGACATCTTCCTTCTTGGAATTTGCATCTCCTAAAAATGCTTTCTATTGCTTACTTATCTTCTTTTTCTTATTATTCACGCTTCCATTTATAGATTTCTTATATAAGGATCCCCTCTTGGACATCGTAGATGGATTCTATAGATCCGGTGCCTTGGTTTTTGGAGGAGGTCATGTTGTGCTTCCCTTACTCGAAGGAGAAACGGTGCAGAAGGGATTGCTTTCTTCGGAAATATTTCTTATCGGCTATGGAGCAGCCCAAGCAGTTCCTGGGCCGATGTTCACCTTTGCTACTTTTTTAGGTGCAATGATCCAAGGTGTGACAGGAGCAATCCTTGCAACGATCTCTGTATTTCTTCCTTCCTTTCTTCTGGTGTTCGGGATATTTCCTTTTTGGCAAAAATTGCGAAAATATCCAAAGGTAGAAGCTGCATTGACTACGATCCAACCGGCAGTCCTCGGAATTCTATTGGCTGCTTTATACGATCCAGTTCTTGTTTCGACGATTCGCTCCGGACTGGATTCGGTCATAGTCATGGTATTATTCGTTTTTGCCTTCTTCTTCCAATTGCCGAGCTGGGTCATTGTTTTGGCCGGACTCTTCTCTTCTTTCTTAGGTTAAGGCCTGAGCTCAGTTTCTTCTCTATAAAATTCTTTACACTAATTCTGAGCGAGAATAGACTAATTACTAGACATGCAATTATTAGAATTACCAACGCAAGATATAGAAAAAAGGGTCTATGCGGAGATCCATAGAGTAGAAGATCCGGAGATCGGGATCTCGGTCGCGGAACTGGGACTTATCTATCGTATTCAAGTGGAAGGAGATAAGGCCAAGATCGAGATGACCTATACTTCCATGGCATGTCCTGCCGGACCTCAGATGAAACAGGAGATTCAGGACAACGCTCTTCGCGTGGAAGGCATCAATTCTGTTGATGTGGAAGTTGTTTGGACTCCAAAATGGGATCCAAGAGCTATGGCTTCTGAAGAAGCGAAGATGGATCTAGGAATTTTCGATTACTAATCCGGATCCTATATTAAAATACATTATAAAATCTTAATCTGTAGTAGCGGGGCCTTGCCTGATTTTCCCGTCTTCCATGTAAAGGGGAGAGACTCCGAAGAAATCAGGATCTATCCTATCATGCGAGATCAAAAGAATCGGAACATCGATCCTATTTCGCAGAGACCTTAATTCCTCTCTCATCTTTTGTCTTAGATCCGGATTCAAGGCTGCGAACGGTTCATCCAAGAGAAGAATTTCAGGATTTCGGGCAAGAGCTCTTGCCAATGCAACTCTTTGCTTCTGTCCTCCGGAAAGATATCTAGGATAGCTGTTCGCAGTTTCCTGTATTTCGAATAATTCCATTAAGTTTGCAACGGATTCTCTCGTTCTCTTGTCCGCGCGGATCTGAAACAGGCCTTTCAATCCGAATTCTATATTTTTTCTCACGGTCAAATGAGGGAATAATCCATAATTCTGAGATAAGTATCCCAGATTTCTTTTTTCGGCAGGGATGATTGTCTTTGCTTTAGAATCGAAATATACCCGATCTTTAAATTGGATCCTGCCTCGATCCGGTTTTAAAAGTCCTGCAATTGCCTTTAAGGTCAGGCTTTTTCCCGCGCCGGAAGGCCCGTACAAGACTTGAAAATTTCCTTGGAACTCAAATTGCACATCCAGAAGAAATTCTCTTTCTCCGTCAGTTAGTTTCTTCTGGATATCGACGGAAAGAGACATTAAGGAAGTGTAAATTTATATTTTGTAAATAAGGCTTTGGCTTCGGGAGATTGATGCAGAAAATTCAAGAAGGATTTTGCATCCGCTGAATTCTTAATGCCGCTCACTAAAATCCCGGGATAAAGGATCGGTTTATGCCCACTCAATTGTAAGACGACTTTTACTTTTGACTCGGCGACGAGAGCATCCGTTTTGTAGACAAAGCCTGCGTCCACTTCTTCTCTTCCTACATAATCCAAAACCTGTCTTACGTTTTCTGCAGGAATGAATTTATCTTTTAAAGTCTTGTTCAGTCCGTCTTTGCTTAGAACTTCTTCGGCATACTTACCAGCGGGAACGGAGCTTGGATTTCCGATCGCTATTTTTTTGATCTCCGGTGCTTGCAAGTCCTGCAGTTTTTCGATCTTTGCAGTGCTATTCTTTGGAACTACTAGGACTAAGGTATTCTTTAAAAGAATCGTTTTAGTATTCGATTCTAAGATTCCGTTTGCGATTCCTTTATCGGTGATGTCTTGGTCCGCAGAGATGAAAACATCCACAGGTGCTCCCTTTTCGATCTGCTGATACAGACTTCCGGAAGAACCGAAATTGAATACTGGTTTGATCTTTGTCTTCTCTTGGAAAACGATCCCGATTTCTTTTAATACGTCCGTGAGGCTTGAGGCAGCGGAAACAAGGATCTCTTTTTCCTTCTCTTGAGCGAGTAAGGAAACGTTAAATAGTAGAGAGAATATTAGGATTAGCGAATACTTTCTGGTCTTCATTCGAACGCCTTTTACCAATGAGGTTTTTTGAGTAGAATTCCTGCCAAAGTTAGAACCGATACACATGTAATAGAAGCAACAATTACGAGCAGTAAAGAAAAAGTATCGTTTCCTGCTTGGACTGAGTCGTAGATAGCTAAGGCCAAGGTCTGAGTTTTTTCAGGTATATTCCCCGCTATCATTAAGGTGGCTCCGAATTCTCCCATCCCTCTTGCATAAGCCATCATGGAACCGGCCAAAATCCCTCTCCAAGAAAGAGGAAGAATTACGAGTAGAAAAGTTGCCCACTTAGATTTCCCCAAAGTGTAGGCGGCTTCTTCGTATTCTGGATCTAAATCCTCGAAACTTGCCTTTGCAGATCTGTAGACTAAGGGAAAGGAAACGATTGCCGAAGCAAGAACAGCTCCATGCAAATTAAATAATATAGAATATTGGAAATGTTCTAATAAGAAGGAACCTAGTATTCCTCTTTTGCCGAACAAGACTAGCAGATAATATCCGAGAACTGTAGGCGGGAGCACCATGGGCAAAGTGAATACTGCGTCCAAGAATGATTTTCCTATAAATCGAGCCTTGGACATTCGATAGGCGAATAAAATCCCCACAAGCGTAGCAAAAAATGTGGAGAATAAGGTTACCTGTAATGTGAGAATTAAAGGCGATCGAACGGAGTCCCAGTCAAAAGATTCCATTTTATTAATAAAGATGATCTTTTAGGTCTTGGAGTTTCCCGAACTCAAGACAACCAAGGTGGTGAGAGACCAAGTTGTAAAGAAAGCGTAGAAATTCAGATTGTACACATAATCTTCTTCTTTCAAAAAGCTAACAAAGAAGATATCAGGAAACAAGACTCCAAGCAGAAATAATAGTCCGCTGATGCCTTGTAAGCTTAGGATCGTCTTACTTACCCAAAGGCTTCTCCAAAAACCTCCAAAGAAAAATGTCAAGAAGCATGGGAGTATGAAGAATATATTTATTGCGACTCGCATGTTCACTTCTTCTTTTCCATTACTATCATGCCCTAGTCCGAGTAGATTTGCGATCTTAGAAACCATATCCGAAGAAGATTCTACTCCCAAGTCTATGGAATAATTGATCCAGCTAGTTAAGCTAAAGAACAATTGCAATAATGCTAATATAAATAATAGTTTTTCCTTACCGTTTTTATCGGAGTAGAAATCTAAGAATCTCCCGAAGAGCTGGGATAAGAATTTTTTCCAGCCGTTGAGTATGATGGGAACGGCCGGAACTGCAAGGCTTAAGTCTCTCAATAAGGAGCGTATCATTATAAGGAAACCGTCATCTCCACTTCTACAGGAGCTCCTAAAGGCAGGGAGGAATTTCCTACCGCAAAGCGCGCATGACGTCCCGCTTCTCCAAAAATACTGAGCAATAAGTTAGAAGCATGATTTGCTACTAGATGTTGTTCCGTAAATTCGGGAGAAGAAGCCACAAAGACTCCTATCTTAACGATGGATTTGATTTGATCCAAATCTCCGATCACTCCGCTGATCGCGGCGAGTGCGTTTAGAGCAGCTTGTTCTGCAGCTGCCTTCACATCTTCTACTCCGAGGCCTGCTCCTAGGATCCCAGTGAGCATTAGCTTTCCGTCTTTCATCGGCAATTGGCCGGAAGTAAACACTAGGTTTCCGGATTGGGAGGCTGGTATGTATGCGGCTATGGCCTTAGGAGTAGGCGGGAGTTCTAACCCGAGGGATTTGATTTTTTCCAATATGCTCATTCGGCAGGGGCTTCCTTTTCTTCGTTCTCTTCAATTCCTGGATTCGTAAGGGTTTTTTCAAGCAGATTCGGAGGATTCTTTTCCGGGTGTATTTCTTTTCGAGAGGGGGATTTTCCTTTACGTAAGGATGAGTCTGTGACAAGGTTCAGTTAGGCAAGCATGTCCTCTATACTCGAACTGGAACCCCATCCTCAGTTTCCCGACGCCTACATGGTCTGTCGTCGCACGGGGGTCCATTACTATCGATTAGCCCAGGAAAGAAAATACGAAGACTCGTATTTCCAAGAAGAATATAAGAACCAATACAAGAAGACTTATTATGAGGATGAGGTACAGCTGAGAAATCTAGCTAAGCTTCGTTTAGACATGATGAGTTCTTTTCAAAGTCCCGAAGGCAAGACTCTTTTTGAACTAGGTTGCGCCGCAGGCTTCTTCTTATCCGAAGCAGAGAAGAGAGGATACAAAGTTAAGGGTTTAGAGCTTTCTAAAACAGAAGCTGCATACGCTAGAGAGAAATTGGGCTTGGATGTAATCGCTGGATCTTTCTTGGATGATTCCATTCTTCCTAAAGAAACCTTTGATACGGTCTGTGCTTTTTTTGTAATAGAGCATTTTCCTAACGTAGAAGTCGTTCTTGAAAAACTTACTTCTATGATCAAGCCTGGAGGGCTCTTGTTCTTAGGACTTCCTTCTTTGAACGGACCTTCTTTTCAAACGAATCCTCAGGAATGGTTTCGCACTCATCCAAAGGACCATTTTTGGGATTACTCACCCGATTCTCTTAAAAAAATGTTGAAAATGTACGGTCTCGTCACGGTATATAGGAAACCTATGTCCTACCACCCTAATAGAGACAGGGGGTGGAAGGGAAAATTCCTGACACATCGACTTTTCGTCCGCTATGCAAACCTCTCCTGCTACGCCGACACATTCCACTCAATCGCGATTAAAAAAATATGAAATTCGAAGAATTAAATCTCGAGCCCAACCTGCAAAGAGCCATACAAGAAGCAGGTTTCGTTGAGCTCACACCAATACAAGAAAAAGCAATCCCTCCTGGCATGGAGGGAAAAGACGTAACCGGTCTCGCTCAAACCGGTACAGGAAAGACGGTCGCTTTCCTAGTTCCTACAATTCACACGATCCTGAATAAAGGGATCCAAGGGATCAGCACTTTGATCCTTGCTCCTACAAGAGAATTGGTAATCCAGATCTCAGAAGAAGCAGAGAAGCTTTTAAAGCATACCGATTACAGAGTCGTTTCTATTATCGGAGGAACGGATTACAAGACCCAAAACAAAGATCTGGAAGGATTGAATGGTCTAATCGTTGCGACTCCAGGACGTCTGATCGACTTGGCAAGAAGCGGCACTGCAGATCTCGAAAAGGTAGAGTTCTTCATTCTGGACGAAGCGGATCGCATGTTGGACATGGGATTCATCAACGATATACGTTGGCTTCTTCATAAGTGTAAGAATAGAAAGCAAACTCTATTGTTCTCCGCGACTCTATCCGTTGAAGTTATGCGCCTTGCATATCGTTTCATGAACGAACCTGTAGAGATACAGATCAATCCGGACAAACTGATCACCGAAAGAATAGACCAAAAGCTCGTCCACTTGGGCAGAGAAGAGAAGATGCCGTACATGGTGAATTCTATTCTTGGCGAAGAGATGGAAGGACAGGGAATCATATTCACGAATTTTAAAGCGAATATTCCGAAAATCGTATATTCACTTAGAAAATACGGGATCCCGATCACAGGAATCTCTTCCGATCTAGATCAGAAAAAACGTCTGAGATTAATGCGTGATTTTAAGTCAGGCAAGTTCAAGTTCATGGTGGCAACAGATGTTGCGAGTCGTGGGATTGATGTAGAGAATATAGAAGTAGTTTTCAATTTCGATCTTCCTCAAGATACCGAAAACTATGTACATAGAATAGGAAGGACTGCAAGAGCGGGAAGAGTGGGTAAATCCATTAGCTTCTGCTCTGAATCGGATTATATAGAGTTGGAAAAAATAGAGAAGTATCTAAAACAGAAAATAGATGTCATCCCTGTCGAAGAGGAGACTCTCGTCTTTCCTTCGGGAGAGTTCCAGACATTCATGGGAGGAGATGCTTTCGATAACGCTCCTTCGGAAAGGAACGGAAATCGCAACCAGGGTGGAAGAGATAGAAACTCCAAGAAACCTCGCCGTGAATTCAGCCAGAACGGCGGAAGAGGAGAGAAGACTTGGAACAAAGACTCTAGAGACAATCGTAGAGAAGGCCAAAGTAAAGATTCTCGTCCCGGGAAACAGAAATTCGGTGGCAAGCAAAGACCGGAAGCTGCCATCCAAGAAGCTCAAGAATTCCTTCAAAAAGCGGATAACGTATTCGGTAGCTCTCCGGATCGAAGGGATAAAAACTTCAAAAACAAGAAGAAGGGAAAGCCGCGTCCGGAAAATCAGAGAGCCGCTTCTCAGCCCAATCACCGACAAGACAAAAGACAAAAACAGAACAACGACTACGATAAGAAGAAGAGAAATCTTTTCGATATCAATGAGTCTCGCAAAGGTTCCGGCAAGAAGAAGGAATCCATTTGGAAAAAAATCAAATCCTTCTTTGGGGGTTAGGAATATTCCTTTTTTGGAATGTTTCTCTCTCCGCTGAGACGAGAATACCTACTATAAGTAAGAACGGATATGTGCCTTTCGAAGAGATCCGAAAGCGCATTCCGGGACTACAGCCTAAATTTGAACCGGCAACTCTAGTCGGTTCCATCTCTCATACCACCGGAGAGATCCGTTTCAGGATCGGTTCTTCTTTTTACGCAATCAACGGTAGTTTAGAAAAAACGAATCTACCTGTTATTTATAGAGACAAAGATTTTCTACTTCCTCCGGATATTGTAGAAGCTGTCTTCGTGAGACTATTACCCGGAGACGTGAGTTACGAGTTCAAGGAAGGAGAACTGATCTTCGATCTTCTTCCCAAAGCGGAGAGGCTTAGGCTTTCTGCGATCATTGTGGATGCAGGCCACGGAGGAAAGGATCCGGGAACTTCTTCTCCTAAAGGGATCCAAGAGAAGATGGTTTCTTTGCAAGTCGCCAAGTTCGTAAAGAAATTCCTGAACAAGGTCTATCCAGAGGTTCGAGTGGTCCTGACAAGAGGAGGAGATTCGTTCATAGAGCTGGAAAGAAGATCGGAGATCGCAAACTCGGAACTCCAAAAGGGCGGTTCTGTTCTATTCATTAGTTTACATTGCAATGCTTCCATCTCGGACGACGTGAACGGCTACGAGGTCTATTATCTTTCCCAAACTCCTTCAACAGAGGCAGCGAGGGAGATTTCCTTATTTGAAAATAAGATCTCCGGCAAAAAGGGTGGGCCTCAATATAGAAAGATCCAGGCGGGAATGATGTCTTCTCTTATCCAAAGAAGGAGCCGCTTGCTTGCTCGCAGCATTGAATCCGAGATGAAAAAAAACCTTGGTCCCAAGATATTGTCGAGAGGAGTGAAGAAGGCCGACTTTTCCGTACTCAGGGGGAGTTTGATGCCTGCCATTCTGGTGGAAATGGGGTATCTTACCCATCCAAAAGAATCGGATCTCTTGGCTGACAAGACCCAACAGGTGAAATTGGCAAAGAGTATCTTAGAAGGTGTGAGAGCGTATGAACTTGCAAAAGATTAAGAAAATTTGGGCTGCGATCCTAGCTCGTTGGGAAGCGTTTTATGCCTGGATCTTCAGCCTAGCGACTCGACCTTCCGATTCTCCTGAATCCAAGAAGGCATTGTTCCTAACGTACTCTTGGATCATCGTCTTATTATTTCTGACCGGCTTTATTCTCGCTGGAAAAAATCCTCTGAAACTTTTAGTGCCTTTCACTCTGTACGATCTTCCTAATTTCGATCCTAGAAAAGAAGCAGTGGTATTCGAGTCTGATGGAGAAGGACAAGTCTATCCAGTTAAAAGAAGAGTTCTATTAACTGGAGAAGATTTCAGACACGATGCTCTTACTTTGATCGGAGAAACGGGAGAGTCCAATTATTTCGATCCGAGTGTTCCGAATGCATCCGCTCAATTTAGGAATTTGAAAAAACTTCCGAACCTGCAGGACTCCGTAATCTCTATTTGGAAAAGAGGAGATCTTTTGATCCTGGATCTTCGTAAATCCACTCTTGAAAATCTACTGAGTGAGATGAAATTCCGAATAGACTATACCTACGCGAGCCAGTTGTCGGAAGACCAGAAGACTGCAGAAATCAGCAGAAAGAAACTTCTACTTTTGTCCTCTGCTTTTTTAGCGGTGGAGAAAACTCTATTCGAGAATTTCCCAGAGATCACGCGCATAGAATATAGATTAGGTGGAGAAGTTTCGGATCTGAACGGACTTACGTATTCTCTTTCTACTTCGCATTCTAAGTAGGAAGCCTTCTAAAATCTTCAGGGGGCCTTGTTTATCGCCTTCTTTTTACCGATAGTAAGAAGAGCTATGTCCGGATCCCGTTCTTTCCTTTTCCGTCTTTGCATTGTTTTGCTATTTATAACTGCAATCTCGACGGATTATGCCGCTCCGGATCTTCAGATTTCTCCGGACATCGCGAATATAACCGATTTTCGTACGGATAGGATCGCTTTTCATTCTATTCAATTGGTAGATAAGGAAGGAAAGTCCCTTCCAGATCGTAATCTGAACAAGGACACATCCGAATCCACACTTCTTATCATTGATCGAGGACAACTTACTCTCTTAAAGGACGGTTATGATGATCCGGCTCAAGTCAAAGAGAAGGAAAAGGAATATTTAAATAAGATCTATAGATTCACTCGAATGAAGGAATTAGATCAGGAATATGCAAAACTTCCGGAATCGGAAAAATCGTATTCCATTAGCAAAACTGCAAGTACGAATCATACCGATAAACCAGACCCTGCGCCAGTTGCTCCTGCACAAGCGAATGAGCCTGAGCAGAAAAATAAAGAATTCGATCTGTTGGTAAAATACGACGATGAGCTTTTAAAGCTATATGCAGCCGAGAAGGCAGGCTTTGCTGAGTATTCTAGAACGGAAAGAATCTACGGAAAAGATTCCCCTAAGACGACTTCTCTAAGAACTCGTTTCGAGGAATTGAAAGCGAAAACGCAGGAGCGAAAAAAGTTCCTATTAGGTTTTTTGAATAATTCATCTCCAGATTCGAATCCTTATCCCGGAGATAGAAAGGATCAAAACTTTTATACGAATGTCTCTAATGGAGCTCCCGATTTTTATCTACATTCTACCACCCCTAGAGAAGTAGACGGGCTCATGAGAGGGGAAGAAGAAGTCGGAAAAAAATACGGCCAGCTCTATAGGGCAGCCGTAGACAAGCTGATCGATTCTCAGATCGATAAACTTTACTATTATCTTTGGAACAGGGATATGACGAACACTCGGGTCAAAGTGGATCGTTATTTAAAAGGAAAGAAAGTTACGGTAATCACCGGAGATTCGACCGTTTACACTATGATAGATAAGGAAGGAGACGGAATTACGGAGTCCTTTTTTGTGGACTCGCCCGGTCTCAGATTTTCTTGGGGAAGGGACATCCCAAATATCATTTCTATTTCGAATTGCACAGAAGAGCAGATACTTTCTAAGATCAAGGCTCTCTCCGACGACGTTTCTTCCGGACGGATCCCTAAGAAGGTAGAGAAGTTGGATCTAACCGTTCCGGAAGAACAAATACTGATCGAATTAAAACCTTTATTAAAGAATCTTTAAGTTCAGAACCCTTTAAAGACCGGCTTTCTCTTCTCTTGGATGGATTTGATTGTTTCTTTAAAATCCTGAGAAAGAAAATTCAATGCTTGGGATTCTGCTTCTTTGCGAAGGGCAGCGTTCAGGCTTTCTCTATCATACGAATTCTTTTTTAGTTCACTGAGAGCCATCGGCGCACTTTCAGAAATCGAGATCGCAATTTCGATCGCTCTTTGCAATACTTCGTCCTTCGGAACGGAATCATAACAAATTCCTAATGAAAGGCATTCTTCTCCGCTTAAGGATTCTGCCAAGAATAGAAGACGGTTCGCGAGGCTTTGTCCGAAAAGTTCTTTAGTAAGGTAACTCGAACCCATTCCAGGGTGAATACCCAGTTTCACAAAATTGAACTGGTACTTGCCGTCGTTTGCAAAGACTCTGAGATCACATGCGAAAGTAATAGAAAGGCCGGCTCCGATCGCATGACCGTTAGCGGCACAGATCACTGGAACATTCAAGTCCCTAACAGTAAGAAAAAGATTATAGAATTCGAACATTTCCTTCTTATTCGTTTCGAAGGACTTCTCTGCAAAAGACTTGAGTAATTCGAAATTACCGCCAGCAGAGAAAATTTGGTTCTTACCGGTTATGACTACTGCACGAGGAGGATTCTTTTTCAGCCTCTCGATATGTGCCTTAAACTCCTGACCCATCGGAACGGTCATGGAGTTCTTAGTTTCCGGGTTATTTAGATAAAGGATTTCTATTCTAGATTCGGAGGAGAGTTCGACTGTTTCAGAATCGACTAATGCCATTAAACCGCTTCCTGCTTGAGCTCGAAACTTTCGTACCAAACTCTATCGGAAACGGCAAGTGGTTTTTCTCCTAATCCCATCTGTTCATAATAATCCAATAGGATTTCCAGGTGGACATTTTCCTCATCTTCTAAGCTCCAAAAGCTGCTGTCGATGGAACGAGAAACTAAGGCCTGGCCTCTTACTGAATCGGTAAAGTAATTCGGTTTATCGGAAAAGATGAGATGAGCTGAAACCAGATCAAAACGGATCGTATCTACGATCTTGGTGAAATCGGAGTCAGATTTATCAAAATAGCGGGAAGCAATCTCGGTTTGGAAATAATCTCCCCAAGTAAGAATATCCGGTTCAACTCCTGTGAGTTGTTTGATCTCGGCCAATTTCTCTTCTTCTAAGAAAGGCTTGGATGCGAATTTATCCACGACTTCCCTTAACGAGATCAGATTTAAGATCTTGTTTGCGGAAAGCTTTCCTTGGCGCATCATATCGAAGAGTTCAGGATTGAGTTCGGATTTATTCTCTGCCATGGTTTATTTTTCGGCAGAAGGTCAAAAATTCCCCCGAACAATTTCCTTCCCCAAATACGACGTCTATGTCTCATTCCGAGAAAAAAAATCCGGAGACTTCTTTCCTTAACTAGGAACTGAATTCGGGATAGCTCGAAGTCGAAAATATAGATAGGGGAGAACTTTCCCTTTGCAAACGCATGGCAGTAGGACGATCGGATACACTTCAAGAACTGATAACGATATTGGAAACGATGTTCGGGGAAACCATCATCGGCTCCGACATCAATCTAGTTAAACATCTCTTCTATAGCTTAAAGGCGGATCAAAGAGAATTCCCTTTCGACTACGAAGGAGACAAGCTCAATTCAATTGTAGAAGAAGTCGGCGAAGATACTCTAATACTCTATGTGCCTTACTTACAGCCTAAGGGTATCCTGCGTGCGAAAATCAGTTTCGAAATTTTGAATATACTATACCAATTCGAAGTAGTTCTTTTGGATTTTTGGGAAGATCATGTTCGAATAAAGATCCCTTCCGAATTGCAGGCAGCTGCGTTCCGAAAGAATATCCGCGTCGCAGTAGACGACTTATTCATGAACTACGTAATTCTATATCGTTCTTTGAGCGGAGGAGAAAGAGAGCTCGGAAAAAATTTGAGTGTGGAACAGCGCTTCTTTCACTTGATGAAGGAGATTAAGAAGGACAATCCTAGTCTGAAGCTAATCAATTTGATGGCTACTGAATATATTCTAGGAGTATCTAAGGACTTCGAAATCGTATTCTTCGGTCCTGGAAAAGAAGAAGGGTTCCTTACTAAATTCATTCGCAAATACAATCGATCCGTCTACGTTCCTGATTGTTCCTTGATTATGAATTATATAGGAGAGGAGAAAGATCCATTTCTAGATAATTTTCGGGATGAATATCTACATCTTGTCAAGACCCAAAGTCAGGCCAAAGCAGATGAGTTTTTCAGAGAATTGCAAAAGGCAGAGATCCGAGACTTTATGATCTCTTATGTAGTGACTCCCATTCGTTTATTCAACGATCCGATCGGGTATATTAGAGTCTATACCACTGCAATGGACAAATTTTCTATCGTCCAACAACAAGCATTGTACATAGAAGAGTTGGGCGAGATCCTAACTTATGCCTTAACCAAGGTATATATCCGCCAAGATAATTTCAGAAATGAAGAGGCAGTTACGAGGATCCTGGATATAAGTATGAACGGTCTTCTCTATGAAATAGAAGATGCTCGGACCTTTCAATATTTGAAAAAACATAATATCATTAAGATGTTTGTCCCGATCCAGGAAAGAGAGCTCGTTCTCCGCGGCGAGGTCGTTCGTTTTCTTGAGTTGCCTAATGGTAAGTTTCATCTCGGGGTAAACTTCTTCGATTCAAATCCGGATGACATGGTCTATCTGCAAAATTACATCTTCAGCAAGAAGTTGAAGATACTTTCGGAGTGAGGATCTTTTAGATCTAATCTTCACCGGCTCCTCTCGTAGCCACCTCCGATTAGATACAAAAAGCTCCCTACTCAAACCATCATTAACTAGTACATCTAAACCAAATACATTCGCATTCTTAATAAAACTAAATTCATTCAGATATAAAGTACTATACTCTGGCTTTATCCACCCATAAGAAGCAAAAGCTGTTTTCAGTAGCCTATTATTTCCCTCTGATACCTGTGAGTGTATTCCATTTTTTGAATATCTATTCCTAGCCCATCTAAATCTGTTATCAGAAGATCTTGCCGAGTGGTTAACTGCTCGATGGTTCCTATAGACTCCCCAAAGCCATGAATATCCTAGATCACTAAATAAAGCAGATGAAGTAGGTATATGATCTCTAATAATAGGTCCTAGTGTTTCTGCTTTTTGGTTAGGCACAGAAGTAAAGAATACAGGACCATTTTTTATACCGATAGTTTGTACTAGGGTTCCGACTTGTTTACCTCCAAGCTTAGGAGATAGGTAAATAGAAGAGGTTTGTCCTTTACTACTGTATCTCTTTCTACCTTTATTAGCTCTTTCCCCAGCAGAGTATAAAACGGCTGTATCTACGCATACATAGGGTTTATTAGCCATTTTCTTAGAAATGTCTTTGTTCTCATTGGGAGGTAGTAAGAAGTCTTTAAACTGATGATTTAATGCATTGTAGGTTAGGTCTTTATACTTCGGTAACTGATCAGAACAGAATAACTGGAATCTTCTTTTGAGCAAACTAGCTGCTTTATAACTGATCTTTAGTCTTTTACTGATTTCTGTAGAAGTTAATACCTTAGGGAATTGGATAAGAGATTCATGTAATACATACCCGAACATCCAGAGATCCAATTTAAAATGGTGAAGGGGAGTATATGATAGTCTAGATTGTTGAGCATGGCATTTAGAACATCGAATCACATCTGGTCTAGTAGAAATCTCTTTATCTAAGATATGATTTTCACACGCGAGAGTTGTACAGGTTTTTGGGTAGAAGTTATCCAGGAATTTCTTAGTAATAGCTAAGTAGAAGTCCTTGTTGATTCCTAAATGAGATTTGCTAGTAAGTCTAATAGAGGAGAGGTTATTGTTCGTATAATCGTTATTAGGCGAATGTTGGGATTGCGCTGAAGAGATTTGAAGTGAAAGAAAATTAGTTGATTTGTGAGGACTGGAGCTACTAGATGAGTGAGGAAATACATGTTACGTAAATTGAATTTTTCTATAGGTCTCATTCTTTTAATCGCATTTCCGATTACCGGACTCTATATGCAGTATTATTTTCGCCCAGAACATCTAACTGAGATGACAGCTAGAATGGAAATGCGGGCAAATCATATTTATATTCTATTCGTTTCCCTTCTGAATTTACTCTCATTTACATCCTTAATTTCTTATTCATCACGGTTTGCTAAATCTTTGGATTTTATTTCCAGGATTCTTTTTTTAACAGCGGGGGTGTTTTCTTTCATCGCCTTCTTAAAAGAACATACTGGAACCTTGAAGGGACGCTGGTTCACTTTTCTTTGTGTTTTATCATCTTTAATCGGAACTGTTTTCTTTGCGACGGCATATATCCTTTCTCAAAGATCTAAAAGTTCAGAATCCTAAAATAAAAATTCTGCAATAGAGAATGTGAGGCTGATTCTTTGCTTACTCAGAGAAGAATGCTTTCAAAACAATCTAATTCCAAAGCGTTCTAAGATGCGGGAATATGCCACAAAAAGTAGAATCGTAAAAAGAATGCTAACAGACAATGCGGTCCAAAAACCGTATGATAGATATAATTTAGGAAAAATCAAAAACATGGGCAAGGTCGGCAGAACGAACCAGAATGTATAATAAGCATGATTGCTTATCTTCTCCTGCCCGGCATTCTCAAAGTGTAACCATAGCAAAGTTAATATAGTTATTATTGGCAAGGAGGCGATTAAGCCGCCCACTTTGTCATTTCTCCTTGCTATTTCGGAGATCAATACCACCAGGAAAGAAGTAATCAGATATTTGAATATTAAATGCTGCATAGAGATCTCCTAACGATTGTCCTTAAACGAATCAGATTTTGTTTATATAGAAAACCAACAATTGATACAATCTTCGGAAAGATTAATTTTCCAATATACAATGAATGTAGCAAGGCAAGAGTGATGGTATGAAAAAAATACTCGTTCCTGCTATGTTGCTTGGTTTTGTGCTCGGATTTCTTGCAATCGTCACTGTCTTTGTTGTGTTGCTTTTGGCCTTATACTGTAGTCGTGGAAGTGGCTGCTCTACAGGAGTGAATATAATCATACTTGCTCCCCTACTTGTCCTCGTCCCTGCTGTGGCGGGAGCTTTACTCCCATGGATCTTAGAAGAGATTTCTCGCCCTGTATTTAAGATTTCTTTAATAATCTCGTCGATTTGGGGGATCGAAATATTGCTCGTAGAGTATGTGTTAGTATCGTTAATCTCTAGAGCCGACCGTGGCATGGATTATAGGGATGCGTTTGGTGCGGGAGGCGACTTCTATTATTTCGTCGCTCTGAGACATTTGATTTTAGTTGTGATATTGGGTACTATCGGATTTATATTGGATAAGAGGTCTGAAAAGCTCCAAAAAGAAACGCCGAATGATTGAGTATCTAAGGCTTCTTATCTAAGAGATTAACGAAGATAGTAAGTATAAATTGCGATAAGCAGGATGGAACTCATATCATCCTTGCTTATCCTTTGATATTTTAATTGAAAGTCTTTCAGTAGCAGATCGAAATCAAAATCATTCAAGGCCGCATATATTTCTTTTGAACCCAGATAGTATTTTGAGCCACTATTCTTTTGTATTTCTTCGCTTAGATCGTTCTTTAATTTCCGGATTGTATCTACTCGGTCTTGGTCATAATCTCCTAACTCATAGTATTTCAATCTTCTCTTGATCTTCTTTTCCGTCTCTTTTGGCTTATCATATTCGTACAGCAGTTCACTGAAACAAACGTAGTCGTACGATGTTTCTCTTTTTTGGGATGGCATTTTAATTGCGATCAATGGGCTGTAAATTAGAGCCCTGAAACATTCTATGACTTTCCTTGCATAATTCGGTTTATGAGCTCCGAAGGGGGCATTGACTTTTGTAGCTCTGATTCAGAAGGTACTTTTTGCTTTTTCTTTTCGCCAAAGGAGAAGCCATTGCATGGATCCGAAGGTGAGGAAGGCATTTGTTTGATCGCACGAATCCAAGAGCAGGCCATTTTTTGGTATCCGACCATACCTGGATGGACTCCATCGGGAGAATAATCCGTTTGCGTTTGAAGTGAATCATACATGTTCACTACTACGACTTGCTTTGGAAAGTTATTTGCCAGAGTGTTTTGGATCCAGTCGTTGTATTGTTTGACGAGTGGGTTTAAGACGCTATGGTCTGCGCATCCAATGCAAGTGGACGCAGGTTTCACGAAACGAACAATTTGTGCTACATAGATCTTGGTCTTTGCATTTTGTGCGATCAAATTTTGTACGATCTGAGTCAGATTCGTTTCTGCTGAGGAGACGGATTTACCTTGTACAAAATCATTTGTTCCGGCATGAACCAGTGTGATTGACGCGTTACTTGGAAGCAAAGCTAACGGCACTAATTGATCTGTGCGGAAGCCGGGGTATCCGTCGTGTGACATGGAATTGGTTTCCCATTGAGCAGTATACGATCCTCCGCATTGATAACCTTCTGTTGCAAAAAGAAATTGAGTCGAAGGTTGTAATGCTAATTCAGTCATCCACCCGCGATATCCTCCTCCCCAGGAATAAATAGCACAGCTTGCGCATTGATAGAGTCGGCTGTTATATGTCCAATATGTCATACAGAATCCGGGTATTCCCGCACATTCAACAAAACCATAGCCATACGTAATTGAGTCTCCGAATTGTCGGATAACTTGCACGCCGGCAGATTGCTTCGATTTAGATTCCTCAGCCGAAATTTGATTTGGCCAGAGCATACTGCATAAAATGAAGTATGATAAAAAGATAATGCACAAGAAACGACGTAGGTAAGTGAGCATAAATTCTCCGCTAAGCTGATTTTATCTCTTAAGGAGAAGTCGCTTAATAGATAATAAATTATTGATCCATCGTTAATCTATGTTCGGATAAGATTTGCAAGTCTAAAATTTCGACTAACGGATCAATGGGGGTATTTTTTCGACCTACGAATGATCTGATTCCCGAAATACTCCATGATCTTCGGTAATTCAGCCCCTATGCGTTCTTGCTCTGCTTGCTTAAGTGCTGTTGCAAAGGTTTGGTCGGTAAGCGACAAGATTGCAAATTCTTTATGGAGCTTTATATTTTCCAAGGCTACCTTCTTCATTTGCATAAGTATCTCGAAAATAATTTGAGTGAGATTTGCCTTTTGGGGCAGATGGGAGGTAACATCCGCCGCAAGCTTTCCGTAAAATACGAAAAGATCTTCGTACCATACAGGAAACATAATCTCAATGCAATCTATTGCCCTGGCCCAAAGGGTTCGGAAAGTAAGCCGCTTATTGTTATGCTAAACGGCTTCGACGTGAGAAAGTTAAATTAGAACATGATCTAATTTGTTGACATTTTATAGGAAATCACCCACAGTCGTTCTATGGAATTGTTTGTGCTCCTCGGATTAGTGGCGTTGTTGCTGGCAGTAAACTTTGGGTTACTATTCTTCTCAAAACCTCGCCGATTGGACGATCTTCTCAGCGGAGAATTTGAAACGGCAGTGGAAAGACTTTCTAACGGAACATTCCAAGTCTCCGTGCGCACGCCAATGCCTGGAGTGTCTCCTGATATGGTAAGACTCTGGTTCGCAGAATATCTCCGGACTACAGAAGATTATAAACGTTGGCATCCCAAGGCTCATGTTTGGATGGATTGGGAAGCGAAACAACCAGGGATTTTGGTAGGTGCGAGTCACCTTGTGCATGAATATATAGGTCCTAGCTTGATGAAGCTCAGGATCAATTTTGTGGATCCGAAAATATTTTTCGGTTCGGATCCGAATGACAAGGATCGCTTTGTCGCCTGTGCGTTAGTCGGTGATCTTAATATGCCTGTGAATTTCGGCCTTCTATGCCATGCAGTTTCGCAAACAGCAGAGGGAGTTGAAATGCGTTCTCGCTTTTGGCTCGGCCATATTGCAGGCCGAGGAAGTAAGTTTAGCATATTCAGACTCGCGTGGCTGGCTAACTTGCCTATGATCCGCTTCGCGGCCATGCGTCGTTCGACTGCTAAGCATTTACAAATTCATTGTTTTGAAGAAATGAGTATATTGGCAGGCTTCCTACCTTCGTTATCGCATTCTTCTTAAGAGTAAGCCGCCAACCAGCATTTGATAAAAGCTCGGAAATATCCTTTGCATTAGATCTACAAAGGTTGCATCCGGTCCGATTAGAACTCTACGAGAATTCTTTCTGACGCCTTTTAAGATTACGGATGCCGCTTTCTTTGCAGTCGTAATGAATTGAGCGGACATCTTATCTTTTGCGGTAATCGGATCTAAGCCTAGAGATCTTACACTCTCGTTGGTTTGAGAACTCTTAGCGATCGCAGTTTGGATTCCTCCCGGATGCACGCTGGTTGCAGACACACCGCATTTCATCACATCCAACTCTTGTCTGAGTGTTTCCGTAAATCCTCTCACTGCAAATTTAGAAGAATTATAAGCAGAAGTTCCAGGCACTGCAATAATACCGAATACGCTCGAAGTATTGATGATATGACCTTCTCCGCTTGCTTTTAAATAAGGAAGAAAGGCCTGAGTTCCGTGCACTACTCCCCAAAAATTGATATCGATGACTCTCTTGAAATCCTTTTCTTCAAATCCTTCTATCGTGGAACCGAAAGCGATCCCTGCATTATTGAAGATAAGATTTACTTGGTTGTGATCTTTGGATACTTGAGATGCCCATTGAAAAACTGCGGCGCGATCCGATACGTCCAGCTTTTGACTGGTAATAGTTACGTTATTCTTGCCTTGGTTCTTGATGATCTGGATCGTCTCCGCGAGGCCTGATTCGTTCACATCAGATAGAGCAAGATTGCAACCTTGCTCCGCGAGTTGGATCGCTAATTCTCTTCCCATTCCTGAGCCTGCCCCCGTGATAGCGGCTACTTTATTTTTAAAACTCTTCATCCAGTTCTCCTTTTTGCTTCTTGTAAGTTTGTTTTTGATCTATCTGAAAGAAAGATTAGAATCTTTAATATTTGCGAAATTAATATCAAAAAGATCCATTAGATAATTCTGATGGAATCTCCAAGGCCTGTGAGCTCCTCTCATCGGGAATTTATCTATAGATCTCTGTATATAACCTGAGTTTAGATCTAAGATGGGTTCTCTTTCCATCTTGGATTCGTCACAAAGTGGAACACATTTAGTAAACCCTTTGGAATCCATGTGATTCAAGAGACGAGCCACGTAGGTAGAAGTCAGATCTGCTCTTAAGGTCCAAGAAGCATTCGTATATCCTACGCAAAATGCAAAGTTAGGGACATCGCTAAGCATCAAACCCTTAAACGTATACAATTTGGAAATCTCTATTGGAGATCCGTTTACGACTAAGCGAATTCCACCTACCGCTACTAAATCCAAACCGGTTGCAGTTACGATAATATCTGCCTCGAGCTCCTTTCCGGATCGTAGTTTGATACCATGAGAAGTAAAACCTTCGATCTGATCGGTAACAATCGACGCCTTGCCTTTCGAGATAGACTTGAACAGATCCGAATCCGGAACTAAACAGACCCTTTGGTCCCAAGGCTGGTAGCTAGGTTTGAAATGAGTATCTATATCGTAGCCTTTTGGAAGAGCCATCTTTAATCTGGCTCGGATCAACCACTTCGCTAGATTGGGAGATCTTTTGCAGAGTTGATAGAACCAGATCTGTATTAGAATATTCTTAATTCGTGTGATATGGTGAGCTAATTTCGCAGGCAGAAAGTATCTGAGAATATCCGCTACGATATCTTTGGATGGAAGACTAGTAATATATGTAGGAGATCTTTGCAGCATCGTTATATGCTCGGTCTGATCCGCCATAGAAGGAACAAGAGTCACTGCAGTCGCGCCGCTGCCGATCACGACCACTTTCTTTCCTCTATAATCCAAGTCCTTTGGCCAATGCTGCGGATGGATTAACTTACCCTTGAATTTTTCGATTCCTGGAAAATTGGGAGTGAACCCCTTCTCATAATTATAATATCCGCTGCAAATATAGAGAAAGTTTGCTGTATACGTTCTCTTTTCTTTTTTGGGACCGACTTCTATTTCGAGAATCCATTGCAAATCCTTATCGGACCAGGACGCGGACAATACCTTATGTTCGAAGCGGATATTCTTATCGATCCCGAACTCTCTAGCTGTATCTCGAACATATTTCAGGATGGAAGGTCCGTCTGCGATTGCTTTGGCTTCTTTCCAAGGACGAAAAGAATAACCGAGTGTGAACATATCGGAATCGGAACGAATTCCCGGATACTGAAACAGACTCCAGGTCCCGCCGATATCGGGTCTTCCTTCCAATATCGCGTATTTCTTGCCTGGGCAGAATTTTTGCAGATGGTAACCGGCGCTAATCCCGGAAAGCCCCGCGCCTACGGTGATAACGTCGAAATGTTCTTTGATCATATACGGAGAATAATCGAAACAGAAGATCTATTCGACTGATCTTATAATCCACAACCAAAAATATCGTGGGAAATTATAAGATCTTACCTCTTTTTCTGCAGAGGTTCTATAAAGGGGGATAAGTTACTTGGGTTTTTCTTTCTGATGCAAGGATCTCCTGTGATTTGGAGATCCTTTTGATCGGTTACTCACTCGTAACAGTGTTCGGTAATATTTTTACTCTTCTAATTGGTCTTGGATTTCCTTGAAGAAGGGATCCCATACATTCGCTTTGCCCCAGTTCGCATTTAAATGCGTTTGCTCGACCATATTATTCCAGAGTCTGTACCTTGTAGCCTGGATCATGCTTCTTTTTTTGTCTCCTGTTATCAGGAGATAATATTGGTGAGTCGCAACTTGCGACTGAGCGGAAGCATAATACTGATTACCTGAAATCGTCGTAAGCTTAAAGAATGGATATCTTTCAGTTACAATCAATCCCTTTTGCAAATCAGCCTTTTCTACTTCGATTTTTTGAGTCCTAAGTGCCGCAAGTGTAGCTTGTATCAATTTATCTTTTGGGTAATTGAACTCTCTCGTAAGATACATTCGATAAAATTCATCGTTAATTTGCGTGGAGACACAATTGCTTAAAAAGACAATCAAGAAGGCGACTAAAAGGCCGACTCCAGATTTTGCAGTTAGTTTAGGTTTCTTATTTAGCGGTTCAGATTCATCTTTAATCATTCTTTCTTCCCTTAACGGAAACATTTAGTTTCCATGTTCTAATAGTTAAACACTGACTTTCAGATTAATTTGAAAACATTATCGAAGCGATTGAAGCTCTTCAGGAATGAACGACATTTTTTAAGGAATAAAAGTACAGTTCTTCGGAATATTCTGCAGATGTTTGTACTTTAAACAAATGAATCAGATAGACTCTATCTGATTTTGCTCTGCAGGTAAATATTCGAATCGAAAAAAAATTGAGTCAACTCGGAGCAAGCGGGGGTGTTATTTATTTAGGCATTCATCATGGACCAAGATGCTTCAATAGAATTACAAATTCTTAATAATGCAGTCGGGGTTTTGGCTCAGTTCCTGACAGACATAGGCTTTGAAAAATGTAACGATCTGACTTGGCAAGATCCGTCGGATGCGAGCTATTTAAATGAAGACGACCGTCAGAACATGGATATTATGGCCAACGCTTTTGCCATGAGCGAAACGAATCGACTGATCTATTGGATTGGAAAAGACGAAGATGGATTTATCGGACTTTGGATCGGACCTTCTAACATAAAACTCGTAGATGCCCCGATAGTTGAATTGGACTTAGAAGGGCAATACAGGATTATTGCCGTTCGTCTTGCTGATTATCTTTTGTCTCGATCCATTTCAGAAGACTTAGATAAAAATCAGGAATTACTAACGCAATTCGGTTTCAATGTTACAGACTCACTCGATAATTCGGATCAGGCCCTGACTGAATTTAGAGAGAAGTTCCATTTAGATTCGGCCATGTCGCCTCAGTTTTATCGTCATCAGATTTATAATGACCAACGCATGCAGCGCGGGCTCGAAGCTATTCCTTTCGATTAGATACAGATTCTCTCCTGATAAACGTATATTCAATAATAACCGATCGAAATTTTCCCGATTTTTAAGATTAATTTAGACTTAGAGCTAACTCTAAGTGAGTCTGACCTAAAGGATCTGAAAAGATCCCCGGAGAATTTCAGTGAGCAAGTTTCTAAGCATATCCGAGATTTCTGAGATTACAAGTTTCACCCCTCATACGCTTCGCTATTACGAAAAGATGGGCATTCTTTCCAAACCGGAAAGAATTCATGGAAAGGATCGCAAATATTCGGAGAAGGAAGTCCGGCATCTAAAAGGCATCAAGACATTGAAAGAGATCGGAATGTCTTTGGATGATATTCGGGAATTCTTCTTAGAAGGATGTATCCTGGACAAGGTGCAAAGCGGAGAAAACTTTAAGCCTCCTCTGAACAAAAGGATCCGCATCTTAGAGACTCATTTAGGAAATTTGGATCAAAAGAAAAAGGATCTGGAAGCGATGATCCGGCTCACAAAAGCGAAATTAAAAGAATATGAAACTCTTTTAGGAACAGAGTAAGGACCAACATGCAATCTATCAAACCGTATCTTTCTCTACTATATTTCTCTTTGACCACTGGTGTTACATTCCATGTGGCAAAGGAAGCACTGTCTTACTTTTCACCCAGTCTCACAGGAGCATTGCGTTTTGTTCTAGCAACAATTCTGTTGTTCCTGTTTCTGTTGATAACTAACAGAAAGTTACTGAAAGTGGACAGAAGAAGTTTACTCGCATTTATCTTTCTCGGGATCATCGGAGTTTTTGGATTTAATTTCTTCTTCTTTATAGGAATGAAAAAGGCCTCTCCTATGAATGCGGCTATCGTAGTCGCTACCAGTCCAGCTATCGCGATCTTTTTCTCTTATTTCTTATTAAAGACAAGGCTTAAGTTCCAACATTATCTTGGAACCTTGATTTCTTTCTTAGGAGTCTTACTCGTAATTTCCGACGGAAGTATCGACGCTCTTACAAACGCCTTTCACGGAGAAGGGATCCTGTTCATCCTCCTCGCGGCGACTTGCTGGAGTCTCTACTCTGTCGGACTGAAGAAATATATTCCGGAAGCTTCTACCATCCAAACGACTGCTTATACTGCTTTATTTGGAACGATTGGATTGTTTATCCTAACTCTGATCAATGGAGATTGGAATATTGAGTTCTGGGCCATCCCTAATTCGGCTTGGTTAGCGATCTTATATATGTCAGTTTTAACCACTTTTCTCGGATATCTCTGCTGGAATTACGGGATCCAAACGGTCGGCCCGGACAAGGCAGTCATCTTTGGAAATCTGATCCCAGTGGTTGCCATGCTCACCTCGTGGGTAGTGGGAGAATCGCCTAACGTGTTTGATCTAAGCGGAGCTTCTTTGGTGATCGTCGGTATTTTTATAGTGAATGCCAAGTTGAGATCGTTCAGAATAGAACAGAAAGTAGAAGCCTCCTAAGCGAGGGATCTTATGTCTAAGATAAGATAGTATTGGGCTTCTTTTGAAGAGTTCTTTGAGAGAATGCCCATTGGGCGCAGAATTAATTTTTTGCCTGATTAGAAAATTTTAACATATAATTCGTCTCCTAAGTTAATGTTCCGGAGAACATTCTACCTATGAGACGTAAGTTTGTAATTTCTCTTATCCTTAGCTTTGCGACATTTAGCGTTAGTCTATCTTCCCAATCTCTTAAAAAGGTAGATAGTTTTAAGACGGAAAACCGGGCAAATTCCTTTACGAAACTAGATTCGAATCGATTCGTTCTGGTCGGCCAAAAGAATGAAAATTGGGATGTATTGGCAAGCCATAAGGTCACATTCCATATTTTTGATATACGAGAGAAGAAATTACAATCGGTAGTACCTCCCATTGCTGATTATGCACAAAACAATCTCGGTATATTCTTTGACGGGAATCCGGTTGTAAGCTATCCAAACGGCAAAACATACATTCAATTCAGATCTTCCCTTGTGTATTATGATGGAAATAGGGCAGGGATCCTTCTTAGAAATACTTCCCATTCGGATAAGACTAGAACGCAAGAAAGAACGATCTATCTAAACTGGGAACTAGGCTCGAATCAGATCACTTGGAGCAAAGCAATCTCGGAATTGAATCAATTCGAGAATGTGGATATCAATCGAGGCGGAGGAGTGAGAGAATCCAAATCCGTGCTCAGAAATTTGCTCATTCCTGTCGGGATCGATTCGAATCGTCAGATCTTTTACTATACGATAGAAAAGGAAAGAAATGAGAAAGGATGGCCTAATTCTATATCAGTAATGAGTTTTTCTATCGGGTCCAAAAGCGTGGATGAGGTTGCTTCTTTACAGGTAGAAAAGATCAACGACGCGGATTATTCCTCTCCGATGCTCGCTCCTAATTCTGATTTTTCAAAACTCGGTATACTCGAATATTCAGAGCTTTCCTTGAAGAAGCTTGTGAAAGGCCATGTATTGGATCTTAAAAAAGGAAAGGTCATAGATTTTCCGATTCCAGTCTCTCCTTACGGCGCTGCATTCGATCCGGAGAGTCAATACTTTTTGGTATTAAGCAATGAAACAGGCAAGTTGGTAAAAACCAACCTGACTACTTTGGAGCAGCAAACCATGGATTCTATTCATGGAGCTCGTTATTTAGTTTTTTCTAATACTGGAAAATATCTGTTCGCGTTTGCTCATGGTGGCACGATCGAAGTTAGGGCAGTTCCTTCTTTGATGGTTGTAAAATCGATCCAAGTATCTTCTTTACATACCGACCAAGCTGCCTGGGAACCTGGAGGTTCCGTTTTTACGAGTAATGGACTTTGGGCTACAATCCCTGAAAGCGATGCAATCTCTCAGTTAGGAAAGTCAGGGCTTCATCTTTTCGAAATAGAGGAATAGTTTTAGGGTTTCTTCTTTTAAAAGTAAAAGAGTTCGAGAGACTTCAGGCCTCGTCTATCTCCACATTCTCCAAAGTATCGAAAAAGCCGGTTTGGAGTAAGGGACCGAAATCCACCATATCTTCGGCGGAAAGCTTGAGCCCGTTTTCCATCGAATATGCCTGAAGAAGGGAAGCACAAGCAAGATGGCTTTCTTGCAGTTGAGCATGCGCTCTTGCCTTGATGACTAAGATGTCTGCGTCCGATTCCCCAAAGTATTTGATGTACAAGTCTATAAATTTAAGAGCATTCTTATGATCGGAGACTTTCAGATAGCATTGAGCAATCATATCATAATGCAGAAAGGTCTCTTCTTCGTCCATTCTCATGGCTGTCTTTAAAGAAGCTAATGCAGAATTATAATCGCCCCTTTGAAAATACAGATATCCAAGTTCAGCCCAGATATCCTTGCGTTTGATCCCTCTTCCCCTAGAAAGTTTTTCTTGAGAGAGAGCTTGCTTTAGGATCGTAATAGCTTCGTTGGATCTGTCCGTGTCCTTCAACAAACTTGCAAGAGTAAGATACAATTCGAGCTGATCCTGAAAGAGCTCGATTGCGTTCAAAAGTATCTTTTTAGCAAGTTTATAATTATGGACCTTGATGAGATAATTCGCGTAGTAAAGGCGGCTTTCTGGATGAGAGGAAAAACGATCCTGCAATTCCTGAAACAGATTCAGGGTCTCTCGAGTATTTCCAATATAATACTGACACCAGGCCTGACGATTCTTCACTTTCAGGATGGTCTTCGGATTTTGGGTAAAATTCAGGGACTCCTTGTAAAGGTTGAATGCCTTTGTAAATTCCCTTTGCCGTTCCCTGTGAACGGCGCTAACGATCAATTCCCTAAATCCCACGACTGGGACAGGCTAAAAAAAAAGCTAAAATAATCAAGTTTTCCTCGGATCAACCGATGATTGAATTGGGATAATAGAGAAAGAAAAACCCGAATCTAGTTAGAGGAAAAAGGAAATGGAAATTAGTAACCAAACCAGCCAATCTCTCCTTTTGGAAAGAATTGCCAATTTACCGAGAGAGATTTTCCAAGCTCAGTCCGATTTGAACTCAAAAATGTTGAAACTCAATGTCGAGTCTCAATTGCAAGCAAGTGCTTCGGAAGGAAAATCCCGGTTATTGGATCTTTACGCGTAAGTTCAGCCTTTATTATATTCAGGCCGCTTTCTATCACGGAAAGAGTTCATCGCTTCTCTGAAATCTTTGGAATCCAAAAAGCTGGAATTCCAAACCGCGACATAGTTTAATCCGGAGCTAAGAGGTTTTCCTTCGGAATAATTCATTACCTCTTTGGTTCCTTGTACGACGATCCGCGGATTTGCCGCGATTTCCGCAGCTGTCCCGATCGCAGCTTCCATTAATTCTTCTTGGGTCTTGAAGAGTTTAGACACCAATCCGATCCTGTAAGCTTCTTCTCCATCGATGTCTTTTCCGGTATAGGCCAACTCTCTAGTATGCCCTTGTCCGATAATGGAAGGAAGACGATTGATAGATCCCATGTCCGCAACGATCGCAACCTTGGCTTCTCGTAAGGAAATCGATGAATCATAAGTAGCATAACGAATATCACAAGCAGAGATAAGATCCAATCCTCCGCCTATGCAATGTTTTTGCACGGCTGCTACGGAAGGTTTTGGAGAATCATAAACTGCATTGATCCCTTTCTGCATTCTGAGAATAAGTTCGTAAAATTTTCTTCGATCGTCGCCGAATTGTCCGTGAACTACACTTCCGAATTCTTGGACAAAGGACTCGAGATCTAATCCTGTAGAGAAGGACTTTCCCTTACCTGCGACCACGAAGGATCTGATCTTAGAGTTATTATTGATCTCTTCGACTGCGTCCGGGAGATCTCTCCAGAAACTCCAGTTCATGGAATTTCTCTTTTCAGGACGGTTTAAATATAAAATGGCAACTCCGTCTTCTCTCTCGGTGATCTCAAAAAATTCGAAACTTGTCTTCATCGGGATCAGGGTTGCCCGATTCAATAGAGTAGTAAAACGTTTTTTGTAAAACTATTTATGCGGGGAAGCTTAAGGTGACCCTACAGCCGTTTGCGTTTTCCAGAATTAGTTTGCCCCTCAAAAGTTTTACAAAGGAATCCACCAGGGACAATCCTAAGGAACTGGAGCCTCTGGTCTGAGGAAGTGGATCTGGCAGTCCTACTCCGTCATCTTTGACTTCTAAGAAGTAATGATCTTCGTCTTTATGGAAATGGACCTCTATAGAGCCGCTTTCTTTGCCTTTAAATCCGTGTTTGAACGAGTTTGTGAGAAGTTCGTTAATGATGAGTGCGCAGTTCATTCCCATTTCGCTCGGAATGCGAGAAGCCTTTATATCCAGGGTAAGTTTAAATTTTTCACGATCTACTTTGTAAACTTCGAAGAGTAGATCCGTTAACTTCTTCACATATAGATCGAAACTGATGGAAGAAAGGTCATGATTTTCATACAACACTTCGTGTAATAATGCGACTGCCTGGATCCTATGCTGGCTATCCTTGAATATATCCAGAGTCTCCTGATCTTTCAAATTAGATGCATTCATACTCAGGAGAGAAGAAATAACAGTGAGATTGTTTTTGATACGATGGTGGATCTCTTTTAAATAAGATTGATTGATATTATCCAATTCACCAGAGCGAAGTACAGTGATCGTACCGCTCGCTTTTCCTTCGGAGTTCAGGATCGGAGAAATGTTTATGGAGATCTGAGTTTTGTTTCCGATTCCATCCACTGCAAAGACGCCGTTTTTTTCCACACTATGATTTGCGGATAGAACCTCGGAGACCGGCAGGTTGAAGGTAGAAGTGTTTGCTTCTTCTAATTTTAAGACCTTGCTTAAGGCCTGTCCTATACATTCAGCGTAACTGACGCCTGTGATCTTTTCAGCAACAGGATTGCAGAAAAGAATCAGACCATTCTCGTCTGTGGTGATGATCCCTGATTCTAAATGATTCAGAGTAGATTTAAGAGATTCTTCATTCTTACGATTGCGATGTTCTAATTCATTCTTATAGAGAGCTACTTCAATAGAAGAGCGAAGCTGATCCGATTCAAAAGGCTTTACTATATAACCTAAAGGTTGAGTCCTCTTGGCTCGGTTTAAAGTGTTTTCATCCGCATACGCGGTAAGATAAATAACGGGTGTTTGAAAACGGTTTCTGAGTAACTCTGCAGTTTGGATCCCGTCAAGGTTACCTTCTATATTGATGTCCATGAGGACTAGGTCCGGATGATTTTCTTCAGCCTTTTGAATGGCTTCTTCGCCGGAAGATGTAATGCCTACAAGATCGTATCCTAGCTTCTTTAATTTTTGTCCCAAGTTTACGGCGACTATGATCTCATCCTCGACGACTAGTATCTTAGGTTTTGTAAGCATACTTCTAATCTACGAAGAAAACTATTAGTTTCAACTACATAAATACTAAATGGTTTGTGAAAATGATGCGTGAATGGGCAAAGAAAATTTTTTTATATAACGGCAAGTAAAATCATTAAACCGGGACTTTTTTATTTCAGAAATGATTTGTATGACAACTTCGTTTAGAATCATTCCCGAATTTGGGAAAATCAAACTAGAATTGTAAGTGTAATGTTTACAACTTTATTATAAACATTATTACAAACCGATCCGAGACTAATCCAAACGGATTAGAAAGCTTAAACTTTCGGTGTATCGACTAACGTGCTGGGATTGAAATGGGGACGATTAGTTGCGAAGGATATAGTTCTCGTTGCCGTACGATCTTCTGATAAACAATCTCTTCTCCGCATGAAGCCCTAAGAAGAGTTGGTATAGATCGGTTATTACCGGTCGAGAAGAATAGTATCCATGTCCTAAGGAGAGTAGGGAAGCATCGATCGGATTCACATTCACGACATCCACTCCTGGAAATCTGGAACATGCTCCTAGACGTCCTGCTTGGTGGATCTGTGCAGAAGCAAATAATGCAGAGTCTCCGGGAGAACAGTAGAGAGTGATCCTTTCGGAGGATTTTAATAGGCTTTGTAGAATGAGTATGAAGTCACCGGTATCATAGTCGGGAGCATTCAATACCAATTCCTTTAAGAACGGTTGAGATCCTGCTTCTTTGGAAAGTTCCGCAATTGAATTCAATACTACCTGATGTCCCATGGAATGCACAAGAAGATGGATCTTCTTCTTGGTTTGGGACATTCTTCGGATAAAGTTCTTAAAGGAGTCTCTACTACTTCTTGCCGAGACCAGATTTTTCTCATACGTATTCCGCAAGAAGAGTGAGCCAAGCATGGTTCCATCGTTACCGGCCGGCCAACTATATAGAGCAACCTTGCCTGGAAATTTCAGATCGTATTTAAGCTGGGCTGCACGAAGTACAGCTTCTTCGAAGTTCACGTTGAAGCCGTGAACAAAGACCACTACTTCATCGAAAGGATCTTCTTCTATCCGCTTCCACCAAAGGCTTTCTTGGTCAGTAGGACTCGCTGTTTGATTTCCGATTTTGTGTTCTAGGAATTGAAAGGACTTATCCTTATTTCCCAAGCCGAATGGAAGCGCGCCAACTTCTCTATCTGCAGGAACACTCACTAAACAACTTCCTGTTTTTTGGGTCTGATTTCCGAAATTCAGAAAATAAGAGTTAGAGCAGGCAACTTGGGATCCAGGATTGATTGCCCTGGACGTGAGAAAGAATACCTCTAATCCTTGGGTGGCTGAATATTGTTGGTCTGTGCGCTTTTCTAAATACTCCACAACGGAGGGGTTGCATCCGAAGGAGAAGGTTGTTGCCGCAAATAGGCAGAAGAGAACGAATCGCTTCATGAGAAAATCTTAATGGTTCGGTTTAGAGCCTTTCTTATAAGCGAGGCCCTTCAGGTATTTGCCAGGATTGACGGATTTTCCCTTATGAATGACCTCGAAGTGAAGATGGGGGCCAAAGCAATAGCCAGTACATCCGGATGTAGAGATCTTCTTTCCTGCGACCACGTAATCTCCGCGTTTTACATTCAGTCTGGAGTTATGCGCATACAATGTCTTAAAGTCGTCGTTATGCTCGATCACGATCGCGTTTCCGTAACCGCCCATCCATCCTGCAAAGATCACCTTGCCGTTGCGTGCCGCCATGACTGCTTCGTAGTTTGCCTTTAAGTCCAATGCCTCATGGAATTTATGTTGGGGGAAGGTTCTCCATCCATAATTCGAAGTGACCACATGAGAAGTGACAGGAACAACCCATTTTGGGGTTGGATCAGGGATCACAGCTCCAGGTAAGAATACTTTCTGTCCTGGACGAAGAATGTCTAGATCATCCAGTTTGTTCTCTTCTAAGATTTCATCCAAGTTGACCTTGTAGAGGACGGCTACTTTGGCAACGGTGTCTCCCGCTTTTACCTTATAGAGAAGGCCTTGTTTATTCGGGATCTGTAATATTTGCCCGGGATACAGAGTATCTTCCATATTGATACTGGAAGATCCCGCGATGGATTCCATAGAAACCTTGTATCTGGTCGCGATCTCTGAGAGGGTTTCATTCCTCTTTACCTTGTACGTGACGACTTTCAGTTGCTTCTTCTTGTCCGAAGAATTACGGATCTCATTTGCCATGAGAATCGTGAGCTTTGCCTTTTCAGATTCTTCTAAGAATTTCTCGTCGCCTTTCTTGGCTTTTAAGTCTTCTGAATCGTTCTCTGTGACTTCGGTGCTTGCGGCATGGTGATGTTCCATCGAAGCATTGGATGGGCTCATCCAAAGGCCTAAAAATAATAATACGAATAGAACGGATGCGATTGCAGGAATGATACGGAATTTGCGTCTTCTAAAGTCCAGATTCCCGTGGTACAGATTTCCGCGAAAATAAAAGGAATAATGGAAATGAAAGGCGCCCAGGTATATGAGAGTGAAGTTATCGGTCCGGAGAATTTCCTTTCCGGCTGTCAATTGCCTGGGCTTCTTGAAGATCATAGTATCAGTATCGGCCAACGGGGTGGGCTTCCACCCGAGTTTTTGATTGGGACGAATCCTAAGAGGAGGGAAAAAGAACGGTTGGCCGTAAAATTACTCTTCCTTTCCGTTGTCCAGGGTTCTGGTACCACCGAAAGATTCTTCCACGATCTTTTTCACATCTTTCTTTTGTCCGCCGGTAACAGTGATGTTTCCTTTGGCAACGACTCCTTTCGCTAATGAAAGGGAAGGAGCAATAATGTCTCCTAAGAGACGTCCGGTTTCTTCGAGTCTGACCTCGTTTTCTGCCTTAATGTTTCCAATCAAGGTTCCCGCTACGATCACTTCTCTCGCAGAAATATTGGTGCGAACCTTTCCGGTCTCGCCTATGAATAATGCGTCGTCGGTCTTAATTTCCCCTTCGAATTTTCCGTCGATACGTAGGGAACCAGCGATATAGAATTTGCCCTCAAATATGGAACCGGGGCCGATTACGCTGTTATTATTATCCTTACCGATGGCCATCTGTTACTCCTGATTGCTGATTCATCTATTTGGTGAGCGGTTCCGAAATCGACAACTCTTTTTGTAGGAGATCCTACATGATTACCGAATTACGTCCTCGTCGCCTTCGAAAAGATTTGGTTTTTTCTTTTTAGTAGTTTGGGGTGTTGGCTCGTGGTGACTAGGCTCCGGACCTGTCATTCCCTTATGATCTTCGCAGACTTCTTTCGGGACTGTCTTAGAGTCGAAGACTTCTTCTTCTGTTTGGTAGCAATGGCTTCCGGGAAGCTTTCCGGAAATGGAGCAGATTGTTTTTCGTACAATCTTAGCTTCTCCGAAATCGAAGGACCTGGACTTTTCTCTAGAGAGTGCGTTTGCCATGAATCTTCCCCAGATAGGAGCGGCTACGACTGCTCCGGACATTCCTCTTCCGAGAGAAAGTGTTCCTGTATCGTATCCGACCCAGACCACTGCCACGAGTTCGGGAGTATAACCTGCAAACCATGCGTCCCTGAAATTATTCGTGGTTCCTGTTTTTCCTGCAGCGGGTCGAGTGAGTCCGTAAGATCTTGCTCCGGTTCCGGTTCCTTTCTTAATCACATCTTCCATCATGGAAGTGATTACATAGCTGACTTCGGAAGAGACTAATCGTTTCTTTTCTTTGGTCTCGAACTCTTTTCTGAAATCTTTGATAAGGACTCCGTTCTCGTCTTCTACATAGAGAACGCTAAGAGGAAAGACTTGCTTTCCTCCGGATGCAAAAACTGTGTACGCTCTCGCGAGTTCGTACGGAGATACTTCAAAACTTCCTAATGCGATAGAAAAGTCTCTCGGAAGGTTTCGGCTCTCTACTTGTAGTATCTTTTCTAAATTCGGAAGAAGATTATTTAAGCCGGTATGTTCCAGAAGACGCACGGCAACACTGTTTCTGGAAAGCTCTAGAGCCTGTCTTAATCTTATGAATCCTGAATATTCTCCGGAGTAATTGCTCGGATTCCATTCATCTCCATCTTCCAAAACATATTGAAGTGGAGAGTCATCAAAGAGAGAAGCCGCAGTTACATTCTTCTTATCGTCTGGATGCTGGTGATAGTATTCCATAGAAGAAGCATAGACTAACGGTTTAAACGCAGATCCAGGCTGTCTATACGCTTGGAAGGCGCGGATCTGCTGGTTGTCGGAACGGAATCCGGATCCTCCCACCATCGAAGTAATATAGCCTGTATCAGGACGAATAGAGATCAGCGCTCCTTCTACAGGAAGAAGATGGTCCTGAGTCGCTTGGGTCTTATAGTTTAGATCGATGCTTTCTCCCAAGCCTTCTGTGCCTGAGATCAAATTTAAGACGGACAACTCGTCCCTCAGATCCTCTTGCCAGGCCCGATTGAAGGTCCTATAAGAACGAGAGATCTTGAACTTGAACTCAGGAACATCGTTCAGATCCGAGAGAAGTTGGAAAATAGGACCGTAAGAATCCTCGAAGGAATCTATTTTAGTAAACGCTCTCTGGTTAGAAAGCTGGGTCTGTTGTTTGAGCCCGGAGATTAGCGCCTTCTCCGCTTGGGTTTGGTGCTGAATATTCAGTGTAGTATAGATCTTAAGCCCGCCCTCATACAACTGGGTCGGAGGAATATAGCGAGAAAGGTTCTTGCGCACATATTCCGTAAAATAAGGAAAACGATTCAATCGATCCGAAAATGCGGAATCATTCGGAGAACGGTTTAGAGTTATATAATATTCAGAGAATGCTGAGAACTCTTTCTCTGCGGTATCCACATCCAGGATCCCATTCTCCACCAATTTCTTGAATACTACCCTCACCTTACTTGCGGAAGTATTCGGATTTACCAAAGGAGAAAATTCCTTAGGTCTTGTGGTCAAACTCGCGAGAAGTGCCGCTTCTCCCCAGCTTAGATCCTTCAGATCTTTTCTAAAATAGAATCTGGCTGCAGCGCCGGCTCCGATTGTTCCATGACCGAGAGGGATCTCGTTCAGATAAATATTCATCAAAGTCTTTTTATCGAAGACTGCTTCTAGAAGAAGTGCGAGCCAAGCCTCTCTTGCCTTTCGTCCAAAGGATCTTTCTGTGTTTAGGAATTTAAGTCGAGCTACCTGCTGAGTGATCGTGGAAGCACCTTCTTTCACTCTTCCTGCAAGAAGATTGACCATGGCAGCTCTAAAAATTCCTCTCAGGTCCAAGCCCTTATGAGATCTGAAATTATTGTCCTCAGTGGATTCGAAACAGCGAATGACCTTATTGTCCCAACCTCCAGGAAGATCTTCTTCGGTTAATACGATCCTAGAAAAACGATAGAACTCGGCGATTGGTTCATAATTTCCTTCGGCATTGATCCCGAATAGAAGAGAAGGTTTTTCGTACTGATCTGCCTTCGGAACATTCCAAATGTCTTTTATAGAAAACACGAATAGGAATCCGTTCAAGAATAGAAGAAGAAGGACTAGATAGAAAAGTTTTCGGATTGGATCCGAAGAATGCAAACGACTCTGGATCCTTTCTCTAAATAAAACTACAAAGTATCTGGTAAAAAAATCGACCGGTTCGTGTTTCATCTGGCTGGTTTGTATTTCAAATTATAAAGGCGAAAACTGACGCATTTTATCTATACCATGGAATCTCAGGCCGGTGTCCAGATTATATCCTTGGTATTCTTTGATCATATTCGAGCGGGAAGCCTTGTCGTGCGCATAGTTCCAGGCCATTGTAACTGCTTCTTTAGCGGCATCGCAGGAGCGATTGATCAATTCTACGAAAGAATCATTACGAATTATGCTTGGGTCCGCAGGATAAGACCATTCTCTTTTTTCTTCGTTCATGATCCTCTTGTCTATATGCTCTTTGAGAGGAAGCATTAGAACGGAAGACTTAACTCTATGAAATGTAATCCTATCTATAAGGCTGAGTGCCGCGCGAATGAACTTGCTACGAGAATCAAGATATCTATGAAAATAGAGATAACCTAAAAAAGATTCGTTTAATATATCTCCCGGAATGATCTTCTCTTCGGAGCCTATATACTTTTCCTTGAACTCATTCGGAAATGTTTCTTTCAATCCTCTCAGCCAGAAATCCCAGAGCATAGGATCCATCTTTTGCTTTCCGTCCTTGCCCTTGAAGATCACGTCCACATGTTGTACGAAATCATAGGCCTTTGGAGTCATTCCCCAACGGAAATCCAAGAGCCAGGAATCCAGAGCGAACTCGACTCTCATGTGATTGTACTGTGCCTTGGAACTGATTTCCTTATCCGCGCTATAATAATCTCCGGAAATAAAGAAGATATAAGGATGGGTCACAATGTCCACTGCGCAATGGATAATGTATCCTAACGTGAATGCGAGAAATCTATCTCTATAAATTCCTTCTTCGACAGTAAGTACTCGGTCCAGGAAGTTCAAAATTAATTCCAAAACATTCTCGTGATGGCTTAGATCTCCCCAAGGCAGGGCCTTCTTGGTGCGAACGGGAGAAAGAACGTGATAAAAATAAAAAATATCGGGAGCGATTGCGCCTATGTTTGCGAACTTGCGGGTGCTTTCTTCTCTTAACAGCTTGGCGATCTTTCTTTGTTCAGGAGTGCCGTGGTCCAAATGCTTGCAGACCTGAGAGAGAGCTTCGAGGTGAGTGATTTTGCCTGCCATATTGGAATTTTGCCTTTGAAAAAACCCGGACCGATCAGAAAGATGGCCTAGAACTATCTAGAAAACCCTCTAACCCTATGCAATCAATAGAAAATCTTAAATTTTTGACTCCGGAAGAAGCAAGAAAAATCGCCGCAACATACGGAACTCCGATTTTTATTTATAACCGAAAAGGGATCGAAAGCAGCTGCGATTCGGTGCTTTCCTTTCCGAATGCTTTTGGCATTACCGTTCGATTTGCGATGAAGGCAAATCCAGGTCGTACGATCCTAGAAATCCTAAGAAAGAAAGGAATTCATATAGACGCTTCTTCTGAACATGAAGTGAAGAGGGCTCTTCTTGCAGGATTCAAGCCTTCGGATATTCTTCTCACTTCCCAGCAACTTGCAAAATCCCTAAAGGAATTGGTTTCTCAAGGTGTGCAATTCAACGCATGTTCTCTCAGACAATTGGAAGAATACGGCAAGGCATTCCCCGGCGGAGAAGTAAGTGTTCGCTTCAATCCTGGTTTGGGTTCCGGCGCTACTAAGAAGACGGATGTGGGAGGAAATACTTCCTCTTTCGGGATCTGGCATGAAGAGATCGGAAAAGTAAAAGAAATACTCTCTCAGTACAAATTGAAATTGGTCCGAGTTCACACTCATATCGGTTCCGGTTCTGATCCGGAAGTTTGGAAGGCAGTGGCTCACTATACTTTGGAGATCGCATCTCAGTTCCCGGATTGCAGGACTGTGAATCTGGGCGGAGGCTTCAAGGTGGGAAGGATGCAGGGCGAGAAGACCACAGATCCTCAAGTGATCGGAAAACCGGTCAAAGAACTGTTCGAAAATTATGCGAAGGACAAAGGCGTCCAGCTTAAGATGGAGATCGAGCCTGGTTCTTATTTAATGGTGAATAACGGAGCGATCCTGACTCAAGTAGATGATATTGTAACCACAGGCAAGGATGGATTCACATTCGTAAAACTAGATATGGGAATGGATGTGAATACTCGTCCAGCATTGTATGCGGCAAAGCATCCTCTCGTCGTTGTTCCTCAAAAAGAAGGAGCAAAGATTGGTACGGGAGACTTTGTATATGTGGGGCATTGCTGTGAGAGTGGAGATCTCATCACTCAAGAAGAAGGCGGCGGACCTCAACTCAGAACTACTCATACTCCAGAGATAGGTGACTTGGTAGTGATGGAGGGAACGGGAGCCTATTGTTCTTCTATGTCCACGAAGAACTATAACTCTTACCCAGAAACTCCTGAAGTTCTGATCGATAGCGATGGAAGTGTGAAGTTGATCCGACAAAAACAAAACTTGGAACAGATCCTACAAAATGAAGTCCTGGTTGCCCTCGGGTAATGTGCATGTACTTCTTCTCTCGGGAGGAACAGGCTCCCGAATGGGAAGATCCGTGCCTAAGCAGCTCTTGGAATTGCAAGGAAAACCGATTCTTCTTTATAGTCTCGAATCCCTACTCGAATGGGGAAAGACCAAGAGCATCATTTTAGTCTCTCACAGGGATTATATAGAAGAAACCGAAAAGATATGTTCTCCGTATCTTAGAGACTGGGATAGAATTGTAGAAGGTGGAGAGACAAGACATGCTTCCACGTTAGCTGGTCTTTCCTGCTTACAGGTAGCAAATCAAGATATAGTATTGGTTCATGATGCCGCTCGACCATTCGTGCTTTCTGACGATCTGGATCGTTTGGCCCAGGAAACGGAAACCTTCGGAGTGGCCACTCTTGCCACCAGGAACTACGAGACAGTTATGGAAGAGCAAAAGGACAGTTTCCATTTCTTGGACCGAGAGAAGATCTGGTTTATGAAGACTCCCCAAGCGATCCGAGGGGACGTACTGAAGAAGTTGCCGAAGCAGATCCCAGATTTTGAACCTACGGATCTATGCACTTGGACCCAATCGCAGGAGATACCTTCACACATGGTGGAGTCTCATGCGTACAATTTAAAAATTACTAGAGCAGAAGACTTGGCACTTGCAGAGGCAATTTTACCACTCTTCCAAGCCCTAGCAAAAAATTAGAAAAGTTTAATATTCTCGATCTTATTTGCCTTTGATCACAATACTGTCCGATCCAAAGCAGATAAAAAAGAAACAGAAAGGAACTCGCATAACCACGTCCCCGTTACGTTCAATTGGTCCTGCCCCTCTTGCTTCCGCTTCTTTCAAATAATCCGCGACTCCAACAGGACTCCGATACAGAAAGCCGACTCTCGACTTTTTAAAAATGGCCTTTTGAGACTGGGAGGTATCGATTTTTCCTACAGGTTGATCGACAGCAATGTACGTTAAAGGACCTGGATATTGAACGCTTTGGCAGGCAAGTAGGAGAAATAATGCCAAAATCAAAAGAAGTTTGAACGTCTTCATTTCTTTTTCTCCTCTTTTAAGTTAGCGCTATTCGTTGCGAATCCCTTAACTGAAATGCAATTACTTACAACAAATATTCCCGTCTTATGGGTGACATCCGCGTTTAGTAAAGTGTCCGCTTGGGGAAGTTTTTGCAGGGCCTGATGCACGGCCAACGCAAGGCTATAAGCGAAGCCGCAATTCTCACCTTCTACTGACCCTCCGGTCAGTTTCTCAGTAGAGTCTGGAATTTGTTTTCCTTCCAGATTCCCGAAGGAAAGCACAGAAACTCTCTGCGTAGTGGAACAGCTAATTGCTACGACTGCAAATAACGCGAGTAACGTTAACTTCTTACGAAAAATATTCATTTCATCTCCTTTAGAAATTTTATCCACGAGAATGAATTGAAAGAAAATATACAATAGATTTTACATTAATTTTTCATAATTTTCTTAATAATAATAAACATATATCCATTTTGAGATATGATTTATCAGAAAAAGATGTGCAAATAGGCTTAACTTCTAGAGCCATACGACTTTATAGCGTGTCTTATCTAGTTCCATAGTAAATATGGTCCTACCAAAGAACTTTTACGAACTATTGAGTTTGATCGGATTTTTTGCGAGTGGAGGGACTCGAACCCCCACACATTACTGCACCAGAACCTAAATCTGGCGTGTCTACCAATTTCACCACACTCGCGAGGCTTAAGGACAATTTCTAGTAGGTTAACTTACAGTCAAGCAGATTGAATTTGTTTTGTTTCGAGGAGCTACAATTAATTCTTGGATGCGCAAAAGATTTCGCTATCTGGTCGTGAAATGCCCCCCTACTCATCTCGGGAAGGGGGGCTTTGGGTTCGCGGATTCTGCTAATATCAGAAAATCGTCAAATAAGCAACCCAAACTCGATTACGTGGGAACTGTTTAAAAGCCGAACTCCAATCTTTTCTTCGAATTTTTACTTCGCTACGAGTCTCTGAGATTGTTCCGACAATTCTTCCAAATTCGATCTCATCCTAGAAGAACCTTCCGAAATGATATTCGAAGATTGTTCGATAGAAGAAAGAGCCTGCACGACTTCCTTCGTTCCATTCTTCTGTTCGCTCGCAATGGATTCAATCTGTCTGGAAAGATCGAATAATTCTCGGAAAGACTTTAAGAAGGAATCATGTATCTGGCCCTGATTTTCGACTCTTGTTTGGAGTTGGTTCAGGTTCGTAACGATAGAAGAGAAACCGGATTCTTGAACGGAGACCTTTCTTTTGGTTTCTTCTGCAGCAGAATTACCGTTTGTGATGAGTTTGGCTGCTTCTGCAATGATCTTAGAAATCGTAGACGCGTTCTCGGATGCACTGTCCGCTAACTTTGCTACCTCTTGCGCAACGACTGCGAATCCTTTTCCGTGATCTCCTGCTCTCGCCGCTTCGATAGAAGCATTCAATGCGAGTAGGTTTGTTCTATCCGCGATCTCTCTCATGATATCGTTCACGTCTTGGACTTTCTGGAAGGATTTGCTGACCTCGTTGAAGTTCGTTCCTAAGACTTCCATCGCTGCGGAAACGTCTCGGCTATAGACCTTAGATTCTTCGGTAGTTTTGGAAAGAGACTCAGTCGAGACTCGGACCTCTTTAAGAATAGAATGAAGAGTATCACTTTCTCTGTTCAAGTCCTCGATCTTAACGAACTGAGCCTTCACGAACTCTGCTGCGCTATCTGTGGAAGCCGCCAATTCTTCTAAAGAGGCACTAATCTGTTCCATGCTGGAAACCTGACTTTGGATCTCTGTGTTCAGAGTATCCATCTCGGTCTTCATTTCGGAAGTATTCTTATTCAATGCATCCGCTTCCGAAGTAATTCTGTCTTTCGTCTTCTCCGCTTCTGCGGTCTTTTGCTCCGCTTCCTTACTGGAGACGGTTGCGATTTCTGAAACATTCACTAAGAACTTCACTACCGATGTAAGAATATGGATCCCAAGGATAAAGAATACTAGCTTGATGACTTCGAAGAATACTGACATTTCTTCGGCTTTATCAGTTGCGTATCTAAATTGCACTCCATTCAACCAGGCGAAATAGTCCATGGAAAAGGTTCCGATCAACGCCAGATATCCTACGACCAGAGTGGTTCTTGGAGAAAGAAGAAGGCCCGAATAGATCATTACAAAAAAGTAAAGCATGATGAAGAAAGGCATCTTCAGTGTCCCGACCATTGCTTCCAGAGAAGCGGCCGTTACTGTAACCACGATAAAGATCATAGTATACATTAGGATGTCTAAATATACGCCTAGAGTTATAAAGAAAGGAGTAAGTTTATTCTTTCTGATCAGTATGATTTGAGCGATACCATATCCCAGGATCATGAACTCTATCAAGAGATTGAGGATAGTACTTTTAGAAGCTCCTTCTCCTTGAGCGTTTGAAACTATGGAGAGTAGGTTCACGAAAAGCATAACGATGGAGAAACCGATTCGGATCCGATTGATGCTCGTCGCTCCTTTAATGGAGAAGTTGGTTGCCTGAAATGAGTTGGAAGACATGTGATCCTCTATGATTCTTTCTTTAGGTAAAATTCACTAGATAAAATACGGGCCGTATATGGATCGGCCCTATTATTTTTGGACTTACGAAACTTGTCCTACTTTACAAAGTCTTGTTCCAGAAGAGCAAAATAAACTTTTCGCGGTTAGGCTAATCGGCATAGGAAATTTCAGCCTGCTTCTCATTTTTCCTTTTTTGAAAGAAAATCAAAGTTAGAGATAGCCCAAAACCAGTAATGAGTAAACCCAAAAGGTCTAGCCAAATCGGTTGCAAAGGCTGGGTTTTTCCGAATTCAGTTAGAGTTGTATAACCGATAATTTCTAATTTCAGAACATGTAGAACGACGAGAGGGATCCCGTTAAAGACTCCATGAACTAAAATCGTCTGAAAGATAGAATTGGTCCGATACAGGATCCATGCCAAATACACTCCGATAACGCTCGCGCTTACGAATTGCCAAGGATTGAGATGTATGATTCCGAATAGAATTGCAGAGAGAAGAAAGGCTTTTCTCACAGAATAATTTCTTAAAAATCCGTCTAGAAGAATTCCTCTAAACAAAAGCTCTTCTGTGACTGGGGCAACAACAGATAGAAGAAAGAAGGATTGGAGAATATTTTCTCCATCGAATAAACCACTAAACGCATCTATGATCCACTGAGGCTTTGGATAGACCAAGGAAAAAAGGTTATCTCCTTCGGACAAAAGAATGGAGAGCCCGACCGCAGTGATGATAAAGCTCAAGGATTCCATAAGCTTAGGTGGATCCATCCGAAATACTTCTGAGACTTTTCTCTTCGTGAGTAGAAAGCCGATGAAGATAGTAATCCCGAAGGCAAAAGAGTTTGTGGTTCCCATCAGGATCTTTTGATCCAATCGAATAGAGAACAGTGAAATACAAAAAGGAACTAGTAAACTAAAGAATATAACAAGCAAGAGTAAGGGAATGGCACCGACAATCCCGGGGAAATACTTTCTTCTTTCTTCTAATACCATGAGGCCTTCTCTTATCTTTAGTTTTCCGAAAATGCGGCTTCTGATCTAAAAAGCCGCATTCGAGTGATTTCGAGAATTATAATATTCTATTTAGCCCTCAGGACTCAACCGGAATTCTTTTGCTGTCCAACCAACCCGCCAAAACAATCAACAGAATATATCCAATCAAAGAAGAAGTGGAAAATTCAGGAATGCTTTGAGGAGGGGGCATGAATGGAGTCGAAAGCACTAGAAGAAACAGAAATCCCGAAAATAGGGTCATTCCATACTGTCCTACAAATCCTGGACCTGGCTTCGTTGCTCGGAAATACAAAAGCAAACCGACTAGAGTTAAAATAAACTCTGTTCCCATGGATAAGTATCTATGATTCCAAAGTCCGAAGCCGATTTTTGGTCCCGAATCGAAAAGGATCGGCAAG
Organism: Leptospira semungkisensis; assembly: GCF_004770055.1. Taxonomy (NCBI): domain Bacteria; kingdom Pseudomonadati; phylum Spirochaetota; class Leptospiria; order Leptospirales; family Leptospiraceae; genus Leptospira; species Leptospira semungkisensis. The sequence goes on along the minus strand of NZ_RQEP01000005.1, from coordinate 29,857 downwards.
TCCTGATTATGCATAGGTAGATCCAGAAAATAATGAGAGAGAACGCTGAGTCCGATCAATACAGAGATCCTATTCTTAGTAGAGCTTGTATACGGTTTAGATCTTAATAATATATACTTAAAGAAAAGAGCCGCTATAATTCCCCATACAATCCCTGCGACAAGACTGTGGGTATAAGGCATAAAATACAGATCAAAGCTATTCACTTCGTTAATCCCGGGAACAAATCGAACACCTTCGATCCCGAATACGATAAAGATCATGAACAGAATGTCTACGAATTGGACTCCTAAGAAAGTGGCCCAAAGAGGAGTCTTAGGCTCCACCTTCTTTGCGGCAAACGCAACACTATAATGTCCGATAAACATGAACCCATCCTCCGCGGATCTAAGATCCGATCGGGACAAGATTGGATATTGTCCGGAAAAAATAGCAAGAGGGATTCGAATTAGAATTAGATTTGAGAAAGGAAAGAGAAAAGATCAGGCGTCTATCTTTTCGCCGTTGATCAGTTTGCCCAGGAGTCGGTTCTCTCTATCTACAAAGGAATCGATGAAAGGTTGTAAATCCTTGATCTTAGTGGAGAGATTGTAACCTGCTTCCATCGTATCAACGAGAGAAGTTGCTCCGACCATAGAGGCGGCTACTTTGATCGGTGCCATTATTAGTTTTACCATCGGGAGTTTGGAAAGTGAAAAGAAGAATTTCAAAGTCTCTCCGACCATGCGGATTTGTTCTTTTCTGTCCTCGAATCTTCCAACTGCGCCTAACGCTGCATACAATCCTTCTTGGGGAATGAATCCGTCCTCTATTAGATTATTCTCGATCACCACTTTGGCAGTATCAAAATCTAAGGAGTCAGTCATCCTATTTAATAGAATGATTTGATGGATATTGTCCGTCATCGACTTGCCCGCGACGGTTTTTAATTTTTCGTAAAGGCTTTCGAGAGCGCTGTCTCTTTCTTCCTTATTGCTGGGAGCGTATAAATTATTTTCGAAGAAGCTTGGAATTCCGTCGTATCCCTTAATCGAGCCAATCAGGTCCGAATACGTATGACGCAATCTATCTATGGTGGATCTTACAACGGCGATGCGAACTGGTTCGAGTTCTTTTTGATCCATTTCTATTAACAACGAAAGTGAAGTTTCCCGGTTAGTCGGTCAATTGAAAAAACGAAAGACTGATGTCTAAGCAATTCACACTCGAAAGAAATGTACAAACGTTCTCCGAGAGATTGAAATTATTCCTTAGAGACCAAAGAGTTCTCTTTCAAATTTGCGGGAAGTCTTTTCATAGATTTCTCCGCGTCATCCTTAGAAGGAAAATTGCCTAAGCGAACCGTGAAATATCCGTTTTTCGTTTTTTTCACGTAAGACTTCCCACCTAAGGACGATTTGAGTTCGTCCGCTTTTTCTTTTGTTTTGAAGGCCGCTACCTGAACGAAAAAGTCCTTATCTACTTTATGAGAAAGTTTTTTATGCGGAGTCCCAACGGATTTTTTTGGTTCCTTTTCCTTGCGAACTAATTTTTTTTCGGAAGAAACCGGAGCCTCGGTCTCGATCTTGGAAGGTTCTTCTTTCTTAGTCGGAGAAGGCTCCGCTCTCAGGTCGACAACTTCTGCTCCTGGAGGAAGATTTCGGAACTTCACTTCTTCTTCTCGTTTGGTTTCCGAGAGTTTCGCAGACTCTTCTAGATTTTGGGTCACGGAAGAAGAGGACATTGCCTGCAAACTTTCGCGATTCGAGTTCAAGGTCAGATCATCTTGGACCTGACCTCTCTTTCTTCCCACAGAAACTCCTAAGAAGAAGAAGGAAAAGAGAAGTCCTACTAGAAATAGGGATAATAACGTGATTCTTTTATTGTCTAGATTAATGACGTAGAAAACTTTCTCTTTCATTTCATTCTTTCCCTCAACTTAGAGTACAATAGTTCGCATTCTTTGCGAAGGTCTTCCAAATCCCCTGTGTTCTTAAGAGAATAGTCGGCCTTCTCGGCTTTTCCCTGAAGAGAAAGCTGGTTTTTGGCCCTTGCTTCCACCTCTTCTTTGCTGATCCCGTCTCTTTTGGCAGCCCTTTCAAGAGAAGAGCTAATGTCGGAGATCACGCATACGGTAGCATCGCAAAGAGTGAAAGAGTCCGTTTCGAAAAGAAGCGGAACTTCCCAGGCCACTAAAGTTCCCTTGCCCTGCCTGTTCAGGATGTCCAAGAACTCATTTCGGATCCTAGGATGAGTAAGGCCGTTTAAGGCTTTCAACTTCTCCGGATTCCCAAATACTAATTTGGCGATCCGTTTGCGATCCAACTTGCCGGACTCATCCAATATATCTTTGCCCAAGGCTTGGACCAATTCTTCGGTGATCGGGCTATCCGGTTCAGTGAATTTACGAGCTAACTCGTCCGCACTGATCCGAAAGGCTCCTAACTCTTCCAAGAGACGGGCAACCGTGGACTTTCCTCCTCCAATCATACCGGTGATCCCAACGAGAAAGCTCTCGTCGGCTCTCATGGAAGAGCGAGTCATTGGGAAAACTTATAGAAGAAGCAGTTTTAGTACAAGCGTTTTCATGTTTTATGTATTAGAATTACTTCTTTTCAAATGAGATCGGCCAAATAGAAACGAAGAATGAAATACCTGGAAACTTCTCAAATCATCCCTTCTAAGGGAATGTCTTATACGATGTATGAAATCGAAGGAGAGGACCAGATCCTAAGGATGCTGACTTATATTCCGGACACGGATGAGATCCATGTCTATCCTAAGCCTCCGGTAAAGAAATTATATAAACCTGAGCTTTGCAAACAGGTGGAGGATCTGGTTTTTACTGAACTATGGAAACTGGGAGAGGAAAGAAAGAAGGGATAAGTTGGATTTGGCTCCGGGCAGAATCGAACTGCCGACACAAGGATTTTCAGTCCTCTGCTCTACCGACTGAGCTACAGAGCCGAACCCAGAACCAAATTACTGAGTCGGGCCTAGGCGTCAATGGAAAATCCTAAATCAGACTCTTCCTCTTCGTTCGATACTCCCGAGACGATTCTCGCGAGAGAGAAGATGGTACGAGAGCAAATTGTGGGAAGAGGGATCCTGGACGAAAACTTGCTCTCCGCTTTTTTGAAAGTCCCTAGACATCTGTTTCTTCCGGAGGAAGTCCGACATCTTTCTTATGAGGATAAGGCCATTCCGATCGGCGATGAACAAACCATCTCTCAGCCTTATATAGTGGCCTATATAGTCAATCGGCTCCGGATCAATTCTTCCGACACTGTGCTGGAAATAGGGACAGGTTCCGGCTATCTCTCGGCGATCCTGGATGCGATGGGCGCGAAAATCCTTTCCCTAGAAATTTTTCCGGACCTGAGAAGAAGGGCAATCTCCGTTCTGGAAACCTGGTCTCCCGGATTCACGAAAAGAAATCGGATCCTGCAAGGTGATGCTCTTCTTCTTTCAAAAGGACAGGTGAGATTTTCGAAATTCGTTTCCTCTGCTTGCTTTCCTAAAACACCTTCGGAAGAGAATCCGTTATTCGATTCCTTAGAAGAAAATGGGATTGCGGTTCTTCCTGTGCAATTCAAGGACGAATATCAATTTCTTCTCACTTTGAAGAAGGAGAAAGAACGTCTGATCGAGACGGATCGACTTTCTGTGAAATTCGTTCCTTTGTTAGGAAGAACCGAACTGCTTTAGGATTTCATAAAATATTACTATAAACTAGAATATTTAAATCTCGTGCTTGTATCCGAATCTATATTGAGTTCCGCCTAGTACGATAGGATAAGCTACACTCGGAGCGAGCCCTAACGCACCACCCAAAGAGGATGGGTGAGCGATACCGTATTTGAAAGAATATAAAGTTTCGGCTTCCATATAAATGTGGCCCTTATCCGAAATTCTGGATTGAGCACCGATCAACCAGTTTGGAGCGAATCCAGCAACGTTGAAAGATGTCTTTTCCCAGTTTGCAACAGGAGAAGTTCCATCAGCAAGAAGATCGCTGATCTGAGTCGCACCCGGAACAGTGGATAAGAATTGGTGAACGTCTTCCGTTCTATTACTTCCTTCTAAAGTCCATCCACCTTTGAAGTAGTGAGCACCGGCACCGATATAGAAAGACGTATTTTCAGTTGCAGAAAGTTTAATACCTATGTTGACAGGAATTTGAACAGCGCTGTAATCCCAAGTAACATCATAGAACTGATATCCTAGAAAAGAAGAAGTAGTATCTCCTCCCATTACTTTCCGAGTATAGTTTGCGTTGACTCTCCAGAAGAAAGCCTTTCCGAAGTCTTGCTCGAATCCGATGGACATCACAATACCAGACATTGCACCATTCGCTTTGGTTTTGATCAAACCGTCAGTAGTATGTTGCAGAGTCAAAAGCCTATCTTCAGGAATGATTACTCTACGAGGGAGAATCCCAGGTGTTCCATCGGATGCGGTGGATGAATAATTGCTAGATGCATTCAATCCATCAGTGGCGATCGTATTTCCCAAGCTTCCTAAGTCGAATTGAAGACCTAAGCTTCCCATGACATAAGATTTTGCGTCAGAATTGCTAAACGGTAATAGAATGAGAAGGGCAAGAGGGGCCCATTTGTTTCGAATCATACGTCATCAAACAAACGAGGAGTAATAGAATCAAGCGGGAAGATCCAGGCTTATATTCCCTTTTTCTTGCATCAACGTAGAGTGAGAGGAACGAAAAAAAGATAATGCTTTGGGATTAGAACTTCTTGTCCTGAGGTCTACAAATAAAAAAGGCCCTCCTTTCGGAGAGCCTTTACACACTTTATGAAAATCTAATGATTAGATTTCGTGCTTGTATCCGAATCTGTATTGAGTTCCACCCAATACGATAGGATATGCAACGCTCGGAGCGAGTCCTAAAGCACCACCCAAAGAAGATGGGTGAGCGATACCGTATTTGAAGGAATACAGTGTCTCAGCTTCCATGTAAACGTGCCCTTTGTCGGAGATTCTGGACTGAGCACCGATTACCCAGTTCGGAGCGAATCCTGCAACGGAGAAACGAGTGTTTTCCCAGTTTGCAACAGGAGAAGTTCCGTCAGCAACCAGGTTGCTCAATTGAGTCGCGCCTGGAACAGTTGACAAGAATTGGTGAACGTCTTCTGTTCTGTTGCTTCCTGCTAAGCTCCATCCACCTTTGTAGTAGTGAACCCCTGCACCGATATAGAAAGATGTATCTTCAGTTGCAGAAAGTTTAATACCTACGTTGACAGGGATTTGAACAGCGTTGTAATCCCAAGTGATATCATAGAACTGATATCCTAAGAAAGACGCAGTAGTTTGACCGCCGCTCACTTTACGAGTGTAGTGCGCATTGACTCTCCAGAAGAAAGCCTTTCCGAAGTCTTGCTCATATCCTAAGGACATCACAATACCGGACATTGCACCATTTGCTTTGGTTTTGATCAAACCATCAGTAGTATGTTGCAGAGTTAGCAATCTGTTTTCAGGAATGATTGCACGACGTTGCAAAATACCTGGGGTACCATCTGTTGCAGTAGATGAGTAGTTGCTAGATGCATCCAAACCGTCTGTTGCAATTGTTTGCCCCAAACTTCCTAAGTCGAATTGGAGTCCCAAACCTCCGGTGACATAGCTCTTTGCGCTTAAGCCGGCAGTAGATGACAGGACGGCGAAAACTAACAAAGCTTTCGTAATGTTACGAACCATTTAAATAGCTCCTTAAACTTTTCGTATTGTAGAGAGATTTTCACTTGAACCATTTTATGTCTATACTGGGCCAAGCATTGGACAGGACTCTAACGATCGGGACCTGAGTGTCAAACAGATATTCTGAGTAAGAGAAAAAAGTCCCGTTAGATCAGATTTTATTTTGAACAATAGTTAGATAAAATAATATAGCGCCGGAATTTTAACGCCGCAAAACCGATCCTGTGACTAGAATGTATTTTTTCGTGACAAACTAACGAACGATAGTTCGTCTTTTTCATTCAAATTTTCAAATATGAAAACTCCTTGCAAGTTCCGTAACACGGAATCTACTGGAAGGAACCGTTGGGGGTGGGACGAACATTCGTCTCTGAGAGAGTCCCCGGAACCTGATCAGGATAATGCCTGCGAAGGGAAACGGAAAGAAAGAAGTCTATTTGGTTTTCGTAAGTAACGGATCCCGAAGATTACAATTTTCGCATAAACTTTTTTCGAATCCTTCTTCTTCTGCCTAGATCATGATTCCGGATATTCCCCTCAACATAGGGAGTAAGTTATGGAATCCAATCAACAGACGGTCTCTTCCGAGTTCGAGATCCCAAGAAAAGAAATCAAATTAACCGATGGCACTGTTTACAGCGCTTATAGCACGGAAGGTCCCTGGAAAGACGGCTGGAATCCTTCCGACTGGACAGTAGGAATTCCCAAGCTCAGAGAAAAATGGGTAAGAGCCAGAGAATCCGGTCAGAATCCGGTCAAAAACCATTCTCAAATGCATTTCGCAAAGCAAGGATTGATAACCGAAGAGATGAAATACGTCGCTCTTAGGGAAGGAATGGATCCTGAGTTTGTAAGAAGCGAGATTGCGAGGGGAAGAGCGATCATTCCTTCCAATAAGAATCACTTAGAATTGGAGCCGATGATTATCGGCAAAAACTTCTTAGTCAAGATCAATGCGAATATCGGGAATTCGGCTCTTTCTTCTTCCATACAAGAGGAAGTGGAGAAGTTACGCTGGGCGACAAAATGGGGAGCTGATACGGTGATGGATCTTTCTACCGGAAAGAATATCCACGAGACCAGAGAATGGATTATCCGAAATTCTCCTGTCCCAATCGGTACTGTTCCTATTTACCAAGCTCTCGAAAAAGTAAAAGGGAAGGCAGAGAATCTGAGTCTTTCCGTGTTCTTAGAAACCTTAGAAGAGCAAGCGGAACAAGGTGTGGATTATTTCACAATCCATTCTGGAGTTCTGCTGAGATACATTCCTCTGACTGCGAAGAGAGTGACCGGTATCGTTTCGAGGGGAGGTTCCATTATCGCAAAATGGTGCCTTGCTCATCATCAAGAGAATTTTCTTTATACCGGCTTTGAAGAGATCTGCAAGGTCATGAAGAAATACGGGGTTTCCTTCTCCTTGGGAGACGGTTTGAGACCTGGAAGCATTGCGGATGCGAATGACGAGGCTCAGTTTGCAGAGCTTAGGACTCTCGGAGAATTAACCCAAATCGCTTGGAAAGAAGATATTCAAGTAATGATAGAAGGGCCCGGACATGTTCCTTTGGATAAGATCAAAGAGAATGTGGATCTGCAAATGGAGATCTGTAAGGAGGCTCCATTTTATACGTTAGGACCTCTTGTCACGGATATCGCTCCCGGTTACGATCATATCACTTCTGCCATTGGTGCGGCTATGATAGGCTGGCATGGAACTGCGATGCTTTGTTATGTAACTCCAAAGGAACATTTGGGTTTGCCTGATAGAGAGGATGTAAAGCAAGGAGTGATCGCGTATAAGATCGCAGCACACGCGGCGGATTTGGCTAAGGGACATCCTGGTGCAAAGCAAAGGGATGATTTATTGAGCAAGGCTCGCTTTGAATTCAGATGGGAAGACCAATTTGCTCTATCTTTGGATCCTGATACTGCTCAGTCATTTCATGACGAGACACTTCCCCAAGATAGAATGAAGACTGCACATTTCTGTTCTATGTGCGGGCCTCATTTTTGTTCCATGCATTTGACACAGGAACTTAGAAAGTATGCAGAAGAGAAGGGAATCTCTAGCGAAGAAGCGATGGAAGAAGGATTGAAAGAAAAATCCGAAGAATTCCTGAGAAAAGGCGCAGATGTATATGTTTCTTCCGAGTAGCTTGACCTTTCTTTTGAAAGATTGAATCCTGGCTCGGACTTGAGACCTATTCTATGAAAAAAAACCTTCTGCAAGTATCTTGGATCGCTTTTTTAATTCTAATTTCCAGTGTTTCTTATGCACAGGAAAAGGAACTTCCTCCCATCCCGGGAGAACTGGAACAAGCAGATCGAAGAGCGAAACGTAAGATATTTGCGGGAGGTTTTACGGCAAACGGATTGAGTTGGTTCGGAGCTGGGTATCAGTTTTCTTCGAAGCTGGCTCTTTCCTTACAATGGCAAGAGCAAAGACAGATCCAAAGATTCGATTTAGATCTAAGCGGGGTGCAAACAAATTTATCGGGCACCTTCACACTGGTGAATTCAGAAAAGATCCAGAGACAAACAAGCATCCAACTGGAATGGTTTCCTTTTTCAAGTCCGTACTATTTTGCGGGAGGAGTAGGGGTCGAAAGCTATCTAGAAAAGCAGAGAAAATCCGAGACTCTTTATCCTACAGGAATTTATACAGATTATGCTTGGAACGTTTCTCAGCAGAAACTTTATGTTTCTGCAGGTTCCGGGTTTAGATATATATTTCCTTCCGGCTTCTTTATTCACATGGGAGCAAATATATTGTTTTATCCGAATCGTCCCGTTCATATTGTAAGGGATGCCTACGATAGCAATGCAGCCTGGGATGCTCGTGAATTTCAAAAAGATTGGAATGAGCCTGCGAAAGAAGCGAAGCAACATACGAATCCGTATGGAGCTCAATTGCAACTTCTGTTCGGTATCGCGATCTAAGCGGTAATATTTTCCGCCTTGCCCAAATATTCCAAGACGATCATTGCCATATCGTCGTGAGAGTTGTTCTTATCTTGGGTAAAGCTTCGGATCTGTTGTATAACCGTAGAACAAAAAGGATCCGGATCTAAACCAGCGCATTCGCTTAATAATTCTAAGAACTTCTCATCTCCGTAAAAATCGCCATTAGGCTTTCTCGCCTCAGGAAGACCGTCAGTGTAGAGAACCAATTTATCTCCAGGTCCCATGACGGTAATTTCCGTATGATAAGGAGTCTTCATCAGCTCAGTGATCGCCATTCCGGAAGGACGAAACAATTCCGGTTTAGGAAAATTTCTGCGAAGGATTACTGTCTCCGGATGACCTGCATTCGCGATCAGCAATCTTCCTGTTTCCGGAAAGAAGGTAGCTATCGTGGCGGTTAAAAAATTTCCGTTTAACTTTCCGATCAATTGGGCTCTCATCTTGGTGAGCATATGCCCTGGATCACTTAGATAATCAGTCCAATCGGCAAGAGCCATTTTCACCATAGAAGCTACCATTGCGGCTCCTGTTCCGTGGCCTGTTACATCGCAGATAAAGATTCCGATAGCTCTTCCTGTTCTGTCTACTACTGAATCTACGAAATCTCCGCCCACATCTAACATAGGCTCGTATCTATAAGCCAATCTAATATTAGGAATCTTAGGTAGATCGGAAGGTAAAAGAGAAGATTGGATCTTTGCCGCGATCGCTAGATCTCTTTCTAGGATCCTTGTCTTTTGCTCTATCTCTTCTTTTTGAGCGGCAATCGTTTGGGTCCTTTCGATCACCTTTGTTTCTAAGGATTCATTCAAAGACTTTAGAGAGGCTTGCGTGGACTCAAGAGTATGGAACGTATTAGAATATCTCTTAGCAAGAACGAACGAAAAGATCAGGCTCATCACGAAGAAGCCTTCATTTACCATAGGGTCGTCCGCAAGAACATCTGTGAAAATAAAGATCCCGTGAACAAAGAAAGCGAATACTGCAAGAAGAGCAATGAGCAAGGAAAATGCGAATGCATATTTTTTGATGGAAAAGTAAGTTACTTTGTAGATTAGAAATAGGAGAGTAAGCGGGACTGAAGCGATAAACGGATCATATAAATATTTCATGAAATACAAAATCGATCCGGTAAACCAATACTCTATTAAGATCTCGGACACGATTAACGTATAAAAGAATACGATCCCGTCATGGGCTTTATCTCTTTTTTGCGAAAAGAAAGTATACACGAACCTCAATAAGGAAAGGTTGATTAGCATCGCTGAGATAAATGTACAATAAATATAATATGTCTTGGATTCTGTGATTAGGCTTATATATCCTTTGAACCCTAAAAGCCACAGTGCTAAGAGGATATTTAACAAACTGTAATGAAGATAATAGGCCTCGTTCCTTCTATTGGCAAAAAGAACTAAACTATAAACAAATAGAAAGAGTTGAACTGCAATGATCGAGATGATGCGGATCGTTCTGGAGTTTTGTTCCTGCGAAAGGTCCAAGGTTCTCCCGAATAAAATATCTCCTTCGAAAGAAGAAAGATTATCTTCCGAGTAACCTCGAATTGCGATGAAATTCTCTCCCGATTTTAATATCTCATCGGGGATCGGAATGAGGACTGGTTTTGCGTTATTCTTGCTGAATGATTTCGTATTCGGATCAAACTCAGAGGAGTAGATCTCCTTACCATTTAAGAATAATTCATATCCGAATGCACGGACTGGCATGAGCAGTCCTAACCCCGGATGCAGAGCATTTTCGGAGATATGGATGCGGGAACGGTACCAGCCTATCCCATGGTGTTCTTCGAATTCCGGGTGACGGTTCCATTCGTCGTTTGTTGCGAGCGGGAACCAGGTGGAATCATCTAATTCTGATTGAGAATTTGAGGGATTATCCTGAGAGGAAAATCTCCATTCTTTATGCAGCTTAATTGGTATTAGAGGATCTGTGAATTCGTATCTTCCAAAACTCGTTCTTTCTTTTGCCTCTTCGCTTGAGATAGAGAAGAAGGAAAAGAATAGAATAAGGCAGACTAGATATTTAATAAGAACGTACGTTTTCTGTAAGCTTCTCTTGTCCAATGTGATGAGCGTTTTTGATCAATGTCTCACATTCTTCGATGGAAAGATTATAGCCTTTTTTTGAGAAAAAGCTTTGGAGGCTCTGGGAGTTTCCGTTGTTGATCTCTTGCACCGCTTCTTTTGCTAGAGCAGGGTCTGCAGCGGCATCAGCAATAAAATTCACGAATGTGGCCATGGAGCGTGTCCTTCTTTTTTTTTAATGTTCTAATATACGAAAATGGTTTCGATTTCGTTATAGATAGGTTGAGAAAAAGTTAATAGTCCTCGAGCCGTAAAATGCAACTGAAATTTTTGAAAAATCAGAACATTCCGGGAAATTTATTTCTGCTTCCAAACTGGTTGAAGAGTTCGTTTAACGTTATTCCGTATAGGAATCCAACCATTTATCTTGAGAAAAGCCAAAGAGGGAAGGCGAAAAGGATAGAATACTTAGATAGCGAGTCCGGATTCTGATTTGTATGTTTCAATCACCTTGGCACATTCCCAACTGGAGACTTCGTATCCGTTATTTTCAAACCAGGCTTTCATAGATTCTGGATCCAATTTTTGCACGACATTCGTGAATTGGGTCTTGTTTGCATGTTCGGAATGAATGAAGTCTAGGAATGTTCTCAAATCTTTCACCCTACAAAGATTAGATGGTTCATGATGTTCTTTGGGAAAAAGTGTTCAAGAAAAATATTGTATATTTGTCATATTTTTATATTGAAGCCAAAGGGAAGCTAACTTTAATAACTCCTTAAATTCAAAGCTTTTTGTTTCATACTGTCGTAGATATTTAAAATTCCGGGAACCTTTTAGATTTAAAATTGAACCTTCAATGGCTAACTATCGAGCTGACCACTAAATGCGATCTTAGATGCGATCATTGCTTCGCGTTAGCTGCCTTGGAAAGTAAGAATAGTATTTCCTTGGATCAAGCCAAACTGATCGCTACAGAAGGTATTCTTGCCGGTTTCAAAAAACTACATTTAACCGGAGGCGAGGTCACTCTTTGGAAAGACTTCTTCTCTCTTGTGGATTTTGCCTTTCGTATCGGTTACCAAAGTCTTTTTTTTAATACTCACGGAGGGCATCTAACGCGTGAGTTCTGCTCTAAGGTCGCCTCTTATGGGGATAAGATCAGTCTTACGATTAGTTTGAACGGAAATTCAGAGATCCATGATGCTTCTCGTGGAGAGGGAAGCTATGACTCAGCAATCCAAGGAATACAAAACGCTCAGGAATTCGGGCTCTCTGTTGAGATATTCGCTGTGGTGGGCAAACGTCTCCTTCCCCTCTTGCCTGAGTTTGCTCATTCTCTTTTTTCTCGATTTCCAAAGTTGCATAGATTGACTTTGATCCAGTTGCACAGAGTCGAAGACGATTTTTATGATGTAAGCGAGGATCTGCTTACACCTCAGGATTTTATCAGTATGATTAGAAGCGCCGCCATGCTTGCTTTGTACGGATATCCTATTTATATATTAGATAATTCTTTATCGAATGTGGTTGCTCAAGAGATAGGACTTCCGTATCTCCCGTATTCCCCCAATATCGAAGGAGAAGGTAGATTCGTGGTGCTTGTAGACGAAAAGATCACGAACTCTCATTCTTCTCGAGCCGAGTATGGTTATTTCAAGTCTGGGATTTTTCAGGAAATCTTGGGTTCCGAGAGCTACAAGGAAAGAACTCGCGATGACGATTCGATATGTCCTACTTGCAATTTTTTGAATCAATGTAGAAGGGCAGGGAATCCTCGTCCTTCATTGCCATATATGGATGATTCAAAAGAGCTATATTGTAAAAGGGTCTTAAGCCTTTTGCAAGAAGAGATGTCAATAGAACGTACATAACGTATGGATAACTAAATCCATTCGTCCCTGGACCAATGTTCAATTGCTGGGACATAATAAAACAAGCAAGTGTTCGACTGAGCATCATATATGAAAAATCGAATAGAGCACGTTATCGGAATGTAAAATCCCAAAAGAGGATTTTCAGGAATTCATATTCCATTTTTTGCAACTTAATTCTAACAAAAATTTCGTTTAAAATGGGAAAGAAATGGAAAAAAAAAGAAATTTGTCCAGAGTGTGGTCATGCAAAGGCTAGAGTTTGGTAGCAAAGATCCCTCAGAAGAGGAAAAAGATTTTTGTAAACTATTGAATCGGTCTACTTTAAGCCTTTGTTACGGACTACCAGTCTCTCTTAGAACGGAAGCTGTACTTTTTTTATACAAATACTCAGAAAGCAGCCTAATTGGTGGCTTTGATTTTTTAAGAAGATACTATGGGCCGAGCTATTCTATCCTATATTGGATAAATGAATCCGCCCAAGCACTTCCTTGGGAAGATTCTTGGCTGACCCTTTTGCTAGAGTCTCATTCTTGCGCTCTACTATTACATTCTTTAGATGATCATCTTGCCGATGGCTCCATAAAGGCCAATCATACGATACTGCAATTGAGAACCGAAGCTTGGAGCAGATATGCTCAGTCGAGTAAATTGTTTGGAAAGGAGATCCATGGTGGTGTTTCCATTTCTGAAGAATTCGTAGATAAGTATTTTAAAACGATCAGTGATTCTTCTCTTTTGGAAAATCTGGATGCACATCTGAATCGATTCAGATCTCAGATGGCTACTTGGTCTTTGCAGCCATATCTATTGGCTCGTTCTTATTTTTCTAGGGACCAGGCTGAGTTGGTCTTGAAAATGTATGAGTCTTTTGGGATTTCTTGGAGACTTTTGGACGATTACCAGGACCTAAATGATGATCTGGAAAACGAGGAACTTTCCTCTATGGTATATTTTCTTCCGGAAGAAAAAAGATCCGAATGGGGAAAAGAGAAGAAGGAAGAGATCTTGCATTTTTTCAAAGAGATCCAATTAGAAAAGCAGGTCTCTGATTTGGTGAATTCATATCTAAGTGATTCTGCGAGAATGGCTGACGAATTGCATTTGGAGAAATATTCAGAATCCTTAAAGTCTTTGAGGATCTCAGAGCATAGCCCGGCTTGAGATCTTTTTTAGAATTTTTGCCGGGCAATTTTCGTTTTCTATTCTGGTTTTCCTAAGAACTCTACTACAAGTAGCGCCATATCGTCTTGCAAATGGGATTCTCCCTGAAAGGATTGCACTCCCTTGATTACAAAATCACAAAGCGTTTCCGGAGGAGATTCGGAGTTTCGTTTGAATAGATCGGCGAGTCTATCTTCTCCAAAGAATTCTCCATTCGAATTTCTGGAATCCGGGATCCCATCCGTATATAATACGATCTTATCTCCAGGAGAAAGTTCGACTGCTTCGGTTTGGTATGTCGTAGGAATTGCTTCGTAAATTGCGACTCCCTTGGGTCTATAAAATTCTACTAGACCTTGTTTTCTAAGAACCAAACATTCCGGATGGCCTGCGTTTGCAATCAAAGCATGGCCGTTATTCAGATCTAGAGTTACTAGCGTAGCCGTAATGAAATGACCGTCTAACTTTCCTTCGAACTGTTCTCTAATATGCAATAGGAGTGAAGAAGGATCCTGTAATCTTTTGGACCATTCCCCTAATGTCATCTTGAGCATAGATGCGAGTAACGCCGCCGATACTCCGTGTCCTGTTACATCTCCTATGAACATTCCAAGGCAGTTCGTTTTAGGATCGTATAATACGTCTAAAAGATCTCCTCCCACTTCCATCATGGGTAAGTATCTATAAGAAATACTTACATTAGAGATAACTGGTAATTCTCTAGGCAATAATGCGTTTTGTATTTTTCCGGCAATCGATAGATCTTTTTCTAAGATCCTTCCCTTTTGGATCAACTCTGCTTTTTGGAGTTCTATGATCCTGGTTCTTTCTACTACTTTGGATTCTAAAGATTCGTTTAGCAATTTCAGTTTGAGTTGTGATTTCTCTAAGGCGCGAAATACTTCTGCGTATCTTTTTGCTAAGGCGAGACTGAACAATAAGGTCAAACCTAAGAAGCTTTCGTTTACCCAAGGTTGGGACTTGCTAAATCCTGCAAAGCTCAGAACCGTATAAAAGGAAGAGATTGCGACTAAGATCAGTCCTGATACTACCCAAGGATACGAAAGTACGCTTGATCTTCTGTATCTATAGAATATGTAGAGAGTATTTCCGTAAAAGAATACTAAGACTATTAAGAAAGTTTGAAATGCTATTTTTCCAAAGTAGGCATGTCCTCCAGTGATCGCAAATTCCAGAGTGGGCCAGATCGTAAGAAGGATGAATAAAAATTGGAGCAATCTTCCGAAGCGTCCTACAGGCGCCTGAAAGATCCCTATCGTAAATTCGTAAAACAGGATCGGTAAAAATGCTCCTAACGAATATCCGAAGATGACCCAGGTCCAAGGCGAATCCACTAAATACTGGGTCCAGCCTTCATACGAAGGATACCAGATCGCCATAGAAAGATTGAGCAAGGCAAAGGAGAGATTGAACTTATCGCTTCTTCTTCTGATATAAATGAAGGCGAAGAATACGAAGGAAAATAATTCCAACACGCTGAATAGCAATACTCGGAGAGCTTTTAATAGATAAACGGTTTGGATCTCTGAGACTGTTCCAAGGATCGGGTTTCCCATGATGTTTCTTGGGCCTTCGAACGGAAAGAGAGAAAGCGCCAGAACGATCTCTTCACTTTGAGAAGCGATCGGAACGATCCTAGGTTTTGAGGATTCCCAGAGTTCGGAAGGAACTATGGTTTCATTGGGCCCCTTGGATTGCACACTAAAGAAGCATCTGGAAGGACAGAAAGGTATATAAGCAGAAAGTAATATATCTTCGTCTTCTTTCTTCTTCTTTATGGAGTGAAGGAATACGTAAGCAGAATCCTTATCGAAGCGGTCCATTTCTCCTATCCGAGACGGAGAAAGGATCGGAGCATTAAGCGAATTCGATTTGAGATCTTTGAGATTCGGATCTTGGAATTTTTCGAACGCGAATGCTCTGGTTAAAGGAGATCCGATCGGCAATTGAGTAAAGACCCAGTCCGAAAGTTCATAGGGACCATGTGCCGGGTCCCATTTTGTGGTAAGTGTTTTAGGTTCCTGGGCTTCTAAGCCGAAGCAGAGTGCTATTCCACAAAGGGATAGCACGGACCCAGAAACGAGTCGTTTCCAATTAGTTTTCGTTTTCATTTCGCATAAGCCTTTTTAGGCTATTACGTATTTTTTTCCGGACCTGCCTCAGGTTGGCAAAGCTTTTTACTAGCCCGGATCTTTGGCGCAACGAAATCCGAAATGGTGGTATTCAGGGAAGTTTTGGGGAAGATGAGACCTTCTCTTGGAGCCTCTTGCATATTCTGCAGGCCACCACCATGAGCCTCCCTTCAAGGTCTTTCTGGTGAAACCTGGACAGGATTCCTCGCCTTTGCAAGGTCCTTTGGGGTCTTTTCCGCTACAAGCTTCTCCACATGCCGCATAACTTTCCGAATACCAATCCTGGACCCATTCCCAAGAATTGCCTGCCATATCGAATAAGCCATAAGCTCCTGCCGGTCTCGACCCAACCGGGGCAGTAGGCATTAGATTCGGAGGATTTAATTTTCTGGAAACACAACCTTTTCGATTGCCTTCTTCTATGACTGCGAGCTTGCAATTTGCGGTCTTATTTCCCCAAGGATAGAGATTGCCTTTGGGACCTCGGGCTGCCTTCTCCCATTCTGCTTCAGTGGGAAGACGTTTGCCTGCCCATTCACAATATTCTTTTGCGGTATACCAACTCACTCCGAGTACCGGTTGCTTTGGCTTCAAATAAATTTCACCGTAAGCGGGACCAATCGTATCGCAGGTCCCATTGTACAGACATTCCTTACAAGATCCGTCTTCGATACATCTACTGAAATCTTCGTTTGTGACCTCGTATAGATCCATGAAGAAATCGCTGATATAGATCTTTTGCTCCGGCATTTCATCCGTATCGTACTTGTTGCTTCCTCGAATGAATTCTCCTGCGGGAATGCATTGCATTCCTTTGGTCCTTTTTCCGTAGCAAGGTTTCTTAGGGTCGGGGGCTCCTAAAAGATGAGGTGCGAGTAGGAATGCGAGAGAGAGAATTAGGAAAGTAAAATGAATCGGTCGAAAAGAATTCATTTGGCGGAGAAAAGAAGGCACTCTTCTCAAGATATTTCTTGCCACCTCTTACTTCTGCAAGAGAAAAATTCGGGGGAGAACCCATTCTATTTTTTGAATTCTTGCTGAGAATTAAAGAAGTATGAGAGGAACACTGCAGGAAGAGAAGTCCACTGATCCGTTTCCGGAGGAAGAATTTCCGTCTGCGTCGGTCACATCATACGAATAATGCCCTGATCCGTTGTTAAAGCTCATAACTCCCGAACCTGTCAGACTTCCGCTCAGAGTGAAGGAAACTTCTCCAGACTCAGGAAGACAATCCACGTATTTCCATTTCACGATAGAAGTGACGGAAACTGTGAGAGTAAAATTTTCCTCTACATGTTGCACTTGGATCGAACCGGCACTCCAAAGTCTGTACCAAGAAAGAGGATTCGAGCTGTTCTTGTCCGCTCCATATTGCAAAGAACTAGGAGTAGTGATGGCATGAGAATAGACTAGATCCGATCCGGAATACGCCTGTCTTAGTACGGAAACATCCTGAGAATAAGAAGAGACTCCGGACATCTTTCCTGTAAGAATATTATTCCAAGTAAGAGAGTAGGCAAGATTTGTAGTAGGAGTTCCTGCACCGTATGTAAGAGCAGAACCTGTCCCTGTGACCTTATATGTTAATCCTCTAGACGAATTCTCTATTGTTCGATTGATCCCGATCTGCAGAGCAGTTCCATTCTGAACAAAAGGAGAAGATGAAGAGAGACCACTCCAGATACTTTCGGAGACACCGTCTATCTGCCAACTAGTGAAGGGAAGAAAGCGACAGTTCTGAAAATTCTTAGAAACAAAGAAAGAAGAAGAAGGAGTATTTCCATTTAAGAAATAATCGATGAAGTCGTATGCGTTTGCGTCGGTAGAGTAGACTTGTCTTTGGTAGTCTCCTCCTCCCAAACAATCGAAAGAGATATTGTAAGCCTGCAATTCTCCCAGGCTCGGTCCCTTCTGCCAAAGTTTATAAAGGGTAGAAGTAATCTCTTCTCCGAATGCGGGCTTGGTTCTGTAGAGAGCGGTGGAAGCACCTTCCCCGCTTAAGCCTTCCATAGAACCGGAAACCGGATCGAATGCGGAAGTTAATGCTTCGCCCACCTTATCGTTTTGGGCCAACAGACCTAATGCAAGTTTTGTGTCCTGATTGGAGCCCTTGTTTTTGTTCGTACAAGAAGTAGTAAAAGAAGAAGTCACTACAATTAGGGAGGCTGTAATAAAGAGGATATTAGTCCTTGAATGCATATATATATTTGTCCCGGATATGCCGAAATGTTTAGGCTATTTACTTATATTAACCAATGAGCGACCATGTTCTATTAAAAAATCCAAATTTCCCTCTGAGAAAAGGGCCTATTTTTCTAGCAAAAAAAGGCTATTGTAGAAAGTTGCTTGCTAGCTCCTAATTCGCACGAAATATAACCGATTTCAACAGAAACGTTATGAGGTTAATCTAAGATGAGAAAATCACTCGTTCTATTTGTCGTTTTGGCGGCTTTCTTAGTGGGTGAATCGGCGTTTGCAGATCCAGCTCCTGTGGTCGGAAAATGGAAGACCATTGATGACGAAGACGGCAAAGAGAAGTCCACAGTAGAAGTTTATGAGCAAGGTGGAAAGATCTACGGTAGGATCGCAAGCTTAAGAGATCCAAACGACAAAGACGGAAAACCGAAAGTTTGTACCAAATGCGAAGGTGCTGACAAAGACAAACCTGTTGTCGGTTTAGTAATCATCAAAGGTTTGAGCGCTGATGGTGACGAATATACCGGAGGGACTATTATGGACCCGAACAACGGTAAAACATATAAATGTAAATTAAAGGCCGTAGACGGCGGTGCGAAATTAAATGTTCGTGGGTTTATCGGATTTGCCCTGATCGGAAGAACCCAAACCTGGATGAAGAAATAATCATTCGATCCGAACGGGGAAAGTCTTCCCCGTTTCATTTTAATATATAAGAGGTAGTTCGTGAAGAGAATCCGATTGTCTATTTTATCCCTTTTATTTCTTTTCGCGTATGTCGGATTGTCTGCGGATCCTGCTCCAGTAACAGGAGTTTGGAGAACGTTCAGCGACAACGGAAAAGAAGAATCTACTGTAGAGATCTATGAACAAAGTGGAAAGATCTACGGAAAGATACTAAGCTTGGTCGATCCGAATGATAAGGACGGAAAGCCTGCTCGTTGCACCGAATGTGACGGACCTGAAAAAGACAAGCCAGTACTCGGCATGGTCATTATAAAAGGTCTTGGTCCAGAAGGAGACAAATGGTCCGGAGGACGCATTTTGGATCCGAATGATGGTGTTTGGTACAAATGCAATTTGAAAGCTGTTGAAGGCGGCAAGAAATTAGAAGTACGCGGATACGTGGGCTTTTCTCTTATAGGTCGCTCTCAGTTTTGGGTCAAAAAATAATCTTAAGATTGGTCGGGTGGAATTCTTATTAGGATCTTCCATCCGATGAAATTCTAAGATCACATAGAATTCTTTCTTTTCTTCTTCTATCTTCTCTTAAAACTTTACGACAGTGTCCGGTTTCGTTAGGTTTTTTTTCTCTTTATTCTGTTTCCAAGCGTTTCTACTCTCTTGTTCTCTACGAGAGACCATTCCCGCTAGGCCTTTAAATGATCCGGCTTACAACGCTCTTCTTAAGATCGAAAAGAATTATAAGGATGAATTCCAAAGGATCACAGAAGGGAAGATTCCTTTTTCGTATATGGAAAAAGACGTTTCGTATGCGGTACTTCCTAAGGAAGAGCTGAAACTCTACGGATTTCCGAGAGAAGGGATCAGCATCTCTAGAAGTTTGCCTTTTAAATATTATTCGGGGAATTATCAGGACGCTTTATCCGAATCGGTGTTTGCGTTAGGCGATATTAGGAAGGGCTATAAGGATAATGTATTAAATTCTCATTATCTGTTTTGGGTGAGCAGATTATTTCCGGATCATTCTTCTTTTAGGATTATAGGAAGATCGAGTCGCGGGAGAGAGATTCCTGCAATCGTTCTGACGGATCTTCATGTTCCAGACGAAAAAAAGATCTCAGTTCTATTCAACTGCGCTCATCATTCTAATGAAGTGGTTTCCATCGAACATTGTTATGATGTGATTTACGAGATACTTGTATTTAAGAGAAAGAATGCCGACCTTCTTTCCAAACTAAAGATCTGGGTGGTGCCTATCGTGAATCCGGACGGTTCTCGTATTTTTTGGCATGAGAATTTAGCTATGGGAAGAAAGAACGGAAGAGGACCTTTTTCCGATAAGGAACATTTGGGCGTGGATATAAATCGCAATTATCCTTTTGAATGGGGAAAGACCAAGTCCAATCAAACTTCCTCGGTGCCTAGTAGTGTTTTTTATAGAGGTCCTTTTCCTGCCTCTGAGCCCGAGACCCAGGCTATGATGTCTTTAGCGGAGAAAGAGAGATTTGCAGCTTCTATCAGTTATCATGCATTTGCGAATTGTTTATTGGTGCCGTATACGATAGACGGTACTGTGAATCCGGAACCGGATCTTGTATGGGACTTGGGAGAAAGGATTGCGAGTGCGGTGGAGAGTAAGAACCCAGTGAGAAAATTCTCCGCGAGAAAGAATATCTATGGAGTGGATGGAGTCGATCAGGATTATTATTTCTTTAAGTACGGAACATTGGCCTATTTATTGGAATCTTCTCATTTAAATCCGCCTTATGCCGATGTTGCAAAGATCATGGAATCATTGCGTCCTGCATGGAGCTTGGTTTTAGAGGAAATACTAGAAGGAAATAAGTTATACTTCAAGGTAAGAGACGATTCGGGTCATCCATTGTCAGCGAATATAATTTACGAAAACTTAAACTTCTATCATGGAGAAACCAGAAACTCTCGAAAAGAGGATGGGATCTTTTTTCAAACATTTCCATACATGAAGAAAATTAGGGTAAGGGTCCAAAAAGACGGGTATGAAACACTTTATTGGGAAGGAAATACTTGGAAATTCTGGAGACCAGTGGATCTTGTAATGAAGAAAATCCATCCGGCGGATTGAAATGAACCGCTATCGAAACGAGTTCGCGCTTATTTTTTGCACTCTGATCTGGGGAGGCACTTTCTCCGCAACCAAGCTGAGTCTTATTTCCGTTTCTTCCTGTCTATTTATTGGGATCAGATTTGCCCTTGCTTATCTAGTATTTCTAATTTATATTTTTATAAAGCAAAGGTCCGAAGGTACTCGATTTCCCAATTTAAAAGAGAATAAGGGTCTCTATTTCTTGGCATTTCTTTTAGGGTTCTGGATGTTTCTGGGATTCGCTTTTGAGACTATCGGGTTGAAATATACGACTGCTACCAAGTCCGGATTTCTGACCGGAACCTTGGTTGTGATTACTCCTATCTTGCAGACTATTTTCTGGAAGAAGACGCCGAACTCTGGAAATCTTCTGGGTGTGATCGTGGTCATGCTCGGGCTTTTCTTTCTTTCCTCAGAATGGACTGAGGATCATAAATTCGTAATATCATTTCGCTTGGGAGATGTGCTTACTCTCTGCGGCGCATTTTTCTTTTCTCTCTATATTATTTATGTGGATAAGGCGAGTAAATCTTGTCCTTTAGATATTCTTCTTCTTTCTCAGACCTTGGTTACGAGCGTATTTTCTTTCGGTCTGGCGTTCCTTTTGGATTGGAGCGGATTTGAACCCTTATTCGTTCGATTGGATGAGAAGGTCATGCCTGCGTTGCTATACAATGCTTTGATCTCTTCTGTAGGAACTACATTTCTTCAGACCAAGTACCAGAAGGGAATTTCTCCTACTCGGGCGGGATTGATCTTTTCGTTGGAACCAGTCTTTTCCGCTATTCTGGCGTATTTTACTTTGAACGAGACTCTGGATGGGACTGGATTATTAGGATGTGGATTGATTCTCACAGGAGTTGTATTGGCGGAACTTTTAGGTAGAGAGAGAAGTGTCGCATAAAGATTTCTTAATTTTCCAAGAAAGGAAGAATCACGGAGATGGAAACTAAGTCAGAGTAGTTTTTGTTTTCATACGTACCTCAAGCATTGATATCATCTGAAAGAGGCACGCATGTGTTTTTAAACTAAGTAGAATTTTTTTAAGCTGGAGGCATCATTTTCGTAGAGATTGCGATCCGATTCCAAGAGTTGATCGTATTGATCACGATCACAAGACCGATCGTTTCCTTTTCATCGAATTGCTTTCTGACTCTGTCATATACCTCGTCGGGGACTCCTGCTTCGGAGATCTTTGTCACATACTCGGTTAATTCCAAGGCAGCTTTTTCTTTCTCGGTATAGTATGTGGTTTCTCTCCAAGCGTCTAGAAGGTAGATCCTTCTTTCTTCTTCGCCCAAGGCTCTACTATCTACAGTGTGCATGTTCAAACAAAATGCGCATCCGTTAATCTGAGAGGCTCTGATCTTGATCAATTCATAGAGTTTGGGTTCGATCCCTGTGCTCTTAGCAAAGTTTTCCATCTCTAGCATTTTCTCTAAGACTTGTGGATAGACTTTGGCGTAGTTAAATCTGGTGCTCATTAATTTCCTCTTTTAAAAGGAAGACGCTTCTATAGTTGGTTTGTGACACGTACGAAAATTTTTGTGACGGAAAGTTACTTTCCCTTCCTTTGCTACTTAGGTAATTTTGAAGAATGACTCAATCCGAATTTCTCCTCTATGTTATAGCACCGGGAGCTGTTTTATGGTATCTCTTGACTCACTTTTTAAGTAAAAGTTCAAATAAACGAGACACCCGAATTTTGAATGATTTTGCTGGGCTACTTGATGATGGAGAGGTAATCGGGCAACCCGATGTTGCGCAGAGGGCAATTGGAGTTTGGAAAGGATTTGCAGTAGAAATTGGTTTCTTTGGTAGATTAGAACCAGCAGTTTTTTTAACATCTGTAAAAGTGCGACGTCGTTCGTCTCCTTTTGCTGGTTTATTACTTCCACGATCCATTCGAAAAGAGAAATATAAGCAGCCTACTTTAGAGGGTGTTCCTGAATGGATCTTGACTCTTGATAAAGAGTATGATGCTGATTGTGAGCCCAAAGAACTTTTTCAAATTTTCGTTGATGAAGAAGTCGCCACAACCCTTTTAAATCTAAAAAACACTGAAATAGAAATATTACCTGAATACGTAAATATTCAGCTTCGCAAGTATTCTCAAAACCGCTTGGAGTTAATTCCACTTCTTGATGCAACGATACTTATTGTTAAAAGATTAGAAATATTGTATGAGCAAATACATGGGCCTACAAAGAAAAGTAGTGAAGATAGATATAAGATGGCCTTTGAATTTTTGAGTCGCTTTAAATAAGATCTAAGATTGCGGTTCCTTCTCCTCTTTTTTATCCGAAGGATTTTCGGAGCCGGAAGGAAGGGAAGGTTCCTTCTTCTGTATGTCGTCTTCTTTTTTCGGACTGTCCCATTCTTTTTTCTTACTGTCTTCATCGAAAGAGAAATTTCGGTGTATGTTGAATCCGACGGAATATTGCCTCTTGTTGAAATCGAAGTCTCCTCCATTCAACAACTTAGTTTGAGAAAGAGTTCTTGTATCCGTTATGAAAAGTTGAAAAACATGGCCTCCCGTTTCGAAGTCTACACCGAAGCTGAGAGGAACGGAATAATGTTGGACAGGTTTATCTAATATTACGTTTTGTAAATATACTGCGGCGAGATCTTTCGGTAGGGAATAGTTGGCGTTGATCTGGTCTCCGGTCAATGTTTGAAATCCGTCGATCTTGGATTGTCTATCCGCAGATGCATAGTCGGTCCCGATATAATCTCTCTGTTTAGTAAAGATCGCTTCAAAAGTGAAGTCTACTCTTCTGAATAGTTTTAGCCTTCCTCCCACATCGACTCCCCAGCGATCATTGTCCAGAGTTGATTTTACGAAATTCCGATGAACGAAAGTGGGAGATATCTGGAGAGTGAAGTATTGGTTCACTTTTCTGGAGATCAGGATAGAGGCCATATAACTTCGCTTATCATTGTCACTCAAAACGTATTGGTTCAAGTTTTGCTGTAATTTAGAATCCACTGCGGGCATTCCTGTACTTGGGATCTGTATATTCGGGGTAAGCGGAACCACCTGTCGATCCGTGTCCTGAGATGCTACGCCCCAGAAAGAAACCGTAAAGGGAGAACTCTGCGATTGGGTAAGAAGTCTCGCCTTGGTTCTAAATTCGTACGTCTTATTATCCGAGATCCTTGCGACACCTATCGAGATTTTATCCGTGATCCCGTAATCTCCACCGATCAATATATTGGCACCGGAATCCAATCCGAACAAATCCTTGAATCCGTTCTGCGCGTCTCCAAACCTGTGGTTGAATCTTAGATCCAGATTCTTATATC
The DNA here is from genome assembly GCF_004770055.1 of Leptospira semungkisensis. Classification (NCBI taxonomy): domain Bacteria; kingdom Pseudomonadati; phylum Spirochaetota; class Leptospiria; order Leptospirales; family Leptospiraceae; genus Leptospira; species Leptospira semungkisensis. The sequence goes on along the minus strand of NZ_RQEP01000005.1, from coordinate 5,652 downwards.
CTACGTTCTCCGTAGAAGGCATATTGATCAGAGTAGGGCTCATGAACGCGCTAGACTGATTCTGAGAAAATGCAGATTTGCTTAAGAATAGAACAGTTAAGAAAAATATTATTCTAAAAAAGAAGCTTGGTTTCATTCGGACGGTTCCAGCAGGAAGTCGGTCTTTACTTCTACTTTATTATTTAGTTTGAATATTAGAAGTTTTGGAATTTCTATCTTATAATCTTCGAGTAGAATGAAAAAGGAAGAAGTGAGCCTGAACTTTCTATTTTCAGGGGAAAGGATGCCTTCTATTTTGAAATTTTCCTTTTGCTGTCCATGGAATTGAAAAGTTCCTAAGGCAGCCACTTTTCCGGATTGAGGATCATAAGAAGAGATCTTTCCTACAAAAGAAGCCTTGGGAAAGAGATCGCTTTCCAAATAGTTTTCGTGCATATGAGCATCTCTAAGATGATTCCCGGTCTTATAGTCTCGGATATCTATAAAGATTTGAACGGATCCTGTTTGAGGATCGACTTCTCCCGAAACTGAGCTACCGCTTCCGTAAATCTCTTCCTGAGGTGCTTCGCTTCTAAAAAGAACTTTTCCTTCGGAAATCTTGAGCTTTGGTAGTACAGTCTTGTTCTCCGCAGCCTGTCTGGAAGTGATACCAAGAGCCAATAAGATCAGAAAAGAATTCCGAAGAAGGAACTTTCTATTTTTATAATTCATGGATTGGTTCCTCCTTGGATCCAGCAATAGACTGCTTGGTTTAAGGCAGATGTAGTGTATTGGGACATTATATTGCCAGGAAGCAATACTCTATAGAAAACGCTCATGCTCGCATTTCCGGAAACGGTTTGGGATTTTAGAGAAGAGTAACTGGTTACATCTACGCCACCATTGATAGTAGATCCAGAGTGGCAACTTCCGCAAGAGGCAATGATCGCTCCTTGTTGATTCAAACTTGCAAATGCAGGTTGAGGATCCGCGCAAACGAAGGTTGTAGGGATGCTTGTAGAGAGAAGGCTATATAGATGCGGATCTCTTTTTTGATCCGCACCCGAGTTCTCGCAGTTCGTAAACAAGAAACAATAGGATAGAAGCAAAGCGATGGCTCCGTATCGAATGAATCGTTCTTTTGTTTGTCTCATCATTTCTTGTTCCACGATTTTTCTCCCGATTAGAAAACCAATTGAGCCGTCAGGTTGAACACTGATTTAGCTCCGAGTTGAGGACCGTTCAGATGTTGGTAAAAAGGAGTTCCATATTCCACATTGATCCTTGTTTCCGTTTCCGAACTAAAAGGAAGTTTAATATTCATTCCCGCAAATACGAGACCTCTTCTTCCTCCTTGAAGATTCGGATCGTTCTGGGGATCCATGGTTTGATCCAGTGCTTTATCAATTCCTGTGATATTGTCCCATTTCTGGTACTGAATTCTTCCGAGAAGGGACATCCAATCCAAGATCTTGAACCCAGCCCAGAGAGATGCTTCATAACGATTTCCGAATCTATATCCGTTATCATTCTTTCCATAGCGAAGATTGGCCAAGAATTGAGAACCCCAAAAGAATCCACCCGAGTTACCGGTATAAGTGAGTCCCGGAGATGGATTATAAGTCCTAGTTCCAGGTTGCATATTATAGGGAACCTTGGCTTGGATCATTCCCATGCTCTGTCCCATGGAATCCCTTTGGTCGACGGAACCGGTAGGAAGGCTAAGTCCAAAGTTGACCAAAAGATTATGATGTTCCATTTTTACGAATCTATACGTTAGTTGCCCTTGTATATCTCCGATCCCTTTAGAGCTCATATAGGACTTTAAGTAAGTTCCTCCATTCAGCATCTCCATATTGTTCCGAACATACGGAATCATGACCATGACGGAAAGGTTCTCGGTTATAGAGGCCATTACATTTGCCATCTGCATTTCCATCATCATTCTCTGAGGAACCATCATGTATGTGCTAGATCCGGAATTTCCTCCGGTTCCTCCATTTGCACCGGTTGCGTGGGGAAGGTTCAAAGGAAACATCGGACTGATCGTTTGCCCTCCGCTGTACAGGCCTTGCATATTCATTAGCATATAACGATATTCTACCATTATCTTTCCGGGTTGATGAATATGCGTACCCATCAAGCTTGCAGGAGCTTCCAACAAATGATCATCCTTATGCTCTTCCTTACCGGAACTTTTATGGACCTTATGGTCCTTCTCCTCCTCTTGCGGTTTTTCAGGCTCGGAAGGAGAATCGAAAATCCCTCCTTGCGAAAACAGCGGAGAATGAATAAAACAAAGAAGAAGAAAGAATAATAGGAAGGATCTCTTACAACCCATTCATACTACCCATATCGCCCATGTCGCCGTGCATATGCCCCATCGAAGATCCTCCACCCATCGAATAAACGGTGGTATAAGTAGGATTCCCTCCGACTAAAAGGGTTTGGATCGGATCCAAGCCTGCACTTAGAACAGTGATCGTGCCATCCGTATAATTCGGAACGAAGACCCCCATAAGGGAAGTTCCCGAAGAATTCATCGAGAAGGTACGATAAGACTGATTCGTGCTTCCGACTTGAATGCTTTTGATCAGGCTCAAATCCGGTAGGCTCGATGTACTATATACATAAAGCAGATCCGTTGCAGTGCTCGAATCTGTAGAAGCAGAAGCAACTAACAAATGTTTGCCGTCAGGCGTCTCTTGGATATCCGAGAACCCTATGTTTGAAACAGAGATCGGAGTTCCCAAGGCTCCCGTATGAAGATCGACCCCAAGCAAAAGCCCCTTATTGGGAGAAGTGGATGTATCTGTTCCTGAAAGAAGCAGATAACGTCCGGAAGAATCGATCTTTAATACAGAATACTTTGTTCCTACGTTGCTTATGCTTGTGCCTAAGGCTCCGGTATTTCCGTTGCCCGTCGGATCGATCACTGCAATGCTACCGGAACCGGAAGCTAGATACGTGTAAAACTTATTCGTATATTTAGAATAAACGATACCTTTCGGGGTTCCAGAGAGCGAAATCGTATTTAAGAGATTTGCGCTTAGAAATGTAGCCGAGTCTTCATCGTTATCAACAACGCTGATCGTATTATCGCCCTGATTTGTGATCATCGCTAGAAACGGGCTCACTGTTTGAGAAGCCGCTGAGTGAGGACCTAACCCGATACAAATAGAAGTGTGAATATCGCTGATAATTACGGGATCCGTACTATCGTGGATCACAGTAAATGATCCCTTGCTCGGTTGGCCGGGGCAGAGGATCGGATCTGCTCCGCTTCCGTCTCCATCGTTCATAAGCCAATTATGATCCGTGTTAGCAGGATCCACTGAAATCATTCCAGGCTTAGTCCCTACATTCAGTGTTTTTAATATAGCATTTGATTTCCTGATATCCAGGACCTGGACGCTATTGTTCCCAGGAATGGAAGTAAGAATATGTCCGGAACCTACGTCAGTCGCAAGTATCCCGGTAGGCATACCTAAGGACTGTATCTGATCATAAACACTTATCTTCCCTGCGAAAGAAGCACTTACGGCATTTACCCCGAAACTTCCCCCAACGTTGGAAGCGTAAGCTATCGCCTGGGTCTGTGTAGAAGCGAATATGTTCATGGCCATTACGCCTTGATTATATCCCTCATCCTTTGAAAGAGTGCAATTCAGTATGAATAACAAAAATGTAATACATACAATTGTCCGTTTGAATAACATAATATTCACCAGAGTATTTCATTCTTTGCGAATTCGTTCCGGTAGAATAGCTAGGTAGAAACAGGAAATCTTGAATGAGCCTTGGGCCGCCTCCACTTTTAGATACGCGGAACAGAAGAACCGTATAGCTCGATAAGATTTCCGAATATTCTTCGCCTTAGAGTGGTCTACTAACGGGTCGACGTTAGAAGTTGCCACTCCTGAATAGGACTCGGAAGGATCCTATTTTAGCCTTTATTCGTTTGTTTTCGGGGGTTTGAGGAAATCGGGAAAATAGCCTTTGGCTAAATCGGAATTTGGATCTATAAATGCGTCCGACTCAGAATAGTCAGGATTCAATTTCAAATATATGATTTCTTTAATATACGTAGAAGAGGAAACGCTCGCCCGAGAAGCCTTATCATGCTTTTTGCAAGGACAGGTATGGACATCCGTCTTGTCGGTAGTTGAATGACAATTCGGCAGTTTGGACATTTTATGATCGGAAGAATGGCTTAGCTTAGAATGATCTCCCTTCTTGAAAAAAGCATCCTCCGGGTTAACCGCATGACTTTCTTGAGAGGATCCATGATTGCAAGTGCAGATCATATTTTCTATCTCTACAGATAGAAAGGCAGAATGGACGGATTGGGCACCAAATAGAAGGGTGAGAACCAGAATAAAGACCCGATTCAGGATCGAGGGTGCCATAAAACCAGCGTTCTGGCCATTTTCATGAGGGTCAATTAGAATAAGCGCGGTCTTCGGTTCGAGATACTGATTAATGATACGAAACTGTTTTCCCTCGAAATTAATTTACTTCTGTCGCATGCAGAGCGCTTGAGTAAAATAATATTATAAATACGTATTATACTTTTCACTGACATATTCTTTTACGAACATATCGTTTGTGTTTAGGAGTATAAATGATCTCTTTTGACAAGATCCAAAAACGAGCAGCCAAAAGAAAAGGCGGGGAGAAGATCCTACAAACTCTTCTTCCTAAAGTAAGTCCTAAAAGCAAACTTGCTCGTCTCTCCGATGATCGAGTGCTCAGCGAAATGTCAAAGCGGATCTTTTCGGCTGGTTTTGTTTGGAAGGTTGTAGAAAATAAATGGCCAGGCTTTGAAGAGGCATTCTTAGGATTCGATCCTGCAAAATTACTCAAGCAGCCAAATCGATTTTGGGACGGCTTAGAATCGGATGAGAAGATCATTCGCAATGCGCAAAAGATCTCAGCAGTGAGAAAGAATGCGCAGTTCGTCGTGGATATTGCCCGCGAACATGGTAGTTTCGGAAAATTTTTGTCGGATTGGCCTATTCAAGATCAGGTCGGGCTTTTGGATTTTCTATCCAAACATGGATCCAGATTGGGCGGAAACACGGGGCAGTACTTCTTGCGTTTTGTAGGAAGAGATTCTTTTATTTTATCTTCAGATGTTATATTATGTTTACGTGATATAGGCCTTCCTTTGTCCTCCACTGGAAAATCCAAAAAAGATATGTCAGCAATCCAGAAACAATTCAATGCTTGGGCTGAGGAAACTGGCTTGTCGTACACTCATTTATCTCGAATTTGCGCGTTTTCCATCGGCGAAAACTATTCAGTTGATATGGAAGAAGAGTATTGATTCGAAAATAGCTCCTTCTCCGGAGATTTCCTTTTTAAAAAAATGTACAGAATTATGTAGGTTTTTCATTGACCGGGTGGCTCAATTCCCTACATTGGTTTTTACGGCCTTTTCCGTATGGGAGATCGCCGGCAAAGCGGAAGCGAGTTTAAAAGACGGAGAGCCTTCTCCCTCAAAAACAAAGACTCGCCAAGGCAAATAATCAGTTCTTTTACAACTTAATAACTGCGAATGAGAAATTAAATTTTTTATTAGCTGAGGTTAATCGGTGGTGATGAGTTCGCCATTGATATAATAATCTCGAACACTAAGAAAACAAATTAGCTACACTCATTCTACAATAT